>NZ_BJDR01000016.1 GCF_005405245.1 Enterococcus nangangensis | reverse complement strand
ACCGCCGTATACGGAACCGTACGTACGGTGGTGTGAGAGGTCGGTAGGCGAAATAATCGTCTACCTCCTACTCGATTAGCTGGTTTTTAATAATTGATAGATGAAATAAGGTGCTCCTACTAAAGCGACGACAATCCCCGCAGCTAGTTCCCCTTGCGGTAAAAGGATACGACCTAAAAGATCGCCATAGGTTAACAGTAAAGCGCCCATTAGCATGGTGAAAGCTAAGGTGGTATTGTTGCGCTTGGGTTGCAAGGTCCGGGCGATGTGGGGGGCAATTAAACCGATAAAACTAATGCTACCGGCAACGGCGACACTGACTGCCGCTAGACAAACGCCACAAAGCAATAAGAAAAATTGTTTCTTACGTAGCGCCACTCCCAAACCAATCGCTGTTTCATCTCCTAAGTTTAAGAGCTCTAAGGTTCGCCCTTGGGAAAATAAAACAGGCACTAAAATCAGGAGCCAAGGGAGCAATAAACCGACGTATTGCCAAGTAGCGCCCCAAATAGTTCCCGCTAGCCAACTGGTGACAAAGGTGTAATTATCCCGTGCGACTTTTAAAGTGGCAATTAACGTGAGGGCGGAAAGACCAGCGTTTACGGCAACGCCAGCTAACAATAAACGATTGGGTAAGAGACGACGGAATTGTTGACCACAAAGGTAAACAAGGAAAGCGGCAAATAGACTACCAGTACAAGCGACTAAAGGTAAGAGCCAACTCGTTTGACCACTAGCAAAAAAGCCTAGATAAAGTAGGACGGTTAAACCCGCTCCGGCATTAATTCCTAAAATGCCGGGATCGGCTAAGTCGTTATGGGTAATCGTTTGAAAAACATAGCCAGCTAAACTCAAGCCGCTACCCGCCAAAAGAGCAATAAGCAGGCGCGGCAAACGAAAGTCGTAGAGCACTAAATTTTCAGCGCTAGTACCGCCCCCTTGTAAAATACGACTCAAAGCGGCCCAACTAAAGGAAGTGGTGCCAACTTTTAAGCTGAGAAGGATACCTAAAAAGAGGAGCAACAGTAAACCAATCAAGGTAATTTTCTTTTTCATAGGCGACCTCGACGAATTTGATAAAGGAGAAAGGGCACACCAATTGCTGTGACGATGACTCCCACCGGTGTTTCTAAAGGTGGGGCAATGATGCGGGACAAAAGGTCGGCACTAACGAAAAATAAGCCGCCTAAAAGGGCTGTTGCTGGTAAAAGTCTGCGATAGTCATGACCGACAAAGTGGCGGGTAATGTGGGGGATAAAAAGTCCCAGGAAACTAATCGTCCCCACTAAAGCGACAGCAGTTCCTGCTAATAATAAAACCGCCAGCATCGCTAATTTGCGAATCGTCGCCGGCTTTTTACCTAAAGAAATTGCCGCTTCATCCCCTAAACTTAATAAGGTAATTTGGCTGCCTAAAAGAAAACTCAAGAATAGCCCACAAAGGATTACAAGAGCCGCTAGTGGCAGTTGGCTCCAAGTAATGTTCCCGGTGCCACCAACTAACCAGAAGACTAAATCTTGATTCAAATTAAAATATAAACTGATACTTTGACTACAGGCCGCAAAAAAAGAACTCAATGCCGCTCCTAATAAAACCATTTTCAATGGGTTAAAGCCAAATTTTCGTTGACTGGCTAAAAAGTAAACGATGGCTAAAGAAAGTAAAGCCCCTAAAAAAGCAAAAAGAATCGTCACAGCCGGTTGCGGACTTTTAAAAAGCGCAAAGGTTAACGCTAGACCAAGACCTGCTCCGGCATTAATTCCTAACAGACCAGAGTCGGCGATCGGGTTGGCGGTAATCCCTTGCATCATAGCGCCCGCTACAGCAAAGCTCGCCCCCACTAAAAGCGCGCTTAAGGTACGAGGCACCCGCAGCTCCATAATCATTTGACTTAGGGGACCTTGCTCTGCAGTAGGCCTAAAAAGACCCCAAACATCGTGCCAACTGTTACGCACCGCGCCATAACGCAGTGAAAGGAGACACATGAGGATGAGTAACAAGAACAGCAGACTGACAAAAGAAAATTTTTTTATTTTCATGAGGCATCTGCTCCTTTTGGCAATAAGGAATAATCTAAAATGCGGGGTTTTTGTGAGTTTTCCGGCGTATAAAATTCAGCGTCAATATCAAAAAGTCGGGCCATTTGTTGCGGCACAAAAACTTCTTGCGGTGTACCTGTCATTAAAATTTCCCCTCCCCGCATGCCGATAATGTAATCAGAAAAGCGGGAGGCCTGATTCAAATCGTGAATCGTCATAAAAATAGTTTTGCCTTGCTGTTGAATCGTAGTTAATAAATTTAAAATTTCTAACTGGTGGGCGGGATCTAAAAAAGTAATCGGTTCATCTAATAATAATAAATCGGTGTCTTGCGCTAAGGCCATAGCAATCCAGACCCGCTGTTGTTGCCCCCCAGAAAGGGCGTTTAACCGCCGCTCTTTTAATTCTGTCAGCCCGGTTGCATCTAAGGCCCATTGAATCAGTTGATAGTCGTTTTCTTTCAAACCAGCGAAACCCTTTAAATAAGGGAAACGACCGTACGCCACAACTTCGCTTACCGTGAGACCTGTCAAAAGGGTGCTACTTTGACCAAGAATAGCTAATTTTTGGGCGACTTGTCGCGTGTCGAGCCGTTGAATGTCGGTACCATCTAGTAAAACAGCACCGTTATCTGGTGTTAAAATCCGCGCCACAGCTTTTAAGAGGGTAGATTTACCACTGCCATTGGGACCAATTAAGCTGGTAATTTTTCCCACCGGCAAAGCGAGGTCTACTTGATGGATGACTTCTTTTTTTTCATAGCTGACTGTTAATTGTTTGGTTTTTAAATCTGTCATAATTGTCCTCGTTCCTTTGATAACCATTCTCAATTATCCTTTTTTTTCGGAAGGTCGTCAACTATAAATTTTAGTATTGACAAGGGTTTCAAACTTCGCAATAATATTAACTGAGAATATTTCTCAATTAAAAGAAAGAGGTAGTGTATGAAAAAGAAAATTATTTTAGGGGCCATGACGTTTTTGGCCGCTTTGAGTTTAGTCGCTTGTAAAGGGCAAGGAGATGCAAAAGGAAGCAGTGAAAGTACTACGGATAGCTCAAGTGCCGCCCAAACATTAACGGATGCTGATGGTCATACCGTCACGGTACCGGCGAATCCGCAACGC
This sequence comes from Enterococcus nangangensis, assembly GCF_005405245.1. GTDB lineage: Bacteria > Bacillota > Bacilli > Lactobacillales > Enterococcaceae > Enterococcus_J > Enterococcus_J nangangensis. The sequence continues at coordinate 41,173 of NZ_BJDR01000016.1, read as the reverse complement.
GTGATTGCCAGCTACTTAGAAGACTATGTGTTGGCTTTAGGGGTGACCCCAGTTGCTCAGTGGACTGTAGGAGGTGGCTCCATTCAAAATTATTTACAAGATAAATTAGCCGATATTCCAACGATTAGTTATGATTTGCCTTATGAAGACGTCTTGAGTTTTACGCCTGATTTGTTGCTGGTGAGCTCCAGTGGTTTAGTTGAAGGGGGCAAATACGACGAATACAGTAAAATTGCACCGACTTATGTTGTGAAAAATGGCGATGGCGTTACGTGGGAAGAACAACTGACCGACGTAGCTAAAGTTTTAGGTAAAGTGGATGCTGGAGAAAAAGTTTTAAAAGAGTATCAAGATGATGTTGCCGCAACAAAAAAAGAATTAGCGGCTAAAATCGAAGGAAAGTCCGCTGCTGTTTTATGGGTAACTAACAACACTGCCTTTATGGTACGGTCAGATCGCTCTTCCGGGCGTCTTTTGTATCAAGACTTAGGCTTTGAAGTGCCAGCTTTAGTCGCTGACGTTACTGCAAAAGCAACGTCTGATTGGTCGCAAGTCTCTTTGGAAAGTTTGTCGCAATTAGATGCCGACTACTTATTCCTTGTTAATAGCGATACTGGCGCGGCGATGTTTAAAGAAAGTCTCTGGGAAAATATTCCCGCCGTTAAAAATCAACAGCTCCATGAATTTAGTCCAGAAAAAAGTTGGCTATACAATGGTCCGATTGCCTACACAGAAATGTTGACTGATATTGCGGAAGTTTTAAAATAAACGAAAAAAGACGTTGCCAGCTGAGGCAGCGTCTTTTTGCTAAGGATTACTTAAAAAGAACGATAAACATAAGTATTGGCCGGCGTTGCGACCTTTGTTAGGGTGGCGACTTTGACCGTGGGGAGCTGACGTTTAAAGGGAGCGTAGTAGTCGTTCGTTAAGGTGCCGCTAATTGTAACCCATTCATTGTTTTGAACCGTGGTATTTGCCGGCAAGGTCACTCGTAAACCAAAAACTCCGGAGTCTGCGACACAATGGATAATGCCAAAGCGGAAAATAAAATCATCGGTGGTGCCATTTTGTTGGGTGACATAGGCAAAACCAGTATACGTAATGGTTCGGCCGAGAAACTCACTGGGATAATTATAAATGAGTTCCATTAGTTCCAAATAATTATCCTCAGTAACCTTTAAGTCCGATTGATTTTGATATTTTGCCAGCAGTTTGGTCATTTGGTCGTGGTAATCATTTTCATTAAAATAAATACTAGTGTCTGGTTTTAAGTATTGGGTATTCATTTCAGGATCCCCCACCGATTCTTTACTAATGGGGAAATTAAAGCCCTTAGCTTCCACGATGGTGGTATCAAGACTGACGGTGGGAAAAAGATAACCAACAATTAGCGGCAAACTCAGGAGCACGTAAGCGATGATTCGTTGGCTGCGACTCTTTAAGCCGTGTTGGTGATCATCATGTTCATGTTGTGTCTGGTCATTTTTCACCCAGAGAATTAATTGCACGATAGCTAGAATTAAGGAAAGAATCATGGAAAGAATGGCCAAATAGCGATAATGGACATTGATGTATTGATTTAACTTGCCGGAAGTTTGCAGCATCAGCATCAACTCAAAATAACCAGCTAAAATTAAAAATCGAATCATTAGGCCGCCTCCTTAGACAATGAAAGCGTAGCAAGTGACGCTTAAAGTAATCAGTCCCACCATCGCTAAAACAAAGCGGGTCCCAAAGTAACGTTTCATCATTAAAAGATTTTTGATGTCCACCATGGGACCGTAGACGAGAAACGCCACCACCGGCGCTGTCCCAAAAAGACTTAATAAGGAGCTGCCGACAAAAGCATCCGCTTCTGAACACAAGGACATGGTTAACGCTAAAAGAATTAGTAAGGCGATGGCTAGTAATTTAGAAGAAGTCACGGTCAACAAGACGGAAGTAGGCAAGAAAACTTGCATAGCACTGGCAATTAAGCCCCCAAACATCAAGTAACGTCCCGTATCAAAAAATTCATCTAAGGCGTGTAGCAACACGTCCACCGCCTTTTGTTTACCGGAAAGCTTTGCATGATGGTGGTGGTCATGCTCTTGTGTGTCACTTGCGGCAAGCTGTTTTTTTAAAATGGTGGTATGGTTAAAATAGGCAATCCAACTGCCAATGATGATGGCCACAAAGAAACTGCCGACAACGCGTAATAAAGCGAACTTAACAGAGTTACTAAAGGCGATATACGTAGAAAAAATAACGATGGGATTGACAATCGGGGCGGTGAGCATAAAGGCAAAGGCCGTGTGTTCCGACACGCCTTTTTTGACGAACTGATTGACAATCGGCACGATCCCACACTCGCAAGAAGGGAAGAAAAAGCCTAAGACACAGCCGACTAAAATCCCAAGAAATTTATTTTTAGGCAAGATTTTTTTTACTCGTTGCGGCGTTAGAAAAACTTGCAGCGCACCGGAAATCAGACAACCTAATAAAACAAACGGCAAAGCTTCAATGACGATGGATAAAAAAATCGTCGCCATTTGCAAAATACTATGAGGTAAAAAAGTAAACACGGGGCGCCTCCTAAACAGCTTTCAAGTTGGACTTACTATACAGCTTTTTGTTACAACTGACAAGAAACCACTGGCGGTCGGCCCCAAGTTTAAAACTTTCCTTAAAAAATTTCCTGTAAGGTGATCAATAATTGCGGAAAGGATTGAATTTCAAAGTCAGGTAAGTGGGCCGGGGCTATGGGCGCTTGGCGTAAGCGATGATTAAACCACAAGGATTGCCAGCCCGCTTTCTTACAACCGGCGACATCACTTTCAAAACTATCCCCCACATAAAGGGTTTCTGCCGGCGTGAAGCCAAAAAGATTTTGCGCAATCTGAAAAATTTCTACTTCAGGCTTTTGATAACCCGTTGCTTCGGAAATAATAATCCGTTCTTGGGCCACCCAATTTTCCACTTGCAGTTGTTTGATTTTTTTATATTGGTGATCTGTCGGGCCGTTAGTGATGATGCCAATGGGAATTTGGCGCGCTTTCAAGTAATCTAGTGTCTCTGCAATATCTGCGTGAAGTTGGATTTGTTGTAATTCATCTTCGTAAAGTTTTTGAAAACGGAGCGCTTCTACGGTTGTTAAACGGGGATAATCCAAATCCACTAAAGATTCAATAATCCGCTGATTCCGCATTTCCACTAAAGTTAATTCTCCCGTCATTACTTTGGGGAAATTTTCATCGCTGTAATAACGAAAACGCAAATACAACGGGTGAAAATCGGCTGCTAGTACTTGGGGAACGAGTGCTTTTACTGCTTTTCGGAAGGGCGCTTGTTGGTCATATAAAGTATCATCCACATCAAAAACCACCGCTTGCATCAATTAAACTTTCACACCTTTCAGTTTCTTTCAAATTTATTTTCACAAATAGTTTAGCGGAAAAAAACGGCAAAATAAAGTAGCTGTTGTCATTTAATTAGAGTTTTATTTACCTGATTACCTGAAAACTATGGGTGCTAATCCCTTTAAGCATGCGGAAAGAGGACAGTTTATGATACACTAAAGGAGAATGTAGGTAGGAGGATGAGCATGAAAGAAAATTATCAATACCCGCTAGACTACACGTGGCGTCAGGAAGAATTAGTAGTGGTGATGAAGCTATGGAACTTAGTGGAAGCGGCCTATGAAAAAGGAATACCCTTAGCCGAGTTTAAAGCTGGCTATCAAGCCTTTAAAAAAGTGGTTCCCAGTATTGGGGAAGAAAAGCGCTTAGGTAAAGAATTTCAGCAGGAGAGTGGTTATTCTCTGTACCGCGTCGTGCAAGCAAGTAAAACGAGTACCCGAAAAATCTTGAAAATGGAGGCAAAATCTTGAAAGAAATCGCTGAACTTGTTATTCCTTGGTTAGAAGAAGCCGCTAGTGTTTTGCGGGAAAAAATGTTAGAGCCTTTAGAAGTAGAAACGAAAAGTGGACGCAACGATTTAGTGACGAATCTCGATAAAGCGACCCAAGCTTTTTTAGTCGGGAAAATTCAAGAACATTTCCCGGAAGATGATATTTTAGGAGAAGAGTCGGGCTTCAATCAAGAAGTCGACTGGCAAAAACGGGTTTGGATTATCGATCCGATTGACGGCACCTTGAATTTTGTCTTACAAAAACAAAACTTTTGTATTATGTTAGCTCTTTATGAAAAACGCCAAAGTCGTCTCGGCTTTATTTACGACGTGATGGCCGGCAAACTTTATTGGGGTGGGCGTGATCTTGGCGTTTATTGTAATCAAGAAAAATTAAGGCCACCCAAGGCGATGCGCTTAGCTGATGGCTTACTAGGAATGAATGCGTATTTGTACGCTCATAATTTATGCAACGCTCAAGCGGTGGGGGATGCGACAGCCGGCGTCCGGATAATGGGTTGCGCTGGTTTAGAAATGATTGCCATCTTAACGGGTCAACAAGTAGGCTACTTATCTAATTTGCAACCGTGGGATTACGCACCAGGTTGTGCCTTGCTGGATGCCTTTGGGATTCCTTATACAGGAGCCGACAAAGCTCCTTTAAATTTTTCCGGGCGCCAACCCTTCATTGCCTTGTCACAACCCGCTTTTGCTGAGTTTCAAAAAAGCTTTTAAAAGAAAATAAATTTGAAAACTTTTACTGTATTTCATGAAAAGAATCTGCTATAATAATTTGTCGCAGTATATTCGTTGGAAAATAGCTTCAGCTATTTTCTTTTTTGTGAAGAGACTTGTCGGGAGATTATAATTTAAGGAGATATACAAATTGAAATTAAGAGAAGATATTCGTAACGTTGCCATCATTGCCCACGTCGACCACGGTAAAACAACCTTGGTGGATGAGTTATTAAAGCAATCAGAAACCCTAGGTGCACGGGAACAATTGCAAGAACGGGCGATGGATTCCAACGCGATTGAAAAAGAACGGGGTATTACCATTTTAGCGAAAAATACTGCTGTTTCTTACAATAATACTAAAATTAACATCATGGACACTCCTGGACACGCGGACTTCGGTGGTGAAGTAGAACGTATTATGAAAATGGTTGATGGTGTTTTGTTAGTGGTGGATGCTTATGAAGGGACCATGCCGCAAACCCGTTTCGTTTTGAAAAAAGCTTTGGAACAACATTTAACACCGATTGTTGTCGTGAATAAAATTGATAAACCTTCTGCTCGTCCGGAATTTGTTGTGGACGAAGTCTTAGAATTATTTATCGAACTAGGCGCCAATGATGACCAATTGGAATTCCCTGTTATTTACACTTCAGCTTTAAACGGAACTTCCAGCTTGTCTGAAGATCCAGCGGACCAAGAACACACTATGGCACCAATTTTTGAAACGATTATTGACCATATTCCAGCACCAGTGGATAACTCTGATGAACCTTTACAATTCCAAGTGTCCTTACTAGACTACAACGAATACGTTGGTCGAATCGGAATTGGCCGCGTTTTCCGTGGTACCATCAGTGTCGGGGACCAAGTATCCTTAATGAAATTAGACGGCTCCGTGAAAAACTTCCGCGTCACTAAATTATTTGGTTTCTTCGGTTTAAAACGTGAAGAAATCCAAAGCGCCAAAGCCGGCGATTTAATTGCTGTTTCCGGGATGGAAGACATCTTCGTTGGGGAAACTGTTACACCAACTGACCATCAAGAAGCGCTCCCAATCTTACGAATTGATGCGCCAACCTTGCAAATGACCTTCTTAGTAAACAACTCACCATTTGCTGGTCGCGAAGGAAAATGGGTAACGGCCCGTAAAATCGAAGAACGTTTGATGCAACAATTACAAACGGACGTTTCCTTGAAAGTTGAAAATACAGATTCACCAGATCGTTGGATTGTTTCCGGTCGTGGAGAATTACACTTGTCCATCTTAATTGAAGAAATGCGCCGTGAAGGCTATGAATTGCAAGTTTCTCGGCCAGAAGTTATCGTTCGTTATGTGGACGGTGTGAAATGCGAACCTTTCGAATTAGTCCAAATTGACACGCCAGAAGAATACATGGGTACCATCATTGAATCATTATCACAACGTAAAGGTGAAATGCAAGACATGATTCACGCCGGTAATGGTCAAATGCGTTTAATCTTCCTAGTACCAGCTCGTGGTTTACTAGGTTACTCCACTGAGTTCCTTTCCATGACGCGCGGTTACGGGATTATGAACCACACCTTTGATTCCTACTTGCCAATGTTACCAGGTCGGATTGGTGGCCGCCATACCGGTGCTTTAGTTTCCTTAGACACAGGGAAAGCTACGACTTACTCCATCATGTCTATCGAAGAACGAGGGACGGTCTTTGTGGAACCAACGACTGAAGTTTACGAAGGCATGATTGTGGGAGAAAACGCTCGTGAAAATGACTTAACCGTTAATATCACGCGTGCAAAACAACAAACCAACGTCCGTTCCGCCAATAAAGACCAAACATCGGTCATTAAACGGCCGCGGATTTTAAGCTTAGAAGAATCATTAGAATTCTTAAGTGATGACGAATACTGCGAAGTAACGCCAGATTCCATCCGCTTACGGAAACAAATCTTAAATAAAAATGAACGGGAAAAAGCTGGCAAACGCCGGAAAGCTGCCGAAAACGAAGACGCAGCACAATAATCCTGAAACGAAAAGCAGCGCCGCAATTTTTGCGGCGCTGCTTTTTTAGAAACCATAAAGCTGGTGGATAACCGTGAAAAAGCGTCCAGTTGTTAGTTTTCCGTTGGTCACTTCTTACAGGCCGTTGATGATGAGAACTGAGGACTTCTTAATTCTTTTTATGAAGTTCCATGCTTAAATAACCCATTGCATCTGTTCTTTTAAACGCAATAGTTATAGCTCCTGATTTGTTATAGAATAAAAAGCCATTACCTTCTTTAAGTTGATACATATTAAAAAATTCGTCCATGGCAGTGACGTTAGCGTCTCTAAAAATACTGGCTGTGTTTATTAATGAAGAGCTGACGATGACTTCTCTTGTATCTTGAAGATTATCATTCCAAACTTGAAGGGCTGAACGAGTATTCCCTAGAGTATAAGTCGTTTCTACTACAGAACGCTCGCCGGTAATATTCTCTGCTGGAATTATTGCTGAAAATGTGTACATATCGTCACTGCTTCGTGTGAAGGTAATCGTCGCTTCAGCAAAGCTTCCCTGTAAGGAATCTCCCACTGCTAGAAAAGTTAAATCTACTGCGTATTGGCTAGTATCTTGATTGACTTTCTTCAGTGAACCATCCTCATAGGCTGATTCAGGTTGGCTCGATGATGATACAGATTCTTGGGCCCAATCACTGCTAGCTGCCATAGTTGCCGAAGTACTTGCCCCTTGAGCGAACTCTGTCGTACTAGAAGTATTAGGACTCTCTTTTTCTTTGTCGGCGCCTAGATGCAAAATAAAAGCAATCATCATGAGTATTGTCAAAAGTAAGATCACGATAATTAGTAAAAACCACTTATTTGAATTTTTTCTTTTCCTATCCTGACCAGCATTATGATATTGACTTCTGCTTTCCATGTTTTCACCTTCTCTTTCCAATAGGGTGATTATAGCACATAGTGGGCAGCGATTAATTTCAATCCTTTAACAGATAGATGTAAAATAAAAAACAAGTCTAACAATCTTTACTAAAGAATGCAGACTTGTTTTTCTTTTTGTACCTCATAGTGCTAAGATAATTCCTTTTGACAATTAAAAAGTATTTAGCACAAATTTGGCACATTTAAAACGCGCATGTTGACAAATCAACATTTTCAGCGCTTTTTTAACGTCCCCGACTGGAATCGAACCAGCGACCTTTCGCTTAGGAGGCAAACGCTCTATCCTACTGAGCTACGAGGACACGACAATGCTTTAATTATATCCTTGAAAAAATTTTTCGTCAATCAGGCAATAAACTATTGCTAACCAACACAGTTGTGTTACAATAAGTTTGTGAAGAAAACGCTTTTAGGAGGTGAAGAGCATGGCTCACGAAACAAAAGAAGAGACTTTTGCTAAACGTCAAAAGGACTATAAAGATGCTAAATCTAAAGCTTTTAAAGAAGCGCAACAAGAAGCGCAACAAGAAGCTAAAGCTCTAAAGGATGAAAAAGAGGAAGCGCCTAAAGACAAAAAAGTAGCAAAAGAACCTGAATATGTCATCTAATTTTGGTGCAAAAGAAAAGTAAAAAGCGAGAAAAATTTCACAAATTTTTCTCGCTTTTTTATTTTTCGGTTATTTAATTTCTAGGCCCAGTCACCATTTCTAAAAATTGGGACAATCGTGCCATCTTTTTTAATACCGTCGATGTTCATTTCACTAGAACCAATCATAAAGTCCACGTGACTTTGACTGCGATTTAAGCCGTGACTAGCTAGTTCTTCGCCGGTCATTTCAGTACCACCAACTAAGCTGAAAGCATAAGCTTGACCTAATGCTAAGTGGTTGGAAGCATTCTCGTCAAATAAGGTATTGTAAAAAGTAATGCCCGATTGGGAAATAGGGGAAGGATCGGGAACTAAGGCAACTTCACCAAGACTTTTTGACCCTTCATCTGTTGCTAGTAATTTTCCTAAGACTTCTTCGCCAACTTCCGCGGAAAAGTCCACTACTTTGCCATCTTTAAAAGTAAAGTGCATGCCGGAGATCGTTGTGCCAGCATAACTTAAAGGTTTAGTGGAGGAGACTGTGCCATTAATCCGTCGGCAATCAGGAGCAGTGAAGACTTCTTCTGTTGGCATGTTAGCCATAAATTTTTCTTTGCGACTATTGAAACTACCGGCGCCTTCCCATAAATGATTTTCCGGTAAGCCGATGGTTAAATCAGTGCCAGGAGCCGTATAATGTAAAGCATCAAATTGAATGCGATTTAGCTCGTCTGCTTTTGTTTCTAACGTAGCGTCGTGTTTTTGCCAAGCAGCGACAGGATCCTCGCTATAGATACGGGTCGTTTTAAAAATTTGATTCCATAAAGCGTCTACTTGTTCTTCTTCAGAAGTTAAGTCAGGGAAAACTTTTTTAGCCCAAGCTGGGGAAGCGGCGGCTACTACGGTCCAAGAAACTTTATTAGCTTGTGTAGCTAAACGAACATGCATCATGGCTTTTCCCATGGCACTTTGGTACTTGGCGACCCGTTCTGGATCGACGCCAGCTAGTGCGTCAGGATTGCTAGAAACAACGCTAATCCGAGATGCACCTTTAGCTAACCAGTCATTTCCTTGCGCAATTTTATAAGCAGGGACTTCGGATAAACGATCTTCGGCGCCGTGCAAGTAAAATTCTCGGGCAGAAAATTCATCAATCCATTGAACTGAAACTTCAGCTGCTCCTAATTCGTAGGCTTTTTTTACGATTAGGTGAGCTAATTCTTGTTGTTCAATACTGATGTTTAGGACGATGGTGTGTCCCGGTTGGACGTTGACACCGACTTCGGTAATCAAAGCCGCGTATTTTTCTAGGTTTTGTGCAAAGTTAGCTAACATAAAGACCTCCACTAAGTTTTTTTGATTACATAATCTCCCTTATGATAACATCATTTGTCAGAATTCTCAATTTTTTATTGCAGTTTAAATAATTGAAATTCCACAAACTGATATTTCAGTTACTGGTGATTATCAAGATTTATAAATTTGACAGCGCTTTTAAAAAACAGTCTAGGCATTTGATATTAAGCATGATATAATAACTAAGGGGAAGGATTTGCTTCAGTTGTATTTTTTGAAAGGAGTAAAAGGGATGGCTAGAAAAAAAGTAATTACTCGCCAACAAATTTTGGATGCTGCCTATGACTTGGTAGCCCAAGAAGGATTTCAAAAGTTTACGGCGCGCAATATTGCGCAGCACATGGCTTGTTCGACGCAACCGATTTATTTGGAATTTCGCAACATGGACGAGCTGAAAGAAGCGGTGTTTGATCGCATTCACGATTATCTTGGGGAAGAAATTTTCACTAAGGCAATCACGGGGGACAACGTGGTGGATATGGGTTTAAATTATATCTACTTCGCAAAGCATGAAAACAAATTGTATAAAGCGCTGTATTTAGAAGATTACGGCGGCGGCGAACGGATGCACAGTTTTTCTTACACGATGTTTTCACAACGGGCACGGAAAGATGAGCATTATGCTAACTTACCAGAAGATGTGATTAATCGCTTGCATACGGGTACGTGGATTACCGTTACCGGCTTAGCCTCTTTAATGAGTTCTAATATTATTCATCCAACACAAGAGCAAATGATTGCCATTATTCAAGATTCCATCGGGACTATTTTGGATAAGGAAGAAGCTGTTGGCGCATGAAAAAAATAAAAAATCGTCATCCTCAGTGGCACCTGTCCTGCATATTTCAAGACAGGCCGCACTTGAGACTGACGCTTTTTTATTTTGACAGAGCTAGAGCAGTGGTAAGAACCTAGACTTACGCTACAACTTTAAAAAAAACTGGTACGGAAAATAAATTTCCCACCAGTTTTTTTCTTATAGTTTGCTAGCTAGGGTTTTGGCGAAAGCTTCCAATTTTTCAATATCTTCTGCTTGTGCGTCTAGTTCCACTTTAACGCCTTCAGCACCCTTAGTGGCTCCCGTCTTTAAAAAGGCCGCCTCGAAGTCATCTACAGCCTTACAGAACATATCACCGTAGAAAGTATCGCCAGAACCTACGACACCAAAAATTTTCCCTGTTAAATCTAACTCTTGTAAATCATCATAAAAGTCTTGAATTTCGTCAGGGAGGTCACCGTCACCATATGTGTAACTGGCGACGATACATAAATCAGCATCGTTAAATTCATCAGCGTCTACTTCAGTACATTCCGCCATATCCACTTCAATATCTAAGTTTTCTAGTGCTTCAGAAACAATATCGGCAATCTCTTCAGTGTTGCCGGTTAAACTTGCATAAACAATTTTAGCTAAAGCCATGGGTTACCTCCATCAAAATGTTTTAACAAAGAAATTTTAACACATTCTCTCCGTTTTTTCATAGGGAGGGAAAAATTTTCTAGCTGGTTAGTCTTATTTTTTTGTTTTCGTCGGGGTGAGGACTTCAATTTCCGAACCTTGAATAATCGTATTTTGGTAAAAGTCGGAACGTTTGGCTAATTCCGCGTTAAAGGTTTCATACCCGTATTTTTCCATTAAGGTGGGTTCGTCAGCGAAAAGATTCGTCCCTAACCCCAAACGTTCACCGCTAACCTTTGCCCCCAGTGCAGCTAAGGTTGTGGGGTACATATCCATCGTAGAAAATTGTCGGTTTTTATTTTTGCCAGTCGCTGGTGTTATCGCTGAATTTAAAAAGAGATTAAAGACAGTCCGGGTATAGTCCGGCGCTAAGTCAGCGAAGAAATCTTTATCCATCGTTAAATGATCGCCAGAAATAATGACGGTGGTGTTAGCGTAAAAAGGTTGCGTCATTATCCAACTTAGAAATTCACCAAGCATTTCATCGGAGTAGTGAATGACATTACTGTATTGGTCGTCAAAAACTTTCGGTGTATCGTCAGAAAGGTAGCCATCTTCAAAGTGGGTGTCCACCGTTAACATCGTAAAATTGAAAGGTTCACTGCTACTGGCAAGGTTATTTAAGGTGTTTTTCGCATAGCCAAAAAGTTTTTGGTCCTCATAGCCCCACCAAACGTGATAGTCAGGGGCAATCCAGCCATCAGTAATCGCGGTATTGTAATCTAAAATATTGTAATTGCCGTGTTGCGTAAAATATTTATCCCGACCGCCAAAGCTCGCTTTAGAACCAATGAGTAAGGTCTGTTGATACCCTTGTTGGTCTAAAATTTCCCCTAAGGAATAAGCGCCGGGTAAGTATTGTGAAGTAGAACCGTAGCGATTGTGGTTGCCAGAAGTGAGTAAGGGTACGCCAGCCGTTTGGGCCGCCATACCACCAGTAGTGAAGCCCACACCAGGTACTTGTTGTGCGCCCCCTAAAAGTTCAGTGTTAGAAAAGTTAAAACCGGTCGTTTGCGCTAGCTCAGCTAAATTGGGGAGTAAATTTTCTTTTTCCGCGCCTCCTAATTCGGTGGACAAGTAGCTAGATTCCATGGACTCTAGAAAAATATAAATCAAATTGCGTTTCTTTTCTGGGAAAGTAATCTTTACTTGGCGCGGGTCCACATATTCTTGCGCCATTAGTTGGCTGGTTTCAAAAAAGTAGGCCTTAATCTGGGCAAAGCCAACCCGTTGTAAACCAAAAGTTCCTCCTAAAAATAAAATGAGTAAACCAGCAACCACAGGAAGCACCCGCCGCAAAATTTTGTGTCGGAAAAAATCACCGATTTTTTTGGGGGCTAGCCGATGATAGGAGGTGCTGAGGGAAAAAAGTAACAGTTCTGAGATAACGGCCGTAACCACTAACGTTTTTAAAGCCGCATTTTCCATAAAGGAATAAATTTGCGTGTTGTCAGAACCCGTCAAAGGCTCGTTAAGATGATAGACGATTTGGTCGATGGATAATTTGCCAAAGTGATTCATGCCCCAATAACAGCTAAAGAAGAAGAGGCTGCCAATAAAAATAAAAAGAAGAGTAATGAAGTAAAGGGTCCAATCCCCAGCTTTTAAATTACGCCGCGCGATGTGTTGACTCTGCGTAAGGCGCCGTAATAAGAAAATAAGACCAACCGCAATAAATGTTAAGACAACAAAAGTACCGCTAACTTTTAAGGGTGTTAGTAACCAAAAATGAAGATGGAGTAGTGCCGGTAATAATTTTTGCCCCAGTAGCGTACTTAGGAGCAGACTAACAGCGAAGAGTAACACATTTGTTTTGAGACTTTTTAAAATAATTTTTGTTAGGGAGCTTTGGGGATTATTTTTTTTCAGGAGTAAAACATAACCGGTAAAGGTGATGAATAGTAGGAGCAGCATGGGGATAACCTTCCTTTTTCGTGTCTTAATGTTCAAAGAATATTAGCACAAATTATGCTTTTTTACTAGATAGGGAGAAGTTTTGTTGAAAGCTTACTATTTTAACAAAATATGTTAGAATAAAATCGAAAACGATAGGAGCGAAAAAAAGCATGATTACTTTAAAATCAGAACGTGAAATTGAAATGATGAAAGAATCTGGCGAAATTTTAGCCGATGTTCACCGTCATTTACGTAGTTTTATTAAACCAGGAATTACCAGTTGGGATATTGAGATGTACGTCCGCAAACTGATTAAAGAACGGGGCGCGATTGCGGCACAAATGGGTTTTGACGGCTATAAATATGCCACTTGTACCAGTATCAACGATGAAATTTGCCATGGGTTTCCCCGGAAAGATGTTTTGAAAAATGGCGATTTAGTGAAAGTCGATATGTGTGTAGATTATAAGGGTGCGATGTCCGATTCTTGTTGGGCTTATGCTGTTGGCGAAGTGTCACCAGAAATTGCCCGCTTGATGGACGTAACGAAAAAAGCAATGTACTTAGGTATTGAACAAGCACAAGTGGGTAAACGGATTGGGGACATTGGTCATGCAATTCAAACCTACGTGGAAGGCGAAGGATTTGGTGTCGTGCGGGACTTTATCGGTCATGGTATTGGCCCCACAATTCATGAAGATCCAGCTGTACCTCATTATGGTGAAGCCGGCAAAGGGATGCGTTTAAGAGAAGGCATGGTGATTACCATTGAACCCATGGTAAACGTGGGTACTTGGAAAATGAAAATGGATCCTAATGGTTGGACGGCTTACACGCGCGATGGCAAGTGGAGCTGTCAGTATGAACATACTTTAGCCATTACTAAAGATGGCCCGTACTTATTAACTTCACAAGGCGAAGAAGGCACGTATTAACAACAAAAACAAAAAGGAATGAAACTTCGGCTTCATTCCTTTTTTTATCAGAGGTGATGGGATGGATAAATTAGGTCAAATGATTAAAAATAAAAAGTTGTTAAATTTTATCGTGATTACGCAACGGCGAATGAAAGAAGCAGAAATGGGCTCCTCTGGTGTTGTAGTAGCTTACTATTTAATGTTATCGCTTTTTCCTTTGATTATGGCGGTGGGGAGTATTTTGCCTTATTTAAAGCTAGATCCCAGCACTGTCCTTCCTTATATTCAGGAACTAATGCCAGCAGAAATTTACCAGCAGTTAGAACCGGCTATTACCAGTCTCCTAACTCAAAGTAGCACAGGTTTAGTCTCTTTTTCTGCACTAGCAACATTATGGGCGGCTTCCAAAAGTGTCAATGCTTTACAAGGGGCTATGAATAAAGCTTACGGGGTGGAGGCACGGCGTAATTTTTTTGTTGCCAAATTAGTTTCCTTTATGATGATGTTTTTACTGATTATTGCGTTACTAGGAGTAATGGTGGTTTTAGGGTTAGGACAAGAGATTCTCAATTGGTTACAATCTGTTTTCCATTTTTCTTTGTCGATTGTCGACACCTTTAGTGCCTTAAAATGGCCGGTCGTTATTGTGGGCTTAGTGATTGTCATGTGCTTAATTTATCGCCTTTTGCCTAATGCGCAGATTCGAACGCGGGACGTTTGGCCCGGCGCTTTATTTACTTCTTGTGGCTGGGTCTTATTATCGCAGGTCTTCGGCTTGTATCTCAGCTATTTTTCACCAGCGATGGCCAGTTATCAAATTATCGGCAGTTTTATCGTCTTAATGCTCTGGCTTAACCTCGCCAGTTCTATTATTATTTTAGGTGGCATTATCAACGCTGTGTTAGCGGAGTATCGTTCTGGTACGGAATTGAAGGAGCGTAAAGGAATTTTGGCAAGAATTAAGAAATTAGTTGGGAAAGAGGAAGTAGATAAAAAAAGAATTGACGATTAATGTCAATTCTTTTTTTCATTTTTCTGTTTTTTTAAGCGCTGTTTTAAACGGAATTCAGGATTACCAATATATTTCAAAAGATTTAAGACGGGTTGATGATTAGGCCCCATTAGTCCGATTAATTCAGCAAAAAGCTCTAATCCGAAAAATAAGGCTAAGACTAGTAATATCAAGCCCCAAGTGTTATCACTGTAACTCATGAGAAAAGCGATTAAAGAGAAGACTAACGCCAACGTATAAATCGTTAAAACAGCTCCACGATGAGAAAAACCTAACGATAACAGTCGGTGATGCAAATGCATTTTATCTGCTGAAGTAATCGGTTGCTTATTAATAAAGCGGCGAATAATTGCAAAGACTGTGTCGGTAATCGGTACGCCTAAAATAATCATGGGACTAATCACGGTAATTAACGTGGCATTTTTCAAGCCCTGCAAAGATAAAACGGAAATCATAAAGCCAAGAAACAATGCCCCCGTATCCCCTAGATAAATTTTCGCGGGATAGAAATTATAAGGAAAGAACCCAGCAATCGCTGCTACTAAGATAAAAATCAAAATAGGAACGTAAATCGTATCAGGATGCAAAAAGAAATAGCCAATGGTGCCGATTGTTCCTAAGGCGATGATGGAAACGCCGGACGATAGACCGTCTAAGCCGTCAATCAAGTTAAAGGCATTGGTAATAGAAAGAATCCACAAAATGGTCATGGGTAAACCAAACCACCCTAAATGAATCGTGCCAATAACTGGCAAAGTAAACTCATCAAAATGGACCCCGGCTACAAAGTAAATTTCTAAAGCAGCCAAAAGAATCCCTAACGTCTTTTGCCGTGGTTTCAACTCTTTGATATCATCAATGACGCCTAAGACGATAATAATTAGGGCACCTAGAAAAATTTGTAAAAAGAACTTAGTAGGAATGATATCAGCAAATAAGATAAGAGCAGAAAAAGTAAAGGCTAAAAAGATTGCTAGCCCCCCCATTGTCGGCATAGGCACACGATTCATGCGCCGTTTATTAGGAATATCTGTTGCGCCAATTTTCAATGCTAAGTGTCGCACCAAAGGCGTTAAAGCTAGGGAAATTAAAAAAGTAATAAAGAGTTTAGTAATGGTACTAAAAGTCATGCTCATACGTTTGCTCGCTTTCTAGGTTTCCAACGAATATATTGTTATTCTACAATAGTTAAAGAGATTTAACCATGTTTCTTAAAGAAAATCTATAGAAATTAAGGTTATCTTGATTTTATTAAGCTCGGGCTTTATGATAAACAAAGGTATATTTTACAAGAAGTAGCATGGAAAGCGAGGATTTAGGTGAAGAATTTACAAATTGCTATCAGTATCGTCACATACAATGGCGACGATGTTTTTAAAACATTGGCCAACTTACAACAAGAAATTTTGCCTTTCTTTCCGTGTCGCATTTATCTCTATGATAATCATTCAACAAGTGCTTTTCAAAAAAAACTCGCCGAATACCAAAGCGAACAAATTACTATCCACTATGGCGCAGAAAATCGCGGTTTTGGTCACGGGCATAACTATAATGCGCGTCAAGCCACGGAAGAGCTTTTCCTAATTTGTAATCCGGATATTCTCGTTAGTCAAAAAAGTTTCCAAAGAATGCTAAGGTATTTAGAAAAAGAGCCCCAAAGAATGGTGGCACCAAAAGTTTTGAATACTGATGGATCTACGCAATTTTTAGTGCGGCGGCGGTTAGCTGTTTTTGATTATTTTTTGCGGTTTTTGCCAGGAAATTTTTTGAAGAAAATATTTCAGCGCCGTCTAGCCTACTTTGAATGCCGTGATTTGACTGATGAGGTCCAAGAAATCGCTTTTGCTTCAGGCTGCTTTATGTTTACTTCGCGTGCTGCGTTTTTAGCAGTTGAAGGTTTTGACGAGGGCTTTTTTATGTATTTTGAAGACAACGATTTATGTCAGAAATATCGGCAAGTGCAGCAAAAAATTATTTATCTACCGCAAGCTGAAGTGACACATTTCTATGCTAAAGGGGCTCACCGCAGCTTTAAACTCTTTAAAATCTTTTTGCAGTCTATGATCCGCTACTTTAATAAATGGGGCTGGCAATTCTTCTAGGAGTCGACGAATGAAATTTGCAATCGTAGTAGTTTTATATCAAAAAAAAATACAACAATTACCTTTTTTTTCGTGGTTGGGCGAAATATTTGCCAGCAAGATTCCTATCTATTGCTATGATAATAGTCCAATAGCCCAAGACTTTCCTACTTCGCCGTGGTTCATTTATCAGCATGATCCACGTAACCTAGGAGTGACGGCGGGCTATAATTTTGCTTATCAGCAATTGCAAGGGAAAGACTATGATGGCTTGTTGCTATTAGATCAAGATACCCAGCTTTCCTTAGCCTATTTAAAAGAGTTACAGCAACTAGTAATCGCCCCTAACGTTTTTGCTGTTGTCCCCAAAATTTTTGCGGGGAGTCAGCAAATTTCGCCGGTGAAAAGTGCTGACTACATTAATCGTAACGCACAAGCTCTAACTTCTGGTTGTTACGCACAAGAGGTGATGGCGATTAATTCAGGTAGCTTACTGCGCTTCAGCTTTTTAACAAAAATTGGCGGTTTTAATCCGGAATTTCCCTTAGATTTTTCGGATCACTGGCTTTTTTATGCGTTACACAAACAACAAGGTGAAGTGTTAGTGCTGGATACCAAGCTGGAACATCAGTTATCAGTCTTGGATTACACAACCATGAGTCATGGCCGCTATCAACAAATTCTGGCAGCTGAAAAACTATTTTATACCCGTTATCGACGCGATTTACTAAGGACACATTGCTGGCAGTTGTTTAAAAGAAGCGCGAAACAACTCGTTAAGGTGCGGGATTTATACTTTGCCAAAACAACTTTTTTTGCTGGGCTGACTTTACTTTGGGGAGGAACAAAATGATTTCAGTTTGTCTAGCTACGTATAATGGTAGCAAAACTTTAGAGCGACAATTGCGCTCCATTCTTTCGCAATTAACGGCCAGCGATGAAGTGATTGTGGTGGATGATCATTCTAGCGATAATACCGTCAAACTCTGTCGAAATATTTTTAATGAATATCCGGTGGGTTATGATATTTTGATTAACGAAAAAAATCGTGGTCCCATCTATTCCTTTGAAAAAGCGATTGAACAGGCTAATGGGGATTTTATCTACCTTTGTGATCAAGACGATGAGTGGTTACCTAATAAAGTACAAGCAGTACAACAGGCTTTTAAAGAGCAGCAAGCCGACTTAGTCATTCACGATGCGCACGTCGTAGACGGCAACTTCCAAGAAGTTGCCGCATCATGGAATCAATTTAAAAAGAATCAACCACCGATTTCAGTTTTACGTAACTTTTATAAAAATGGCTTAGCCGGCTGTATGATGGCTTTTACGAAGCGTTTAAAAAAAATGATTTTACCTTTCCCAACCACAATCCAGATGCATGACCAGTGGATTTTTTTAGTGGCAAAGAAAAACAACTATCCAGTGGTACATTTAGCCCAACCCTTGATGAATTATGTTCGTCATGGGGGAAATGTAACAGGAATGAAAAAAAGAAGTAAAAAAGAAATGCTCATAGGACGGTGGACTATGTTAAAATGTTACCTGAGTATGCGTAAAACTAAAAATTAAAGGAGTTTTTTTCATGAAAGGAATCATCTTAGCGGGAGGGTCAGGCACCCGCCTCTATCCATTAACCAAAGCAACCTCTAAACAATTAATGCCTATTTACGACAAACCGATGATTTACTATCCCATGTCTACCTTGATGTTAGCCGGCATCAAAGAAATCTTGATTATCTCCACACCGGATGATACGCCGCGCTTTGAACAATTATTCGGTAACGGACATGACTTAGGCATTCACATTGAATATAAAGTACAACCTAGTCCGGATGGCTTAGCCCAAGCTTTCATTTTAGGGGAAGACTTTATTGGCGATGATTCCGTCTGCTTGATTTTAGGGGACAACATTTATTATGGTGGTGGCCTTTCTAAGATGCTACAACGGGCAGCACAAAAAGAAGTCGGCGCAACGGTCTTTGGCTACCATGTCAATGATCCGGAACGCTTTGGCGTAGTGGAATTTAACGACGAGATGCAAGCTATTTCTATTGAAGAAAAACCGGCAGCGCCAAAATCAAATTACGCCGTCACCGGACTTTATTTTTACGATAACCAAGTGGTGGAGATTGCTAAAAATATTCAACCTTCTCCCCGAGGTGAGTTAGAAATTACCGACGTTAATAAAGTCTATTTAGAAAAAGGTCAACTTTCCGTTGAAGTGATGGGCCGGGGCTTTGCCTGGTTAGATACGGGAACGCACGAATCCTTACTAGAAGCCTCCACTTTTATTGAAACGATTGAAAAACGACAAAACTTAAAAGTTGCTTGTTTAGAAGAAATTGCGTATCGCATGGGCTACATCAATCAAGAACAATTGATTGAACTGGCTCAACCTTTAAAGAAAAATGATTACGGCCAATACATGTTACGTTTGGCTGCGCAAAAATAAGGAGTCCTCATTCATGTCATTGAAAATTACGAAAACGACGTTACAAGATGCGTTGATTATTGAACCACAAGTTTTTGGCGATCATCGCGGCTTTTTTACGGAAAGCTATTCCGAAAAAGTCTTTCAAGAAGCAGGCATCCCCTACAACTTCATTCAAGACAATCATTCCCTGTCCTCAGAACCTGGTGTCTTACGCGGGTTACATTTTCAAAAAGGGGCCGCAGCACAAACGAAACTCGTGCGGGCGGTGACGGGTGCCTTGTACGATGTGATTGTGGATATGCGTAAAGGCAGCCCAACTTATGGCAAATGGGAAGGCTTTATCTTAAGCGAGTACAATCACCGTCAACTTTTAGTACCCAAAGGCTTTGCCCACGGTTTTTGTACCTTAACTCCCAATGTGAACTTCTTGTACAAATGTGATAACTATTATGCGCCAGAAGCAGATGGCGGGATTGCCTTTAATGATCCTGATTTAGCGATTAACTGGCCATTTGATATTCAACACGCTATTACGTCCGAAAAGGACTTAAAACATCCAACTTTCAAAGCCTTCGAAGGGGAAAATCCTTTCGTTTACGGCGAAATTTAAAGGAGTCGAGCCATGAAAAAGATTATTGTGACCGGGGGAGCCGGCTTTATCGGTTCTAACTTTGTCCATTATGTAGTGAACAACCATCCAGACGTTTTTGTGACGGTTTTGGATAAATTAACCTATGCCGGGAATAAAGAAAATTTAGTCGGACTGCCTGAAGACCGCGCGAAGTTAGTCGTGGGGGATATCTGCGATGCGCCTTTAGTGGATAGCTTAGTACAAGACGCGGATGCCGTGGTGCACTATGCCGCTGAATCCCACAATGACAATTCCTTAAAAGACCCGTCACCATTTGTGCAAACCAATATTGTGGGCACCTATACCTTGCTAGAAGCTTGTCGCAAGTACGACGTGCGTTACCACCATGTATCAACCGATGAAGTCTACGGCGATTTACCATTACGAGAAGACTTACCAGGACATGGGGAAGGACCCGGTGAAAAGTTCACAGATCACACCCCTTACAATCCTTCTAGTCCATATTCTTCTACCAAAGCCGGCTCTGATTTATTAGTCCGGGCGTGGGTCCGTTCTTTTGGGCTTAGAGCGACCATTTCTAATTGTTCCAATAACTATGGCCCTTACCAACACATTGAAAAATTCATTCCTCGCCAAATTACCAATATCTTAAGTGGCATTACGCCAAAATTGTACGGTAATGGGAAAAATGTACGAGATTGGATTCATACCAATGACCACTCTTCAGCTGTTTGGGCGATTTTGACGAAAGGTCGGATGGGGGAAACCTATCTCATCGGTGCCGATGGCGAACAAGACAATAAACACGTCTTAGAACTCATTTTAGAATTGATGGGTCAACCCAAAGACGCCTACGAACAAGTTAAAGATCGGCCAGGCCATGACTTACGTTACGCCATTGACTCTACTAAATTGCGGGAAGAATTAGGCTGGACGCCTCAATTCACCAATTTCCGTGATGGTCTAGCAGATACTATCAAATGGTACACGGAAAATGAAGCCTGGTGGCAAGCTGAAAAAGCCGCAGTAGAAGCAAATTATGCGAAGAGCGGACAATAAGACTTTTTGATTGGAAACTGTTTAATAGGCCTCCTGAGAGTGATCTTGGGAGGGCTTTTAAACTTATGGTAAAAGGAGAAGTGACTACGTGTTTGAAAGAAAAAACCGTATTTTATTAAAAGAATTAGTTAAAACTGATTTTAAGATGCGCTATCAAGGTTCTGTTATGGGTTATTTATGGTCTGTTTTGAAACCCTTAATGTTGTTTGCTGTAATGTATGTAGTGTTTATTTACTTCCTAAGATTTGGTGCTGATGTTCCACACTTTGCTGTAGCAATGTTATTAGGGATGGTCCTGTGGCAGTTTTTTACAGAGACGACGAACTTAGGGATGATGTCCATTGTTCAACGGGGAGATTTATTAAGAAAATTAAGCTTTCCTACACACATTGTGGTTGTTGCAGTATCTATTAATGCTTTAATCAATTTACTAATTAACTTAGTTATTGTGTTTATTTTTGCCTTGATTAACGGCGTGCAAATCTCAAAATTTGCCTTTGTCACACCATTTCTACTAGTAGAGTTGTATGCTTTTACTTTGGGAGTAACTTTTATCTTAGCAACTATTTATGTCCGGTTTAGAGATATTGGCCCAATTTGGGAAGTATTTATGCAAATAGGGATGTATATGACCCCAATTATCTATCCAATTACAATGGTGGTGAATGTTAATCAAACCATTGCCAAAATCATGATGCTAAGCCCGATGGCCCAAATTATCCAAGATATGCGCTACTTGCTTACGAGTCCTGTGAATTTAACGTCTTGGTCCATGATTAATCAAAAGTGGATTCTCATTATTCCTTATGCGTTGCCGTTCGTTATTCTGGTAGTTGGTTTTAAAGTCTTTAATAAAAACTCTAAGAAATTTGCGGAGATTATCTAGATATGGAAAAAAATATTGCAGTTAAAGTTGAAAATATAAGTAAATCTTTTCGCTTGCCTGTGGAAAGTACGACAAGTTTAAAACGAACACTAGTAAATTACTTTAAAGGAATAAAAGGTTACCGTGAACAACAAGTCTTACGTGATATTTCTTTTGATGTTAAAAAAGGTGATTTTTTTGGTATTGTCGGGCGGAATGGTAGCGGAAAGTCTACACTTTTAAAAATTATTTCTCAAATTTATCTTCCTGAAACGGGAACGGTTGCTATTAATGGGAAGTTAGTTTCTTTTATTGAATTAGGGGTGGGGTTTAACCCCGAACTAACGGGTAAAGAAAATGTATATCTAAATGGTGCATTACTAGGTTTTTCTGTAAAAGAGATTGATGATATGTATCAGGATATTGTTAATTTTGCTGAACTTCACGAATTTATGAATCAAAAATTGAAGAACTATTCTAGTGGCATGCAAGTGAGATTGGCATTTTCAGTTGCGATTCAAGCAAAGAGTGATATTTTAGTATTGGATGAAGTTCTAGCAGTAGGTGATGAAGCGTTTCAAAGAAAATGTAATGATTATTTTATGCAAGCAAAAAAAGAAAAGAAAACGATTATTCTAGTTACTCATTCAATGGAAGCTGTCAGGAAATATTGTAATCGAGCTATGCTTATTGACAAAGGGAAAATTAAAGTTATTGGAACTCCTGATGATGTAGCAAACCAATATTCTTTAGATAATGTTTCACAAACTGGAGCTACAACGGTTATTGAGGAAGTTGAAGAAGTTGAAGAAGTAGTATATGTTAGGGATTTAAAGGTAACACTTAATTCTGAAAAGTTATTAGATAATGAAAATCGACTTCTTAAATTTCAGATTGCATATGATGTAGTTAAGGACCGCCAAACTTATATTGCTTTTTCGTTAATGGATATTGAAAGAAATGTTTGGATTTATAATGATAATTCGTTAAACTTAATGACTTCGGGTGTAGGAGAGAAGTCTATTGAGTATCAATGTAACCTACAAGGCATAAATCAGTGTAAGCTAAAATTGATTGTATCTGTTCGTGGAGATAATGATGAACCTTTTGCTATTGCAGACAGCGAAAACAGCCCGATAGTTATTGTTTCACCTAGTCCAAGCATGGATAAAAGTGCAAGAATGTCTAGTTCTGGGATAATGAATAGAAATGGCAGTTGGAAAGTTTAAATTAATTTAGATAAGGATGTAGATGACTTTATGGATAATAAAGTTTCAGTAGTTGTGACATGTTTTAATCATGAAAAATATATTGAGCAGTGTTTAGATAGTATTTATAATCAAACTTACAAAAATATTGAATTATTAGTGATTAACGACGGTTCAACGGACGAGTCACACAATATTATTCGTAAAGTCATTGCAAAATCCCCGTTTGCTCGAACAGAGTACCGCTCTCAAATAAATAGTGGTATTTGTGTTACCAGAAATAGCGCTTTTAATTGGATTGAAGGAAGCTTCTTATTATTTGTTGATAGTGATAATTACTTAGAAAGTACATATATAGATAAATTGATGCAAGCTGCGTTTCAGACGAATGCAGATATATTATATGGAAATTTATTTGATCCTGATAGTAAAAGAATGTTTATGGAATCGAAGCCATTTGTGCTGGATGACTATTTAGTGGGAAATTATATTGATAATTGCTCGCTTTTACGTGTGGCCGGCATTGGTAAAGCAAGGTACGATTTAGAACTGAATAGAAAAAAACTAGTAGATTACGATTTTATGTTAAATTTGATTGTTAATGAAAGTGCTAATCCTTACTATGTTTCTGAGGCTAACGTGAATTATCGTGTGCTAGAAAGTTCAATTTCTAATAGAAGAGACGAACATTTTTATTTTGAAGTTTACTTCTACATTATGAAGAAGTATCTAAAATTAATGCCAGAAAATGTGTATCGTGGTGCTCAAGCAAATGTTTTTTTATTAGAGGGTAGATTAAGTGAGTTGCTTGAACACTTAAGTAAAGTTACTGATTATGTACACGATTTAGAATCTGTGCGACTTGATTTAACTGAAAAACTGAAACAGGAAACTGCTCAAATTTCTTCATTAACGCAAGAAAAGCAATTACTTGAAGCAGAAATTGGTGAATTGTCTAAACATAATATTGAGATTCAACAAAAAAATCAATTCTTACAACAAGAAAATCAATTGATTTTAGCATCAAAGTCTTATCAAATAGGGAATGCTATTATTCGCCCTCTAAAATTTGTTGGCCAAATCGTTAAACATCCTAGATTAATTCGAACGTATTTAGGAAAAGCTAAGAGAAAAGTACAAGGGACATTATCAGTTTCAACAAGTTTGAAAGGTAGAGTGTTACGTCTTGCCCGTTCTGTACAACGAAAAAAAAATAATTATCAAGACCCTAAAAGAGTTCTAGTTTATGTCATTTATGAAGGACAAGCACACCTTCAAGAATATAAAATTATTTTTTTGAAAGCACTTGCTGAGCTTTCTGATAAAGTGTTAATTGTAGTGAATGGCAGTCTTCCAGAAGAGGATATCAAAACTTTAAAAAATTATGGTGAAGTTCAGCTTAGGGATAACTCTGGCTATGATACAGCTGCCTTTCGCTATGGTATTCAATATTTAGGAGAAGAACAGTTAAGAAAATTTGATGAGTTACTGCTAGTCAATGATACAAATGTTGGCCCAGTGTCAGATTTAAAAGCGGCTTTTGATAAGATGGCTACGAGAAAATTGGACTTTTGGGGCATTTCTTATGGAGATCCACAACCAGATTTTACACAGTATAATCCTTATCATTATATTCCAGAGCATCTGCAGTCCTACTTTTTAGTAATCGAAAGGTCATTGTTACAAAATAATTCTTTTTATGACTATTGGGCGAAATTGGAGGACACGGATTCAAGAAATAAAGCTATTGGTAAACACGAAACAGTATTTACTAAATATTTTGCTGATAAGGGCTTTATTCACGGTTCTCTGGCTAGTACAAATGAAGATTCTGCAATGTATATTCACCCTTTAACGATGGTAAAAGATGGTGTGCCTTTAGTTAAATATACTGCATTTGCTAATTATGATAATGATAAATTTGCTTGGCAAGGACTACTTAGAGAGACAGAAGTGCCAGCACTATTAACGTATCTTGAAAATGAAACAAGTTATCCTATGCAGGTCATTTATGATATTATGGATGAAGTCAAAAATAAAAAGGTTAAAGAACATATTTTAATTATTGATGGTGTAGAAAATGCTATTCCTCAATGTACTCGTTATCGCGTCTTAAATAAAGCAGAACAATTGCGTAGTTTAGGTCATGAGGTATGGGTAGTTAATCGCTCTGGCTTCCAAATGGGCTATGCAGAGCATGCGAGTCATATTATTATTTACCGTTGCGCATATTCAAATGAGTTAAGTGAACTATGCCGACTAGCTAAAAAGTATAATAAAACGGTATTATTTGATATTGATGACTTGGTAATCGATACCAAATATACCAATCAGCTTTCGTATACGCAAAGTCTTTCTAGAGATGAGAAACTCAAGTATGATGCTGGTGTTAACTCTTATGGTCAGATGATGTGTTTATGCGATGGCATCATCACTAGCACGGGTACTATGCAAAAAGAACTTAAGAATTATAAAGATTTGGTTCTATTAAATCGTAATTTAGCTAGTGCAGAATTGATTGCTGCTAGCGATAAAGCAATAGAAGAGATAAAGCAAGATAGCGCACTAGTAAAAATTGGCTATTTTTCTGGATCAATCACACATAACGAAAACTTTGAGCTAATTAAGCCAGCTTTAATTAAGCTATTAAAAGCATATCCGAATGTTGAACTTCATCTTGTTGGCTATTTAGATTTACCAGATGAATTATCTTTATTTAAAGCACAAATTAAGCAACATGATTATGTTGAATGGCATGAGCTACCTAGATTAATTCGTCAAGTGGACATTAATCTAGCTCCGTTAGTGAATTCGATTTTTAATCAAGCAAAATCTGAAATTAAATGGATTGAAGCAGCCTTAGTGAAGGTTCCAACTATTGCCAGCAATATTGGTTCGTTTAATGAAACAATTATTAATGATGTAAACGGAATTTTAGCTACTGATGATAGCTGGTTTGAAGCCCTAGAATCTTTAATTTTGTCTTCTGAAAAGAGGATAAGTATTGCCAATAATGCCTACAGTGCTGTTGTAAATCAACATAGCACCTATAAACATATTGATCAGTTTAGCACCTTCTTAGAAAACAAAGAAGATTAGAATTAGAGAGGTAGTTATGAAAAAGATACTGTTTATATCACCAACAGGAACGTTTGACAATGGAGCAGAGATTTCAATTTTTAGTTTGATGAAGTATCTAGTTAATTTAGGTGATGAGGTTTATGCCGTGGCTCCTCAACATTTTAGACCTGCTCAAACTGATTATTTTAATCTTTGTCGAGAAGCTGGAATTTACGTCCACTTTATCCCTTCGCTTAAGTGGTGGTGGGAGGACGCTCCGGGAGGATTAGCTGGAACTCATGAAGAACGAATATACTTTTATAAAAAAAATATTTTAGATATTCAACAATTTATACAAACGAAAAGTATTGATTTGGTAATTACTAATACTGTTAACATATTCCAGGGAGCAGTTGCTGCGGCTATCGAAAACGTTCCTCATTATTGGTTGATTCATGAATTTCCAAAGAACGAGTTTGCTTATTATCTTTCAAAGACTAAATTTATTGATTGTAATTCAGAAGCTATATATGGAGTGTCAGGAGAACTTCAACGTGAATTAAAAAAAATGTTTCCTAATCGAATTGTTAAAAGTTTTACTCCATATACAAAGTTAAAAATTGCAAAGCTAAAAAACGGAGATAATATTCGCATTGTTTCAATAGGGAGAATAACTAAGGGAAAAAATCAATTGGAGCTTATTAAAGCATTTTCGTTACTAGATGGAAATACAAAGTTAATCTTTATAGGTGATTGGGACTCCGAGTACAAAAAAGAATGTGATGATTGGATTTGTGAACATCATGTAAAAAATATAGAGTTTATTGGGAACAGAGAAAACCCTTGGGATTTAATTACAGAAAAGGATATCTGCGTATTGACATCTTCAATGGAAACCTTTGGCTTGGTATATGTAGAGGCTCTTCTTCAAGGAGTACCTGTTATTATTTCTGATAATTTAGGTTTTAAATCAGTTTATGAAATATTTAAATTCGGGACAATGTATTCATTAGGAGAAATTGAAAAATTATCCGGCACTATCAGTAAATATATGGAAAACTTTATACAAATAAAAAAAGAGTCAATCGATTTTATTCCTAAAGCTCTTTCTTTGTATGATGTGGCCTCGTCATATAAAGAATTAATTTTAGATATTGATAATATACTTCCTTATAAAAAGAAAGGAATCTCTTCTTTAAATTATTTACTTATCACCAATAAAGAAGAAAATAAATTAAAAAAAGTTCTAAAAAGGGTATTTCGGAAGATTAAATCAAAAACATGTAATTTGTAAAAAAATGTAACATAAATTATAAAGTTGAAGGGAATAAAAGGTATGAGGGAAAAAACTAAATATAATCCGGAAAATATTTTTTTGATTTTAGGTGCCTTTTTTATTGGTATAAGTATTTTTGCTTTTCCGTTAAATAGAATACCAGATGAAACAAATCATGCTCGTATGGCTTGGCAAATTGTTTATACTAGAACGAATAATAGCTTTGATTGGATGAATAGTATCGAAAATATAGATAAAGTTAGCTTTCCTGAATATAAAAATCTATTTACTGAAAAAATTAACTTAGCAAATGATCAGGTAGAAAATAATTTTTCGATTAAAAATATACCGCATATACCGCAATTGCTAGGAATGCTTCTAGGTAAATCTATATATCCGTCGGTTGGCGTTATTATGACTATGGGAAGAATAACAAATGCATTATTTTACTTGATTTCACTTTTTTTCATTATTAAAAAACTGAAATTTGGAAAATTTCCTCTAGCGTTTATCTCATTATTGCCTATTTCTATTCAGCAAGCATCGTCATTATCGTATGATGTGGTTAATTTTGTATTCGTTTCATTTGTTTTCTTCTTAATTTCTAATTTAGTTATAAACAGAAATCTTAATTATAAAAACATAATGGGAATAATAATAGCTTTTATCGGATGTTATGTTACAAAAATGAATAACTTTTTTCTACTATTACTTTTTCCCCTTCTGAAAATTCATTTTTCAGATAAATTTAAGAAAGCAAATAATTTTTTAAATCAAGTGTATCAACTAATAGCTAGGTTTAAGTACTTTGTGCTATTTATATCTGTTTTTTTTATATCAATTGTGGCAGTATTTTATTTTAAAGATAAAGGCGGAATTACTCATTTTATCCAAGTCATGATTAACTCGGTATTAAATACGAACTTGAATGGACATATCAATGGAATACTTTCTTTAGGAATATTTGGTTTCTTAGGTCAATTCCAAGTTCAAATGCCATTATGGATAATTTACATTGATATTGTAGTATTAGTATTGTTGATGTTCCAGTTAGACTTAGTTGACGTTGATATAGAGACAAACTTTGGGATTGCATCAGCGCTAATGTTTCCATTACAAGTTCTTGTAATTATTGGCGGAATGTATTTTGCTTGGACGCCACTTGTTCTAGGAGACAATGCATCTATTTCAGTAGGAGCCCAGGGAAGATATTTCACTCCGTTCTTAATTTTCTTTTCACCTTTCTTCTTGAGCATTAAAAATAGCGTAGCATTAGTTTTTCAAAAAAACACTGTAAAAAAAATTGTTATCATTACATTAATAGTTAACTTCCTAATCATGACTTATTTAATAGTTTTCTATTATTGGATACCTGACTATGAGACCGATTGGCTAATTCGGATTAGGGAGTTGTTAAATTAGCATGTCTAATATACTATTCATTTCGCCGACAGGAACGCTAGATAATGGAGCAGAAATTTCTATTTTAAACCTAATGCGGACTCTTAAGAATGTAGGGCACGAAATTTATGTAGTTGCTCCACAAGGCTATAGTAAAAGTATGGAATACAAGAAAGAATTAAGTCAATCAGGGATAAAACTTTACTTGATTTCTGCACTCAAGTGGTGGTGGCATGACGCCCCTATGGGTGGTTTTGGTTCGGTTAATCAACAATCCATTTCTATTCAAAAAGTTAACTATAAAATTGTAGATTTGATAAAAAAAAATAAAATTGATTTAGTAATTACGAATACTGTAAATATGCCGCAGGGAGCAGTTGCTGCTGCAATTAGTCAGATTCCACATGTCTGGTTGATTCACGAATTTCCTGAGGGTGAATTTTCATACTACGCTTCTAAAATTCCTTTTATTGAACAAAACTCAGATGAAATTTTTGCAGTACAAGGGGAATTGAATAAAAAAATTCAGACGTTGATTTCAAGCAAAAAGATTGGACAATTTATTCCGTATAGCAATGTAAAATCAAGTGAACTGAAAAAAGGGCAGAATACTAGGATAGTTTCAATAGGAAGAATTACAAAAAGAAAAAATCAATTAGAACTAATTAAAGCTTTTTCGAAAATCGATAGAAATAATATGGAATTAGTTCTAATAGGGGGATGGGATGAACCTTATAAACAAGAGTGTGACTTTTTTATAAAAAAGAATCACGTTAGAAATGTAGTCTTTGTTGGGAATGTGAGTGATCCTTGGGAATGTGTGAGTGACAAAGACATTTGTGTACTTCCCTCGACAATGGAAACATTTGGGCTAGTGTATATCGAAGCATTGTTAAAAGGTGTTCCAGTTATTGTTTCTGATAATTTAGGATTTAAGTCTGTTTACAATATGTACGAAACGGGTAAGATGTATTCTCTAGGTAATGAAAAAGAGCTACTAGCCAATATTTTTAGTTATATGGACAGGTTTGATGAAGTAAAAAAAATATTTATTTCTCGCTCCGATTATATAAGTAAGAAGTACACTTTAGAGAACTCATACTGCGAATTGATAGAATTACTTAATTTAGGAGTGGGGTATAAAGAGAAAGATATACTCGCTTTAAATACGCTATTGACAATCGAGTGTAATGAGACCAAAGTATCTAAATTAATTGAAAACATTAAGTTTTTAGAGATAAAAGTATGGAATAAAGTCAAAAAATTAATTAACAAAAGAAACATTTAGATAGTATAGATAACTTTTGTTGAGTTTCTTGTTGATAGTGAATTCGAAAGTTAAGCTTGCCATGAAAAGTAAAAATGTATAAGGAGACTATCATGAAAATTCATACCTTTGTTATTTGTTCTTACAAACAATCGCCCTACTTGGAAGATTGCATGCAATCGTGCCTTAGTCAACTATCTGTTAGAAATAAAAAATCGAAAGTTATACTATATACAAGTACTCCTGATAACGTTATCAGGAATTTATGTAAAAAATATGACATTGAATTATTCCACAAAGATGGCGGAGGAATTGGCAGAGATTGGAATAATGCGTTGTCTTTTGTGGATACTAAATATGCAACTATTGTGCATCAAGATGACATTTACTTACCTAATTACGGGGAAAAGATTATTGAAGAGTTTGAGAAAGTAAAAGACTGTAATATCGTCTTTTCAGATTACGAAGAGAATGATGCTACAGGTGCAGTACGTAAACGAGGTTTAAATTTAAAAATTAAAACCGTAGCATTAAAAATAATGTTTCTTTCCAGAAATAAAACTTACCAACGAAGAATATATGCTTTAGGAAATTTTATTGCTTGTCCAGCAGTTTCCTATAATCTGGAAAGATTAAAAAATTTTCGTTTCAATGAACAACTCAAGATGACCTTAGATTGGGATGCTTGGGAACGAATTATGAAGCTACCAGGTAATATTGGCTTTGTTCAAGAAAAACTAATGTATCATCGTATTCATGAAGAGTCAGAAACAACGGTTAACACCAAGGATCACACCCGTGAAGCAGAAGAATTTGAGATGTATAAACGATATTGGGGTAACGACATTGCTAAGTTTTTAATGAAATTTTATGTGTTAAATCAGAAAAGTAATCAGTAAAAAAATATGTTGATAAGGAAGAGAAAATGGATTTAATAAAAATATTACTCATCATCCCAGCGTATAATGAATCTGAAGGCATCGTAAATGTAATACGAAAAGTAGATGCATATAGAAAAAAATGCAGCTATCATTTAGATTATATTGTAATTAATGATGGCTCAACAGACAATGAAGAAGAAGTTTTGCGAGAAAATAATATAGATCACGTAGAGTTGATTCAGAACTTGGGTATTGGTGGTGCTGTTCAGACAGGCTATTTATACGCTCTTGAAAAAAATTATGATATCGCAATTCAATATGATGGTGATGGGCAACATGATATTGAATCGCTTCCTAATCTAGTTGAACCAATTATCAAAGATGAAGCTGACTTTACTGTAGGTTCCCGTTTCGTTACATCTAGTACTTCGGAATTCAAATCAACAGGTGCCAGACAGTTAGGTATAAAAATTTTGTCTACATTAATCAAATTGCTTTCGGGTGTAGAGATTAAAGATGTTACAAGTGGCTACCGTGCTGGCAATAGAAAGGTTATTCAGCAGTTTGTAGATCGATATCCAAGTAAATATCCCGAGCCCGAAAGTTATATGCATTTGCTTGCTCATAAAATAAGGATTAAAGAAGTAGGCGTAAATATGTTTGAACGAGAAACTGGAGAATCTAGTATTAGACTACTTAGTGCAATTAATTACATGGTGACAGTTTCCTTATCTATTTTATTTGCAACTTTGATCGAGAAGAAGGAGAAGTAAAATGCCTCTTAAACTACAAATTATGGCCATTCTACTGGCCATCGGTTTTTTTATTTTCACAGTAAAACTGATTCGCAAAGGGAATGCTGAAATTAGACAAATGGGGAAATGGCTGAGTTTGTCCGTTGTGTTAGTTATTGGTGCCCTGTTCCCAAATCTTGGCAATAAAATAGCTCATTTCTTTGGTATCTCTACTTTGACATCATTAGCTCTTTTTATTACAACAGCAATTCTGATTGTCTTTTCGTTGACTACCCATATTTCGCTAATTAATGCAGAAAGACATAATAAGAAGTTAACACAAGAGGTTTCCCTTATGAAAAAAGAGCTGAGTGATTTACAGAGAAAAAGTAAAGAAGGGTGAATAAAGCGATGCTATATGATACATACGATGAAACAACTTTAAAAAAATTACAAAAAATTGAATTAGATATATTGAAAGAGTTTGATGAAATATGTGATAAGTTCAATTTAGAGTATTTTTTATGTGGTGGATCCGCTATTGGGGCTGTTCGTCACCAAGGAATTATTCCTTGGGATGATGATATTGATGTTGGAATGAATCGCAAAGATTATGATAAGTTTCTAGAAATTGCTAGACAAAATTATTCAGATAAATATACAGTAGTAAACAACGAAACTAATGAAATGTTTCCGCTAATGAACACTCGTTGGGGGCTAAATGGAACTACATTTAAAACAAAAGATTTAAAAGATGTTCCAGGGGAGTTTGGCGTATTTTTAGATATTTTTTGTTTTGACAATATTCCTAATGATGAAGCAAAAATGAAAAAACAAGGAACTGCAGCTTGGTTCTATGGCAAATTATTAGTGTTAAGTGGCGTGCCAAGTCCAGTCTTGTATATAAGTGGTTGGAAGAAAAGCATTGTATTATTTGTTAGTAGATGTGCACATACAGCCTTTAAAATATTCAAACTAAGCCCTCGCTTCTTTTATAAAAAGGCCAAGAAATATGCTGTGCAGTATCAAAATGAAGATACTGATAGAATGGCATATATGTTTGATCCAGAGCGTTTTACAAGCATTGTTTATAAAAAAGATATTTATCCAACAAAAAAAATGAAGTTTGAATCCTTTGAAGCAAGAGTTCCTCAAAAAATTGAAAGTTATTTGACGCAAAGATACGGTGATTACATGACGTTACCACCGGAAGATAAAAGACATAACCACCCGCCATTTCAGCTAAATTTGGGTGAATAGAAGTATTATAAGGAGAACGTATGAAAAAAGTTGCAGTACTGATGTCAACGTATAATGGTGAGAAATATTTAGAGGAACAATTAAAAAGTATACTGAATCAAAGTTATCCAAAGGTAAAAATTTATATTCGTGATGATGGATCTACTGACGGAACTATTAACATATTAAAAAAATATGCACAAAATAATTCGAATATTAGGGTTGAACTTGGCGAGAATGTTGGATATCCTAAATGCTTTTACAAATTAACTAATAAATTGTTCGATGAGGATTACTTTATGTTTTCCGATCAGGACGATCAGTGGTTACCGGATAAAATAGAAAGGGCCGTTAGGTTTTTAAGTAATGAAGAATATTCTGGAGCACTATGCTATTACTCTTCATATAATATTTGTGATAAAAATCTTAAATTTATTAGAAAATCGATGGATAGAAAAAGTGACTTCACCCTTGAAAATACAATCTATGAGGTGTGCGGTTTAGAGTTTACTATGGCTATGAACAAGTCAGCTATGGAATTGTTGAAAAAAAACCAGCCTAAAAAATCAAAGGCTCGTGGAACGTGGATGTCTATGCTGTTTGCTAGTCAAGGAAAAATTTTATATGATAACTTTGCCACTGCTAATTACCGAAGGCACGAGAGTACAGTAACTAGCAATAACATGGGGAAATTTGGAATGCTATTGTGGAGAGCCAAAACATTTTTGCTAAGTGATAGTTCTCTAAAATATAAAGAATTGTTAGATGAATTTCAAGCTATCACAGAAAATCAACTCACTATTAAGGAAAAAAGACTTTTAGCAATTTTCTGCGATAGAAGTTTTTTTGGGGGGGCTTTGAAAAAAACGTTTTATCCTCATCGATTACGTAGTAATTTTTTAGATGAAATACAGTTAAGAACTCTTTTTCTACTGAAAAGGCTTTAAAAATTATTGTAGTGGAAACTTTAATAATAGTCTTCGATATATATTATAATTAGAAAATAGACTAAAACGTAAACTACTTTACTTGTTGACGAGAAAAATCGGTTAAAGTTTCTGAATATCTTTTTGCGCATCAAATAATTAGATCCAATTAAAAATTTTTTGAATATAATTTGATGTATTGATTTTTAAATAAAACGTAGGTTTTTATGTAATGAAAGGATGGGTTTTCGAATGACAAGAGAACCAATAAGTAGTGAAAAACAAAAGGACATCCTATTGCAAATTTTAGAATATATTGATGAAATTTGCGTTGAACATGATATAAAATACTCTCTTTGTGGAGGTACATTGATAGGTGCTATTCGCCATAAAGGGTTTATTCCATGGGATGATGATATTGACATTATGTTGGAAAGAACTCAGTATGAAAAATTAATTTCTGTCCTCAAAAAGGATAACCAATATTATTTGCTAGATAAAAATACTTCTGGATATAGGAAGGCATATGCAAAGTTATGTGATAAAAGAACCTATGCAAAGTCATATTCTAAAGTTCCAATTGAGATGGGAATCTTCGTTGATATATTTCCTGTTGATAATATTCCCGATAGTCAAGAGGAAGAAAAAAAATTTAAAAACAAAATCGCCATAAAAGATAATAACGCTTATTATAGCAGGATAACTACATACAATGGCGCATCTAGTTTACTAAAAGTTTTTTTAAAAACAATTATTTGCTTTCCTTTATACGTTAAAAGTAGAATAAATGGAAATATGTATACGCAAGTTTCACAACTAGAATCATACAGTCAAAAGTACAATAATCAGAAAACAAAGTTTTGCGGTTGTCTAACTTCTTCGTGTTTAAGAGAAAAAGAAAAATATCCTCGGGAGATATTCAACTCTTATAGTAAAGTATTATTTGAAGGTAAATATTTTTCTTCTATTACAGAGTATGATATTTATTTGAAACAACTTTATAATAACTATATGGCACTACCTCCTGAAGGGGATAGAATTAATCATGACTTCTACAAATGGTATTGGAAAGAATAAATATGCTTTAATGCAAATTGAAGTGTTTTTCAAAGAGAGGTGCCTTATTGAAAAATAAAAATATCCTGTGGAACTTTTTTTATCAAGCTAGTTATCAAGTCTTGGTAGTAATGCTTCCTGTGATTACAGTCCCGTTAGTTTCTAGAGCTTTACAACCAGAAGGAATAGGTACATGGAACTACATCAACTCTATTGTTAGCTACTTTATATTGGTTGCTGGCTTAGGTTTATCTAGTTATGGTGTGAGAGAAATTGCCTTTGTTCGCAATGACAAAAAAAAGCTTTCAGAACGATTTTGGGAGATTCAGGGATTTAATGTCTTTTTTTCATCCAGTATATTAATTATTTACCTTATCTTTTCTTTTTTTTCTAAATTTAGTATTTTGTTTTTTTTGCAATCTCTAGTTGTTTTGGCCACGTTGTTAGACATTTCGTGGTTTTTTCAAGGAATAGAAGATTTTAAAATGGTTTCTATCGTAAATGCCGTTGTTAAGATTTTTACGTTTATTTTGACAATCGTTTTAATTCGTGATCAAAGTGATTTGAATACCTATGTCGGAATCATGGGCTTTAGTTCCTTTTTGTCAGGTTTAGCATTTTGGTTTTTTATCAAAGACAAAGTCTTTTTTGTGAAAGTATCTTTAAAAAAAATGTGGTCTCACTTTGTTCCGGCTCTAAGTTTTTTTGTAGTTAAAGTAGCGTCGACGCTATTTAATAACATGAATACAACTATTCTTGGAGTTATGACCAGTATGGCTGTTGTAGGAATGTTTTCTAATTCATTAGTTTTAATAATGCTAATCACCTCATTAGTTAATTCATTAAATACAGTGCTTTTACCTCGAATGTCATCTCTTGAAAAGGAAAATCAAGAACAAGAAATGATTGATCTTTTAGGAAAAGCAATTGATATTCAAGTATTTATGGCAGTGGGTTGTATGTTTATCGTTCTAGGCATTATTTCTGGAGTAGTGGATTTGTTTTTGGGAAGCAGCTTTAGAGAGGTTGTTCAAATAGTTCCAATTCTCGTTCCCGTAATGTTATTAGCAACTATTCAACAAGCCATTGCTAATATGTATCTTGTGCCTAAAAATAAAATTGCATCTTACACGAGAACAATTATAATAGGATTAGTTATTAATATTATTTTGTGCCTATTATTAGTTCCTAATTGGGGTGCCTCTGGTGCTGCTGTAGGTTACACGGTAGGACAATTTTATTTGGCCTTCTCAAGAGTTATTATACTCAGCAAGGAAACTACTTATCGTTTTAACTTTAAAAACTTATTATTATGTTGTGTTGCTGGAGCATTGGCGTATCTAGTTATAGATTTGATTAATATGACGGGATTAAATGGTTTTATACTTACCTTTACACAGGGGTTACTTGGACTTATGGTCTACACATTAATGACCTTGTTATTAAAAGTAAATCCAGCCTTGGAGTTATTAAAATTTAAATAATCTAAAACAGATAGATAGAAGATTATACTAGGAGGACGATGTAAATGTTTTTTGCACAAATTATGGCTGGCGGAATTGGGAAAAGAATGGGTAATACTTCAATGCCAAAACAATTTCTTCCTTTAGGTAATAAACCAATTATTATTCATACATTGGAGAAATTTATTTTAAATTCTGATTTTGAAAAAATAATTGTGTCATGTCCTAAAGCGTGGATAGAACATACTAAAGATACTATTGCTAAGTATATTGACGATAACCGGGTCGTGATTATCGAAGGCGGCGCTGAGAGAAACGATACGTTAAATAAAGCGATTGAGTATATTGAAGCCCATTATAAATTAACTGATGAAGATGTTCTTTTAGTTCACGATGCGGTTCGACCTTTTGTAACGAAAAGAATTATTGATGAAAATTTAGAAGCGACAAAAAAATATGCAGCAGTAGATACTGGTATTCCGTCCTTTGACACCATTGTTCGGGTAAATGATGATCTTATTACAGATATTCCCAATCGTGATGAAATGTATCAAGGACAAACGCCGCAAACTTTTCGAATTAAAACTTTAAAGGCTAGTTATGAGAAATTAACTGAAGAAGAAAAAGGAACGTTAACGGACTCATGTAAGATTTGTTTATTGGCTGGTGAAAAAATTTATATGGTCCAAGGTGAAGCTTCCAATCTAAAAATCACAACCCCTTATGACTTGAAAATCGCTAATGCCATTTTGGAGGAAAGATAATGATTAATCAGGTTGTCCGTCTAACGTCTCCAAGACAGTTTGAACTTTTTTCCATCGATGAAAAAGTGACTTCTAATACAGTTATTGTTCGTCCAACGTATCTCTCCATTTGTCATGCTGATCAGCGCTATTTCACTGGTTCAAGAGGAAAAGATGTTCTTAAAAAAAAGTTACCCATGGCGCTGATTCATGAAGGTGTCGGTGAAGTAATTTTAGATAAATCTGGAACTTTTAAAGTGGGACAAAGAGTAATTATTATTCCTAACACACCAGCTGAAAAAAGCAACACAATTAGTGAAAACTATTTACCTACATCCAAATTTCGCTCTAGTGGCTTTGATGGATTAATGCAAGAATATGTTTATTCTACGCCTGATCGTTTAGTTTCTATTCCAGAATCTTTATCTTCTGAGGTAGCCGCATATACGGAATTAATTTCTGTTGCAATGCATGCGATTTCTCGCTTGAAAGTAAGAATGAATGGGGATAACGAAACTTTTGGTATCTGGGGGGATGGAAATTTAGGCTTTATTGTCAGCTTGTTACTTAATAGAATCTTTCCCACATCGAAAATCTTCGTATTTGGAAAAAATCCAGAAAAGCTCCAGTATTTTTCTTTTGCGACTGAGACCTACCAAATTGATGAAATTCCTGCTGATATGAGCATTTCCCACGGAATTGAGTG
Source organism: Enterococcus nangangensis (assembly GCF_005405245.1). Lineage (GTDB taxonomy): Bacteria > Bacillota > Bacilli > Lactobacillales > Enterococcaceae > Enterococcus_J > Enterococcus_J nangangensis. The sequence continues at coordinate 3,398 of NZ_BJDR01000016.1, read as the reverse complement.
TGTTGGCGGGATGGGGAGTCAGGATGCTGTAGATCAAATTATTCACTATATTAAACCTGAAGGCACAATATCTTTAATGGGTGTTTCTGAACATTCTATTGAGATAAACACGAGACTTGTTCTCGAAAAGGGAATTACAATGTTTGGTAGTAGCCGCAGCGGTCGTGTAGATTTTGAAAGAACGATTCAATTTTTGACAGAACATCCTAATGCTTGTGATCGATTAGCTAGTTTAGTAGGTATTGTTGAACCTGTCAAAACAACAACGGATATGATTAGCTTCTTCGATAAAGAGCTCCAAAATACTTGGGGAAAAGCAGTTATGAAATGGGAATTTTAAGGATAACTTGTTTTCGGTGCAGCAGTGCTGATATGTTAGAATGCTAGATTCTGCATTGATAATTAATGTGTCTGTAAGTGCCTATAGAATAGTACCTTATCCATACGGAAAGAAGAACTTGAGTCATTAGGAAATTAGGAGTTCTTTTATGAATCATCCTCAGCGCCTACAAAACAGCTGAGTTATACTGCCTAAGAGGATGTCTAAAAATTTGTTCAGAATAAAATTAACCGCCAAACTCCCCAACTCTCAGTATAGAGGTTGGGCTATTTGGCGTATAGGTGCTATTTTATTGAGCTCATACTCTCTATGAATAAAAAATAGAACGTTTTTATTTTTATAGAAAACAATATTTACCTGTGATAATATGAAAGTAGTTTAAGACCTTTCAAACATTATAAGCTTCTAAGAAGAATGGAGTGACAAAATGGAAAAAAGCAAAAGAGGTATAGGGATAATTGTCAGTGTGATTTGTTTGGTACTTGTGCTATTCTTAATTCCTAAACAAACACATAGTGAGGAATCTATCTTAGATCAAGGAAATTATGGGATTGATTGGCGTTTGACGACTGATGGAGTTTTATATCTTGAAGCAGGGACGCTGCTTTCTCCTGAGGGACCAAGTTATGATTTAACATATCCATGGAGTAAAAATATTTCAAATATTAGAAAAGTAGTTATTGAAGGAAAAGTAGTTTTACCGAAGACCCCTAAGTTGTTTACAAAAATGACTCGACTTAAAACAATTGATAATATTGAGTTATTAGATACTTCAAGAGTAGAAGACATGAGCTATATGTTTTATGATGTCACTGAGATAGATACACTTGATTTGTCAAGTTGGGATACTTCTAATGTGACAGATATGAGTGGTATGTTTAAAGAAACTTATAAATTAAAAGATTTATTTATAGCAAATTGGAATGTTTCGAAAGTTACAAATATGAGCAATATGTTCTATGATGCCACTGGTTTAACTTCACTAAACCTGAATTTCTGGGATGTTTCAAATGTTAAAGATATGTCAGGAATGTTTTCTGTAGGGAACCTTACTCTAACTTCAAACTTGAAAGAGTTAAACATTGATGCGTGGAATGTAAAAAATGTTCAGAATATGAATTATATGTTTTTAGGAAGTGCTATTTCCTCTCTGGATTTGTCGAATTGGAACGTTTCTAATGTAACTGCTATGTCAGGAATGTTTGAAGAGGTATTTAATTTACCTAGCTTAGATCTGTCAAAGTGGAATACATCTAAAGTTATAAACATGACTAATATGTTTCGAAGAATTAAAAATTTAAATAATTTAAATCTATCTGGTTGGAATGTAGCATTAGTTCAAAATATGTACTTTATGTTTGGAGAAACGTATTTTGAGGTTTTAAACTTATCCGATTGGATATTATCAGGAATAACGGATATAGAGGGATTATTTGATACCTCAGAATATAATTATGGTGGCGTAAGCTCTACTAATTTGAATCTGTCGAATTGGGATATCGATAAATTATATACTCTAGATTCAATAAAAAACATTAAAAACATGTCTAATTTAAAGATATCCAACTGGAAAGATTCAGAAAAGTTGGAGGATACATTAAATGCGTTATTTCTTAAGTTTCCGGAGTTAAAAATAGAAGGCGCTGGGTATCAAGAAAAAGCAGTTAGTGATTTATCTTTTGAAAAGATAAATTCTATTATGTATACCGGTAACAAAATAGAACCTAACATAGAGGTGTATGATGGGAAAGATAAGTTGGAAAAAAATGTGGATTACACTATAACGTTTGGGGAAAATATTTTAAATTATGGAAGTGTAACAATAAGTGGGACAGAGACCTATAATAACAAAAGAAAATACGTTGGAACTAAAGAAATTACATTTAAAATTTTGCCTGCTAAATCATATTTAGTCAATTTGCCATTGGCTAGCTCTATTTATAAGGGGCAAAGTCTTTCTGCATCAAATATTAGTAATGGAAAAGTTGTAGATAATTCAGGAAAAGAAATTCAAGGAAATTTCAAATGGAAAGAGTTAGAGTTTGCTAATATTGAACTGAATGAAACAGGTTTTCATGAAGTGGAATTTAGTGCTACTGGATATGAAACTTTAAGCTTTCATATTGAAGTAAAAGTGTTAGTTGGATGGACTAAAATAGATAATAAATGGTATTATTATGGAGAATATGGGAAAAATACCGATTGGATTCAAGTTAAATCTAAGTGGTATTATATGGATAGTTTAGGAGTAATGCAAACGGGATGGCAGCTTATTAGATGGTGTTCTAGTGATCCTTTGAATCCTATAGTTGACTACTGGTATTATTTTAATGATAGCGGCGCTATGCAAATTGGCTGGCAAAAAATAGAGGATAAGTGGTATTACTTAGACAATGGTGGTGTCATGCAAATGGGCTGGCAACATATAGGAAACACGTGGTACTATCTTGATGCTAGTGGTGCTATGCAAACGGGCTGGCAGCATATAGGAAACACGTGGTACTATCTTAATACTAGTGGTGCTATGCAAATGGGTTGGCAGCATATAGGAAACACGTGGTACTATCTTAATGCTAGTGGTGCTATGCAAACGGGTTGGCAGCATATAGGAAACACGTGGTACTATCTTAGTGCTAGTGGCTCCATGCAAATTGGTTGGTTACAGACTAGTGGCAAATGGTACTACTTAGATAGTTCAGGGTCTATGATTACTGGTACAAAAAAAATAGGTAACACAATTTATAAATTTAATAGCAGCGGAGTATGGATTAAATAACAAAAAAGAATAATAACTTTTTAAAGAATATCTATGCTAAAAAAAATAAAGAAGAGCAAAAGTTAAAAGTTTATTCACAGAATTTTTTATGAAGTAAATGCCTAATTTAACAGTATCTAGGATGCCATCCGTATCGATTCCAGTCTTGGAAGATGATAAGGGTGGTTTTTGTTTTGAGTATTTTTGGGACGTTCTTCTGCCAAAAGTAAGCGGGAAGTACCCCAGTATATTCTCTAATAGTTAACCTCCTGTTATTCTTAAAATACTTAAGAAAGACAGGAG
>NZ_BJDR01000015.1 GCF_005405245.1 Enterococcus nangangensis | reverse complement strand
TTTGTGGTTAAAAACATTGTACCGTATCAGGCACTCATATGGCCTTTTCTTTTTACACAATTATATGGACTTTATCCATCAAACACTTAGTGGTTCAAAGCTTTATTACGAAATCAACAAAATTAATTTTCTTGAAGGACTGTATCATGTAAAACGCGGGAATCAAGAAAAAGGGTTAGCCCTTGCTAATAACGCTCTTATGATAATGAAAAATTTGAAGGACTTTGAAAGTGCTCAACGTCATGAAGAAATTTTACAACAATATTTAAAAGAATAGCGCTACTCCCAAAAAACGATAAACACCTCAAAATATCTTAAAAAGATGCTTTGAGGTGTTTTTATTTTATACTGAGTTTAATCCTTCACCATCTTGTTGGACAATGAGATAAAGAATCGATTTTTCTTCACGCACCACAGCGCCATTACGAGGACCTTTTCTTGTGTGGTAGCACACTGGTTAGTCGCATTACTATCTGCTTGATAATTTATTTCAAAAATAAAAATCTCCCAGTAAACCACTGTAAAAATAGTTTACTGAGAGCTTCGTGTTTCTTATTATTAATCATAAATATTTCTTCTATGTCCTATTTGTAAAGCTAAAACAACTAATCGTTCATCTTCAATCTCTACTACAATACGATAATTTCCTACTCGATACCGCCATTGACCAGACCAATTAGACGTTAAGCCTTTACCATACTTGCGTGGATTGTCAATTCCTTGAATATTTTGATATAGCCATCTTGTAATCAATGTGGCTTGATACCGATCCATCTTTTTTAATTGTTTACGAGCTTCAGGAGTAAATTCAAGTTGATAACTCATTTTAAATTCCCAAATTCTGTTAAAATTTCATCCATGGAAATAGTTGGTTTTCCTTTTTCTTGCCAATATTTTAAAGCAACCTCAGCCGTTTGGCGGTCATACTCATCTTCCAGCTCTTCCATGGAATAGTTTTTGATTAAATCAGATAAACTCACTCCGTAAAACTCTGCCATATAGGATAACCATTCTTTTTCTGCATCACTAACGCGAATCGTAATTGTTGCCATAGCATCTACACACCCTTCCGTACTACATTGTAACACAAAAGGGTGTGTAGTGTAACTATTTTCACCAGCTCTTGTCTAGAATCTGTCCACAAAAAAACGTAACCTCATCTGCGATACAAGATGATGTTACGCTTTTTACTTTCACTTAAATGCGTTCAAAATAACGGTGATGACCAAAACTAAAACGTAACTGGTGTTGAAGAGTAAGAAGTTGTCGATGGAACGTTTGAAACTAATGGGATGAGGAACTTCTCGTTGGTGACGTTTTAATGTTTGAATGGCTTTAGGTAAGGTTAACAAGGTCAAGAGCACCGGCCATTGGAAGACGCCCGCGACAAACCCCACCACCATCACTAAGTAGCAAGACAGCATCAATACTTCAAATAAAATAATGCCGTGAGGCCGTCCTAAATAATACACTAGCGTAAAACGTTCATTGACGATATCCGTGTCTAAATCCCGCAAGTTGTTGGCTAGCATGATGTTGGCAATCGTAAAGACCAAAGGCAGACAGGCCCAGACGAGGGCTACCACCGCCGAAATTTCTCCGGTTAAAGCAAAGGTATTGTCTTTCATTTCAAAAAAGAAAAGTTTGTCATTAAAGGTATTGAGATAAACAGTCATGGCGGGAATTCCAATCCCCATGGTCACGCCGGAAAAAATTTCTCCTAAAGGCATACGGGATAAAGGAATTGGGCCGAAAGTATAAAAAATACCGATGAAGCAGCAGACCGCGCCAATGAAAAAGAAGAGCCAGCCGGACAACACGCTGAGGATTAAACCAATCAACATCGCCATGCCCCCCATGCCAAAAATTAGTTTCCGCACGGTGGACTCTTCTAAGTTGGCCTTACCGATAATATTTTCTTCATACTTATAATGTTCGTCCACAGCTTTCACGTAGTCTTGATAATTATTAATCGCCGTCGTGGTCATATCGAATAAAATCATAGCAATAAAAAAGAGAATCATATAAAACCAGTTGACGGTATGAAAATAACTCCAAGAGAAAAATAAACCAATTAAAAAAGGATAAACGCTAGCAATTTTCGTTTGGATTTCTACTAGCTTTAAAAAGTCTTTTAATTCCATTGATACACCTCCACTATACATAAATAGCACAACTCTTCACAAAAAAAAAGAAAAATCAACAAAATCTGCTGATTTTTCTTAATCACCTTATAATTTATTGCGATCGCCGTAAGTATAGCCGGATTCGTCGTTTAAGACAAATTCATCCTTGACGCCGTCAGTGACAAAAATTTCATCGTCTGTTGTGACAAAAATTGCGTCAACACCATCTAGACTTTCTACGTATTCCAATCCTTTTTTCACACCCATGGAAAAGACCGCCGTCGACAATCCATCGCCATCAATGGATAAGTCGCTAATAATCGTCACACCGGCAATGCCATTGTCAAAAGGATAACCTGTTTTGGGATCAAACAAGTGGTGATACGTTTTGCCATCCACCACCAAGTAGCGCTCGTAAATGCCGGAAGTCACTAAAGACTTATTGGTTTCAGGCACTTGTCCCACGGTCGTGTTCCGCGCTTGGTTCGGATCTTGAATTCCCACGGTCCAATCCACCGCTTTTTCCGGTGTCGAACGAACGCTGTGGCCTAAGACATAGACGTTCCCTCCCAGGTCAACAATCGCCGTTGTGACACCCGCATCTTTTAACAAGCTCACCACTTCATCAGTAATGAAGCCCTTAGCAATCGCTCCTAGGTCCAACTTCATCCCTTTTTCCTCTAGGTAAATGGTTTGCTTCTCATCATCTAAAATAACTTTATGATAGTCCACCAACTTTAACGCTGCGTCAATTTCAGCTTGGCTCGGCTTACGGGCATCATCAAAGCCAATGTGCCACAAACTTGTGATGGGACCAATGGCCATATCAAAGCCGCCATTGGAATCTTGGCTATATTCGTAAGCTTTTTTCGCTAAACGATAGACATCATCAGACACGGCTACCGGCGCAACCCCAGCTTGCTCGTTCACTGCATCCACTTCAGAACCTTCTTGGTTAACAGTGATTTTATCGCCAAGTTCTTTCACGCGGGCAAAAGCATCCTTTAAGGCTTGCTCTTTGCCGTTGTCGTACACTTTAATATTCACGTAAGTCCCCAATAAAAATTGCCGATCCTCGTAAGGTTCCTGATTAATATTGCTGTTGGCTGTTGTCGTCCCACTACTACTGCTGGTGGTGTCCGCCTTTTTACCAGTGCAACCCACTAAGCCAATCATTAGTAAAAGGAGTACAGCCATACTCCCGTATATCTTTTTTCTCGTCATGCTTTGTCCTCCTCTTTAGCCGGGGTGACGGCTAACCACGCAAGTGCTTTTTGAATCCACGTATCCCAAAATTGCCACTCATGCCCCCCGGGACCTTCTTGCCAGTCGACAGTGAAGCCTGCCTTTTGTAAAAGGCCTTGGTAATACGCACCAGCTGGGTGTAAGGGATCTTCTGTGCCGCACGCAACAAAAAATTCTGGTTTTGGGCTAGTCTTGGAAAATTCCCGCACCCAAGTAAACGGATCATGGCAACTATTGGCGAGATCAGCCAACGGTCCAAAGATACCTTCCCAATATGCGCGGTCCCGTGTTTCTAAAAGCAACGCTTCTTGACCTTGCAACACTAATGGCGCCGATAAAACAATTGCTTTGCCGAAACGTTTCGGTTGCAACAGCGCCCATTTACAAGCTCCGTAACCCCCCATGGAAAGTCCTCCCACAAAAGTTTTTTCCCGTTTGGTTGTTAAAGTTGGAAAAAATTGTTGCATCAGTTGTGGCAGTTCTTCAGAAAGGTACGTCCAGTAACGCAAATCATAGGTGGTATCTGTATACCACGCTAAATCCGTTGCGGGAAAAATCACCGCCAATTGTGCTGCTGTGGCGTAACGCTCAATGGATGTCTTCCGCAACCAAACCGTCTCGTTGCCTCCCATACCATGGAGCAAATATAAAACAGGAATGTCCGTCACGGGTGCTGTCGAACTTGTCCCAATTTTTTTGACGGTTGTCTGGGGGATAATGACGTTCACTGCCACTTCCATCCCTAAAACATTTGAGTAAACATTACATTGAAATAAAGCCATCTCGCCACCTCCTTTCATACTTTACCATGAATAGAATAGCTTTGCCAACTCGATTGGAAGTGCTGGCATAAGACAGAAGACACGGAAAATTGTTCTACAAATTTTTTGTGGCTTTTGGCTTATGACCGACTCTTCTAGTTGGCAAAGCTGGACAACAGAAGAGGTAGACAAGCTTGGGAAAAATTTGGATGATAAGTCGGAAAGGACTGGAAAATTGCTCCTCAGATTTTTTAGGACTTTTCACTTATCACTACAAAAAAACGAAAAAAAGAACCACCCTGACGAATCAGGGTAGTCCCCGTAAAGATATTCTTATTTACTCATCACAATGTTGTCTACTTCGATTGGTGTCGTGTCACCTTTTTCAGCAGCGTTTAATAATTGTTGTGCATAAAGGATGAAGCCATGTGTACTGTGCGTTGCACCTGTGACAACTTCTACATCAGCTGCAGAGCCATCTTCTTCTCCCATTGCTTTTAAGAAGCTATCGTTTAGAGCTGGAATAAATTCAGCAGGACCTACGCCAGATTTAGCTTTCATGTTTGTTTCGTATTCGGTGTCATCTTTTTTAGATTTGCCGTCAGCGTTCTTGTAATCGAAGTTAGATTCAGTTACTTTTCCGCCACTAACCGTGATGGCAAAGTCTACATGATAACCATTAGAATCATTTTTTTCTGTTAATTGGTAAGTGCCGTCTTTCAAGTCAGCACCGTTATCAATTTCAATTGTATCGGTTTTACCAGCTTGTGCTGCTTGAATTAATTGTTGTGCATAGTTTTGGAAAGATTCACTAGTGTGTGTCGCACCAGTTACGACTTCGACGTCGCCAGCGCTTTGTGTAGCTACTAAGCTTTCGTTTAAGGCTGGAATAAATTCAGCAGGACCTACGCCAGATTTGGCTTTCATATTTGTTTCGTATTCGGTATCTTCGGTTTTAGATTTGCCTGCTTCATTCACATAGTCACCGTTAGATTCGGTGATTTTGCCGTCTTTTACAGTAATGGCAAATACTGCCCGGTATCCGTTGCTGTAATTTTTTTCTTCTAACTTGTACGTGCCGTCTTGCAAATCAGCACCTGCTGTTTTCGCTGGTGCAGAAGATTCCGTTGTTGCGGCATTGGAACTTGACGTTGCCGTGGTAGATGAAGCTGTCGTGCTGGCAGAGCTAGCTGCGCTGTCTTTGTTATTGTCTGAACTACAAGCTCCTAAAACCAAGGCTGAAAATGTTAAAACACTTAATCCTACCATCAATTTTCTAACTTTCATGAGTGTCTCTCCCTTTTTGTTTTTGTGGATTTTTTCACAAACCCGCTTACTTTTTATTTTAAAGAAATCTTCGGGGATGTCAACCTTTTTTTAAGCGCATTTATGAATTACCAGGTAAAATTTCCCATTTGTGCAACTTTTTAAATAGCGAGTGTCATCTGTGAAAAAAAATTCACAAATTTTTAGTGAAAAGTTAGACAAAATGGTCCTTTTTCTTTATAATTAGGTCGGTTGTAACTTAACTTAATTTATTGAGGAGCGAATAAAATGACTACACAAAAAATTGTCGTAGTGGGGGCTGGGTATGCCGGGGTTTCTGCCACTAAGCTGCTTTCAAAAAAATTGAAAAAAGCTGACGTAGAAATTACGCTAATCGATCGTCACTCTTATCACACCATGATGACAGAACTCCATGAAGTTGCCGGTGGGCGCGTGGAACCAACTGCCATTCAATATGATTTGCAACGTCTATTCTGTCGTCGGAAAAACGTGAAACTCGTTACAGACACCGTGACAGGTATTGATAAAGAAAATAAAGTCGTCCGTACGGCTTTAGGCACCTATCCTTTTGATCATTTGATTTTAGGGATGGGGGGCGAACCTAACGACTTCGGTACGCCTGGGGTTAAAGAGCACGGCTTCACTTTATGGAGCTTTGAAGATGCTTTGCGTTTACGGGAACACATTGAAGCTACCGTGCAAAAAGCGGCTTTAGAACCTGATGCTAACTTGCGGAAACAAATGTTAACTTTCGTCGTTTGTGGTTCTGGTTTTACCGGGATTGAAATGGTGGGGGAACTCATCGACTGGAAAGATCGTTTAGCTAAAGACTACAAGTTAAACAAAGATGATTTCACTTTGATGGTCGTGGAAGCTTTACCAACTATTTTAAACATGTTAACGCGAAATGACGCGGCGAAAGCAGAACGCTACTTGGCAAAGAAAAATGTTGAATTAGTGTTAAGCTCACCAATCATTGAAGTTGATGCCGATCACATCGTCTTAAAGGGCGGTCGTAAGATTCCCACCAACACCTTGATTTGGACAGCTGGGGTTAAATCTAACTCTGATGCGGCAGACTTTGGTTTAGAAGCAGCGCGTGGTAACCGTTTAGTAGCCAACCAATACATGCAAGCTAAAGGTTATGAAGATAAAAATATTTACATCGTTGGGGACCAAGTGTACTTCGAAGAATTCGAACACACACCAACACCACAAATCGTCCAAGCAGCTGAACAAACTGCTCATGCGGCAGCTGGTAGCATCATTGCCGACATTAAAAAGACGGATAAGCATCCTTTTAAATCCAATTACCAAGGGTTCATGGTTTCCATTGGCGCTAAATGGGGCGTGGCTAACTTATTCGATAAGATTCATTTAAGTGGTTTCTTAGCCATTATTATGAAACACATCGTCAATTTGAAATACTTCTTTGATATTCGCTCTGGTTATTATATGTTCCAATACTTGATGCACGAATTCTTCCACATTAAAGACGATCGTAACGTAGCGCGTGGTCATTCCTCTCGTTATGGGAACGTTTTGTGGTCCGTGCCTTTGCGGATTTTCTATGGTTTAGTTTGGTTAGTTGAAGCAGGTAAAAAAATTATCGGTAACGGTGAAATTTTAAAACCTAGCACTTGGTTTGGAGAAGGTTCTTGGTTTACTGGTAATTCCGTTTTCCCTTGGACTTGGGGCTACCCAGCGGCTGACGCTGCAGCTACCACGGCTTCTTCTTCTGATGTAACATCTGGCGCTTCCACGCTAGCTTCTACTGTTGCTTCCACCGTTGCTAGTTCTGCTGATGTGACTTCAGCTGCTTCGGCTGCTACCACCGCTTCTTCTGGTGCGAGTGATGCGGCAGCAACCACCGTTACTAACGTAGCTCACTTTGGTTTAAGTTATGCTTACGGCGAACAACCCATGGTGGTAATTGAAAAATCACCAAACTGGTTCACAAAAATGATGCAATTCATCATGCCTAACCAAGACGTTGCCATGTTCTTCCAAAAATTCATGACTATTTTTGAAGTCTTGTTGGCTTTAGCTTTAATCGCTGGTCTATTCACTTGGTTATCTAGTGCCACCACCATCGTCTTAGTCATCGCCTTTTGTATGTCCGGGATGTTCTATTGGGTAAATATCTGGTTTGTGCCAGTAGCCTTTGCCTTAATGAATGGTTCTGGTCGGGCTGTCGGGCTAGATAAATGGGTTGTACCATTCTTACAACGGACACTGGGCCGTTGGTGGTACGGGACCGAGCGCAGTTTATATCAAGATAAATAATTTCTTACACCGTTGACTTGAAGGACTGTGACCGTGGTCACAGTCCTTTTTGCTCAATTCGTTCCTTTTAGCGCGGCTTTTTTCGTGATTTTTTCATGAGGAAAACGTTTTAAGGAGCCCCTTTTTATCCCAGAAAAATGCAACCTATGCTATCATAAAAAAGAAAAGTCGAAGGCTGCACGCCAGAAAAAAATTCTTTAGCAAATAGCCACTGGCGTAATCGTAACAAGACAGCTCAAACGTTGATAAAAAGAAAGGATGGCCCCATGAAAGAATTTATTCATAAAAGTCGCTTAAAGCCGTGGGATGCGGTCATCATTGTCTTTTTAATCCTCATGTCTTTTTTACCGGTAGTAATCTTTGGCTGGCAAGAAAAAAAATTGGCGGAACGAACTGACAATGTAACATACGAAGCGGTCTTGTCTGTCGATGGTCAAGAAATTAAATCGTTTCCTTTAGTGGCTGGTGCTAAAAGCTATACGTATCGCTACGAAGATGCCGATGGGGATTATAACCTTATCGTCGTTGACGGGCGCAGGATTCGCATCGTGGAAGCTAGCTGTGGCGATCAAGTCTGTGTGCAACGGGGTTGGATTGAAAAGTCGAAGGAAACCATCGTCTGTCTGCCCCACAAATTAATCATTGAAGTCATCGCCTCTGACGGGAGTCAAGACGGCAATTTAATCTACTAGAGGGTCGTGCCTATGGAAAAACGTTTATCCAAACTTATTTATATCGCCCTATTAGTCGCTCAAGGTGTCGTCATTGGCTTGTTGGAAAATATGATTCCTTTTCCCTTTGGCTTTGCGCCAGGAGCGAAATTAGGGCTAGCCAACTTAATTACCATCATCGCCATTTTCACCATGAAAAAACGCGATAGTTTTCTTTTGGTGTGGCTGCGTCTTTTTTTAACCACGTTACTGGGGGGAACCCTCTCTACTTTCTTTTATAGTATGGCTGGCGCTATCTTAAGTTACTGCGGCATGCTGTTGGTGAAAAGTTTAGGCCCTAAGCGCGTCAGTATCATTGGCATCAGTGCCACTGGCGGTTTTTTGCATAACGTGGGACAATTAGTAGTAGCGAGCTTTATCGCCCAGTCTTGGTCCGTGATGCTTTACTTACCGGTGCTTTCCATCATTGGGATTTTTGCCGGCATCGCTTTAGGTGTTTGTGCCAATTATTTATTAGGCCACGTGGCGACACTACGGAAGTTCCAACAAGCTTACGAAAAGCCTTTAGCCCCGCAAAAAAGATTTACCCAACTGCCTTAATTATCGACTAATTTTTACAAAGGAGTTTCTATGAAGATACATGCTATGTGGCAAAATTACCCCACCATTCAAAAGGAACTGAGTCAAACGTTAACTTTAATGGAAAAAACGATTCAGCTGAATAACGCCGAAGTGCAAGGGGCCATCTTAGACATGATTCACGCTGGCGGCAAGTTATTACGCCCTGCTTATCAGTTATTATTTTCCCAATTAGGACCCAACAGAGAACCGCAAAAAACCATCGCTTTAGCCGCATCTTTGGAATTACTCCACACTGCGACTTTAATTCATGATGATATTGTGGATGTCTCCCCTTTACGCCGTGGTCTGCCTACGATTCAAGCGCGCTTTGGTAACGATGTTGCAGTTTACGCTGGGGATTACTTATTTATCTGTTGTTTCAAGTTGTTGACGCAATATACTAGCTCCTTAAGAAGCATTGAATTAAATTCCAACAGTATGGAAAAAATTCTCGTAGGAGAGCTAGGGCAAATGAATATGCGCTACGACTACACTGGTGGCAAGGACGCTTATCTGGATAATATTCGCGGCAAAACTGCTGAACTTTTTGGCCTAAGTTGTTTTGTTGGCGCTTATGAAAGCGGGCTGAATCAAGTGACCGCCAATAATGCGCGGCAAATTGGTTTAAACATCGGGATGGCCTTCCAAATTATTGATGATGTCTTAGATTATTCCGAAGATGCTACGACGATTGGCAAACCTGTTTTACAAGACGTGCAACAAGGGGTTTACTCCTTACCATTGTTGTTGGCCTTGGAAAGTAAAGCCGCTGCCTTATTGCCCTTACTAGCCAAAAAAGAGCAGCTGACAGACGAAGAAGCACAAGAAATTTTTACTTTAGTCCAACAAAGTGACGGTGTGGCTAAAGCTCGTCAGTTAGCGGCCAAGTATACTGACGACGCTTTAAAAGGGATTGCTAAACTCCCGGAGACGCCGCAAAAAACGCGGGAAAATCTCTTGCAGTTAACGGCGACGATTTTAAAAAGACATAGCTAAGGAAACAAAACACAAAAAGAACTGTCGGTTAAAAAAACACGATAGTTCTTTTTTTAATTCATCAAATTCTTATTGTAAAAGCGTTTTCAATATAGGAGAATAAGAATGTAAAATAAATTTCCATCAGCAAAAATTATTTTTAGATAACATTCTTTTTCTGTTGATTGTTTCATTCACATTTATTTTCCTTAAGGAGGCGCATCATGTCACAAAAAATTATGGCCATTAACTCAGGTAGCTCGTCTTTGAAGTTTCAATTATTTTCCATGCCGGAAGAAGAACTTTTAGTGAAATGTCTCTTTGAGCGAATTGGCTTAGGTCAAGGGCTCACGTTTACTTACACCTATCAAGGCGTGAAGGAAAAAATGGCCATTGCCGGCAACACCCACGCTGATGCTGTGGCTTATTTGCTAGACTTTTTATTGGCCAAAGAAATTGTCGCCGACTTAAAAGAAATTGTTGCGGTAGGCCACCGGGTTGCTCACGGTGGCGAAACCTTCCAAAGTGCCAGTCTCATTGAAGAGGCCGAGTTACAACAAATCGAAGCGCTCTCTCCTTTAGCGCCGCTTCATAATCCTGTCAATGCCATGGGGATTAAAGCTTTTCAAAAAGCTTTACCTCACTGCCGCCAAGTCGCAGTCTTTGATACCTCCTTCCACCAAACCATGGCGGCGAAAAATTATATTTATCCCATTCCTTACAAATATTATGAAGAAGATGGCATTCGTCGCTATGGCTTCCACGGCACAAGTCACGCTTACGTGGCGCAAGAAGCGGCCAAACATTTAAATAAAGATTTAGCGGATTTAAAAATTATTACTTGTCACTTAGGGAACGGCGCTAGCCTTTGTGGCATTGCCAACGGGGAGTCGGTGATTACGTCCATGGGCTTCACACCTTTAGCCGGCCTCATGATGGGGACCCGTTGTGGTGATATCGATCCTTCCATCTTACCTTTCCTGCAAAAAAATAAAGGTTTATCCAGTGAAGACATCGACCGCATGATTAATCACGAATCGGGCCTCTTAGGCGTGTCTGAAATTAGTAGCGATTTTCGCGATGTGATGGAAGGCGACGTTTCTCAATATGACGGCAATCCAGAATTGGCGGTGGATATTTTTACCACCAAAGTCAAGCAAACCATTGGCTCTTATGCCGCTGAACTTGGGGGCTTAGATGTTTTAATCTTCACGGCTGGTCTCGGGGAAAATTCTTACGAAATTCGACGTGACAGTTGCCAAGGCTTAGAATTTTTAGGCCTTGAAATTGATCCGGAAAAAAACTTTACCAACCAACTGATTATTAGTACAGAAAATAGTAAAATTCCCGTGATGGTGGTTCCTACCAACGAAGAGTTAATGATTGTGCGGGATACTTTTGAAATTTTAGGTGCTTAAACTAAAAGTTAAACCGATGCTGGATTCGTTAGAGTCCGGCTAGTTTTGGCTTTTTTACGTCGCAAGTCCTAGCAACTTTTCCGCCTGACGCCAGAGGTGCAGAACATTTTTTCATGGTAAGTTAAGATTATGGAGGAATGTGATGAAAAAAATTGTTTACGCTCTCGTTTTGATTATTGGTTTGCCTTTGTTGGTGGGTTTCGGGGCTAAAGTTGCTACCACCAACAGCACTAGTGACATTGCCAGTGCCGTGGATTCTTTGAATCCCTTAGTGCGCCCCAGTACGGTCTACGTGAAAACGGTAGCGCCGCAAAAGGTGGATCATCATGGGATGGCTTTTTATCAGCAAATGGCCGTAACCAAAGATGGTGGGACGCGGCCCATTGCGTTTATGGGCATGAAAGAATTACAAGTGGATCACTATTTAGCCATCGACATTAAAGGCGCTTACGTGAAAACCTATCGCGAGGTGGCCAGAGAAGATTTACCAGCCGCCGTTTTAGCTGAAATTGATGAAGAAAAATAAAAACAAAAAAGACTGATCGTCAACAAGTTAATCCTCAAAGACAGAGGACTAACCCGTTTAACAATCAGTCTTTTTTTATTCCGTTACGGCCCAGTTGCCGTTTCTAAAAAGTGGTACCCGCGTGCCATCTGCCCGCACGCCGTCAATATTAGTGTTGGGTGAACCAATCATAAAGTCCACGTGCACTTGACTGCGGTTCAGACCAGCAGCAATCAATTCTTCTTCTTTCATCTTTTCGCCACCTTGCAAGTTAAAGGCGTAAGCTGCCCCTAACGCTAAGTGGTTCGAAGCATTTTCATCAAAGAGGGTCGTGTAAAAGGTAATATTACTTTGGGAAATTGGTGACTCATCAGGCACCAAAGCGACTTCTCCCAAACGGCGGGAGCCTTCGTCCACTTGCAATAAACTTTGCAACACTTCATCGCCTTTTTCCGCGTGACCGGCGACGACTGCCCCATCTTTAAAGGTTAAAGTAATCCCTTCAATAATCGTTCCAAGATAACTTAAAGGTTTAGTGCTTTTCACGATGCCGTCCACCCGCTGAGCATCGGGTGCGGTGAAGACTTCTTCTGTCGGCATGTTGGCCATAAAGTTCACGCCACTGACACTAGTGCTGCTGGCAGCATCCCAAAAATGATTTTTCGGCAACCCCACCACTAGGTCCGTACCCTCTGCCGTAAAATGCAAGGCGTTAAATTGTTCCGCGTTTAGTTCTTGCGCTTTTGCCACTAAAATATCCCGGTGATGTCGCCACGCCGCAATGGAATCTGGCGTATAAATACGCGTCGTTTTAAAAATTTCATCCCATAAAGCGGGAACTTGTTCAGCGGCTGGCAGTTCCGGGAACACTTTAGCCGCCCACTCTGGACTGGCGGCACCTGATAAGTTCCAACAAACTTTGTTGGCTTGCGCCGCATTGCGAAAACCGGCTAATTTTTTATTAGTCGCTTGTTGGAACAAAGCTAAGCGCTCTTGCGGTACGCCGGCATAAGCGTCTGGTGCCGAAGAAACCAAGTTGATGCGGCTAGCGCCTTTGGCTAAGAGCCGTTTCCCTTGCAACATGACATCCTCCGGCACCTCGCCAATTACTTTTTCGTCGGCGTGAAGCAAAGTTTCTTTTTGAATAAAATCGTCTTCCCAGTTGACGACGACTTCGCTGGCTCCTTTGGCGTAAGCTTCTTTAACAATCAGGCGCGCTAAGGGATATTGATTAACCCGCGCTTGTAAAACGACAGTTTGGCCGGGCTGTACGTTAATTCCAAATTCCACAATCAACTGTGCGTATTTTCCTAAGTAATGTTGAAATTCTTGTGGTTCCATCAATAGTCCTCTCCTTTGAAAAAAGTCGACAATTCGTTGAAAGCACGAACTGCCGACTATTTATTTCTTGCTTAGTTCGTTACTAATTCTGGCGTTTTAACTGTGGCCACCGTTTTAATTAATTCCACCACTAAGTCCACCGCTTTTTCCATTTCGGCAATGGAAACATATTCCTTCACCGTGTGAATTTCTTCGTAACCGATGGATAAGTTCACTGCTTCTAAGCCATTGGCATTGAAAGCATTCGCATCACTACCGCCACCGCTAACTTCTTCTTGCACTGTCAGACCTAATTGATCACACGCTGTTTGCAACGTTTGCATCACTTTTTGCTCTTTGTTGATTCTAAAACCGGTAGCATATTGATTGATTTCAATTTCCACTGAGCCGCCCATTTCCACAGCTGCCGTTTCAAAGGCTTCTTTCATTTCGTCTAATAAAGTTTCTACCTTACTTAAATCGATGGAACGCACTTCACCGTAAACCGTCAATTTGTCTAAGACGATGTTGGTTACTTCACCGCCATGGATGGAACCGATGTTGGCTGTGGTTTCCGCATCAAGACGACCCGTTTTAATTTTAGGCAAAGCTTGCGTTAAAATGTCCACACAAGAAATTCCGGTTTCTGGTGCTAAACCAGCGTGGGCGGATTTTCCAGTAATCGTCACGTTATACTTGAATAAGTATGGACTAGCAATCGTTACCCGACCGACTTCGCCAGCACTATCTAAAACATAGCCCCGTTTCGCTTCCAATAAACTGAAGTCTAAAGCTGAAGCTCCTACTAAACCTAATTCTTCCCCTGGGGATAAAACGAATTCTAATGGTCCAGTTTCAATGCCTTCTTCTTGAATTCTTTGGATAGCTTCCAACATAATGGCAATACCCGCTTTATCGTCAGCGCCTAAAATCGTTTCGCCTTTGGAGTAAAGCATGCCGTCCCGCTCTTCTACTTCAATTCCTTTCCCTGGGACCACTGTATCCGTGTGGGAAGAAAAGAAAATCGGTTCTGCATCAAGGGTCCCTGCTAGTTTCGCTACTAAGTTATTAGAGCCTAATTTGGTGGTTGCCATACTGTTATCTTCAAAAGTGGTTAACCCTAACGATTGAAATTTATCCAGTAAATAACGGTGCATTTCTTGTTCGTGCCAAGTCTCTGAATCGATTTTTACCATTTCAATAAATGTATTTAGCATTCTCGTTTTTCCCATAAAGCGCCTCCTAATAAGTTATAGTTCATCACTGCACTTAAATGATAGCACTTTCAATAACGATGAACAATACTATTTTAAATAATAAATAGTGTTGTTCATCACTTTTTAATTTAAATAAAATAACAATATTTCTTTATAAATAAAAATGGCTGACGGAATATTTCCATCAACCATTTTTTATTTAAGTTAAAGTGACGTCCCGCTTTTTGAAAATTAAATTGGCTAAAAGGTAGACGACTAGTGAACTCAAGACTAGCCCCAAGGCCATTTGCCAAGTGGACACGTAAAGGTTAGCGACTTTATCCACGCCAACACTGTAATGCTTCATGGCTTCTGCGTAACCTTCCATGACGGAATCTTTAATTTGTAAAAAGTTTAGGGGGTTCCATTTGAACCAAGGGTACTTCGTCATGATTAACATATTAATCATGCTTAACACCGAGCTGCCGAATAAAAAGGCCACGCCAAAACCCACGGCTAGCGCTTGTGAGCGGGTTAAAGTTTGTAATAAGAAGACGATGGCTAAGTAAAAAAGAATTAAGAAAAAGTTTAAACCCAGCTGCGTCAAGGCGGCAATTAGAGCCGGCTGTTGATACGTTTCGATTTGGACCATTGGTGATTGTGGTTGTAAAAAGATATTGGTTAAAGCCAAAGTCGCTGCGAAAAGTAAGACACTAAACACGAGACTGTAGATAATCATCACGATAAATTTCGCCAACAAAATTTGACTGCGGGTGTACGGGCGAATCAGTAAAAATTTTACTGTCCCTTTAGAAAATTCGGCTGAAACCATGCCAGAAGCAATCACTACGATACCTAAGTTCATTAACGTGGGTAAGCCCATCAAGCCGGCTAAAAAGCTGCCGGAATCTGGAACTTCCATTGAAAAGTTGCGAATTGCCGCTAAATATAAAATACTCAAAATAAGTACAATTAAGGGAACTACCCAACTAATTTTTTTCTTTCGTAGTTTAAAGAGTTCTAAATGAATCAAGTTCATCATACTAATTCTCCACCTTTCGTCCAATTTAAGAAGTTGTCCTCTAAGGTTGGTTTTTCTAGCATAATGGTTAAGACATCTAGTTGGGCTTCCACCAACAACTTCACAATGGCGCCACGGGTATCTGTCATTAAGTGGAGACGCAAGACGTCCTCTGCTACCGTCACTTGATAGCCGGCAGTCGTTAAGAGAGCGGCGGCTTTTTCATTGTCGCTAGTTTCAATATGCAAGAGTCCGGTCGTCACTAAGTCAGCGGTGGTTTTTTGCAAGCTTTCTTGACGAGTCACCACACCTTTTTGTAAAATAATTAACTCATCACATAAAATTTCAATTTCACTCAATTGGTGGGAAGAAATTAAAATTGCTACACCTTCTTTAGCCAATTGAAATAATAATTCCCGGAACTCCCGCATCCCAGCTGGATCTAGTCCATTCATAGGCTCATCAAAAATTAAAACGCGAGGATTGTGGACCATCGCTTGGGCTACGCCTAAACGTTGCCGCATCCCTAGTGAATACGTCCGCACTTTTTGATCCTTTTGCTCTTTTAAATGCACAAAAGCCAGTACTTCTTGAATCCGTTCTTCTGTGATGGTCCGGTCTGACATTTTCGCTAAGATACGTAAATTTTCCGTCCCCGTCAAATAATTATAAAACTCTGGTGTCTCGATAATCGAACCAATTTCCCGCATCGCCTTGGCAAAGTCCTGCTGTAACGGTGCGCCGGTGATTTCAATTTTGCCGGTTGTCGGTTGCATCAATCCCACCAACAAACGAATAATCGTCGTTTTCCCTGCGCCGTTTGGTCCCAATAAACCGGTAATTTTCCCTGCGGTTAGTGTAAAGGAAACATCATGGACGATGGTCTTGTTCTTGACCTTTTTCGTTAGCTGCTCCACCACTAAAGGTGTTTTTCCCAAGTGAACCCCTCCTTCATTTCTACCTAGTGTAGCAAAAAAATGAGCAGCTGACCTCGGACTTAAGGTGTAAAAAATAAAAGTTATTAAATTTTTAATGGTTGGTGGAGCTGCCCCGCCTAAGAAGGCTAACTATGGGTACTTAAATATGCTATAATGTGACGGTAGAAAAGTTAATGACGGTGGCTATCTTTTGGAAGGTGGTGGTGCTTATGTATGTAGCGCTGAAATCTAAGAAAGGAGATGCCTTTTGTCTGCATATGAAACAATCCAGACTATGCTGGGCTTTGGTATGTTTACCATTGCTTTGATTAGTCTGGTTGTAACATTGCTTAAAAATGACAAAAAGAAATAACCGTCTACTTTAGCGAGAAACGGTTATTTCTTTAACCCTAAGCTACCGTCTTAAACGGTTCTACGAGAGAGGTATGTTAGCGCATATCTCTCTTTACATATGCATTATAGCATCTCTTTGGGCGATACGCAAAATTAGCGACAAGCTCCTTACTGTCTTAACCTTCAGCAATCCTTTGGCGCTGAAGGTTTTTTAATTATGCCAACATCATTTTTTCTTGGCTCGCTTCTTCAGCAGTTTCTTTTTCGTAGTCTTCCGTAAGATAAGTAATCCCTATCCTTTTTTCCGCATCAAGAAAATACCCACAAGGGCGCCTAACAAAACAAAGGGCGCCAAGCGCACAAAAAGCCACTCCAAGGCGTGTAATCCGACACCCACCACCGCCGTTTCTGGATTGCTGTAATCCCACGTTAAATACGGCGACTTGAACTTAATAATCAGGACAAAAGTTAAGACAATCAGGCCGCACAAAGCCAGCAGAAGTCCCCGCAAAATTTTTCGTCTAGTCTCACTTTTTTGCGCTAGTTGTAAGT
The DNA here is from genome assembly GCF_005405245.1 of Enterococcus nangangensis. GTDB lineage: Bacteria > Bacillota > Bacilli > Lactobacillales > Enterococcaceae > Enterococcus_J > Enterococcus_J nangangensis. Next base: position 27,956 of record NZ_BJDR01000015.1, on the reverse strand, counting down.
TAATTAATGCCAATTTTTCAGCCAGAACGGTTACGTCCTGATCATGGGCTGGCGTCTCCTTCTCCGCAGTTGTAGCTCCTAGCAAAGTGCTGACTGACGTCTCCAAGGCGTCGGCGAGGGCGATTAATAAATGCGCATCTGGTACCGACAATCCTTGTTCCCATTTAGAAATAGTTTGCCGCACCACATGCACTCTTTTTGCCAGTTCTTCTTGCGAAAATCCTTTTGCTTGGCGGCTTGCTTTAATATTTTTACTTAACATCAGCTATCCCTGCTTTCTTTTTCTTACTTCCATTGTATGAAAAATCAGCCGTTGCCGCTAGCAACGCTGGTTAACATCAGGTTTTGTTAAAGAAAATAGCCCTATCTTTAACTGGATAGGACTAGCTTCTGAAATAATTTATTTTTTCTTACGAATCATATCCCCGACAGCCACCGGTTCTGCTACCGGCATGTGTAAAAGCATCATGGGATTTGGTGCGCGGTCAATGGACTCGCCCTCTTCATTGGTCATTTCCGTTACCGTTTGGTGGAAATGATGGAAGCCCGGCCCGTAAAATTCAATTTCATCGCCAACCGAAAAATGATTGCGCTGACGAATGGTGGCCATTTTAGTCGCCGGATCATAGGCTAAAACTTCCCCGATAAATTTGTAAACAGGAATTTTCCGCCGTGGTCCAAAGAGTTGTTCGTTTTCCGTTGGCGTTTTAAAGTAAAAACCAGTGGCTAACTCTCGTTGCGCAACCTTCCATAACTCGTCAATCCACTCTTGCTTGCAGACGTAATTATCAGGGTCGGCCATATAGCTGTCGACAGCGGCTTTATAGACGTTAGAAACCGTCGAAACATAATGAATGGATTTCATGCGGCCCTCAATTTTAAAACTGTTGACGCCGTTTTGAATTAATTCGGGAATGTGTTCAATCATGGTCATATCCACCGCACTCATGGAAAATTCTTCGGCAACTTTTCCTTTGACGGGGCGCCGTTCTTCCCCAAAAGGCATGTCGTACAATTCGTACTTCCAACGACAAGACTGACTGCAGCCGCCGCGGTTGGCATCCCGCATCGACATGTGATTAGACAACACACACCGACCAGAATAAGAAATACACATGGCTCCGTGAATAAAAGCTTCAATTTCTACTGAAGTTTTGGCCCGAATCGCTTCAATTTCCGCCATGGAAACTTCCCGCGCCAAAACCACGCGTTCCAACCCTTCCTTGCGCCAAAATTCCAGCGTTTCCCAGTTGGTTGCTGAGGCTTGCGTGGACAAATGGACTGCTAGCCCTGGTGCTTCCGTAATGGCAATTTCAATTAAAGCTGGATCACTGACGATCACCGCATCAATGCCAATATCCCGCACTTTGCGGAAAAATTCCCCAGCTCCTTTTTCGTTGCCTTCATGGGTCACCATGTTGGCGGCCACATAAACTTTCGCGTTGTGGGCGCGGGCGTAAGCCAGACCTTCTGCCATTTCTTCATAGGTAAAGTTGCCGGCGCGCGTCCGCAAACTGTAGGCATTGCCGCCAATATAAACTGCATCGGCGCCGTAATGAATCGCCGTTTTTAATTTTTCTAACGTGCCGGCTGGTGCTAAAACCTCTGGCCGCACTAATTTTTTCTTACTTGTCCCCAAGATATTTCCTCCCTTTCTTTGGGTCAGGTGTTACTGAATCGCCGCTGGATCGATTTCAAAGAAACCTAAATCCAAACCACGTTTCGCTGGATGGGTCCGCCGTACTTCGGCGGTTAAATGATCCCGCACTTGCGGTGTAAAATCTCCCGCCAATAAGCGCTCCTTGGCTTCCACAAAACGAGTCGCCACCTTGACAAAGTCAGCTGTCGGTGTGAACAAACCATCTAACTTCCAATGATCATAGCCACACGCATAAAGCTCTGGCAAGACTGGTAATAAATTCAAATCATTGTTGGCAAAAACGTGGGTGCCGTTGCCATCTTCAAAAATTGCATAGTGGGTTTCCGGTTTTTTCGGCTCGGATAAAAACCATTCCCGCTGCCGATCTTTCTTTTCTTCCACTTTCGTATAGTTAAAATAATTTTGCAGTAAAGGACGCTTAGATTGATGGATACAAGTAGGGCCAAAGACTTGAATTTCACCGAAGACGTTTAAAGCTGGAGCCATCGCTTGTAACTCGGCAAAAGGAACCTCCCGCGCAATAACGGCGCCAATTGCTCCCCGTTTACTCCAAAAGTTGACTTGCCGTGCGCTAGTGACTAGCGTTTCGGCGTCATATAAGTAAGGAATTGCTAAATCTTGCGTTTGCATCACATAAACAATCCCCGGATCCCCTAAAGTAATTTGATCCACTTGGGCTTCTTTTAAAAAGGCTAGGTAAGCTGGAATCTGCAACATTTTTTCGGGATGCATAATACCATTGACGGCTACCGTCACTTTTTTCTGGCGGGCATGGGCTTCTGCAATCATGGTGCGCTGTTCATCCCAAGTAAAACTTACAGGCAAACGCAAACCAAACTCTTCCATCCCGATATATAGTGTATCCACGCCGGCGTCCAACAAGGCAATTCCTTGTTCGATGGAGCTAGCTGTAGCTGTGATTTCAATCATCCTTGTACCTCCTTTGATAACTAACTTATCTTATCATAGCTTTTCTTAAGTTTAAAGGGGGTTTTTCGAGTAAAAAACGAATGTTTTGGTAAAAATTTATCCGCGCTATTTGTGAAAAAATGACACAAAAAAACAGATGGATAATTGATAATCATCCACCTGTTACTTATTTTATTGATACTCACCAACGTACTCATTGTAATTTCCGTCGTAGTAATAAACCGTCATTACTTGCTCGCCGTCTTCTTCCGTTAATTCCACTCTGTCTGCTTCTTCTAAATCAACGTCACCGAAAAACAAACGATCATCATCCACATCCACAAAGTAAACATCATGGAAAAGATAAGCGTCCACTTCTACTAATTGCGAGCTGTCTACATCTAAAAATTCTTCTAAGTCATCGTAGCTTAAATCTATCGGACTGCCCGCTTCTAAAAAGTAGCCTTCTACAATATCGTAGCTGCCATAATTTGCTAAATCAAAGAGGAAAGTTTCAGTGTATTCTTCTTCATCTTCCACGACTGCATCTAACTCTTCCACTTCATCTTCTTTTGGCGTTTCTTCTTTTTCTTTAGCAACCGTAGAGGTAGTGGTCTCTTTATTGCGATTGCCCCCACTGTCTTTAGAATCATTACCACAAGCGGCTAAACTGCCAGCTCCTAGTGCTAAAATCATCCCCATTGCGACTAATTTTTTTGCTTTCATCCTGTAGTCCTCCATTTTCTTATTGTTTCTTACAATTATAACAATATCATGAGAATAGATTAAGAACAAATTAGAACACTAGTGATTTTTTAATGCCGGGACAATAAAACTCTCTAGCTATCCCACGATAGCTAGAGAGTTCGTTCAATATTAATTAATTTAGTTGCAGTGCTTTTGCTTCCCGTTTATCATTTTTCACCGCTACTGTAATCTTGCCTTTGGAAGCGCCAATGGTGACGTGATCGCCTAAAGCGATTTGGCTAGACAGTAAGGCTTCACTTAAACGGTCTTCGATTTCTTTTTGTAAAGCACGGCGAATTGGGCGCGCGCCATATTCAGGATCAAAACCAGCTTTGGCAATCACATCGATGGCTGCTGGCGTGATTTTTACCGTCACATCTTGTTCTTTCAAACGTTTGACGATGGCTTTACTCATAATTTTGACGATTTCGTGGAGCTCTTCTTTGTCTAAGGACTTAAAGACAACGGTCTCGTCAATCCGGTTAAGAAATTCAGGACGGAAAGCTTTTTTCAGCTCTTCTAAGATGCGTTTTTCCATCGCCCGGAAATCTTTTTTCGTATCGGCAATAGCAAAGCCGACGTTTTTTTCTTCTCGCAATTGGGTGGCCCCAATGTTGGAAGTCATAATTAAAATCGTATTGCGGAAGTCCACCTTGCGCCCTTTGGAATCCGTCAGGTAACCATCATCTAAGACTTGCAGTAACAAGTTAAAGATATCGGGATGGGCCTTTTCCACTTCGTCTAAAAGTACCACGGAATATGGTTTTTGGCGAATTTTTTCCGTCAATTGACCGCCTTCTTCATAACCCACGTAACCAGGAGGCGAGCCGATCAAACGGGACGTGCTGTATTTTTCCATATACTCGCTCATGTCCACACGAATCAAGGCATCTTCGGAACCAAACATCGCTTCAGCTAGTGCTTTAGCCAATTCTGTTTTCCCCACCCCTGTTGGGCCTAAGAACATAAAGGAACCAATGGGACGATTAGGATCTTTCAAACCAGAACGAGCGCGACGAATGGCGCGAGCCACGGCTTTCACGGCTTCGTCTTGGCCGACAACCCGTTGGTGTAAGACGCTCTCTAAATCTAACAAGCGTTCACTTTCGCGTTTTTCTAATTGTTGCAAAGGAACACCGGTCCATTGGGAAACGACACCAGCCACATCTTCAGCGGTTACTTTGTTGCCGTAGCCACTCGCTTTTTTCGCTTCTTTGGCAATCAATTGGTTCAACCGTTCCCCTTGTTTTTTCTCTTCTAGTCGGAATTTAGCCGCATCTTCAAAGTTTTGACTTTCGATGGCGGCTTCTTTGGCCCGTCCTAAATCATCCACGCGATTTTTCAAGGCGGTAATAGCGTTAGGTTCATCTGCTTGGTCTAGCCGCACTTTGGCCGCCGACTCATCAATCAAGTCAATCGCTTTATCCGGCAACTGACGAGAGTTAATGTAACGCACCGACAAACTCACAGCCGCGTGAATCGCATCATCAGTAATTTCTACTTTGTGGTGATTTTCGTAACGACTCTTTAAGCCTTGCAAAATTTCTTCAGCTTCTTCTGGCGTGGGTTCGTCCACTTGAACTTTAGCAAAACGGCGTTCTAAAGCCGTATCTTTTTCAATATATTTTTGGTATTCCCCTAAGGTGGTGGCCCCAATCGTTTGGAGTTCCCCCCGAGCTAGGGCTGGTTTTAAAATATTGGAAGCATCAATCGCCCCTTCAGCACCCCCGGCACCGATTAACGTATGCAACTCGTCAATAAAGAGGATAACCTCACCGTCGCGATAAATTTCATCGATAATTTTTTTCAAACGGTCTTCAAATTCCCCACGATACTTGGTGCCGGCTACTAATGAGCCCATATCTAGCATCATGAGGCGTTTATTTTTCATATCGTCTGGTACTTCGCCGTTAATAATTTTTTGCGCTAAGCCTTCTGCAATGGCGGTTTTACCCACTCCAGGTTCCCCCACTAACACGGGGTTATTTTTCGTGCGGCGACTTAAAATTTGAATAATGCGCCGGACTTCTTTACTGCGGCCCACCACCGGATCCATCTTGTCTTCCCGCGCCAATTTCGTCAAATCCCGCGCTAAAGAATCCAAGGTTGGCGTGCCTTCTTGTTCGCCACGACCTTTGACTTTCGGCCGAGCAGCACTAGCTAATTGCTTCGCATCATCGACACCAATTTTTTTCAAAACGAGTTGCCGCGTCTTAGGTAAATTTAAACCGAGATTGGCTAAAATCCGCGCCGCTAAAATATCTTCATCCCGCAATAAACCTAATAATAAATGTTCCGTGCCAATTTTTTCCGACCCTAACCGTTTAGCCTCATCACCAGCGTAGACAAATACTTGTTTCACACGAGGAGAATACGGTAGGTAGGCGTTTTTCGGATAACTTTTCACGCCCCCGTGGCCCGTCATATGTTCAATTTCATCAATAATATCGGTGGGATTGGCTTGGGCTTGCCGTAAGGTTTTCCCCGCCACCCCTTCTGGTTCCAAAATCAAAGCTAACAACAAATGCTCTGAACTAACTGCTTGATGGTGAAACGCTTTGGCCTGCTCTTGGGCAATGGCTAGCGCCGCTTTGGCCCGTTTAGAAAAGAGTTCTTGCATCTTCATCACTCCTCATCTTCATAACTAAGACGCTCCAAAAAAGCTTGCATCAGGTGCGCCCGTAAGTAATTTTCCTCTTGAAAGATCCCCAATACTTGGGGACTTAAGGTGGCTAAAAATAAATTGCCTTCCCGCTTCGTAATCAATTGTTCCTCATAAAGTTGCTGTAACAAAAGTTGCGCTTCTTTAGCCGTCATCATTTTACCGACAGCTCGTTTTAGCTGCTTCAAATAACTCCGTTGGTCGGAAAAACGTAACTTAACGATGCGAATATAGCCGCCCCCACCGCGTTTACTTTCCACTTGATAGCCTTGTTGGGTAGTAAAGCGGGTATTGATCACATAATTAATTTGGGAAGGCACGCATTGAAACAACTCCGCCATCTCACTGCGCCGAATCTCAACTTGGTCATTGCCGGCTAAAATTTTCTTCAAATAAGCCTCAATCAAGTCTGAAGTATTGCGATTACTCATGGAAATCATTCCTTCGTTTGACTAATATTGACCTTTATTATACAAGAAAAAATTTGATTTTCAAAACAATAGGTTTTACAGCTTGCGCACGGAATCCCGCTGAATAATTTTCGGGGTAAAAAGAATGTCGCCACCGATTTTTTGTTTGCTGACCGCTTCAATAATCCACTGGCCACAGGCAATCCCCATCGCCTCTTTCGGGTGGGCAATAGAAGTTAAAGGCACTCTTCCTGTGACGGCCAAATTGGAATCGTCTAGCCCCACAATGGAAATATCTTGCGGCACCCTTTTACCGTGGGTGCTGAGAGCTTCCACCAGTAAATTAGCGCACTCGTCGTTATAACACACAACCCCCGTCACGATGTTATCGACTGCCGCCAAACGTTGCGCCAAACTTTCCACTACTGCCAAACGATTTTCCGTGGTAAAAGGCACCACCGCACTCGGTTGAAAAGCTAGATGGGCTTTTTCGTGGGCGTGGATAAATCCTTCTAACCGTAACTTTCCTTGTAAATCGTCCGTTTTAGAGAGCAGTGCTAAGTGCCGGTGCCCTTTTTGCAATAAATAATCTGTCGCTTGTTGACCGGCTAAGACATCATCGAGGACAACTTTCGGTAACTTCAACGCCTCGTAGCTGGCGTTCATCATCACCACCGGAATCCCCGCTTCTTTTAAAGATAAATAATAGGAAAGATTAGGATTAAACTCATTACTTTTGGTGGGCTCCACGATTAAACCATCTACGTGGTAAGCCAACATCTTTTGCAAACACGCTTCTTCCTGTTGGAAATCATTGTTAGTGCTGGCTAGCAACAGGCCATAACCTTGTTGCCGCAATTCCTTTTCAATCCCCCGAATAATGTCGGGAAAAATATAGTCCGATAAATACGTCATAATGACGCCAATGGTTTTAAGCCCTGGTGTCACCCGTGGCTTTTGGTAAGCATCAATCACAAAGCTACCGGCGCCTTTGGTTTTTTCGATATAGCCTTCTTTCACCAAAACATTTAACGCTTGCCGCACTGTCGCTCGGCTCACTTGATAGTGTTCTTGCAACTTCAACTCCGAGGGTAAGCTGTCCTGTTTTTGCAGCTCCCCGGCTTGAATTTTTTCTTTTAATTCCTGGGCAATCACTTGATATTTCGCTAACATAAGTGCTCCTTTACAGACAAATTTTTGCAACTTGTCTCTATTATGCCATTATTTTTAAATTTGTACAGACAGGTGGTGGGTTTTACAAATAAAAAAATCCCCACTAGTTTTTTCCTAGTGGGAATTTTTTTAACCATTCACCGTCGCCATGGCGTTGCCTAAAGCGTCGTCTTTGGTTTCTTCTAAAATAATTGGTAGATAAGGTTTGTGACGGGCGATAATTTTTAAAATCTCGTCTCTTTTCATGACGCCATCGCCAAAGTTGACGGGTTTGATGCCACCTGTTTCTGTCACGACGAAATCTTTTAAGTGAAAGGCGATAATTTTATCACCAAACATGGCGAACGCTTTTTCTACGAGGGTAACTTGTTCTAAATAGGTTTCACCGCTAATTAAATTAGTAGGATCCAAGACGACGCCTACGTAATCGGAGTTGACTTTCGTCAAGAGTTCTTGCATCTTGCTTAGGGAATAAATAGGATGGTTGCGACCGGGTTCGACACCGATAAAGGTCTGATATTTTTCCCCAGCTTGGGCGAGACGTTTCACGGATGAAACGACTTTGGCAAAGGCCGCGGGGGTGAAATTTTCTTCCGTGTATTTAATTTCGGGGAAAACGCCGCCAGTTTCTGAAGCCACCATGGGAGCGCCAAAGTAGCGGGCGTATTTGACGTAAGCTTCAAACTTACTTAAAAGCTCATCCCGCACCGCTTCATCAGGGTGAATCATGTTAATGTAGCAACTTAAAATCGCCACTTGGATATTTTTTTGTCCTAAAATATTTTTCACGTACGTGCCAAAACCGGGGCTCAAGTTAGCGCCTTCCGTGGGTAAATTAGGAAAAGATTTACCTAAAGCTAATTGGACGTTAGGCATCCGTTGGCTAGCTAATTTTGCCGCTAAATCTTCAAAGCCCGCCGCTGTGGTAATGTCGTGGCCCCGTGCGCCTAAATTGTAAAATGTTTTATCGCTCATAACTGTGCTCCTTTTCTGCTGTTTCTGCTTTAATTTTAATATTGACATTGTTAAAAGACAAATCCGTTACGCCGGTAATTTTGCCAAACTCGGAGACGGTGAGGTCCAGATCTTTAAAGGTGATGCCGGTCATGGGTTCTTCCAAATTTCCTTCTAAATAAAAACCACAGGAAAGAGGAATGTCATCAAAATCGGCGGTCACTTTTTCAATGTGGAGGTTGCTGACCTGCGTTAAACCCGCTGGACCTTTGACGTCAGCGATAATTTTTTGCCAATGTTCCGGCATCGCCGCGATATCTTCCACCGGGCCAGAGTAACTATACGCCGGGAACCAATTCAACATCAAACGGAAAGGATATTGCACATTTTTCATGGTGAGATTTTTTACGTGAATATCTTTAATGTAGCCGCCACGATTGCGGGAAGATTTAATACGGAAGCCCACACCCGTGTGATCAAAATAATTATCACAAATCGTGATGTCTTCAATCCCACCAGAAACTTCGCTGCCTAAAGTAATCCCGGAGCCGGCGCCTAAATGACAATTTTTAATGGTGACGTTTTTAGTGGTGTGCCCTTCTGCCTGCGCTTCTAAACCACGGCCAGATTTAATACAAATATTATCGTCATTGCATTCTACATAACAGCCCTCCACCACCACATCTTCCGAAGAGTCGATGTCAATGCCATCGGTGCTAGGACCTTGGCCATTTTTAATGGTGAGTTTTTCTAACGTAACGTGGCGACTGTCTAAAACTTGCGTATTCCAAAAACCAGAATCTTGTGAAGTAAAATCAGCTAAGGTCACCTTTTGACAATTTTGTAGCAAAATATTGCGGGGGCGTTGGCAATCGTAATCCACGTTCCAGCGGAGACCTTTAGCTTCATAGTCGGCTAACATAGCGCTTTTTTGATCTGCACCCCAAAATTTCAGCCACCAAATTTTTCCTTGGCCGTCAATTTTACCTTGGCCACAAATGGTGACATTGTGACAATCAATGGCATTCACTAACGCCGCCGGCCACGTCATGCGAATGCCGGCAATACGGGTGGCAATTTGCGGATAGTCTGCTAACTGTTGACTGCCTTTTAAACAAACATCTTCATTTAAAACTAGCGTCATGGCACTTTTTAAAAAGATAGAACCAATCTCGTACTCGCCAGCAGGTAGTGTCACTGTGCCCCCCACCGGACAAGCGTCAATCAGTCCTTGGATATATTGTGTCGTTGTTTGAATACTCATGATAACCCTCCTCTAAGCTCTGCAATACTCCCCTTCATTATAACGATTTTAGAAAACGAATTCATTTCAGCATCTTAAGAGATGTTTGCATTATATTGGTAGAAACTTATAGTGATGCAAAAAGGACCTTGAGGCGTAATCCTCAAGGTCCTTACTTTTTTATTATTGCGCTTGAATGATGGTGCCGCCCTGATTATCAGGACGCGCGGTATAAAGTGTCACTTCTTGATTCACGTTCCCCACCACAAAAGTAAATTCCACGTTGGTAGCTACACCCCAATCACCAGTGTTATTCATGGCAATTAAGGAAAACGCTCCGGCTTTACCGTAACGTTTCGTCAGTTCCGCATCAAAGCTATAAACAGCTTCATCACACGCTGCTTGTGGCGTTAAGCCAGCCTTCATTAGGCGGACAATCTCGTAGGAAAGACAGCCCTTCATTAAATCTTCCCCGAGACCCGTGGCACACGCGCCCCCCACTTCAGCGTCCACATATAACCCAGAACCGGCAAGAGGCGAATCCCCCACCCGTCCAGGACGTTTCATAAAAAGACCTGAAGTTGAAGTGCCGGCCACCATGGAGCCTGTGTCATCCAAGCTCACCATCCCCACCGTATCGTGGCCGTCATAAGGACTGAGATTACTTTCCGCCATCGCCTTTAACCGTTCTTGGTAGGCTTGCGCCGCTTTTTCCGTCAGCATTTCCGTCATAGTAAAGCCCACTTCTTTAGCGTAGGCTGTGGCGCCGGCCCCCACTAAAAAGCTATTAAACTTTTCGTGACTTAACTTGCGGGCCACTTTGATGGGATTTTTCACGTCAGTAATGCCCGCTACGGCCCCTAGTTGAAAAGTATTACCATCCATGTAGGCCGAATCCATTTCCACCACGCCTTGCGCATTAGGCAACCCGCCATAACCCACCGATTGAAAAGTCGGTTCATCTTCCACCGCACAAATTGCTTTTTCTAAAGCATCCGCAGCGGTACCTGAATTTTTCAAGTGGGCTAACCCCTTTTGTAAGCCATCATAAGCCATTTCCCACGTCGCAATCATGCCATATGTCATTTATCTTACCCCATTTCTCTTGTCGTGTTCATCATAGCAAATTGTCTCCCACTTAAAAAGAATTTCTCTTGATGAAACCGTTTTCTTTACAATTTAAACATGATACACTAACCTTGTAGTCCTGCTCTGTCGTGCGTTCCCGTAAGTTTGGAGGTCCATCATGAAAAAGAAAACTTTTTACATCCTCGTCTTTGCTATCTTGGCGTTTAATCTCGTCCTCTTGGCTAGCTCCTTACGTTTGCGCCGCCAATTACCCACAACAAAGAATACCGCCACGGCGGCAGTGACGATTAACCTCGCGACTTTAGAAGAGGAACTGCGCCAACTTACCCAAGCCCCCACTGACCAAACTCGCGTCAGTGTTACCGCCTACGACGGTCGCAAAATTTTTGGCGTCTTTACATATCAAGACCAAGACACCTGCCAAAGCTATCTGTTCCGCGGCGAATATTGGTCAGACGGTAGCGTCACCCAACTGAAAACCTTAGCTGCCGACGCTGATTACAGCGCATTTATTCCTGAAGCGACAGTAAATGAATTATTTCAAGAACAACTGAGTGCGTTTGTTGCAGGAAACCAAGAGGCGTTGGCGGGGGAATAGTTTGAAGTTGTTAGCGAATAGAAGCGAACATAAAAAAGAAAAAAGTCTTTCCGGAAAACCTAGAAGTCTCCCTTGTCGCAGCTACTTGCTTTTCAAAATTGCCCTTGCTATAATTCAGGTGTAGGGAAAAGACATTTGGGGTGTCTCTTCCAGTTTCTACATGGCAATGGCCGAGTGCGACTCTAAAGATTACTCTTTAGGGTCTTTTTTTAGTTCATGGGCGATTTCAATCATCAACTTAATGATGATTAAAATGTGCCAAATGCTTTCCAGCATTTTTAGAACCTTTCCCGCTTCCCGGCGATTCTTTCATTGGCATCCGCCTCCTTCAGCACCAACTTTTCTAGAATTCGTTGATTGTTGCTTCGGAGGTGACCAAAGTCCATGTGAACTACACCTGAACGATAGCAAGGACATCATTTTGTCCTCTTACAAAGAAGATACGCAAAAGATTCTGAAATGCCCTCTATTAAAATAATTTTTAGGCGGATTACTATTTTTACGTTTACCCAACTATCCGGAAAAATTTAACCATATGAAAAGAGGTACAAGCACTGTCAAAACAGCCTTTGTACCCCTTCAAAAAATTATAATTCCTTAATTGTAAAAAAAGCGGTGAACGAATTCACCGCTTTTAAGTGCGCTCCGCAAAGCAACACCGCTATTAGTAATGACAGTATACCATTGATAAGCAATTAAACCTATACAACTAATTACAAAAAATTTCAAAGCTTCAACGCAGTACTACTTCTTATTATCATACATCACTAAAAATTGTTGACGCGTCTCATTGCTATCTTCTTTGCGAAATATCTCCATAAACTTTTGATAATCTTCACGATTTTTTTCTGGGATAGGAATCAGCTGCGGTTGTACTACATCCGTTTGATTTAGCCCCCAACTACTTAATAGCGCAAATAATTCATCAGAAATTCTAATATCTCGTTCTCGAATATCACTTAAGCCCCAATCTTGATGGCTTTTGGATAATTCTAACAAAATAGTAACAGTTGACTGCTCATAACTAGCTTGCTTCTTAGCAAAGTAACCATTGGAGGCTACAATATTCAATTTCTTTTCAAAGGGAATCTTATTGCCAATATGCTCCACAATTTCTTTTACTTCTTCATCTGAACTTGTCGAAAAGTAACTATTTTGCCACTTTTGCGGTAAAATGTGCTCAATTTCCCACTTTTCAGGCAATAACTTTTCTTGATGTTGATAAGCCAATATTTTTAAAATCATCCGTACCGTATTGCGATGGGCATCTTTAATTTTTTCTTTTAACTGTTGCTCGTTAATCCTACTAAAATCAAATTTCGGTGTGGGGGATTTCATAATTTCGGCGTTGAGATTTAAAATACCCCCTTTAACTGCATTAATTGTAGGGGTAACAATGTATCTTGCCGCCAAAACAGCCAGTAAACGCTGTAAAAATTTCAAAAAGTTATTCTCAAAATCTGATTGTTGATGATATTTCAAGTAATAATTCACTACTGGATATTTCCAAAATTCATTAGGATAGGAATCCAAAGCATCTAAAGCTTGTCTAATGGCCATATTTTGAGACCAAGACTGATTTTCGATTTCAATTTTATTATTCACTACAATCCAAAGGTTAAGAATCGTACTTAAATCATCTAAGACTTCTTCTTGGTATAATTTTTCAAAATTGTTTTTGGAATAATACTTACGAATACCTGGAGTAGTAGTTTTGCGGTCGTTTTCTAATGCGCGCAAGTAAAACATATAATAATAAAAGAGTTTTTGAATACTTTCACCAACATCCGTAGCATCTTCATCTAGTTGTTGCCACTTTTCAATAAAAATTTTCTTTTCAGCTTGGGGCAAATGATTATAAATTTTAGCTTTAAAAATATCTGCATCTGAAAGAGCTAAACCACGATCATTTAACGTCGAAAAAATCGTTAAAGCAGTATCCTGTGAATCTGCCGTGATAGGGAGCATTATCGCTTTATTTAAAACATTGTTAATGAAGTAGTAAAAGGCGATAGGATCTTTTGCAGCGTATGTTTCTAACAGTTGTTGAAAAAGTTGGTAATTTTTTGTGTAGTTACTACAAGAGTTTGGATTGATGGAACCTGTCTGTAAAATTTCACTGAACTCTGTGTTCCCTTCATTCCCCATTACGCGTGAGCTGATTAGAACTTTATCTTGTTTTACTTCGCCAGTTAAATTATCTTGTTCCCATAATGCCGGCTCCATTTGACTTCTTAAATAAATAGCTTTCTTTTCTGTGCTTTGCTCCAATTTGACATACAATGCTCGCAACAATAAAAACAATGAAGTAATTCTTTGTTGACCATCGATAATTTCTTGCTCACCCTTTTCATTCTCATAAGCAACAATTGCCCCTAAAAAGTAAGTGCCTCTATCATTTTCGTTGTTTTCACTATTATTTTCTGTAAACTCTACTAAATCATCAAAGAGCGTCTGTGTCTGCTCTTCAGTCCAAGCATAAGGCCGTTGGTATTCAGGAATGACAAATTTACTTCTTTTCCCAGTTTCTAACAGTTGTTTCACACTTTTTTTATTTACTTCAATGGATGTCGCCATATTTATACTCCTATCTAATTATTCACTTTTTTTCAAAGAATACGTCCGATCTTTGTTCCCGCCATGAGCTTCCAAAAGACCTAAAGAAACAAAACTAGCTAAATACTTGCGAACTGTTGCCGCTGATTTGCCAAGAAGTTTAACTGCTGTGGCAGTTTGAATCTGCTCGTGCTCTAATAAATATTTTCTCAACAAAGGATAAGCTTGACCAGCAGCTCCTGTTAATCCTATTGGAATTTCTACTGCCGCTTTTGCTATGGGTAACACACTTGTTTGATAAGTTTGCAGTGTCTCCAGAATAATGGCTAACATAAATTCAATAAATATATTTGATTCATTCTCTTGGTCAGCAAATCCCAGTGTCTCATAGTATTCTTTCTGATGTTCATAAATCATCGTTTCAACCGGGAGCCAAGCAAATATTGGATGCCAGTTGGCAAGAATAACCGTTTGCCATAGTCTACCCATCCGACCATTACCGTCAGCAAAAGGATGAATCGTTTCAATTTCATAATGAAAAACACAACTTTTAATAATTTCTGGCGTATCATCTGTTACTCCCCATTGAAACAAGTCCGTCATTAAGTTGCCGACAAATTGCGGGCGTGCACCCATATGAACAACATTCCCGTAATCATCGAAAATACCCACGTCCTTTTGCCGATATTGCCCCGCTTCCTGAACAATACCCGTAGTTAACAGGGAATGAGCTTTTAAAAAGTCCTCTTGACGATAAGGATTGAAAGTTAAAATTTCTTCGTAAGCATCATAAGCATTTTTTACTTCCCGAATTTCTTTAGGATTCCCTAGTACACGTTTTCCAGCAATAATAGCCGTCACCTGTTCTAAAGAGAGAGAATTTGCTTCAATAGCTAACGAAGAGTGAATCGATTGAATTCGATTTTCTTTTCGCAACTTTAAATTGCGTTCCACTTGAAATTCTAAATTACCGATAACTTTAGAAATTTCCACAACTTTATTCAACATGTTATTGGTAATAGAAAATGGTGGCTTCATCTTTTTCTCCTAGGTTTTTCTTTTTATTATACGCTAAAAATAAATTTATCGCTCATTTTCAAGCGATAAACGAGCGATAAATGAGCGATAAATTTTATATTTGGTGCATTCACTTTTAACCGTTTGCAATTCCAGACGATTAAAAATAAACTTGCTTGGTTCCCGATAAAATTCAGTTGTTGCCAAAATGGAAACAACTGAACATTTTCATCAAAAAACCTCCCCCAGCCACAAAAGCTAGGGGAGGTCTTCCTGTTAACAATGAAAAATTAAATTTGTGCCCAAACACTTTCTAAGACATTAGTTTGGGTCCGGTCTGGTCCTACTGAGAAAGTAGAGATGCGGACGTTGACTAATTCAGAAATGCGATGCACGTAATTGCGAGCATTTTCTGGTAGCTCGGCTAATGTTTTACATTGGGTAATATCTTCCGTCCAACCAGGAAGTTCTTCGTACACTGGTTTGCAACGGGAAAGTTCTTTTAAGCTGGCTGGATAATGGTAAATCAATTCACCATCTAAATCGTAAGCTGTACAAATTTTTACCGTTTCAAGACCGGTTAAAACATCAATGGAGTTTAAAGATAAGTTAGTAATGCCTGACACGCGTTTCGAGTGGCGCATCACGACCGTGTCAAACCACCCTACTCGACGAGGGCGACCAGTTGTAGTGCCGTATTCATGTCCCACTTCGCGAATTTGGTGACCGACTTCGTCAAACAATTCAGTTGGGAATGGTCCATCGCCAACCCGGCTGGTGTATGCTTTACATACGCCGACAACTTTATTAATTTTAGAAGGACCGACACCACTACCAATCGTCACACCACCAGCAACGGGGTTAGAAGACGTTACAAAAGGATAAGTTCCTTGGTCGATATCCAACATTACTCCTTGTGCTCCTTCAAACAAGACGCGTTTGCCGTTGTCTAAAGCATCATTCAAAATAACGGAAGTATCCGTCACATATTTTTTAATTTCTTGACCATAAGCGTAGTATTCTTCAAAAATGTCATCGAATGCTAATGGTGCATGGTCGTACATCCGCATAAAGATGCGATTTTTTTCCGCCAAGTTGGTTTTTAAGCGTTCTTCAAAGATTTCTCGATCTAATAAGTCAGCAATCCGAATCCCCACGCGAGCAGCTTTATCCATGTACGCTGGTCCGATGCCTTTAATAGTAGTCCCGATCTTTTGGTCCCCTTTGGCATCTTCTTGCAATTGATCCAACAAAATATGGTAAGGCAAAATAACGTGGGCGCGATCGGAAATCCGCAAATTGTCCGTCACCACACCATGATCGTGTAAATAATTTAATTCTGTCACTAAGGATTTTGGATTCACCACGACGCCATTACCAATGACGCTAATTTTTTCTTTGTAAAAAATCCCAGAAGGAATCAAATGCAACTTGTACGTTACGCCATCAAAACGAATCGTGTGACCGGCGTTGTCCCCTCCTTGATAACGAGCGATAACTTCGGCATTTTCACTTAAGAAATCCGTAATTTTTCCTTTTCCTTCATCGCCCCACTGCGTTCCTACTACAACCACTGAAGACATATGATTGACACCTCTTTTTAATTAGTCAATAACCCTATCCATTCTAACAAGGTTTTAGCAAAAGGGCAACTAAAATTCGAATGTTAGCTTTTTAAAAGTTTTTTTTATTATTAAAACACGAACAATATAGCTTGTTGTCAAAAAATAAAGCGAAAGAAACGAATTCTTTCGCTAATTCTCCATCATATTGGAAATGGAGGAAAATTTATTAAATTCCTTCAGGAAAAGCAGTTCCACTGTACCGCGGGCACCGCTCCGGTTCTTTTCAATAATGACTTCCACGATATTGTCACGGCCTTCGTGTTCGTTGTCATCATCGTCGCCACCTTCCCGCTCATAGTAATCGTCCCGATATAAAAAGGCAACGATATCGGCATCTTGTTCGATGGATCCGGATTCCCGAATATCAGAAAGGACTGGACGTTTATCTTGTCGCTGTTCCACACCCCGGGAAAGCTGGGATAAGGCAATTACCGGCACTTTTAATTCTTTGGCTAATTTTTTTAATTGGCGGGAAATTTCCGAGACTTCTTGTTGGCGATTCTCGCGTCCGGTGCCTTCAATCAGCTGCAAGTAGTCAATTAAAATTAAGCCCAGATTACCTTTTTCTTGGGCCAGCTTGCGGCATTTGGCGCGAATCTCGGTAATTTTAATGCCTGGCGTATCATCAATATAAATATTGGCCCGGGACAAACTCCCCATGGCGATAATTAAATTTTGCCATTCCGCTTCTGAAAGTTGGCCCGTCCGCAAGTGGCTAGCGTCAATAGAACCTTCCGCACATAACATCCGGTTGACGAGGGATTCAGCCCCCATTTCCAGACTAAAGATGGCGACAGCTTTGTCGGTTTTAGTCCCGACGTTTTGGGCGATATTTAAGGCAAAAGCCGTTTTCCCTACTGCCGGACGAGCGGCTAAAATAATCAGCTCTTCTGGTTGTAAGCCGGCGGTCATTTTATCGAGGGCCGGATAACCGGTGGCTAAACCGGTGATTTCTTCGTTATTTTGGTAAAGTTGGTCGATGTTGGCAATCGCTTCGTTTAAAACATCAGCAATGGCTAAAAAGCCGCTGCGATTTCTTTTTTCAGAGACTTGGAGAATACTGCGTTCCGCCTCGTCTAAAATCGCCGTGACATCTTCTCCTTGTTCAAAGCCTTGGGTCACAATATTGGTGGCCGTTTGGATTAAGTTCCGCAAAAGGGATTTTTCTTCCACAATTTTAGCGTAGTAGACAATGTTGGCTGCCGTGGGGACCGCTAAAGCTAGTTCTGACAAATAGCTTAAACCGCCGGCATCTTCTAAGACGTTATCTTGTTCCAACTGGTTTTTCACCGTCACAATGTCGATGGCTTGATTATATTCGTTTAAGCTGAGCATGCTTTGGAAAATTAAACGGTGACTGCGTTTGTAAAAGTCATCCGCTGTGAGATATTCTTGGGCTTCCACCAAACGATCCGCATCTAAAAAAATTGAACCTAAGACGGCTTGTTCCGCTTCAATATTTTGCGGTGGGATGCGTTCTTGTAAAGCTTCGTTCATTTTGGTGGCCCTCCTCTTTTAAACTTTTCTTTCTCTATTGTATATAAAACGTGCTAAAACTACAACGCCTTTTGCCTTTGTAAATGAAACTTCATCTTTGTAAACAAACTATCGGCAGCCGAAAATGAACCGCTAAAACAAAAGTAGGAATCCTCCTGGCAAACTCAGGACAATTCCTACTTTTTAAATTTTCTTTATGCTAAATCTAATTTAACCGATACTTTTTGCACCGGTACGTCGTAAAATGGATCTTCCCGTCGTCCTAAGAAATCTTTGGCTTGTTGTGGGAACAAAGCGTACATTAAGACATCTTCTTCGCTTCTGGCATATTGTTTAATTTCTTCCCGGAATTTTGGTAATTGCGGGGCGATTAAATCAGCCGGACGGACAGTAATCACTTCATCGTTGCCGATAATTTTTTCCCGCAGCACAGGATCAATTGGTGCTGGGGATTTTCCGTAAAAGCCGCGGACATAATCTTTAATTTCCATGGGAATTAATTTGTAACGTTCGCCGGAGATGACGTTCATTAAAGATTGGGTTCCCACCATTTGGGAAAGTGGGGTTACCAGTGGCGGATAACCAAGGTCAGCCCGCACTTTTGGCACTTCTTTTAAGACTTCTTCGTACTTATCTTCTAAGCCTTGTTCTTTTAATTGGCTTAAGAGGTTGGAAAGCATGCCGCCCGGTACTTGATAAATTAAAGCTTTAGGTTCAGTGTCTTTAACTTTCGGATTCAATTTGCCTTCATTGCGGAATTTATCCCGCACTTGGTTAAAATGTTCGGCAACTAAGGAAACTTTATCCATATTAAGCCCGGTATCATAGCCTAAACCTTCTAAAGCTAAAGCCACAGATTCCGTTGCTGGTTGACTCGTCCCACCGGAAAAAGAAGAAATCGCCGTATCGATAATATCAGCGCCAGCTTCCACAACTTTTAAGTAAGTCATTTCTGAAATACCAGCGGTGGCATGGGTATGGACTTCTAAAGGTAAGTCTGTTGCATCTTTAATCCGGCTCACTAATTCAAAACCAGTGGCTGGCGTTAAAACGCCGGCCATATCTTTGATACAAATGGAATCGGCTCCTAAAGCAGCCATTTCTTTGGCTAATTGCGCAAAGTATTGCGGCGTATGAATTTTAGAGGTGGTATAAGAGATGGCGGTTTGACAGTGGCCGCCAGCTTCTTTAGCGGTGGTGATGGCGGTTTGTAAGTTGCGAACGTCATTTAACGCATCAAAAACACGAATGACGTCAATCCCATTTTGAATGGATTTTTCCACAAAGTCCCGCACCACGTCATCAGCATAGTGTTTGTAGCCTAAAAGGTTTTGTCCTCGTAACAGCATTTGTAACTTAGAATTTTTAACGATTTTCCGTATTTGACGAAGTCGTTCCCAAGGGTCTTCATCTAAGAAACGGATGCAGGAGTCAAAGGTGGCGCCCCCCCACATTTCTAAGGAGTAATATCCCGCCTCATCCATGGTTTTTAAAATAGGCAACATATCTGAAGTAGGCATTCGAGTGGCGATTTGGCTTTGTTGACCATCGCGAAGAACTGTTTCCATGAAACGTATTTTTTTTGCCATGTTAGTTTTTTCCTTTATTAATTATTTCTGCAATTTTTCCTTGCATTTCTAAAACGGAATGTCGGCGGGCACGACCGCAAACTTTCGCGTCTTCCTCACAAATCAGGCAGCGCCGGGGAGCAAAGCCAATCGCAGTACGACTTAGCCCCGTCACTTGACCATCTTTTAAAAATAAAACATCTAAATCAAAGAGCCGCCCGTAAGGATGGTTGCTCTCAATGGCAATCATTTTTTCTTTTAAAGTTACCGGATCTAAATTTAAAACGGCAAAACATTCTGATCCCGTCTTTTTCGCTAAAATTTCTTTCCGCACCAAGACGTCTTCCCCTAAGTTGCGAAAGACTTCCCGCAACAAAGAGAAAAAGACTTCGGTTAAAACAGGAGAATTTTTAATTGCACCAGGAATATTCATGGTGGCACACAGGAGACTAGCGCCAGGAGCCGCTGTCGTTAGTAACGCCAGCTGTTTAGCACTACGGTTCTCCCGGGCCATCATCATGTCACTTAAATTTACCGGGGTGCCTTGGAAAACATCCTTAGACATTTTTAACAACGTCAATAATGGAGCCATCACGGTATTCAATTAAAGCGACAACTTTATCGCCGTATTGAATTGGATTTGGCCGACCAACGATGCTGTAAGCTTTTTCTTTTAATTCTTCAATGGTAAATTGTGGCACGTCTAATTTCTTGAAGGCTTCCACTAAATCAGGACGGTTCGGGTTGATGGCTACCCCAAGTTCAGTAACTACCACATCCACACTAGTCCCTGGTGTAACCACGGTATTGACTTGTTCCACAACAGTGGCAATCCGACCACGAACAAGAGGCGCAATCACCATGGACATCTTGCAGGCAAAACTTGTGTCAGAGTGACCACCAGAAGCGCCCCGAATCACGCCATCAGAACCGGTAATGACATTGACGTTGTAGTCAGTGTCGATTTCTAGGGCAGACAAGATTGCGATATCCAATTGGTTAATAGCTGAACCTTTGCTTAATGGTGAAGCGTACATGTTGGCGTCAATTTCATAGTGGTTTTTATTTTCCCCTAAAGAAATAGCGGAAGGATGGTCAAAGTCTTGCACGTCTAATAATTTTTCTACGAGACCTTCTTCTAACAATTCCACCATAGCGTTGGTAATCCCGCCAAGAGCGAAGTTGGCTTTAATGCCATCTTTAATCATGGATTCTCTTAAGAAACGAGAAACAGCTAAGGAAGCGCCACCCGTCCCTGTTTGGAAAGAGAAGCCTTCTTTGTAGTAAGGAGAAGCAGTAATCACTTTGGCTGCATATTCAGCGATCACTAATTCTTTCGGATTTTTAGTGAAACGGGTTGCTCCTTTGGCAATCCCATTTGGGTCACCAATGGCATCAACAGTTACTACATAATCGACATCTGTTTGCGGAATAGAAATTGGTGTGTTAGGGAATGGTACTAAGTGGTCCGTAATAATGACTACTTGATCAGCATATTTAGCATCAATCATGGCATAACCTAAAGAACCACAAGTGGCGTTACCCACAACCCCATTGGAGTTACCGTATTCATCAGCACTTGGGGCGCCTAAGAAAGCCACGTCAATGTGAATGTCGCCAGCAGCAATGGCCCGCGCGCGGCCACCATGAGAACGAATCACCACGGGATTTTCCATAATGCCTTCAGAAATAGCGGCACCGACTTTATCCCGTAAACCAGAAGAAGTGATGTTAGTAATCACGCCTTGTTTGATGTAATCAATAATCGGTTCATGAACGTTAGCGATAGAACTTGGGGCAATGGAAATATTTTTAATCCCCATTTTCGCAATTTCTGCTAAGACCATGTTCATGACAAAGTCACCTTCACGGAAATGATGGTGGAAGGAAATGGTCATGCCGTCTTTTAAGCCGGTTTTCACAATAGCATCATGAATGCTGTTTAATAATTTAGAATCTTGCGGTTTCACAGGGTGAACTTTCCGACTAGCTTCTTGATAATCTTTAATATGTGCTAATTCGCCTTCATAAACGCCATATTCATCAGCGTATGTTTGGGGAATTTCTCTACCTACTTTGTTTAAGACCATGATTACAAATCCTCCTCTGTGATTAATTTGGCAGCTTTAGCTAAAGCAATCACCCGTTCTGCCCGTTCCACAATTGGTTTATCCACCATTTTTCCTTTTAAGGAAATCACGCCGGAACCTTTTGCTTCGGCTTCCCGAATTGCCCAAATAACTTCTTTAGCGTTTTGAATTTCTTTTTCTGTTGGCGCATAAATTGCATTTACTAAAGGAATTTGGCGCGGATTAATCACGGATTTACCGTCAAAGCCTAATTGTTTAATCATGGTAACTTCAGCTTTAAAGCCTTCTGGATTATTTACATCAGAGTAGACCGTATCAATAGCGGCAATGCCAGCAGCCCGAGCAGCGTGTAAAATCATACTACGAGCAAAGAATAATTCTTGGCCGTCAGGGAAACGACGGGTTTTCATGTTAGTAACGTAATCTTCAGCTCCTAAAGCAATCCCGATTAAGCGGTCAGAAGCCGTAGCAATATCCCGGGCATTTAAAACGCCGACAGCTGATTCAATCGCCGCCATCATATGGGTGGTGCCCACTGGAATATTGTTTTCTTTTTCAACTTTAGTAATCACTTCATCCACGTCGACAATATCTTGAGCCGTTTCCGTTTTTGGTAAACGAATCACGTTTACGCCAGCTAAAACCATGGCTTCAACATCTTGTGCGCCACCAGCTTCTAAAGCATTAATGCGGACCACGGTTTCTACTGAGCTGTAATCAAAAGTCCGTAAAGCAAAATGAACTAAAGCGCGGGCGGAATCTTTTTCTTTTAACGATACAGCATCTTCTAAATCAAACATAATGGAGTCAGCGCCGTACAAGGTAGCATCCCGTAACATAGCAGCATTAGCACCTGGTACAAACATCATTGTTCTTCTTAAGCGTTCCATGAGTCAATCTCCTTCCAAGCAAAAGCTTCTTGGCCGCAAGCGCGGTAAGCAGCCGTAATCGTGCGGGCTTGAATGGTGCAATCTAAAGCACCTTTATCGACAGCCGTAACTTTAACAGCTTTCAATCCTAATTTGGTTAAAGTTGCGGTAATCAAGGCCCGAATTTGCGGACCGTATTGTTTTTCCACGCTACTATCTAAAGAAATGGCAATTTCTTCTTGGGAATTTGGTTCAATGGTAATCATGATATCGCTAGATTCAACTGTTCCAGCGACGGCAGTTTGTTTAATTTCCACTTTCTTCACCTCTAAATTTTATTTTGATTCTTCATATAATCAAAAGTTGTCGGTGGCAATAAGCTTTGTAAAAGCTCGAGATTCTCTTCTTTCATTGCTTGGCGAACTTTTGTTGCACTAATGACTCCCCCGTTGATTTCTTTCCGCGGTAGGATTTTTAAAACTGGCGACCCTTGAAAAACTGCCGCCATGGCCTGGTTATAGACTTCCGTTACTGGTGAAAGAGGCTCACTCCCCACGTAGCGACGAGTAATATTTAACACCGGCACAATTTTTTCTTTAAACAAAGTCGCATCCAAAGTGGCTTGCTCCTTGGCTTTGGCTAAATCGGCGTGTTCCTTTAAAAAGTAATCGGGAAAAGTAGAGCTAGAAACTAGGTAATCGGCTGTTTCTAAAACGGTAACGTTGGCCAGGTCAGCCACGCCAGCTTTCACCATCGCCACCCGATCTTCCGTGGAAAATAAGGAACGATCTTCGGATAAAACAAAGACGTAGACGTGATTATTTTCCGCAGCGGCCGTTTCCACCAAGTAGCGGTGCCCTTTGGTAAAAGGGTTAGCATTCATGACGATGGCTGCATTTGCCCCTGATTGACGCAGAGCCTGTAACTTTTCTAGATAGCTCTTAAAGTCCGGACTTCCTTGTTCCATAAACAACACATTTTGGGTGGCGACAATTTTCTTAAAACCCAAAGACTGGAAGAAAATTTCATTTTTCGGTTTCGTATAAACGAAGCTATGCAATTGGTTTTCTTCCCGCAAACGTTCTTGTAAAGCGGTCATCACTTGCGTTAATAAGTTTTCTTGCTGATACTTTTGACAGACAATGACACATTTAATGATGTTTCCTAAAAGTGAGCCCGTGGCAATCAAGGTGTCCTCATGAAAAATCCCCACCGTATAATCGACGGTTTCATTGGCACTTAAACCACCTTGTTGCAAAAGCTCTGACCATTTGGCCCGCATCGCGGCGTCTTTGTCCAACCATAATCTTTTTAAAGGATACATAGGATTCACCTACTTTTGCGCTTTATGCGCCGGGAAAAACTTCGTTAGTAACATGGAAGTGATGTAGATAATTCCTAAAACTAGGAATACGCCACCCCAACCAAAGAGTAATAATCGAAAAGCTGTGAGTAAGTCTTCTGACATTGTGGTTCCTCCTTTGATTTTATCTAGACTTTCATTACGCTAAGAAGGAAAGCAATAAGCCCCCAGCGATAACTGAAGCAATTTGACCCGCGACGTTAGCGCCAGCGGCATGCATCAAGATAAAGTTTTGCGGATCTTCTTCAGTGGCCATTTTTTGAATAACCCGACTAGACATTGGGAAAGCAGAAATACCGGCCGCCCCAATCATTGGGTTGATTTTTTCTTTGCGGAAAAGATTTAAGAATTTCGCAAACAAGACGCCACCCACAGAGTCCATCACAAAGGCCACTAAACCAAGACCGATAACCATTAAAGTATCTAATTGTAAAAATTCGTTGGCTTGCATCCGGACGGAAATAGAAATTCCTAGTAAAATACTAATGATGTTGACTAATTCATTTTGCGCTGTTACAGATAAACGGTCTAACACACCACATTCCCGTAATAAGTTCCCAAACATTAAGAAACCAACTAACGGTAAGGAAACAGGGGCAATTAAACCAGCTACAACTGAAATGACAATTGGAAATAAAATTTTTGCTGTTTGGGAAACTTCCCCAGCTCGGTAATTCATGCGAATTTTCCGTTCGTGTTTCGTAGTTACCATGCGAATTGCTGGTGGCTGAATAATCGGCACTAACGCCATATAAGAGTATGCCGCCACCATGATAGCCCCCATGTATTTGGAATTTAAGGTGTTGGCCACAAAGATGGACGTTGGACCATCAGCCGCTCCGATAATCCCAATAGAAGCCGCATCATTTAAATCAAAGCCTAGTAAGACAGCGGCGATAATCGTAAAGAAAATCCCAAACTGCGCGGCCGCCCCAAACAATAGTAAGAAAGGATTTTGTAATAGCGGACCAAAGTCAATCATGGCCCCAATCCCGATGAATAAAAGTAATGGGAATAACTCAGTCGTAATCCCGGCATCAAACAACACTTGGAAAGGACCCGCTTCACCCCCGGCTGATAACACGCCGGAATTTGGGAAGTTCACTAAAATCGTTCCTAGCCCCATGGGTACTAATAAAGTTGGTTCATATTCCTTTTTAATTCCTAAATACATTAAGACGCAACCAATGACCATCATGACGATGCGGCCTGGTTCTTCACCTAAACCAATAACACCTTGTACTAAAGTATCCAATCCATGCACTTCCTTTTCTTTATTGAATAGTAATTAAAGGATCCCCTGGGTTCACCATGGCTCCTTTGTCAACGTGAATGCCCACTACGGTACCGTCTGTTGGCGCAACGATTTCGTTTTCCATCTTCATGGCTTCTAAAATCATCACCGGTTGGTTTTTCTTCACGGCATCCCCGGGGTTCACGAGGATTTTTAAAATAGTCCCGGGCATTGGGGCAGTTAAAGCATCACTACCGGCAGGAGCTGAAGCCACTGGTGCAGCTGGCGTTTCGGCAGGAGCCGCAGGAGCTGGTGTTGGGGCAGCCACCGGTGCGGCAGCTACTGGTGCTTGAGGGGTGACGGGTGCTTGGGGAACGCCGCCAATTTCTTCCATCTCCACTAAATATTCTTGACCGTCAATGCTAATTTTGAATTTACGTAACATGAGAAGTCCTCCATTAATTGATTTTTTTTAAAATTCTTTTCACTACAAGTTGGTTGTCTTCAGCAACTTCGCTAGCCAAGCTAGCAGCGATAATGGCCACTGTTTTTGCTTCTGGGTTGCGTTTTAAAATCTTTTTCACTACGAATTGACTGTCAGGATGATCCCCGGCTGCAACAGCTGTAGCAATGACACTAACCAGGCGGTATTCTTCCGGGTCAGCGGCGATAAAGCCAGCAAGTTCAGCCCAGTCTTTTTCTGCCGGTGCGGCACTAGCCGTGACTTCCACCGACGGACTGGTGACTTCTTCCTTATGGTCAGCTTTCTTGAAAAATCTACTAAAAATACCCAAGAGTCTGCTCCTTTCTTTATTTTTATTGTCAACTCTATTATAAAGTCCTTTCAAATTTTTTTAACAATAAAAAAGTTTTTAAATTGTTCTTTTTTTATTTTTGAACTTCTTGAAAAAAAGATTATTTTTTTGAAAAAGTGCAATCTCGCCAATTAAATAATTTGCTTATAAATTATTCACAATTTATTAACAATTGCTAAATTTTAATGTTTTTTTGTTGTTCTTAATGCCCAAAAGGAATAGTCAAAGTTACGAGAATTAGCTATTCTACCATTGAAAGCGATACCGCTACCTGACAAAAAATATTAGCAGCAATTTTTTTTTCTGGGGCAGTAACGTCAAAAAAAATTCTTTTAAACAAGAAAGGAAGGCCTTTATGTTACTTACTATTTTATCTTACTTGATGATTATCGTCTTCATGTTTGTCATCATGAAAAAGAAAATGTCACCACTAACAGCTTTAGTTATTATTCCAATGGTCTTTACCATTATTGCCATGCTGTTCGGCGTTTCCGCCAAAGGGAATATTGGAGATTTCGTTTTAGATGGTGTTGCCACCACCGCGAACACCGGGATTATGTTACTCTTTGCGATTCTCTACTTCTCCATCATGTTAGATGCTGGTTTATTCGATCCAATTACTAATAAAATGATTCACTTTGCTAAAGGGGATCCAATGAAAGTTTTGATGGCTACGGCCATTGTTGCTGCTGCTGTTTCTTTAAACGGTGATGGAACCACCACGACTTTAATTTGCTGTTCTGCTTTTATTCCAATTTATAAAAAATTAGACATGAAACTCATGAACTTAGCCGTCTTGGTTATTTTACAAAATACTATCATGAACTTGTTACCTTGGGGCGGACCAACAGCCCGAGCTATGAGTGTGTTGAATGTTGATGCTGATATCTTAACTTACTTATTACCAGGGATGATTATTTCCATCCTTTACGTTATCCTCGTTGTTGCCCGTAGCATGGGTAAAAAAGAACGCGCTCGTTTAGGAATTAAAGAATTAACCGACGCTGAAATTGATGAAATGACCACTGTGGTTGATCCTGATACTTTAGCCATTCGTCGGCCAAAGAACTTTATCTTTAATGGCGTCTTAACCATTGTTTTAATCGCTTGGTTAGTTGCTAGTTCCTTTATTAGTGCCATCGCTGTTCCTCCTCTGCTTTTATTCTTAGTAGGTACTTGTATCGCTTTAATCTTCAACTATCCAGTCTTAAAAGATCAATCAGCTCGGATTGGGGCTAACGGTGGAGACGCCGTGCAAGTGGTTATCTTAGTGTTCGCTGCTGGGGTCTTCATGGGCTTTTTCCAAGGTTCCGGAATGGCTGACGCTTTAGCACAAAGCTTCACCACAATTATTCCTAAACAATTAGCCGGCTTCTGGGGCTTAATTATCGCCTTGATTTCCGCACCAGGGACTTTCTTCTTATCTAACGATGGATTTTACTATGGTGTGTTACCAGTCTTAGCTGAAGCTGGGAAACAATACGGCTTCACGAATATGCAAATGGCTTTAGCTTCTGTTATGGGTCAAGCCTTCCACTTATTAAGCCCATTAGTTGCCTTCATCTACTTGTTATTACGTTTAACAGGTTTAGATATGGGTAAATGGCAAAGAGAAACGGCTAAATATGCGATTGTGGTTTTCATCATCTTCGTAGTAACCGTCATGGTCTTTGGTCACTTACCTTTATACATTCCGCAAAACTAAACAAGCAATCTTTAAAACGGGCAGTAGGTTGCGACCTACTGCCCGTTTTTTTTATCGTGAAAAATTTTTTAGTGCCGAAGCACGATTTTTTTTAATGTCAAGCGAAAGGGAAATTGTCCCAAAATGTGGCCCCTCATTTGTCTCAAAAGTTTTTCAAACTTTCTATACAAAT
>NZ_BJDR01000014.1 GCF_005405245.1 Enterococcus nangangensis | reverse complement strand
GATAAGTCATCCAAGTGCTAGTATAAAGGATTTTTTTGTTTCATGGAATAGGTTATAAATTTAATGCAACACTAGTGAGTCGAGGGATATTAATATTGTGGTTTTAGGCATGGAAATTGTACTAGATGATAAGTTTTGTCAAATTTTGGCGCTATAATTTCGGCACTTTGTCAAATCGGACTGATGGTGTCACCTATGAACATCGAAGTGAGGGAACTCTTCCTCCTTTGATGTTTTTTTATGTGTACTTGATCAAGCCATTGATCAAGAGGATACGCAGACGCATGTTTGTGAAACTTCTGAACCCGTAAGAGACGCGCTTTAGGACCTTGATATGTGTGTGTAGGTTCTCTAATCGTGCATTGGAGTAAGGCTCAATGAAGGCCAAGTGAATCCCTTTCTCATACGTAAAGAAGGCTTTTTTAATGTGATGCAATTCTGCGGGCACGTGCTTTGGCATGTCGCGAAGCAGCTGGAAAAATTGTTCGTGATCTTTGTCATGGAAGGCAGCTAACAGGCCTTGAAAGTACTGGTGCGCGAGTTTCAGCTCGTCAGAAAGTGCCAACAGCCGATCAACGGCTTCGGTGTCTGTCAATAACGCCCACTTGAAATTGCGCCGCTTTTTCAAGGTGGTGTAATCCAGGGTTGCTTCCGGTTTTAAAAATAGTTTGTACAAGAATTTGAGCTGACGATAGGCTTTCGCTTCAGTTGGATCGTTTTGATCGAAGCGCTTCATGAACGCGCTTTCTGACGGCATCAAAAAACTTGTTCACGTGCTGCACGATGTGGAAACGGTCGACGATCACTTCTGCGTTTGGAAAGCATTCCTTGACCAATGAAAAATAAGGGGCATTCATGTCAGTCACAATAAAACGCACCTTCTGACGAGCCTTGAGATCAAAGCGCATAAAATAAGCAACCAGATCCTGTTTTTTGCGACTGGGCAGAATATCAAAGAGCCGCCCCGTCTCCCCATCCATACAGGAAAAAGAGAAGGACCCGTGCCAAGTGGAAAGGGAGCGGAACTCGTCAAATAGCAGACAGGTGGGCAGATGGTCCAGCCGCGGTCGAGCAGCGGCGGACAACGCACGCAAGGTGCGTTGAATGGTGGTCGACGAGACGTCACAATGCTTGGCAATGGTCGTCATCGCTTGCCGCTCAGACAGCTCCTCTAAGATCTGGTAGTGGACCTGTTTTGAAATGAAGCAGGAGGGATTCACCATCGCCGTACGGGCTGTAAAGTATTTTCCGCACGCACGGCAATGATACCGCTGCTTTTTCAACCGCAGATAGGCTCGTTTGTTGCCCGAGCGGTTGAGCAGGATCATGGATACTTTTTTACCGTTTTTTACGAGTTGATCCGCCGTTGCTTTACAACAGGGGCAGCGGCGAAAAACACGGGTGAGGGTGCTTTCCGCAAGGGTCACTTTCCTATTTTTATAAACAGCTTCCCTGATTTCGGTAATTTTAATGTTTTCATCTTTAATACTGAAGAGTGATTTGATAGAATGAAGATCGGACATACAAAAACTTCCTTTCAGAATGTGGTTTTAGGCGACTCTATTCTAACGGATTTTTTGTATGTCTTTTTGTTTTTTTCAAAAAAACTGGAACCGATGGAATATTTCCATCAGTCCCAGAAATTATAGCGCCATTTAATGTGAAACAACACCAGTTGACAAAGAGCCAGTTAAAATAGGTTCTTTTTATCCATTTTATCTAAACATAAAAGCTGTTAAATCAACCTAATGCAACCAAGTTAGGTTACTATATTACTCCCATTCGACTGTAGCAGGAGGCTTAGATGTAATGTCATACACGATGCGGTTGACGTGAGCGACTTCATTCACAATCCGCACGGAAATCTTTTGCAAGACATCCCAAGGAATGCGGGCAAAGTCAGCCGTCATGCCATCAATGGAAGTGACCGCACGAATGCCGACGGTGTAGTCGTAAGTCCGACCATCCCCCATCACGCCGACTGAGCGGATACCTGGTAACACGGTGAAGTATTGCCAAATATCGCGGTCAAGACCAGCGTTGGCGATTTCTTCCCGTAAAATATAATCAGATTCGCGGACAATTTCCAATTTTTCTTCAGTGATTTCCCCAAGGACCCGGATTCCAAGACCGGGACCGGGGAAAGGCTGGCGCCAGACGATTTCATCTGGCATCCCTAATTGGGTACCGACAGCGCGCACTTCGTCTTTAAATAAAGTATTGAGGGGTTCAATCAATTTAAATTGCATGTCTTCAGGCAGACCACCGACGTTATGGTGACTCTTAATGGTTTGGGCAGTTTCGGTACCAGATTCAATGACATCCGTGTAAAGGGTACCTTGGGCTAAGAAGGAGATGCCTTCTTCACCGGCTAATTTGGTTGCTTCATCATCAAAGACGTAGACAAATTCATTCCCAATGATTTTTCGTTTCTTTTCAGGGTCGGCAACGCCAGCGAGTTTACTTAAGAAGCGTTCTTTGGCATCAACTTTAATAATGTTTAAGCCAAACTTGCCGCCTAGAGTATCCATCACTTGTTCTGCTTCATTTTTCCGTAATAAACCGTGGTCCACAAAAATCGAAGTTAATTGATCGCCAATCGCTTTTTGCAACAGGACACCCACAACAGAAGAGTCCACACCGCCAGAAAGGCCCAGTAAAACTTTTTTATCGCCGACAGTGGCGCGGATTTTAGCAATTTGCATGTCAATGAAATTTTCCATGGACCAATCACCAGTACAACCACAAACGTCAAAGGCGAAATGACGCAATAAGTCATTGCCGTATTCTGAGTGACGCACTTCAGCGTGGAATTGGATACCGTAGAAATTACGTTTCACGTCTTGCACGGCAGCGTAAGGACAATCTTTACTTGTACCGACGCATTCAAAGCCAGGGGCGATGGCGGTAACTTTATCTCCATGACTCATCCAAACCGTTTGTTTTCTTGGCGTATCGACAAAAAGTTTCGCATCATCGCTTAAGACTTCTAATTCAGCTTTACCGTATTCGCGATTGGTGGAAGGTTCAACTTTGCCCCCCAGGTCATAGGTCATGAGTTGCATACCATAACAAATCCCTAAAATTGGAATCCCTAATTCGTAGATGGCTGGATCAACGGAAAAGGCGCCTTCGTCATAAACGCTGTTGGGACCGCCAGAGAAAATAATGCCTTTAGGGGCCATTTCTTTAATTTCCGCCGCACTAATCCGGTGGCTTAAAAGTTCAGAGAAAACACCGAACTCCCGAATGCGCCGCGTGATTAACTGGTTGTACTGACTACCGTAATCTAAAACAATAATTTTTTCCACATTGCTTAGTTCTGTGGTCACAAAATTCACCCTTCTTTATCTAAGATTTGTCGCCGAGCCAAAGCTTGACGACAGCTTTTTTGAAAACGTAACTGATATTTACTGAAATGTCAATCATTATAGGATAGAGATTAGTATTTCCGCAAGAAAATCTCATCTATCCGGTGATGTTTCGTTTTATGCAAAATAATATCGGCTCGATTGCGTGTCGGTAAAATATATTCGTTTAAATTTTTTAAATTCACGGTTTGCCACACATCTTTAGCCATTTTAAAAGCCTCTTCTTTGGTCCATTTGGTAAATTCGTGATAGTAATTGGCGGGCTTATCTTTAGCGTACTCTAACAAGGCATCAAAGCGATCCAAATACCAACTTTCAATCAGTTGTGAATCGGCATCCACAAAAATCGAAAAGTCAAAGAAGTCTGAAACGTAAATCCGTTGGTTGGCGGGTAATTGCAAAGTGTTAATCCCTTCAACAATTAAAATATCCGGTTGCTTAATCACTTCGTATTCGTCAGGGACAATGTCGTAGACTTCATGGGAGTAAAGGGGAGCTTGGACTTCTTCTTGCCCACTTTTGACGCGATTTAAAAAATCAATCAAAAGCTCCATGTCGTAACTTTCAGGGAAACCTTTTTTATCCATTATCCCGCGCTCAGCTAAAACATGATTGGGATATAAAAAGCCATCGGTAGTAATTAATTCGACGCTGCGGCGTTTAAACGTCCGTTGCAAAATAATTTGCAGTAAGCGGGCGGTAGTACTTTTGCCCACGGCGACGGATCCGGCGATACCCACGATAAAAGGGGGCACCGTTTGATACTGATGCAAGAAAAGACCCTTACTTAATTGCAAGGACTCGAACTCTTTCATGTATAAATGAATCAAATGACTCAAAGGCACGTAAATATCTTGCACGTCTTGTAAAGAGATGCGGTCGTTGAACCCTTTGATTTTTTGTAACTCTTCTTCCGTGATGGGGAGTGCCCCGTCTTTATAAAAATGTTGCCATTCATCTCGTTTAATGGCGTAGTAATTCATTGCGTCAGCTTTCATCTTTTCCTCCTACGAGAACTTACAACGTATTTTAGCATAATTTACCGCCTCCGCTATAGTAATTTGCCAAATTTTACGAGAAATGTCAGGAAATAAAAAGAATCCTCCAACCACGCTTCGGGATAAAAAATTTTCTTTTTGCAATACAATCAGTATATTTTACATTATATAAAAAAAGTGTTACCACTAAAGCGTAGTTACTATCTTATGGGGAGGCTTTTTCATGTTAAATCCTACTTTTTTAGAAGTGTTAAAACACGAAGGTGTCGTGACGATTATTTCTAGTACAGCTCAAGGTTTCCACGCGGTGAATACGTGGAATTCATATATGCGCGCTAAAGACCAACAACTTTATATTCCCGCAGCGGGGATGCATAGTGTGGAAAAAGACGTTGCCGAAAATCCCGAAGTGCTGATCACCATTGGCAGTAAAGAAGTGCCTGGCTTGATGGGACCTGGGACGGGCTTTCACGTTCATGGCACCGCGCATTTCGTCACGGAAGGTCCAGTCTTTGAACAAATGTTTGCAGATTATCCCTTTATTAGTCGTGTCTTAGTGGTGGACGTCACCAAGATGGAGCAAAAAATTTAAAAGAGCAAAGTTGGAATCGTCAGTTGCTAGGGCGATTCCTTTTTCAGCTGCGCTTAACAACCGGATTGTTCGCTAAGCCATATAAATCATGGTAAAATGTGAAGGAAAGATGTAAAGGGAGGTCCTGATAAAGATGAAAAAAATCATTTTACTAGGTGACAGTTTGATGGCCGGCTTTGACGGCGAAAAAATGACAGACGGTGTGACAGAAGAAGTTCGGACGCACATTGCCAACATGGGTTTTCCCATGGAAGTCGAAAATGTTGGTCGTCCAGGCGATCTTACCAAAGACGGTTTAGCTCGTTTAGACGAAGACGTCTTAAGTAAAAATCCTGATTATGTAGCAATTTTCTTTGGCAACGATTTAAAAAATGAAGCAGTTACCAAAGAAACCTATTTAACCAACATGAAAAAAATGGTGGACTTAATTGGTAAAGACAAAGTCGTCTTAGTAACACCTGCTTACGTCGATCCCCAACAACACCGTTTAGACCGCAAAGGCGATGATATTCACGCTTACGGCAAAGCTTTAGTAGATTATGCCAAAGAAAATGGTATCTCGGTAATTGATTTGGCTTACCATATGGCTGTTTATCCGGCCACTGCCGAATTTTTACAAGCAGACGGCTTACATTTTTCTAAATGGGGTAACCAGCTTTTAGGCAGTCTAATTGCTCGCAACATTAAAATTAAAGAAATGAATCTCGTCACGGAGTAAGGAGTACAGTAAGCTACATGAGCGATCATTATTACACTAACCAGCCTAGCGCTGAGCACCACTTCCATGAATTTGAATTCCCACTGCGGGGTCGGCGCCTGCGCTTTGTTACGGATAGCGGCGTTTTTTCTAAAAATGTCGTGGACTATGGTTCACAAGTTCTCATTGCCACCTATCAACCACCACAAAATCCTACCGGCACACTGCTAGACGTTGGCTGCGGCTATGGCCCAGTTGGTTTGAGCTTTGCCTCGACATTTCCACAGGTGGAAATGATCGATGTGAACGAACGGGCGGTAGGTTTAGCGCAAGGAAATGCCCAACGAAATAATATCGAAAATGTGGACATTCATGTTTCCAATATTTACGCTGATGTTCACAGTAACAGCTACGAAGCGATTTTATCCAACCCGCCAGTTCGCGCAGGGAAAAAAGTAGTCCAAGAAATTTTGACGGGTGCCTATCCTCTACTGCAAGTCGGCGGAACGTTAACCATCGTCTTACAGAAAAAACAAGGGGCACCAAGCGCCGAAAAACTAATGACAGCAACCTTTGGCAACGTGGAAATTTTAAAGCGCGACAAAGGCTATTACATTTTGCAAAGCGTGAAAGTGTAAAAAACTGCTATATTTAATTGATTTTCAAAATAACCAAAGTAAGTAATAGATAAACGAACTGCCTTGTCGTCTATGATGAGGCAGTTTTTTTGCAGTTTAGCATTTGTTCTGAGCTTCGTTTTATGAAATGAATTGCAATCTTCCGATAACTGGGCAAAGATAATTTCGTTGTATCAAAGTAGGCCTGTTACTCATTTCAAGTGAATATATTCGCTTTATTGTGTATTAAAAGCTAAAAAAAGAAAAAATATGCTTTTTTGATGAAAAAAGATACAAAAATCTCTTGCGTAAATGCAGAAATATGTTATGATAATTTATGCAAACAAAAACGATATGTATGAATAAATATTAAAAGGGGATTTGGTTATGAAAAAAATATTGACAGGATTACTCATTGCAGCAGGAACATTAACATTTTTAGCAGGATGTAGCTCGAGTTCGTCTTCAGCTAAAGCGGATCAGACAAAGGACAGTACTGCCGCTGAATCAAAAGTAGACAATTCGTCTGCCTTGCAAGATATCAAAGACTCTGGCGAGTTAGTTTTAGGCACTGCGGCTGATTTTGCGCCGTTTGAATTTCCTGATGGCGATGGCCAAACAACGGGAACCGATATTGAAATTGCCCAAGCGATTGCCGACGACTTAGGAGTAAAATTAAAAATAATGGATTTAAGTTTTGACAATTTACTATCCTCATTGCAAGCTGGCAAATTAGATATTGTGTTGTCTGGAGTTTCGGCAACTGAAGAACGGGCGAAAAGTGTTGATTTTTCTCAAGCCTATTTCACACCGACACAAGAAATTTTAGTCAAGAAAGATAATGCAGCGGCCTTTCAAAAAGCTACGGACTTAACGGATAAAAACCTAGGCGCACAAAAAGGTTCGCTACAAGAAGATATTGCTAACGAACAATTTAGTGATTCCAAGATTGTTTCGGTACCTTTAACCACAAACTTAATTGTGCAATTGAAATCTGGCGGCTTGGACGCGGTCATTATGGAAAGTGCTGTGGCTCAAAGTTATGTGAACGCCAACGATGACTTAGTTATTTCTGATATTGAAATTCCGGCCGACCCTAATGAATCCTATGCCGCAGCTTTACCAAAAAATTGTGGCGATTTGAAGACAGAAGTGGATGACGTGATTAAAAAATTAATGGATGACGAGACTATCGATCAATGGATTGCTAAATATACAGCATTAGCAGATGAACAAGCAGCAACGGAATGATTCAAATAAAAATGGAGCTGGATAATTATCCGGTTCCATTTTTTTCTTAAGAAAGTAAAAAACTCAGGTGCTGCCCCCATGAATAAAAGGGACCACACCTGAGTTTCTTCTATATTAATGTGAACCTAATTCTTGTTGTGCTTTTTCAACTTGCAAGGCGACTTGATCAAAACCGGTACCGCCAAGTGTGTGGCGACGTTTTACCGCTGTCCGACTTTGCAAAGCCTCATAAATGTCCGCTGTAATTAAGGGAGAAATTTCTTGATACTGTGTTAAAGGTACATCTTGCAAATAGCTCCCTTGTTGTGTGCAACTGAGGACTAATTTGCCAACAATCTCGTGGGCTTGTCGGAAGGGCATGCCTTTTGCTGCTAAATAGTCAGCAAGCTCGGTAGCGTTGGAGAAATCTTTTTCCGTACTTTCAGCCATATGTTGGACGTTGACGGTCATGCTAGCCACCATCCCCGCCATAATTTCTAGACTACTTAAAATCGTATGGGCAGAGTCAAACATGCCCTCTTTATCTTCTTGCAAATCTTTGTTGTAGGCTAAAGGGAGTCCTTTCATTACGGTTAAAAGGCCTAAGAGATTGCCGTAAGTTCGTCCGGCTTTGCCACGAATTAATTCGGCCATATCGGGATTTTTTTTCTGAGGCATAATGGAACTACCGGTGGAAAAAGTATCTGTTAATTGAACAAATTTAAATTCATGGGAACACCATAAAATAATTTCTTCGCAAAAACGTGAAAGATGCATCATTAAAATCGAAGCATTGCTTAAAAATTCTAAGATAAAGTCGCGGTCACTAACGCCGTCTAGACTATTTTGATAAATTGCTGAAAATCCCAATTCAGCTGCTGAAAATTCACGATCAATGGGGAAGGTTGTTCCGGCCAATGCTGCACAGCCTAAAGGGGAAATATCCGCCCGTTTTAAGTTTTCAGTGAAACGCTCTTGGTCTCTGGTGAGCATCCCGTAATAGGCCAATAAATGATGGGCAAAAGAAATCGGTTGGGCATGTTGGAGATGGGTATAACCAGGCATAATGGTTTCAATGTTGTCGCTGGCTTTTTTTACTAGAACTGTGCGTAAAGCGGCTATCTTAGTGACGACATCTTGTAAGACTTCTTTTAAATAAAGATGCATGTCGGTTGCCACTTGGTCGTTACGACTACGAGCCGTGTGTAGTTTGCCAGCCACAGGTCCAATTTCTTCGTGTAAAAAGGATTCAATATTTAAATGAACATCTTCGTTTTCAATTGTAAATTGGTATTCTCCGCTAGTAATTTTTTCGGCCACCGCTTTTAACCCGTCAGCGATGGTGGTAGCTTCTGCTGCCGTGAGAATTCCTGTTTTGCCCAGCATTTTTACGTGAGCTAAACTACCGGCAATATCTTGGTGCGCTAAAAGTTGATCAAAAGGAATGGAAGCGCCAAATTCATCAACCCAAGCTTCATTTTTGCCGTCAAAGCGGCCACCCCATAATTTTGTCATGGTCATTCACCTCTTCATTAATAAATGAAAAGGAGAGGAGGACTGTTTGTGCGATCCACCGCTCCTTTTAAAAATTAGTCTTCTTCTTTTGCTAATTGAGCTTGAACTTCGGCATGGACCTTAGAAGGTAGTCCCCACAACTTGATAAAGCCAACTGCGGCGTCTTGATCGAAAGTATCTGCTGAAGTGTAGGTAGCTAAGTTTTCATCATAAAGAGAATTAGCTGATTTACGGCCTTCAACAATGACGTTTCCTTTGAATAATTTAACGCGGACCACCCCGTTAACATATTTTTGTGTGGATTTCAAAAAGGCAATTAAAGCATCAGTCAAAGGATTGAACCACAAGGCGTTATAAATAACTTGGCTTAATTCATGTTCAATCAGCGGTTTAAAATGAGCCAGTTCACGCACGAAAGTGATATCTTCTAACGCTTTATGAGCAGTCATTAAAGTGACGGCCCCTGGACACTCGTAAACTTCCCGTGACTTAATGCCTACGAGACGGTTTTCAATGTGGTCAATCCGTCCGATGCCGTGTTCACCAGCCAGATGATTTAACGCAATAATTAAATCTGCCAATTTCATTTCTTGTCCATCTAAAGCAATAGGTGTCCCATTAGCAAAAGTAATTTCAATAATCGCTGGCGTATCGGGGGTCTCTTCTAATTCTTTAGTTAGGGTATATGCACCTTTGGGAGGTGTCGACCAAGGATTTTCTAAAACGCCGCATTCACAAGCTTTACCCCAAAGATTTTGGTCGATGGAATAAGGATTGTCGAGGTTGGCAGGAATTGGCACACCATTTTTTTCGGCGTATTGAATTTCTTCTTCCCGCGACCACTTCCATTCCCGAACTGGCGCGATAATTTTTAAATTAGGATCCATCGAAGTGATGGCCACTTCAAAACGGACTTGGTCGTTGCCTTTCCCGGTACAGCCATGGGCGATAGTGGTGGCTCCTGTTTGATGGGCTAATTCGACTAATTTTTTGGAAATCAAAGGTCGGGACAAGGCGGAGACTAAAGGATAGATGCCTTCGTAGTAAGTGTGTCCTTGTAAAGCGATTAAGGCGAACTCTTCAGCGAATTCATCTTTAGCGTCAATGGCGTAGGACGCAATAGCCCCTACCTGTAAAGCTTTTTCCTTAATAAAAGCAGTATCTTTGCCTTCACCCACATCAATACAGCAAGCAATTACGTCGTAGCCTTCGTCTGCTAGCCACTTGATGGAAACTGAGGTGTCTAAGCCGCCAGAATAGGCT
Source organism: Enterococcus nangangensis (assembly GCF_005405245.1). Lineage (GTDB taxonomy): Bacteria > Bacillota > Bacilli > Lactobacillales > Enterococcaceae > Enterococcus_J > Enterococcus_J nangangensis. The sequence continues at coordinate 39,745 of NZ_BJDR01000014.1, read as the reverse complement.
AAAATAACTTTTTCTTTCATTTGTTAGGAACTCCTTTTAAGTAGTTATTAATAAAATCAACTATTTCATGCATATAGTAGCACTCTCCGCAAGAGAATACAAGGATTAAATTAATAAATATTCATCTTTAGTCAATAAAAAGCAATTAAACCCTCTTAATATACATAATGAGGTTGGGTTTTCGCATAATATTAATAAGGAAGCTCTTTAGCATTACGGGATAAGGCCTACTAAAGAGCATGTCTTTCGTCAAAAATCTTTTAGCAGAAAATGCCGAACTTTCAGGGGGGATTAACTTTTTAAATTAAAAAATTCTATTTTATTTTAACGAGGATAGTTTTGCAAAAGATTTTCATGAAGTTAAGTATTAAACAACAGTCTCTTTGGCGAAAAGTAGTGGATAAGGCCTTTTCTTAGGGAGAGTATTTTGCAAATAAAGGTAATTTAAACTGAAATGAGACTGAAAGCTTTTTTCACACAATCTTTTTTGATTATATAACGTTCTTTAGATTACGAACCTTCGGAATTACTTTGACAACGGCTAGTCAAAATGGTAATTTTGAAGTGGATAAACTATTCTTTTCAAGAACATTTCAGCAATAGTTTTTACAGAAAATTTTCAGCTTGTTTCAGGCCTGGAAAAGGGAAAGTAGGTTTTTTCTATGCGGATGGTGGATATCATCGAGAAAAAAAGAGATGGGCAAGCTTTGTCCACTGCAGAAATTCAATTTGTTATTGAAAATTATACAGCAGGGAGCATTCCCGACTATCAAGTGAGTGCTTTACTCATGGCAATCTTCTATCAAGATATGACTGATGACGAGATTACAGCTTTAACGCAAGCGATGGCGACTTCTGGTGAAACAATTGATTTGTCAGCAATCGAAGGCATTAAAGTAGACAAGCATTCTACTGGTGGTGTCGGCGATACGACGACGTTAATTTTGGCCCCCTTAGTTGCGGCGTGTGGCGTCCCAGTAGCCAAGATGAGTGGTCGCGGTCTGGGCCATACAGGTGGTACGTTAGATAAATTGGAAGCCATTCCTGGTTTTAAAGTGGAACTATCTAAAGAAGAGTTCATTCAACAAGTGAATACCTTAAAAGTGTCCGTCATTGGGCAATCCGGGAACTTGGCACCTGCTGATAAAAAGCTTTACGCTTTGCGGGATGTGACGGCTACCGTAGATTCTATTCCGTTAATTGCTAGTTCCATCATGAGTAAAAAAATTGCCGCTGGGGCGGATGCGATTGTTTTAGACGTTACCATTGGCGAAGGTGCTTTTATGAAAAACTTGGAAGATGCCAAACGACTAGCTAAAACCATGGTACGGATTGGTAAACTTGCGAACCGGGCGACGATGGCGATTATTTCGGATATGAGTGAACCATTAGGGGAAGCAATCGGCAATTCTTTAGAAGTGTACGAAGCCATTCAATGTTTACAAGGGAAGGGTCCAAAAGATTTGATGGAACTAGTCTATGTCTTAGGAAGTCAAATGGTGGTCTTAGGGCAAAAATCTCCCGATTTAGCGACCGCACGGCAGATGCTAACGGAAAACTTGGCTAACGGGACGGCTCTTAAAATTTTTAAAGAGTTTGTGGCGGCGCAAGGTGGCGATGTGCGTTATGTTGAAGAACCGGAAAAACTATTGACGGCCCAATATCAATTTGAGTTTAAAGCTGCAAAGACCGGAATCATCCAAAAGATGGTCGCTAATGAAATTGGTGTGGCAGCCATGCTATTAGGTGCTGGGCGTAAAACAAAAGAAGACGTCATTGATCCAGCAGTCGGTATTGTCCTTCACAAAAAAGTAGGGGATACCGTTACCGCCGGCGAAAGCTTACTTACTATTTACGCCAATCAAGAAAATATTGCAGAAACCGAACGTTTGCTTTTTGAAAACATTATCATTGGAAAAGATGCTGTAGAACCTGTCTTGATTCATGATATAATTACTGCTTAGAGAGGATGTTTTTTATGAAATTAAATCGCATGATTGACCACACTATTTTAAAAGCGGATGCTACTGAATTAGAAGTACTCCAAGTGATTGAAGAAGCAAAACAATATCATTTCTTTTCGGTGTGTGTAAACCCTACTTGGGTACCATTAGCCGCAAAAGAATTAGCAGGGACGGACACTGCAGTCTGCACCGTAATTGGTTTTCCTTTGGGAGCCAATACTTCTGAAGTGAAAGCTTACGAAGCACAAGACGCCGTTAACAATGGGGCTAAAGAAGTAGATATGGTGATTAATATTGGTGCTTTAAAGGCTAACCAATTGAAAAAAGTCCAAGCAGATATTGCAGCCGTTGTTCATGCGGTGCAAGATCAAGCTTTAGTGAAAGTCATTATCGAAAGTGCCATGCTAAGCGATGAACAAATTGTCCAAGCTTGCGAATGTGCTAAAGCTGCTGGCGCTGATTTTGTTAAAACGTCGACTGGTTTTGCCAAAGAAGGCGGAGCGAGTGCTCATGCCGTGAAAATTATGCGGACAACAGTCGGTCCTGAAATGGGCGTAAAAGCTTCTGGTGGGATTCATTCTTATGAAGAAGCCAAAGCGATGGTGGAAGCTGGAGCTAGCCGCATTGGAGCTAGTGCAAGTATCGCCATTGTTAGTCAAGAAGACTAGGAGGATTTAACCATGACCTTGTCACAGGCAGAATTCATCCACTTGACGCAAGAAAATTTAAGCAAGGCTTATGTGCCCTACTCTCATTTTCCAGTCAGTGCGGTCTTAGTAACGGCTGACGATGAAGTTTACACCGGTATTAACATTGAAAATGCTTCTTTTGGTTTAAGCAACTGTGGGGAGCGGACAGCAATTTTTAAAGCAGTTTCTGAAGGAAAACGGAATTTCAAACACTTGTACATTGCCGGTAACACGGCCGAACCGATTTCGCCATGTGGTGCTTGTCGGCAAGTGATGGCGGAATTTTTCGCCCCAGAGATGCCCATTACGTTAATTAGTGAGTCAGGAGAAACGAAAGAAACCAATCTCCACGAACTATTGCCGTATAGTTTTTCCGAGAAACAAATGTAAGAGCAACACACTTTACTTTGGTTCAACAGGTGGGAACACCTTTGAAAAAAATATTTTATAGGGGGCTTTACAGAAATGAAAAAAGCAAAATTGTTTGGCGCTGGTGCTTTAGCACTAGTAGCGGCTTTAACTTTAGCTGCATGCGGTAACAACAGCAAAACTGACGGCAGTGACGCGAAAAGCGGCTCTGATGCAGCTGGTTCCGTTGAAAAACCAGCAGCGATTATTACGGATACTGGTGGTGTAGACGACCGTTCCTTTAACCAATCTGCTTGGGAAGGTTTACAAGCTTGGGGAAAAACCCATGACCTGTCTAAAGACCATGGTTTCTCTTACTTCCAATCTTCCAATGAATCAGACTATGCACCAAATATTGACACAGCTATCGCCGCTGGTTACCAAACAATTTTTGGAGTTGGGTATAAATTAACGGCTGCGATTGTGGACGCTTCAGCTCAAAATCCAGATGCTAACTTTGTTATCATCGACGATGTGCCAGTTGATGCTGACGGCAATGAAAAGATTGCTGATAACGTATCCGCTGCTACTTTTATGGATAACGAAAACTCTTACTTAGTTGGGTTAGCTGCTGCTTACACAACTGAAACCAACGTTGTTGGGTTTATTGGTGGGGTTGAAGGTACCGTTATCGACCGTTTCCAAGCTGGTTTTGAAGCTGGGGTTGCCGATGGCGCCAAAGCTTTAGGTAAAGACGTTGAAGTGAAAATTCAATACGCTGGTGACTTCAACGCTCCTGATAAAGGGAAAACGATTGCTCAAGGGATGTACGCTGCTAACGCTGACATCATCTTCCACGCTTCCGGTGCTACTGGTAACGGATTATTGCAAGAAGCAAAATCTATCAATGAATCTGGCGACAAAAAAGTTTGGGTAATCGGGGTTGACCGGGACCAATCTGATGAAGGTAGCTACAAAGATCCTGAATCTGGAAAAGATGCTAACTTCGTCTTGACTTCTACTGTTAAAGGGGTAGGAACGGTCGTAGAAGACTTAGCTGAAAAAGCAAACACTGGGGAATTCCCTGGGGGCCAACACATTGCTTACGATTTGAAATCTGAAGCTATTTCCATCACTGATGGCCAACTTTCTGACGATGTCTTAAAAGCTGTCAATGAAGCAAAAGACAAAATTGTTGCTGGTGACATTAAAGTTCCTGAAGCTCCAGAAAAATAAGCATGATTAATTAAAAGGTTCCAACTTACAAGTACGCTTGTCGCTTGGAGCCTTTTTTCTTTTTCGTTTGCACAGAGGTTAGCTAGGTGAGCTAGCTTTTTTGGAACCGAAAAGGAACCACTTTTTAGAATAAATTAATAGGAAGTGAGCATATGGAGCAGGCAGAATTGGTAATCGAAATGCGCAATATTACCAAGGAGTTTGGAACGTTTAAAGCCAACGATCGCATCAACTTGCAAGTAAAAAAAGGTGAAATTCATGCTCTTTTAGGGGAAAACGGTGCCGGCAAGTCCACCTTAATGAACATGCTTTCAGGGTTATTGCAGCCCACCTCAGGAGAAATTTTCCTGAATGGCCAAGCTGTTTCAATTTCCAGCCCAACGGTTGCAAATAAATTAGGAATCGGCATGGTGCACCAACACTTTATGTTGGTGGATGCGTTTAACGTTACTGAAAATATCATTTTAGGGAGTGAACCGACGAAAGCGGGAGTTTTAAATAAAAATAAAGCCGCTGAAGCGATTGCCCAACTCTCTAAGCAATATGGGTTGGATGTGGATCCTCATGGAAAAATCAGCGATATTTCTGTCGGGATGCAACAACGGGTCGAAATTTTAAAAACTTTATATCGCGGCGCCGATGTTTTAATTTTTGACGAACCAACGGCGGTTTTAACCCCGCAAGAAATTGATGAATTAATCGCCATCATGCAAGGGTTGGTGAAGGAAGGCAAGTCGATTATTTTAATTACCCACAAGTTGGATGAAATTAAAAAAGTAGCGGATCGTTGTACAGTAATTCGCCGTGGGAAGAGTATTGATACCGTGAATGTGGCGGATGTTTCTTCCCAAGAGTTGGCCGACTTAATGGTGGGTCGTTCCGTTAACTTCAAGACCAATAAAAAAGTGATTGAGCCGCAAGAAGCCATTTTAAAAATTGAAAATCTTGTGGTAAAAGAATCTCGCGGCTTAGAAGCAGTCAAAGGTTTAAGCTTGGAAGTCCACGCTGGTGAAGTAGTGGGGATTGCCGGGATTGATGGCAATGGTCAAACGGAATTAATTCAAGCTTTAACTGGTTTACGGAAAGTCGAAAGTGGTCGCGTAGTTTTAAAAGGGGAAGACATCACCAATGCTCGTCCCCGTAAAATTACCGAAGAAGGCGTCAGTCACGTACCAGAAGACCGGCATAAATACGGCTTAGTTTTAGAAATGTCTTTAGCTGAAAATATGGCGTTACAAACTTACTACAAAGCACCTCTTAGTAAACGCGGCGTCTTAAACTACAAAGAAATCAACAGTCACGCTCGGGATTTAATCAAAGAGTTCGATGTGCGAACCACCAACGAACTAGTTCCCGCTAAATCTTTATCCGGGGGGAACCAACAAAAAGCCATTATCGCCCGGGAATTAGACCGGGATACGGACTTAGTGATTGTTTCGCAACCAACCCGGGGCTTAGACGTGGGGGCGATTGAATACATTCACCAACGGCTAGTGGAAGAACGGAATAAATTTAAAGCAGTCTTAGTAGTTAGCTTTGAATTAGATGAAATCATGAACGTTTCCGACCGCATTGCCGTAATTCACGATGGTCAAATTGCCGGTATTGTCCGCCCAGAAGAAACGACAGAACAAGAGTTAGGCTTACTGATGGCCGGTTCATCCCTAGAAAAAGCACGAGCTGAAACCCAAGGGGTAGCTTTTGCGCAAGCGACGTTAGACGTCACTGCAGAAACAAATGAATCACAAAAGGAGGACACCAAGGATGAATAATTCGCGGGAAAGATTCCGTAATCTTTTAGTACCCATCCTGTCAGTTGTGCTGGGACTTTTATTAGGAGCCCTCATTATGATTGCCTTTGGGTACAATCCTTTAAACGCTTATAAAGCGATGTTGTCTGGCTATTACCCTAACGGGACCACCACTACTGATTTAATGTGGCGGAATATCGGGGAAACATTGCGACAAGCAACACCCCTTATTTTTACTGCTCTAGGCTTTTCCGTAGCCAGTGCCGCCGGTTTCTTTAATATCGGGCTTTCCGGCCAAGCTTTAAGCGGTTGGGTGGCTAGTATTTGGGTCGCCTTAGCTTTTCCAGATTTACCGCGGATTGTCTTAGTGCCTTTATGTATTTTAGTCGGAGCTTTAGCTGGGGCGGTAGCTGCGGCGATTCCTGGTTTCTTACGGGCGTTCTTTGGAACGAGCGAAGTGATTGTCACTATCATGTTAAACTACATTTTGCTCTATTATTCGACTTATTTAATGCAAAACGTGATGCCGGCAAGCTATCGTGTTTCGATGGATTCCACCAATCCAATTTCCAGTAATGCTACTTTGCGCTTAACTGGTTTGACGGAAATGTTTCGTAATTCGCGAGTGAGTGGCGGTTTATTCTTGGCCCTCATTACGTTAGTCTTAGTCTGGTTCTTAATGAAGAAAACCACGTTAGGTTTTGAAATTCGTTCAGTTGGTTTGAATCCTTTTGCTTCTGAATACGCCGGGATGAGCAGCAAACGGACTATCGTCATGTCCATGGTGATTTCTGGCTTACTAGCTGGTCTTGGTGGTGTGGTGGAAGGTTTAGGGACGTACCAAAACTTCTTCGTACAAACGGCTTCTCTATCCATCGGTTTTGACGGGATGGCCGTTTCCTTATTAGGTTCCGGCACTTCCATTGGGATTTTATTATCTGCCATTTTATTTAGTATTTTAAAAATCGGTGGCTTGGGGATGCAAACCAAAGCCCAAGTACCTTTTGAAATTGTCAGTGTCGTGATTGCCGCCATTATCTTCTTTGTGGGAGCCAACTACATGATTCGCATCGTTTTAGCGAAAATTGGCGGCGGTAAAAAAGAAGTCGCTGTCGTTACAGAAGTAGAATCGAAAAAAGATGATGAAAATAGTCAAGAAGGGGGGGCTATCTAATGAACGGCGTACAAATGTTGCACTTAATCATTACTTCTGCGTTAGTTTATTCGACGCCGCTAGTCTTCACGGCTTTAGGCGGAACTTTTTCTGAACGTAGTGGGGTCGTTAACGTCGGCCTTGAAGGCATCATGGTGATGGGCGCTTTTTCAGCAGTGGTCTTTAACTTGAGCTTTTACGATGCTTTTGGTAAATTGACACCTTGGCTAGGAATTTTGGTTGGGGGCGTCGTGGGCGTACTATTCTCCTTAATTCATGCGGTAGCTACTATTAATTTGCGAGCGGATCACATCATTAGTGGGACGGTTATTAACTTAATGGCCCCAGCCCTAGGCGTTTTCCTAGTGAAAGCAATATACAATAAAGGGCAAACAGATAACATTAAAGGAAACCTAGGTTACTTCACTGTTCCCGGTTTAGAAAAAATTCCAGTCATTGGCCCCATTCTTTTTAAAAACACGTATTTGCCAGCTTACTTAGCCATTGTTGTCGCCGTCTTAGCGTGGTTTATTATCTTTAAAACCCGCTTTGGTTTGCGGTTACGGGCTGTGGGAGAAAATCCGCAAGCTGCTGATACTTTAGGAATTAACGTCTATGCCATGAAATATTCTGGTGTGTTGATTTCTGGGCTATTAGGGGGCTTCGGTGGCGCTGTCTTTGCGCAAACTATCTCTGGTAACTTCTCAGTAGGAACCATCGTGGGTCAAGGGTTTATTTCCATGGCCGCCATGATCTTTGGGAAATGGAATCCCCTCGGAGCTATGGGGGGCGCCTTCTTCTTCGGTTTTGCTCAAAGCTTAAGTATTATTGGAGCGCAGTTGCCAGTAATTTCTAGCGTGCCATCTGTTTATCTCCAAATTGCACCTTATCTATTAACCATTATCGTCTTAGTGCTCTTCCTAGGAAAAGCCTCTGGGCCAAAAGCTAACGGGGTCAACTACATTAAGTCGAAATAAGTTTCACCGAAGAGGTCCAGTCAACTTAGGTGTTGACTGAACCTCTTTGCCTTTTTACGGAGATGGATTTTTGCCGCATCTTTTTCATTAGTGCAAAAATATGTTATCTTATAGGTGTTGAGTACTGGAAAATGAATCAGAAAGAAGGAGTTTATTATGTTTAAACGTGTACATTTGATTGTCATGGATTCTGTCGGTATCGGGGAAGCACCTGATGCTGATAAATTTGGCGATGTGGGTGCCGATACTTTAGGCCACATCGCAGAACAAGCTGGGTTACATGTGCCAAACTTAGAGCAATTAGGCTATGGCTCCATTCGCCCGTTAAAAGGGGTTAAGGATGTTCAAAATCACCAAGGCTATGCCACTAAATTGGAAGAAGTTTCCGTGGGGAAAGATACCATGACGGGGCACTGGGAAATTATGGGCTTAAATATTCAAAAACCTTTCCGCGTCTTCCCTGAAGGTTTTCCAGAAGAATTATTAGCCAAGATTCGTGAATTTTCAGGTCGCGGTATCGTCTGCAATAAACCATACAGCGGCACAGAGGTCATTAATGATTACGGCGAACACCAAATGAAAACAGGCGACTTAATTGTCTATACTTCAGCTGATCCCGTGTTACAAATTGCCGCTCATGAAGAGATTATTCCTTTAGAAGAATTGTATCGCATTTGCCAATATGTCAGAGACATCACCAAAGATGAGCCTTATATGATTGGTCGGATTATCGCCCGTCCTTACGTGGGCACACCAGGTAATTTTACCCGCACTAGCAATCGCCACGATTACGCTTTGGATCCATTTGGCCATACGGTCTTGGATTCTTTGAAAGATGATGGTAAAGATGTAATTGCGGTGGGAAAAATTAATGATATCTTTAATGGTCAAGGGATTACTGAATTTGTGCGCACCAAGAGCAATATGGATGGTGTCGACCAACTCTTAAAGGTGATGGCTAAAGATTTCACTGGCATGAGCTTTACCAACTTAGTGGATTTCGACGCCATGTTTGGTCACCGTCGTGATGTTGTGGGATACGGTAAAGCCATTGACGAGTTTGATAGCCGCATGCCAGAAATTATTGACGCGATGGCTGAAGATGATTTGTTAATGATTACCGCAGACCACGGTAATGATCCAACGTTCCCCGGAACCGACCACACGCGGGAATATGTGCCGTTACTGGTCTTTAGCAAGAAATTTAAAGGTCAAGGAGCCCTGCCAGTGGGGCATTATGCTGATATCTCTGCCACCATTGCCGAAAACTTTAAAGTACCGCAAACTGAAAACGGCGTAAGTTTCTTGGACGCTTTAAAATAGGAGGATCAGATGGCTAGTTTGATGGAAGATTTACGAAATACGACAGCATTTATTAAAGACCGCGGCATCGGCGCAGTAGACTTTGGTTTAATCCTCGGCTCCGGCTTAGGAGAATTAGCAGAAGAAATTGAAGATGCGATTAAAATTCCGTACCAAGACATTCCCCATTTTCCAGCGTCCACCGTTGTGGGACACGCGGGTATGTTAGTTTACGGTACTTTAAGCGGCAAAAAAGTGTTAGCCTTGCAAGGACGTTTCCATTATTACGAAGGCAACAGTATGACTACCGTGACGTATCCGGTGCGGGTGATGGCTTTACTAGGTGCTCATTCAGTCATTGTCACTAACGCTTGTGGTGGCGTCAATGAAAGTTTTGTCCCTGGCGATCTGATGCTGATTAACGATCAAATTAACTACATGGGAGCCAATCCCTTAATTGGCGAAAACCTGGAAGAGTTTGGTCCGCGTTTCCCAGATATGTCTGATGCGTATACGGCGCAATATCGCCAAGTAGCTCATGAAGTCGGGGAGAAACTGCACTTAAACTTAAAAGAGGGCGTCTACATGGGCTTTAGTGGCCCAACCTATGAAACGCCAGCGGAAATCCGCATGGCGCGCACCATGGGGGCCGACGCTGTAGGAATGTCCACGGTACCAGAAGTTATCGTAGCGGCCCACAGTGGCTTGAAAGTTTTAGGCGTTTCTTGTATCACCAACCTGGCTGCCGGGATGCAAGCTAACCTGAACCATGAAGAAGTTGTGGAGACGACGCAACGGGTGAAAGCTAGTTTTAAAGAATTAATCAAAGCTTGTCTGCAAGCTTTATAAAAACGAGAGGTTGTGCCAGCAGTCTTTAACTTTCAGAAATTGCTGCGACATCGTTTATTTTGAAAAAGGTGGTGTGACGAGACGTTTGTCACACCTCCTTTTAACCTAAAAAATTAAAGGAGCGTTTACATGAGCGTACACATTGAAGCTAAAGTCGGCGAGATTGCCGATAAAATTTTACTGCCAGGCGATCCACTGCGGGCAAAATATATTGCGGAAACTTTTTTAGAAGAACCAAAACTTTATAATAATGTACGGGGTATGTTAGGGTACACCGGTACGTATCAAGGACAAAGAGTCAGCGTGCAAGGTACCGGCATGGGGATGCCTAGTGCGACGATTTATGCTCACGAATTGATTCAGTCTTACGGCGTGAAAAAATTAATCCGCGTGGGGACCTGTGGGGCTTTGAAAAAAGATGTCCATGTGCGGGACTTAGTCATTGCGCAAGGCGCCGCCACGAGCTCCAGCATGATTGAAAAGAATTTCCAACAATTCCATTATCCACCGATTGGCGATTTCGATTTATTGTTAAAAGCTTATCAATTTGCTGTAGCTAAAGGGTTCACTACCCACGTAGGGAACGTTTTGTCTGAAGATACCTTTTACAAAGATGATTTAGGGGAAACCTTGAAATTAGCTGAACTAGGCGTATTAGGTGTAGAAATGGAAGCAGCGGCTCTTTATTACTTAGGCGCAAAATTCGACGTCCAAACTTTAGCGATTATGACCGTCAGTGACCACATCATTACCGGTGAAGAGACGACTGCCGCCGAACGGCAAAGCACCTTCAATGAAATGATTGAAGTGGGCTTAGCAACGATTTTAGATTAAAAATTAAAAAGGAGCACTTTGGAGCGACAGTTTAGCACTAACAGGCAAACTGCTAAGCAACAAGGTGCTTTTTTTCGGCGTTTTTCCTAAAATAGTGGCGGGCTGCAGGCTTTTCTTGCCGAAAGCCTTTGCAAATTCCCGCAACTAGGCTAAACTAAGCATGAAATGTTTTTGTGAGGAGGAGCAATAATGGAAAATTTTATTTTTCAAGCACCCACTAAAGTGTATTTTGGGAAAAATCAAATTCAACACTTACCAAAAATTTTGCGGGAACACGGGCGCAAGGTGTTATTGGTGTACGGTGGTGGCAGTATTAAACACAATGGAATTTACGAGACGATTCAAAGTTTATTAGCTGATGAATTTCAAATTGTCGAACTAGCAGGAGTTGAACCTAACCCGCGGGTGGACACTGTCCGGCGTGGTGTTGCCTTATGTCGTCAACACGGGGTAGAGGTTATTTTAGCCGTTGGTGGCGGTTCGACGATTGACTGTGCTAAGGCGGTAGCTGGTGGCGCTTTTTATGAGGGAGACCCTTGGGACTTTACGCAAGATGGCAGTGTCATTAAGCGCGCTTTGCCCCTCGTAACTATCTTAACCTTGGCGGCAACCGGTAGCGAAATGAATTGGGGTGGCGTCTTAACTAATTTGGAAACTAAAGAAAAATTAGGTTTCCGTAATCCTCTTTTGATTCCGCAAGCGTCCATTTTAGATCCGACGTATACTTTTTCCGTACCGGCCTATCAAACTTCGGCGGGTTCAGCCGATATTTTAAGTCACTTAATGGAACAATACTTTGACCGCACCAGTGGCACACAAATTTTAGACTATATGGCAGAAGGCTTAATGCGCACCGTGATTGAAAACTTGCCGGTGGCTTTAGCTGAACCCACCAACTATGAAGCGCGGGGCAATTTAATGTGGGCCTCTAGCTGGGCGTTGAATAGTTTAATTCGTAGTGGGAAAGCTGGCGTTTGGAGTTGTCACCCCATGGAACACGAATTGTCTGCTTACTACGACATCACCCATGGTGTCGGCTTGGCGATTATTACCCCCCGTTGGATGAAACACGTTTTAAATGGCGAAACTTTGCCTTACTTCGTTCGTTACGGAAAAAATGTTTGGCACTTAACAGGCAGTGATGAAGAAATTGCTCACCATGCCATTCAAAAAACGTATGAATTTTTCTTAAGCTTGAATATTCCCATGACTTTACCAGAAGTGGGGATTGGTTCTGAAAAATTACAAGAGATGGCCCAACAAGCCGTGAAACATTCAGAAATTAGTACGAAAGCTTTTGTGCCGTTACAAGCTAACGATGTGTTTGCCATCTTTGAAGCTTCTTTAGAGCCGATGGTTTTCTAAAAAACAAACAAAAAATCCGCCTTAGCGCTAGCGCTAAGACGGATTTTTTTGGAAATTATAAATAGTATTTGTTAGCGACAGATAAGTCGTCGTTTAATTCATAAACTAAAGGTTGGCCAGTTGGAATTTCTAAGCCCATGATATCGTCATCAGAGATGTTTTCGATATGTTTAGCTAAAGCCCGTAAAGAGTTACCGTGCGCTGCTACTAAAACTGTTTTGCCATCCAATAAAGCTGGGGCAATTTGGTCTTCCCAGAAAGGTAAAGCCCGTTCCAAGGTAACTTTTAAGTTTTCGCCACCAGGAATTGTACGTTTGTCAAGGTGCGCGTAACGGCGATCGTTAGCGGCAGACAAAGGATCAGTTTCCGCTAATAATGGTGGTAAAGTATCGTAAGAACGACGCCATAATTGAACTTGGTCAGCACCATATTTGTCAGCTGTTTCTTGTTTGTTTAACCCTTGTAAAGCACCATAGTGACGTTCGTTTAAGCGCCAAGATTTTGTTTGCGGTACCCACAATTGATCAGATTCTTCTAAGACATAGTTACATGTTTTGATGGCGCGTTTTAAAACAGAAGTGAAGGCCATATCAAATTCGATACCAGCTTCTTTAACTTTGCGTCCTGCTTCTTTGGCTTCTTCCACACCTTTTTCACTTAAATCTACATCTACCCAACCAGTAAATTGGTTCAAGGCGTTCCATTCACTTAAGCCGTGACGGACAAAAACTAATTTTAACATTGATTCCGCTCCTTTAAGAGTTTATTTAAAATCATACGTTTCTATTTTACACTTTTTTACTAGGTGTTTTCAACCTCTATCCCTTGTCTTAGTCAAAATAGCTAGTAACGTCAGCCAAAGGGAGGCGCGCTGGTTTTTTTGGAATTTTCTTGGGGTAACCTAAAGTAATTAACGCCACCGGCAAATAGTCCGTACTAAGGGTTAACGCGTTTCGTACGGCTTCTTCATCAAAAGCCCCTAACCAACACGCTCCTAGCTGCTGTTGGCTGGCTGCTAGTAAAAGATTCTCGATAGCTGCGGCAGTATCTTGGTAAATGTACAAGTTACGACCGCGTTCCCCGTAGCTTTGAGCACGTTCTGGTACCGCACAAACCACGATGAGCACTGGCGCCGTGATGATTTGTCTTTGCCGCCACGCTCCTTGATAAATTTGTTCTTTTAGCTTTTGATTGGTGACAACGCAAAAATGCCAAGGCTGTAAATTGCCAGCACTAGGCGCTTGAATTGCAGCTTGCAATAAAGCAGTTACTACTTCTTTTTCTACCGGTTCTGCCGTGTATTGACGAACGCTTTGCCGACTAACAAATAAACTATCAGACATGGAATCCCTTCTTTCTGTGTTTTTATTATAGCATGGTGCTGAGGGGATATTTAGCTAAACAAAAAAGAACTGTGCCACTTAGCAACAGTTCTTTGATGCTTATAAAATTTTAGCCAGCTCTTCTTCTGACAAATTAATGTACTTGTAACACGTGCCGACAGAAACGCGACATTTGCTAGAAATCAATTGGATGGTCTCGTTCTTGTCATAATAAAGGCGGCGAATTTTTTTTACCGTCTTTTGATCGATTTTTGGTCGACCGCCGACTTTGCCTTTTTTGCGGGCTTCGTTTAAGCCCACCAAAGTGCGTTCTTTAATCAAGTCACACTCCATAGCGGCTAAGCCTTGCATTAAGTTGAAATAAATTTCCCCCATCGGACGCCGCGTATCGATTTCTTCTTTTAAAGCTACCAGATGTAATTCTTGTGCTTGTAAGATTTCCGTTAACTGGGTGAGCTGACGGGTAGAACGACCAAGACGATTGAGTTGGGTAACGATTAACGCGTCGCCGGCCTTCATTTCTTGCACAATTTGATCCAATTGGCTGGTTTTCTTTTCGCTGATGGAAGTGTTGGTTTCTTCCACGACTTCATCACAACCAAAAGCTTCTAAAGCCGCAATTTGAGCGGTTAAATCACAATCGTTGATGGTCGTCCGTGCGTAACCAATTTTGCGCATAAGTATTCCCTTTCTGACAGTAATTGCTACTAAATAATGTAGCATATTTGTAATTTAGAAAATAGTCCCGCCGCGCATTTTTAAAGGAATTGTAACATAAGTCATCAATGGTGGTGGTAGCTTAAATAATAAAAACCGGAAACAAAGATGGAACCGCCGACGATGTTGCCTAAGTAAACGGGAATAAAGTTACCAATAAAATCGCCCCAGGTAGCTTGTCCTTCAAAAATCGCTGCTGGAATGACAAAGGCGTTAGCCACACTATGTTGAAAACCAATAGCCACAAAAATCATCACGGGAAACCAAATACCTAAAATTTTACCAGCGCCATCTTTAGCGCCATAGCAAAGCCACAAAGAAAGACCGACAAACCAGTTACAGCCGATTCCTGATAAGAAACGTTGGAGCATCGTCGTATCTAATTTCGCATGGGCCACCGCAACTAATTCTTCTAAATAGTCGCCACTAGCGGTTAAACCAGTCAAGTGACCGAAAACATAAGCTACAAAAAAAGCGCCGACTAAATTCGCCAAGGTGATGACTAACCAGTTTTTAGCGAGGTCGCTGAAACTAATCTTCCGGTGGAAAAAGGCAATGGCTACCGCCATCATGTTGCCGGTAATTAATTCGCCGCCCCCTAATAAGATGACAATCAGGCCGATGGGGAAGACGGAAGCGCCAATTAAACTGGCGAGGCTGCCCATTTCGTGGGCGACAGAAGCAATCACGCGAATATAAGCGAGATAGCCTAACGAAATCATGGCCCCACCGATAAATCCTAAGATACATTTCGTCAGGAAGGGTTTAGCGATTTTTTTGGTGCCATAGTCAATGCTGATGGACATAATTTCATCCGGTGCGTACATAAAAATAATTCCTCCAAAGTAAAGATAATATTAAGTTATATTGATTAACGGGCGTGGATAATAACTGGCCCGGCGCTTTTACCTACAATGACGGTGTTCACCATGTCTAAGAAAAGACCATGTTCCACCACCCCAGGTAAAGAATTTAGCAAGTTTGCCAAGGCGTGAGGGTCAGTAATTTTTTCTAAATGTAAATCGAGAATATAGTTGTTAGAATCTGTGCGGACAATTTCACCGTCTTTTTGCCGCAAAACAGGATGGAGATTTTTTTCAGCCAAGACTTTAAATAATTGTTGGCTGCCATAAGGAATAACTTCCACCGGTAGCGGGAACTTGCCTAAGTGTTCCACCATTTTGGATTCATCCACAATCCAAATAATTTTTTTTGAATAGGTAGCGACAATCTTTTCAAAGAGGTGAGCCGCGCCGCCACCTTTAATCCCTTGGAAATCGCTAGAGATTTCGTCAGCGCCATCAATGGTCACATCCACATAAGGAACTTCATCAATGCTCTTTAGAGGAATCCCTAAAGCCCTCGCGTGGTCAGCCGTTTCTTTTGAGGTGGTGACCCCTGTGATGGTTAAACCTTCTTCTTTTACTTTACGGCCGATTTCTTCCACCATATAATAAGCGGTACTGCCGGTACCTAGGCCCACAATCATGCCATCGGTAACAAATTCTGCTGCTTTGACTCCCACCATTTCCTTGAGGTTTGTGGTCATGTTCATCCATCCTTTACAAGTTAATTTTATTGCCGGCTTAAAGATAACATTGCTATTTTATAAGGAAACGCTAGAAAAAGATAGAGTGAAAAGGACATAAAAGCAATTTCTTTTTTTGCAAGAATAGAAAACGCAAATTTTTAAAAGTAGGTTGTAAAAAATCAATCATAACCAGTTGACAGCAACAGAAAAAACATGCTATCCTACTAAAGGTGCTTTATGGACAGGTCTATTTAAGACGTGCTGACTGACCCCAAGCACAAATAGTAGTTTTTTGCTCTTTTTTTATCATAAAAAAAGAACCACCTGGATGTGTGGAACTAGCAGTGAACTCAGGAAGGAGGAAAACAAGGAATGCCTACAATTAACCAATTAGTACGTAAACCTCGTAAATCAAAGGTGGAAAAATCCAATTCACCAGCCTTGAACAAAGGATACAATAGCTTTAAGAAAACACAAACTGACTTGAACGCTCCTCAAAAACGTGGGGTGGCAACGCGTGTCGGCACAATGACACCTAAAAAACCAAACTCCGCTTTGCGGAAATATGCTCGTGTACGTTTGTCTAACTTGATTGAAGTTACCGCTTATATCCCAGGTATCGGCCACAACCTTCAAGAACACAGCGTTGTTTTGATCCGTGGTGGACGTGTAAAAGACTTACCAGGGGTACGTTATCATATCGTACGTGGTGCCTTAGATACAGCTGGTGTTAACGATCGTAAACAAAGCCGTTCTAAATATGGTACTAAACGTCCTAAAAAATAATTCAATCAACCTTAAATAAACTTAAACGAAAAAATTCTTGTAAAGGAGGAGTTACGGATGCCTCGTAAAGGTCCTGTTGCAAAACGTGATGTTTTACCAGATCCAATTTATAACTCAAAATTAGTCACTCGCTTAATCAACCGCGTTATGGTTGATGGTAAACGTGGGGTTGCGGCTAATATTATCTACAACGCTTTTGAAGCTATTAAAGAACAAACTGGTAATGATCCATTGGAAGTTTTCGAACAAGCCATGAAAAATGTGATGCCTGTACTAGAAGTTAAAGCTCGCCGTGTTGGTGGTTCTAACTATCAAGTGCCAATTGAAGTTCGTCCTGATCGTCGTACTACTTTAGGCTTACGTTGGATCGTTAACTATGCGCGTCTTCGTGGTGAACATACCATGGAAGAACGCTTAGCTAAAGAAATTATGGACGCAGCTAATAACACTGGTGCTTCTGTTAAGAAACGTGAAGATACACATAAAATGGCTGAAGCCAACCGTGCATTTGCACACTATCGTTGGTAAGATCCTCTTTATTTATAAGTATCTGCTAACTAAACGACAATTAAGAGAGGAGCATGCCCGCAATGGCTAGAGAATTTTCCCTAGAAAACACCCGTAACATTGGTATCATGGCCCACATCGATGCTGGTAAAACTACCGCTACCGAACGGATCTTGTACTACACTGGTAAAATCCATAAAATTGGCGAAACCCACGAAGGGGCTTCCCAAATGGACTGGATGGAACAAGAACAAGAACGTGGGATCACGATTACTTCTGCGGCAACAACTGCCCAATGGAAGGGTCACCGCATCAACATCATTGACACCCCAGGACACGTGGACTTCACAGTTGAAGTTGAACGTTCTTTACGGGTTTTAGATGGTGCCGTTACTGTCTTAGACGCCCAATCCGGTGTTGAACCACAAACCGAAACAGTTTGGCGTCAAGCAACTACTTACGGAGTTCCTCGGATCGTTTTTGCCAATAAAATGGACAAAATCGGTGCTGACTTCTTATACTCTGTAAGAACTTTACATGACCGTTTGCAAGCAAACGCTCATCCAATTCAAATTCCAATCGGTGCTGAAGACGACTTCACTGGTATCATTGACTTGGTAACCATGAAAGCCGAAATCTACACGAACGATTTAGGAACTGAAATCCAAGAAACAGAAATTCCTGAAGATTACCGGGAACTTGCTGAAGAATGGCATGAAAAATTAGTAGAAGCTGTTGCTGAAACTGATGAAGACTTAACCATGAAATATCTTGAAGGGGAAGAAATTTCCATTGAAGAATTAAAAGCTGGAATTCGTAAAGCAACTTTAGCTGTTGAATTTTATCCAGTTTTAGCTGGTTCAGCCTTCAAAAATAAAGGGGTTCAATTATTATTGGATGCCGTTATTGATTACTTGCCTTCACCAGTTGACATTCCTTCTATCAAAGGGATTGATTCTAAAACAGATGAAGAAACTGTTCGTCACGCATCTGACGAAGAACCTTTCTCTGCTTTAGCCTTTAAAGTGATGACTGACCCATTCGTTGGGCGTTTAACTTTCTTCCGTGTCTACTCTGGTGTGTTACAATCTGGTTCTTACGTCTTGAATGCTACTAAAGGCAAACGGGAACGTGTCGGCCGGATCTTGCAAATGCACGCTAACAGCCGTTCTGAAATCTCTGAAGTTTATGCTGGGGATATCGCTGCTGCTGTTGGTTTGAAAGATACGACTACTGGGGATACTTTATCTGATGAAAAATCACCAGTTATCCTTGAATCCATGGAATTCCCAGAACCAGTTATCCAAGTCGCTATTGAACCTAAATCAAAAGCGGACCAAGATAAAATGGGGATTGCTTTACAAAAATTATCTGAAGAAGATCCAACCTTCCGGGCTGAAACCAACAGCGAAACTGGTGAAACCATTATCGCTGGGATGGGTGAACTTCACTTAGATATTATTGTTGACCGGATGCGTCGTGAATTTAAAGTTGAAGCTAACGTTGGTGCGCCACAAGTTTCTTATCGTGAAACTTTCCGTGCTGGTTGTCAAGCTGAAGGTAAATTCGTACGGCAATCTGGTGGTAAAGGTCAATACGGACACGTTTGGATTGAATTTACACCAAACGAAGAAGGTGCTGGCTTTGAATTTGAAAATGCCATCGTCGGTGGGGTTGTTCCACGTGAATACATCCCAGCTGTTGAAGCTGGTTTGAAAGACTCCATGGAAAACGGGGTATTAGCTGGTTATCCATTAGTTGATATTAAAGCTAAACTTTATGATGGTTCTTACCACGATGTCGATTCCTCTGAAACAGCCTTCCGGGTTGCAGCATCGATGGCTTTAAGAGCAGCTGCTAAAAAAGCAAATCCTGTTATCTTAGAACCAATTATGTCTGTAGAAATCGTGATTCCTGAAGATTACTTAGGGGATATCATGGGTCACGTAACTGCTCGTCGTGGACGGGTTGAAGGGATGGAAGCCCGCGGTAACTCTCAAGTTGTCCGCGCCATGGTACCGTTAGCTGAAATGTTCGGTTACGCTACAACGCTTCGTTCCGCAACGCAAGGACGTGGTGTCTTCACCATGACTTTCGACCACTACGAAGATGTGCCTAAATCTGTTCAAGAAGAAATCATTAAGAAAAACGGCGGCAACGCTGGTTAATTCTTGACGTGCAATTCTTAGGGGTGCTGTCAAGCTGAACCTTAAGGGCTCTCCTTACTTCAGGATTCCTAAGAATTTTTTGTACCACCTTAACCTTGTATGATTGGGAATAATCCCGTCAGATAAAAAAAGAAATCTATATTTTTAGGAGGAATTTTTTAAAATGGCAAAAGAAAAATTTGACCGTTCTAAACCCCACGTTAATATCGGGACTATCGGACACGTTGACCACGGTAAAACAACTTTAACTGCAGCAATTACGACTGTATTAGCTAAACAAGGCGGAGCTACTGCTATGGACTATGCTTCCATCGATGGCGCTCCTGAAGAACGCGAACGCGGAATCACAATCAACACAGCTCACGTTGAATATGAAACTGAAGCACGTCACTATGCTCACGTTGACTGCCCAGGACACGCGGATTACGTTAAAAACATGATCACTGGGGCTGCCCAAATGGACGGAGCTATCTTAGTAGTTTCTGCTGCTGATGGTCCTATGCCTCAAACTCGTGAACACATCTTGTTATCTCGCCAAGTTGGTGTGCCTTACATCGTTGTTTTCTTAAACAAAGTTGATATGGTTGATGACGAAGAATTATTAGAATTAGTTGAAATGGAAGTTCGCGAATTATTAAGCGAATATGACTTCCCAGGCGACGATATTCCTTTCGTAGCTGGTTCTGCTTTGAAAGCTTTAGAAGGCGATCCTGCTTATGAAGAAAAAATTATCGAATTAATGAACGTTGTTGACGAATATATCCCAACTCCAGTTCGTGATACTGATAAACCATTCATGATGCCAATTGAAGATGTCTTCTCAATCACTGGACGTGGTACTGTTGCTACAGGCCGTGTTGAACGTGGACAAGTTCGCGTTGGTGATGAAGTAGAAATCGTTGGTATTGCTGAAGAAACAGCTAAAACAACTGTTACTGGTGTTGAAATGTTCCGTAAATTATTAGACTACGCTGAAGCTGGCGATAACATCGGTACTTTGTTACGTGGTGTTGCTCGTGAAAACATCGAACGTGGTCAAGTATTGGCTAAACCAGGAACAATCACTCCACATACTAAATTCAAAGCTGAAGTTTACGTATTAACCAAAGAAGAAGGCGGACGTCATACTCCATTCTTCACTAACTACCGTCCTCAATTCTACTTCCGTACAACAGACGTTACTGGTGTTGTAGAATTACCAGAAGGCGTTGAAATGGTTATGCCTGGTGATAACGTAACTATGGATGTTGAATTAATCCACCCAATCGCTATCGAAAATGGTACTAAATTCTCTATCCGTGAAGGCGGACGGACTGTTGGTGCCGGTGTCGTAGCTACAATCGAAAAATAATTCTTTATTTTTCTAAAACTTATGTCCCTACGTACAAGCGCCACTCGCAAGAGTGGCGTTTGTTTTTACATAATGATTAGATAGAGAAGGTAAAATAAATGGTTAGCAAGCTGAAATGTCCAGGGTGCGGAGCGCTCTTTTCCTCCAACGACTCCTCCTTAAGCCAGACTTACCACGCTAGCAGCGCTTGCGAGGGTCAGTATCACGAGTTGTCGGCTTGGTTGTGGTCAAAAGACGCGGAAAGTTTTCCTAAACAATACGCCGTGGATGCTTATGGCGCGCAACACGTGGGGCCAACCACCAAAGACATTCGAGTCGCTTTTTCTTTGATTGGCTTATATTTAGCTGTGGAAAAAGGCTACACGGGGAAAATGGTCCAAGAAGCGCACCAAAAGTTGGCTCAAAAGAAAATAGTCTGGCCGCATTTTGGAGCGCCCGCTACGCCCTATACCGTGACGGTAGTGGATGTTTTAAAAAGGACGAGTCCGCAAGACCATTTATTAGCTTTAAATGCGTGGAGCGCTGATGTTTGGAGAAATTGGGGAGCAGAAAAGCAGGCGTGGACGCGGGCGTTGTGTCAACGTTACTTATTTTAAAATAAAAAAATCCTGCGCAGGCATCTGCCCCGCAGGATTTTTGCATCATCAGGATTAAAAAACTAAAACTGGAGTATCGGTAGAAACTTGGGCAAAGAGGGTGGCCATCACGCCAGGCGGCGTATTCACGCAGCCGTGGGAACCATGAGCTTGGTACCAGTCGCCGCCAAAAGTTGGTTGCCAACTAGCGTCGTGAATTCCGACACCGGTCCAGTTAATGGGCATCCAATAAGAAACCGGCGTGGCATAAGAGGAGCCGTCGCCATTTTCACCAGAAAGTGTCGCATTTTCTTCTTTATTCCAAATGTAAAAGACACCAGCTGGCGTAGGGGTAGCTGGTTTGCCGGTAACGACATCAGTTTCTAAAACGACGGCGCCGTCTTTGTAGTACCACATGTGTTGGTTTTCCATGTCTACTTCCACGTAAGTATTACCAATGCGGGGACCACTAGCACTGCCTGCCCCTTGGACTAAAGGCGTCCGGGTGAAATCTTCTCCTTTAAGAATCGCTTCGCTTAACGCTGCTGTTTCGTTATTGACTTGAATGGACCAACTATAACTTCCGGCAGGGACAGAAACTTCACCACGTTTTGTGCTTTGGAAAGTATAAGGATTGCTAGAAGTGTTGTATTTATTTCCTAGTTCAGTCACGTAAGCTTTAACACTCTCTTGGTTCAAACCGACTTGGCCATCAGTAAACGTCAACCAGCTTTGAATGGTTTCGGCAGGAATCGTTACCGTATTTTCGTTGATGGTGTAAGTCGCCGTGATTGCCGCAATTTTTTGTGCTTGAGCAAGTTCACTCTTTAAATTCTCGTCGTCTTTGGTAACTGTCGCTTTCACGACATAGTCTTCTAATTCCAAGGAAGATTCACCAGAAGCTAAGGCTGTTTTAAAGTCGGCGATAATTTTATCCGTGTCTAAGTAGTTGCCATTGACTTCTGCTTGAATGCTAAAGGCGCCATTGGCAAAAACGAGTTGTGCATTAGTTGACTTCGTACGCCCTTCATTCAAGGTGACCAAAGTCGGAGTCAAGGTGTTAGTGACATAAGTATTCACCTCATCATCACTAATCGCTAGATTTCCCACCGCGGCGGTTTCTTTTTTGAAAAAGTCCACCGGCCAACTCCAAGGGTTTTGTTTGCTTTGTAAAGCGGTAAGTTCACTGGTGAAGTCGTAGGTCTTACCAAAGTCTTCCAGTTGGATTGTTTGATAGGTTTGTCCATTATCCGTTAAAGTGAAAACGTGGCCTTCGATTTGTTTGACGAGTTTTTCGTTGGCTTTTTTCACTGACTGATTACTAATATTAGTCTCGTTGACAATCGTGTTAGGCAAAAAGTTTTTTTGATAATAAAGACTGCCGCCAACATAACCGGCTGCGGCCACAAGGAGGACCCCACCTGTTAGCCAGAGTGCTATTTTTTTGCCGCGACGCTTTTTATGTCTGGATTTCATTATTTTGCTCCTTTATCTGTATAAAAAATGAACATTAAAAAATTAGTCCGCTAACATTGTAGCATAATTCAAGTAAAAAGCTAGGGTAAACTAGGAAAACTTTAAAAAGCTTTTCCTTTATTAAAGTGTAAAAATTCCGCGACATAAAAGCAATCAATACGCTTGATATTTTCAAAAAACCTTTAAGAAAATAAAAAAGCAGTCGACAAATTTCCTTGTCGACTGCGCTACATATCAAAAATTATTTAGCCGCTTCTTCATCCGCTAATTGTTGAAAAGCTGCATTTAAAACTTCTTTTAATTGCGCAGCGGAAGCATCCATCCGATCTTTTTCCGAATCGGATAAAGGAATTTCGATAATATCTTTCAAGCCGTCACGGTT
Source organism: Enterococcus nangangensis (assembly GCF_005405245.1). Classification (GTDB taxonomy): domain Bacteria; phylum Bacillota; class Bacilli; order Lactobacillales; family Enterococcaceae; genus Enterococcus_J; species Enterococcus_J nangangensis. The sequence continues at coordinate 16,441 of NZ_BJDR01000014.1, read as the reverse complement.
GACGATGGCTGGTGCGCCAATATAAATGCCTTCTTGACCATATTGACCGTCAAGATAAACAGAAAGGGGATAGACCCCATTTTCATCGTTTAAGATGGCTTTGGTAATCCGGGCTAAGGCTACGGCAATGCCATAGAAGGTGGCGCCTTTCTTTTCGATAATGGTGTAAGCTGCATCCCGCACACCAAAGAAGAGGTTAACTAATTCTTCTTGGTCGACTTCCGGGTGATCTTTCACCCATTCATAAATTTGTAAGCCGGCAACGTTAGCGTGAGACCAAACTGGAAATTCGGTGTCGCCGTGTTCCCCTAAAATATAAGCATGGACGTTACGAGCATCGACTTTGACTAATTCCGCAATCGCTTGGCGGAAACGAGCCGAGTCTAAGGAAGTCCCAGAACCAATGACCCGTTCTTTCGGGAAACCAGAAAATTTCCAAACAGCGTAGGTTAAAATATCAACAGGATTAGAAGCCACTAAGAAGATGCCGTTAAAGCCAGAAGCCACGATTTCTTCCACGATGCCTTTCATAATCTTAAAATTTTTGTGCACTAAATCTAAACGCGTTTCCCCAGGTTTTTGCGCAGCGCCGGCGGTAATCACTACGAGATCCGCGTCTTTGGCATCGCTATATTCAGCGGCGTAGATTTTTTTAGGGGAAGTAAACGCTAAGGCATGGGACAAATCAATAGCGTCCCCTTCAGTTTTTTTGCGATTGATATCCACGATGCCGATTTCTTGTGCAATATCTTGGGTCACTAAAGCGAATGCGTAACTGGAACCGACAGCGCCATCACCAATTAAAATTACTTTTTGATGCTTGATTGCAGGTGTAGTCATAAAATATAGCCTCCTTGTTTTGATCATCCGTCAAGGTCATGCTATCACTTTCACAAGACCTTGTCATGCAATATGCTATGGTGTCGCTTACACCTTTCTTTGCAAAAGCTTAATGACTACGCCGACAATTTTTTAGGGGAAATATGCTATAATAAACGAGATACTGGAGGTAAGTTCTTGCCTCCAGCGCTTTTGCGTGGAAAAGGACGGAAAAGGTGTAAAAAGGAGTTAGACAAATGACAAAAGCAATTATCGGCTTAGGCAATCCTGGGAGCCGTTACGAAAATACGAAACACAATATTGGCTTTATGGTGGTGGATGAAATCGCCCGCGAATTTAACGTCACCATGAAAAAAAATATTTTTGAAGCCGAAGTAGGAGATTTCTTTTACGAAGGGCAAAAAGTGATGTTGATTAAACCTTTAACTTTTATGAATGAATCTGGACGCGCGGTGGGACCTTTAATGACCTATTATGGTTTAGACATCGCAGACATCGTAGTGATTTGCGATGATTTAGATATGCCACAAGGGAAAGTTCGTTTACGGCAAAAAGGTAGCGCCGGCGGTCACAATGGCTTAAAGAGTTTAATTAGCCACTTGCGGAGTGAAAATTTTTTCCGCATTAAAGTAGGCATTGGTCGGCCGCAAGGCAAGATGACGGTGGTGAATCACGTCTTGCATAAGTTTAGCGCCGATGACTTGGCGGTAATTTTACCGGCGTTAGCTAAAGCGCGCCACGCGGCTTTATATTTTGCTGGCGGGCACGATTTTGCCGCTACCCAAACTTTTGCAGCAAAGGAGTGAAGGCATGAACTTAATTGAAAAAATGGCCACCATGCCTTCTTTACAACCGTGGTTAAAGACCGTTAGCGGGCGCCAATTGGTGGTGGGCTTAGGGGGATCGGCGAAAGCCTTGGCGATGGCCAGTTACTGGCAACGCCATCCACAACAAATCTTAGTCGTCACCCCTAATCTTTATTATGCCAATCAGTTGGCGGAAGATTTACGGCATGTTTTGCCTGATGACCGCGTGCATACTTTTCCGGTGGATGAAGTTTTAGCCGCCGAAATGGCTTTTGCGTCACCGGAAGCTCGCAGTGAACGGGTAGCCACCTTAAACTTTTTACGGACGCAAGAGCCGGGTTTTATCATCGCTTCGGTAGCTGCGGTGCGAAAATATTTGCCACCAGTAACTGTTTGGGACGCCCAAAAACTTTTCTTAAAAGTCGGTGGTGAATTAGCATTAACAGATTTACCGCAAAAATTAGTTTCCATGGGCTATCAACGGGAAGACTTAGTCGCCAATCCCGGTGAATTTGCGATTCGCGGGAGCATCGTGGATATTTATCCTTTAGATACGGAATATCCTTTACGCTTAGAACTTTTCGACACGGAAATTGATTCTTTGCGCTACTTTGATCCTGAGCGCCAAAGTTCTTTGCGTAAACTAGAAGAAGCCCTCGTTTTACCCACTACGGAAATGATTTTAGCACCAGCGGCGTTAAAGACAGCGGCAGAAAAACTGCGGGCCGCTTTAAACGTTCGGCTGACAGTGGCTACCAAAAAAGCGGAAGTCAAGCAACTGACGACCTACTTTGAAGATATCGCTAGTCAGTGGGATAACGGCAACTTAACCGATTACGATAAACTCTATCCCGATTTTTTATATCCAGAAAAAACGACGCTACTGGATTATTTAGGAACAGCCAGCGTTTTTGTGGACGATTTAGCCCGCATTTATGAAACCGAACAACAAATTGAAAAAGAAAGCGCCCAGTGGTTCACCCAACAATTGGCAGAGTTGCGGGTTTTCCCGCATCAAGTCTTGCAAAGTGATTTCCGCCAATTTTTAAAAAAAGCGCCGCAAAACCAAACTTTTTTTGCTCTTTTCCAAAAAGGGATGGGCAACTTACGCTTTGAACACATTTTTCCCTTACAAATGCGCACCATGCAACAATTCTTTGGGCAACTGCCCCTCTTAAAAGCCGAGATGGATCGCTGGTTAAAACAAAAGCAGTCGATTTTAATTTTAGTGCCAACAAAAGAACGCTTAAGCAAAGTAGAAGAGATGCTGCGGGAAGTAGAAATTCCAGCGGTGGTGACTAGTCCGCAAGAACTTTTACCCCAAGGTGTGCAAGGTGTGCAAATTATTGAAGGTGCCTTGAGTAATGGTTTTGAACTGGTAGAAGATCGTCTCGTGGTGATTACGGAACGGGAGATTTTCCATACCACCACCAAAAAACGCAAACGGCCAACACGGATTAGTAACGCCGAGCGGATTAAAAGTTATACGGATTTAAAAACCGGCGACTTTGTGGTTCATGCCAATCACGGGATTGGGCAATACGTGGGGATGCAAACCCTAGAAGTCGATGGTGTGCATCAAGATTACATCACCATCTTGTACCAAAACAACGACAAACTCTTTATTCCTGTTACGCAACTGAATCTTATTCAAAAATATGTCTCTTCTGAGGCCAAAACGCCGAAAGTCAACAAGCTAGGCGGCACCGAATGGACGAAAACCAAACGGAAAGTCACAGCCAAAATTGAAGACATTGCCGACGAATTGATTGAACTTTATGCCAAACGGGAAGCGGAAAAGGGCTATGCCTTCAGTAAAGACGACGCCTATCAACAAGAATTTGAAGCCGATTTTCCTTATAGCGAAACCGACGACCAAATTCGCAGTATCGCCGAAATTAAAAAAGATATGGAAAAAACACGCCCGATGGATCGTTTGTTAGTTGGCGATGTAGGGTACGGAAAAACAGAAGTTGCTTTACGCGCCGCCTTTAAAGCGATTCAAGATCATAAACAAGTCGCTTTCTTAGTGCCTACCACCATTCTGGCACAACAACACTTTGAGACGATGGAAGAACGCTTTCGGGATTATCCGGTAAATATTGGCGTCTTAAGTCGTTTCCGCACAAAAAAACAGCAAAATGAAACCTTACAAGCTTTAAAACGTGGGGAAGTAGACATTGTGGTGGGAACTCACCGTTTACTTTCTAAAGATGTGGAGTTCGCCGATTTAGGACTTTTGATTGTGGACGAAGAGCAACGCTTTGGCGTGAAACACAAAGAACGCTTAAAACAGTTGCGTTCACAAGTAGACGTTTTAACCTTAACAGCTACCCCCATTCCCCGGACATTGCATATGTCCATGCTGGGAGTGCGGGATCTTTCCGTAATTGAAACGCCACCGGAAAATCGTTATCCTGTTCAAACTTACGTGATGGAGAAGAATCTCGGCGCTATTCGCGAAGGAATTCAACGGGAGATGGCTCGGGGTGGGCAAATTTTTTATCTGTATAACCGTGTGGAAACTATCGACCAAAAAGTCGCTGAAATTCAAGAGTTAGTGCCGGAAGCCCGGATTGCTTTTGCTCACGGGCAAATGAGTGAAGTGCAATTGGAAAATGTCTTGCTAGACTTTATCGACGGCCAATTTGATGTCTTGGTCACCACCACTATTATTGAAACTGGTGTGAATATTACCAACGTCAACACTTTATTTGTGGAAAATGCCGACTACATGGGCTTATCCACCTTGTATCAGTTGCGAGGGCGCGTTGGCCGCACCAACCGAATTGCCTATGCGTACTTTATGTACGAACCGCAAAAAGTTTTAAATGAAGTCTCGGAAAAACGCCTCCAAGCCATTAAAGATTTTACCGAGCTAGGTTCAGGCTTTAAAATTGCCATGCGGGACCTATCCATTCGTGGGGCCGGTAATCTTTTAGGCTCGCAACAACACGGCTTTATTGATGCTGTCGGGTTTGATATGTATACCCAAATGTTAGAAGAAGCCGTCCAAAGAAAACAAGGAAAAGCCCCAACGGAAAGTAAGAGTGCCGTGGAAATTGAATTAGGTGTGGATGCCTACATTCCAGATAGTTATCTGAAAGATCAACGGCAAAAAATTGAAATTTATAAACGTTTGCGCCAGTTAGAAACCTTAGAGATGCTCAATGAATTAATTGACGATTTGATTGACCGTTTTGGGGATTATCCTGAAGAAGTCAACCAATTGCTCTTTATCGGGCAACTGAAGATGGACGGTGATCGGGCTTTAGTGGAAAGTATGCGTCGTAAAGACAATACGGTAACTTTCACCTTAACAAAAGCCGGCACCAACACGTATACGGTGGAGCAAATTTTTAAAGCGTTACAAGTGACGAAGTTAAAGGCGGCTTTAGGGGTCGAAAAAGAAAAAATGCAAATTCGTTTTACTTTACCGAAAAATCAACCAATGGATATTTGGCTGCAAGAATTAGTGGACTTTACTCGTGCTTTGCGCCAAGAAAAGCTCCAGAAGCAATTACCTCAGCAATTACCTCAAGGATAGGAAGTGATGGTGTGGCCCACAAAGAAATGCAAGAGATGTTAAGAGCTGCGGCGATTTTATCCGTCGCGTCCTTAATTGCGAAGATTTTAAGTGCCTTTTATCGCGTTCCTTACCAAAACTTAGTGGGGGACACCGGCTTTTACGTCTATCAGCAGATTTATCCTTTTTATGGCATTGCCATGACTTTTAGTTTAACCGGCTTACCACTTTTCTTATCAAAAGTTTTACAAGAAGAAAAGGAACCCTATCAACAAAATCAAATTTTAAAAACGTTATTTCCCATTATCTTTTGGGTGTGTGTTGCTTTGTTTGCCTTGCTTTTTTTCGCCAGTGAGCCAATGGCTGCGGCAATGGGAGATGTGCAATTAGCAGGCTTGATTCGCGTCGTGGCGGTGATGTACCTTTTAACGCCCCCCCTCGCTTTTTTACGGGGAAACTTTCAAGGCATTCCGTGGATGACGCCTACCGCTCTTTCGCAAGTGGGAGAACAGTTTTTGCGGGTGGCCATTATCGTCTTAGCCGCTGTTTTATATAAAACCTCAAACTGGGACGTTTATCAGACAGCCAGTTTGGCTTTTCTCGGTGGGTTAGGGGGTGGCCTCCTAGCTTTAGGCATCTTACGTCATGAAAATCGACGCACGACACTTTTTCGGTTGCGTTTTACTAAAGACTGGTGGTGGGTGCAAGACCGTAAGTTGTTACGACCACTGCTGAAACGCTTAGTCCTTGAAGGCGGCTTGGTCTTTTTATACAGTGGCTTATTACTTTTTTACCAATTAGTAGATTCCTTTTTCGTCAAAGAAGCCCTCGTCAAAGGTGGGCTAGCAGACGGCGCTGCTAAAATAGCTAAAGGAGTCTTTGACCGTAGTCAGCCTTTGGTCCAATTAGGACTAGTCGTAGCCTTAGCGTTAGGCTCCACCTTTTTACCGATGCTTACCCGGCAAATTGTCAAAAAAGGACAGGGCGCTTTTCAACAATATGCCATGATGTTTTTACGGCTGACGACAATTTTAGCGGTGGCGGCTACCGTGGGCTTATGGTGGCTCTTGCCTTTCATGAACTACGCTTTATTTAGTGACCATCAAGGAATGTTGACTTTAGCTATTTTTATTGCAGCGATTTTTTTAGTGGCGTTAATTCAAGCTTACGAAAACATTATGCAAAGCCAAAATCAGTTGCGGATTCCTTTAACGGGTGCGATACTGGGATTAAGCATTAAACTTTTGACAACGAATTTTTTAACGGAAAAATTTTTAACTGTAGGGGCAAGCTTGTCCACCATCTTAGGACTGACAGTGACCCTGCTTTATTTAGCGCGAAAAGCTGGACCAGTTTTGGGACGTTTTTATCGCTATCAACATTTTTTAGCTAAGACACTGTTGGCGTTAGGCACCATGAGTCTGGTCTTAGGCGCCTTTTTACTTCTAGTTGGCCCGTTAGCCGCCAGTTCTCGTACGTGGAGCTTGCTGTTTAGCATAGTGGGAGTAGTGATTGGTGCTGGCAGCTTTTTGTTCATGATTATTCGTCTACAAATCTTTACCTTGCGGGAATGGCTGCTAATTCCCTTTGGTAAAAAAATCTTACGCCTTTTTCAAAAAAATAATTTATAATTTAAAGGAGCAATACCTATGCGTTTAGACAAATTTTTAAAAGTATCCCGGATTATTAAGCGCCGGACGGTGGCTAAAGAAGTCGCCGATAAAAAACGAATCAGTATTAACGGCAAAGAAGCAAAGTCTTCCAGCGAAGTAAAGGTGGGGGATGAATTGGAAATTCGCTTCGGCAATAAAACCCTAGTGGTGAAAGTAACCGGCTTAGCCGAGTCAACGAAAAAAGAAGACGCAACTAAAATGTATGAGATTTTACGGGAAACTGCCCCAGAAAAGGACTAAAATACCATTAGACAAGGCTATGGCTTACTGTTATAATGTTGAGTGAAATAAAGGGAGGAAAAATGAAATGGCACACCCTAACAACAAGATTGCCCCTTTGGAAAATGATTATCATCGGGAACAATTGGCGCAGCTGAAAATTCAGCAAAAGCAAATTACTTTCCGCCGTCGCCGTCTAGCTGTTATTTTTCTCGTGGCGCTAATCATTTTGGGCTTCTCTGGTTTTCATTTAATAAAAGATGCACATAAATTGGCAGGTTTACAAAAGGACGAAGCAACCACGATTGCCAAAGAAAAATCTTTAGCCGATCAAGAGCAAGATTTAACCGATGACGTGAATTTGTTGCAAGACGAAGAGTATGTGGGGAAGTTAGCCCGTTCGCGCTATTTGTTATCTAAAGACGGTGAGCAAGTCTACACCATACCGAGCCAAAGTGTGACCGATTCAGGAACTACTGATTCATCCTCGACCACCACGTCGAGTGAAAATAAATAATATATTTTGTAAAGCTTTAAGGAGGAGCAATTTTTTTATGGCAATTGAAGTAGGAGCAAAGCTACCGGGGAAAGTATCAGGCATCACCAATTTTGGAGCCTTTATTGATTTAGGAGAAGGCAAAACTGGCTTAGTCCATATCAGTGAAGTTTCAAATGGTTTTGTTAAGGATATTCACGACGTTTTATCCGTTGGCGACCAAGTAACAGTGAAGGTTACTTCCGTAGGTGACGATGGGAAAATTGGTTTATCCATTCGGAAAGCTGATGAAACTCAAAACCAACCTAGCAAACCAAAAAGAGAATTTGCCCCCAGAGATCGTAATCGCCAAAGCCACAATGCAGCTCCCAAGAAATCATTTGCTGCCCCTCATCAAAAAGAAGACTTCGATAGCCTGATGAGTTCTTTTTTGAAAGACAGTGACGATCGGTTATCTTCTTTGCGTCGCAATACCGAGGGCAAACGAGGCGGTCGCGGTGGCCGTCGCAGTTAAAACTAAATAGACTGCTGAAAGGCCGAACTATCCAGAAATAGCGACTATTTTTGTGATACTTCGGTCTTTTTTAGTGATTATCTTTTTAAAAGGAGGGTGTCATGCTTAATCCGCGTACCTTTAGTCAAAGTTGGCAAAAATTAAAAATTTCCGCGACCACCCCTTTATATTTGGCAATATCGGGGGGCGTAGACTCAATGGTGCTCTTAGATTTATTGCGGCAAAACCAATTTACAGCAAGGTTGACCTTGCTTCATGTTAATTATCAATTGCGGGAAGCGGCGCAAAAAGAGACAGCTTATTTAGAAAAGTTTGCTAAAAAGCACCACTTGCCCCTCATCACCCGTTACTTTCCTCAAGAAGAAAAATTTACTGAAGCACGGGGGCGCGACTTTCGCTACGCTTTTTTTAAAGAAGAAGTAGCAGCAGGCGGCGTTTTATTGACGGCCCACCACTTAGACGATTTGGCCGAAACCATTTTGATGAAAATTACCCGCGGGACGCATTTAACATCCCTAGCTTTTCCGGCTATTCAAACTTTTGGTTCCGGCACGTTAGTTCGTCCTTTGCTAGATTTTTCAAAAGAAGAGATTTATCAGTATGCGCAATATCGTCAAATCACTTACTTTGAGGATCAATCCAATCACGACTTAGCCTATATGCGCAATCGTTATCGGCAGCAAATCTTGCCGTTACTAAAAAAAGAAAATCCGCAAGTTTTAAGACGTCTGGCACAACTGAACGCAGAATTATTGGCCGTAGAAACGGCGCCATTAACGCCAGCACCTTTAAAAGTAACCCAGTTAGAAAATACGGAGGCGCCAATAGAATTATTGCGGCGTTGGTTAGTGGCTTACGACTGTCCAGTCACCTATCCGCAGCTGCAACAAATTCAGCAATGGTTCCTGCAAGGCACTAAAAAAAGTTATGCAATTGGTCAAGGACAGATTACTCGCACTTCCAATGAATTAAAATATGAAACTTTTGTGAAGAAAGTTAAAAGTTTACCACCGCAAGCTTTGCCTTTAAATGAGTGGGTAACCATTAGTCCAACTGAGCAGTTGGGCTACTTTGCAGCAGACTTCTTATGGCCGCTGCCGCCGCAAGGACAATTGACGATTTTGCCTTTATATCAAGCGCCAGCGAGCCCTTTGACGGTTCGTCATCCAGCAAGTGGCGATCGACTGTTGTTGAAAAAAAACGGCTATACCAAAAAGCTAAGTCGTTATCTTTTAGAAGAGAAAATTCCTAAAGAGGAACGACCTCAGCAGTGGGTAGTAGCAGACAATTTTAAAAATATCTTATGGGTGATTCCTAAAGGAAAATCTTATTTGAGTTATATTATAGAAACTGATAAAATACTTTACAGACTAGTTTATTTAAAAACGCCGTAATTAAAGGAGAAGCTATGTTAGAAAAAGATATTTTAAAGGTATTGATTACCGAAGAAGAAATTCAAGCTAAGACCCATGAGCTGGGGAAAATTTTATCTGCTGAATACGCCGACAAAAATCCCTTAGTGGTGGGTATTTTAAAAGGGGCGGTCCCTTTTATGGCAGATATCATTCGCGCCTGTGATATGTATATGGAAATGGACTTCATGGACGTTTCTAGTTACGGTCGCTCTACGCAATCATCCGGAGAAGTAAAAATCTTGAAAGACTTAGATACGAATGTCTCTGGCCGTGATGTTTTAATTGTCGAAGACATCATTGATACGGGTCTAACTTTGTCTTACCTCGTGGACTTGTTTAAGTATCGCCAAGCGAACTCGGTAAAAATTGTCACCTTGTTAGACAAACCTTCTGGCCGCACGAAAGCGATTGAAGCAGATTATGTTGGCTTTTCTGTTCCTGGCGAATTCGTGGTGGGCTACGGCTTAGATTACGCTGAACAATATCGTAATTTACCTTACGTAGGCGTGTTGAAACCTGAAGTTTACGAAAATCCAGAAAAATAAGTTTTTCAAAGGTCAAAAAGGTCAGCATGTGGTAAAATAAAATAATAACGAAGGATTCGTCCTTTTAGGAGGTCTGAAATGAACAATAAAAACACCAAGCCCAAAAATGGCTTGTACTATGTGCTCTTGTTGCTAATCGCGGCATTAGCCTTGTACTTTGTCTTTTTTAGCAATAGTTCTGAACAAGCGACTAGCATTGAGTATTCCACCTTTACAGAACAGTTGGAAGACGGCAAGATTTCTAAACTAGCCGTACAACCCGCCAATGGGGTGTTAAAGGTCACCGGGGAATACGCCGAAGCCCAAAAAGTTGAAAATACTGGTGGCTTGCCTTTGTGGGGCAGTGCGGATGTCTCTACTAAAAACTTTACCACCGTCGTGTTACCTAACGACGCTAGTATCGCCGAAATTCAAGAGCTCGCTAAAAATAGTGATGCCACAGTGACGATTAAAGAAGAGTCTTCTTCTGGTATGTGGCTTTCTTTACTCTTAACTTTCCTACCCATGATTGCTATTTTCTTTTTCATCTATATGATGATGGGACAAGGGCAACAAGGCGGTGGCGGCGGCCGGGTTATGAACTTTGGCAAGTCGAAAGCTAAAGAAGCCGACAAAAAAGCCAACCGCGTACGTTTCTCTGACGTTGCCGGGGCTGAAGAAGAAAAACAAGAATTAGTGGAAGTCGTGGAATTTTTGAAAGATCCACGTCGTTTCGTCGAATTAGGCGCCCGAATTCCAGCTGGGGTTCTTTTAGAGGGACCTCCAGGAACTGGTAAAACATTACTAGCTAAAGCCGTTGCTGGTGAAGCTGGCGTACCATTTTACTCCATCTCCGGTTCTGATTTCGTAGAGATGTTTGTCGGGGTTGGGGCCAGCCGGGTGCGGGATTTATTTGAAACTGCCAAGAAAAATGCACCAGCCATTATCTTTATTGATGAAATCGATGCCGTTGGTCGCCAACGGGGTGCTGGTATGGGGGGCGGCCACGATGAACGTGAACAAACCTTAAACCAATTGTTAGTGGAAATGGATGGGTTTGATGGGAACGAAGGCGTCATCGTCATTGCCGCTACCAACCGTTCTGATGTTTTAGACCCAGCGCTTTTACGTCCAGGCCGTTTTGACCGCCAAATCTTGGTAGGTCGTCCAGACGTGAAAGGTCGGGAAGCTATCCTCCGCGTCCATGCACGGAACAAACCGTTAGCTGACGACGTCGATTTAAAAGTTGTTGCCCAACAAACACCAGGCTTTGCCGGTGCTGATTTAGAAAACGTCTTAAACGAAGCAGCTTTAGTCGCTGCTCGTCGTAATAAAAAGAAAATCGATGCTTCAGATATTGATGAAGCAGAAGACCGCGTCATTGCTGGACCAGCGAAAAAAGATCGCGTCATTTCCAAGAAAGAACGGGAAATGGTGGCGTACCACGAAGCGGGACATACGATTGTTGGTTTGATTTTATCCAATGCCCGTGTCGTGCATAAAGTAACGATTATTCCGCGGGGCCGCGCTGGCGGTTATATGATTGCTTTACCAAAAGAAGATCAAAACTTATTAACCAAAGAAGATATGTTTGAACAAATCGTTGGTCTTTTAGGGGGCCGGGTGGCTGAAGAAGTTGTCTTCGGTGTGAAATCTACCGGTGCTTCTAATGACTTTGAACAAGCTACTGGTTTAGCCCGCAGTATGGTGACGGAATACGGCATGTCTGATAAATTAGGACCTGTCCAATACGAAGGAAACCACCAAGTCTTTGTGGGTCGTGACTACGGTCAAACCAAAGCCTACTCTGAACAAGTGGCGTATGAAATCGACAATGAAGTGCGGAGCATCTTAAATGAAGCTCACCAAAAAGCCTACGACATTATTTCCACGCACCGGGAAAAACATCAATTAATCGCTGAAAAACTATTAGAGTTTGAAACATTAGATGCTAAGAGCATTAAGTCCTTGTTTGAAGAAGGCGTAATGCCTAAAGAAGTGACGGATGCTGAATTCCCAAGTGAAAAAAATGACGCGCAAACTTTTGAAGAAGCAAAACGGGCTTTAGAAGCAAAAGATGCGGAAAAACAAGCGCAAGAACGGGCTGATTTCGCCGAAGTGAAAGCGGACCTTAAAGCGCAAGCCGATGAATTAGCTGGCAAAGAACCTGAAGTGCCACAAGCACCAAGTACACCAGCTGAAGAAGAAACACCAACGGCTACACCGGAGTTCCCTGCTGAAAAACCAGCAGACCAAGAAGAACCAAAAGAATAAAAACTACATGAAGGACTGACTTAGCTTATGTTGAGTCGGTTCTTCTTTTTACCTGAAGATTTACTGCTTAAAACTTAGCGCTTTGCAGCAGCGAATTTTTAAGCATCGAAAGTGTGCTTTTTTCATTTTCAAAAGAATTACTTTTCCAAATAGCTTTTTTTATGGTACATTAAGTTGAAAAAACGATTAAAGGAGATTCTTTCATGAAAGACTATTTAGTGAAAGCTTTAGGATATAACGGCATGGTCCGGGGCTACAGTTTATGTGCTACTGCTGTGGTTCAAGAAGGTGCCAGCCGCCACGAAACAGCTAGTGGGGCTACAGTTGCTCTCGGCCGGACGTTGATTGGCGGTTTATTATTAGGCGCAACCTTAAAAGGCGATGATAAACTCACCATTAAAGTGCAAGGGGACGGGCCAGTGGGCTCCATTGTTGTCGACAGTAACGGTCATGGCACCGTCAAAGGCTACATAAAAAATCCGCAAGTCCCTTTGCAAGCTGACGCTGCTGGCAATTTATCTTTGCCGGCAACTGTGGGAACAGCGGGAACGTTATCGGTGATTAAAGATTTAGGATTAAAAGAACCCTTTACTGGTCAAGTGCCGATTGTCGCTGGGGATTTAAGCCAAGACTTTACGTACTACATGGCGGTTTCCGAACAAGTTCCTTCTGCCATTAGCTTGAGTGTTTTGCTAAATGAAGATGCTAGTGTCGCTGCGGCTGGTGGCTTTATGATTCAAGTCTTGCCTGGGGCTGATGAAGAGTGTATCGCCAGTATTGAAGCAAGTTTACAAAAAGTACCGAACATGGCGAAATTCATAGCAGAAGGTGTCACGCCAGAAGAAATCTTGCAAAAGATTTTAGGAACAGACGTTGAAATTTTAGAAAGTATGCCCGTAGAATTTGTCTGTGACTGCTCAAAAGAAAAATTTGCCACGGCAATTATTGCTTTAGGGGCTAAAGAAATTGAAGAAATGATTGTGGAAGACCACGGTGCCGAAGCGGTCTGCAGTTTCTGTAACCGCAAGTATCACTACACAGAAGAAGAATTACAAGCTTTGAAAGACGAAGCTTTAGGCTAGTAGATAGAGCTAGGCGTAGTAGGTAGTCCTTTACTACCATGTTTGAAGGAGGAATTATTTTTGGAATGGCAAATCGGGAAAGTGACAATTCCCAATCAAGTTGTTGTTGCTCCCATGGCGGGGATTACTAACGCCGCTTTTCGGGTGACAGTCAAAGAATTTGGCGCCGGTCTCGTGGTTTGTGAGATGATCAGCGACCAAGGCATTCACTTTCGTAATAAAAAGACCTTAGAGATGCTTTACATTGATGAAAAAGAACATCCCTTAAGCGTGCAAATTTTTGGTGGCACCAAAGAATCTCTCGTAGAAGCCGCAGTCTTTGTGGCAGAAAATACGGCAGCCGACATTATTGATATCAACATGGGCTGTCCCGTCAACAAGGTAATTAAGGCCGAAGCCGGGGCTAAGTGGCTATTGGATCCTAATAAAGTTTATGAAATGGTTGCCGCTGTGACGGCAGCAGTCAAAAAGCCCGTCACGGTTAAAATGCGTATCGGCTGGGATGACCAACACGTCTTTGCCGTGGAAAATGCCAAGGCAGCGGCCGCCGGCGGGGCAGCGGCCTTAGCAATGCACGGCCGGACGCGGGTCCAAATGTATGAAGGTCACGCCAACTGGGACATTTTACGGGAAGTGAAGAAAAACATTACCATTCCTTTTATGGGCAATGGCGATGTGCGGACCCCCGAAGATGCCAAACGAATGTTAGATGAAGTTGGGTGTGATGCCGTGATGATCGGCCGGGCTGCTTTAGGTAATCCGTGGATGATTCATCGGACAGAACACTATTTGCGGACGGGGGAATTAATCCCCGAACCGACGCCGCAAGAAAAAATTGCGGTGGCAAAGCTCCACTTAGCACGTTTAATTGCCTTAAAAGGTGAAAAAGTAGCGTGTCGCGAGTTCCGGCAACATGCCGGCTATTATTTAAAAGGGATCCCGCGGGCAGCTAAAGTTAAAGTGGCTATTAATCAAGTAGAAACTGAAGCAGAAATTTTAGGGATTCTCGGGGACTTTTTAGTGAAGATTGCCGGGTAATTTCATCGGGAATAAAATCTGAGATTTGCCTTGCATTTTCTAGAAATAATGTGGCAATATGGTACTATGTGAGAAAAGAGATAGGAGGAAATAGTGTGGCACAAGATCAAACACCTCATAATGAACTGAACGATCAAATGAAAGTTCGTTACGAGAAAATGGAAGAGTTACGGGCTAGCGGCCGTGATCCTTTTGGCCACCGTTTTGAACGGAGTCATTCATCCAAAGAATTACACGCGCTTTATGATGATTTAACCAAAGAAGAATTACAAGAATTAGGAATTACGGCTAGCGTTGCGGGTCGGATTATGACCAAACGTGGCAAAGGGAAAGTGGGCTTTGCTCATTTGCAAGACCGGGAAGGTCAAATTCAAATCTATGTCCGAAAAGATGCCGTTGGAGAAGACGACTATGCCTTGTTTAAACATGCGGACCTGGGAGACTTTGTCGGGGTAACCGGCGAGGTCATGAAGACTGATACAGGTGAAGTGACCATTAAACCCACACAATTTACTTTCTTGACGAAAGCTTTACGCCCTTTGCCTGATAAATATCACGGTTTAACCAATGTGGAACAACGCTATCGTCAACGCTACTTAGACTTAATTGCCAATCGGGAAAGCTTTGACCGTTTTGTGAAACGGAGCCAAATCATTACGGCGATTCGCGAATATTTAAATGGCAACGGCTATTTAGAAGTAGAAACGCCAACGTTACACAATGAAGCAGGCGGCGCTGCTGCCCGTCCGTTTATTACCCATCATAATGCTTTAGATATGGATTTATACTTACGAATTGCTTTAGAGTTACATTTAAAACGTTTAATTGTCGGCGGCATGGAAAAAGTCTATGAAATCGGCCGCGTTTTCCGAAACGAAGGCATCGACACGACCCACAATCCGGAATTTACAATGTTAGAAGCTTATACGGCTTATACCGACTTCCAAGATGTCATGGACTTGACGGAAGGGATTATTCGTAATGCCAATCAAAAGGTTAACGGCACACCGGAAATTACCTTTAATGGACAGGAAATTAACTTAGGCGCTGGATTCAAACGCGTCCACATGGTAGATGCGGTAAAAGAAGCTACTGGTGTCGATTTCTGGCAAAATATGACAGTGGAAGAAGCACGCGCTTTAGCCAAAGAACACCACGTAGAGGTTACGCCTCATATGGAAGTTGGTCATATTCTTAACGAGTTTTTCGAGACTTTTGTGGAAGAAACGTTAATTCAACCAACTTTTGTCTATGGTCATCCAGTAGAAGTTTCGCCTTTAGCCAAGAAAAACGCTGAAGATGGTCGTTTTACGGATCGTTTTGAACTATTTATCGTGGGGAAAGAATTTGCCAATGCCTTTACGGAATTAAATGATCCCATTGATCAACGGGCCCGTTTTGAAGAGCAAGAAAAGGAACGGGAACAAGGAAACGACGAAGCTCACGGGATTGATGAAGACTTCTTGGAAGCTTTGGAATACGGTATGCCGCCAACTGGGGGCTTAGGAATTGGGATTGATCGTTTAGTGATGCTTTTAACCGATGTACAATCTATTCGGGACGTTTTACTTTTCCCGACGATGCGCTAATCAGAAAAAAGAAGCAAAAGTTTTCCTTTTGCTTCTTTTTTTTTAGCTTCTTCATTAAAAAACGAAAGTTGCAAACTCTTTCTAAAATAAACAAACGGATTTGAAAAAAACTTCAAAAAACTTGTAATTTTTTGTTGACCAACCGCCAAATGCTTGGTATAGTGTTAGATGTCGCTGAGATAACAACGACAAGGGACATAACAAAATAACTTATTAAAGAAAAAAGTTCTTGACAAGCAATTGATTGTTATGTTATTATAACAAAGTCGCTAACGAGCAAACTTCTAAAACTTAAAAAACTTTTCAAAAAAGTTGTTGACAACGATTTGAAAAGCTGATAAGATATAAGAGTTGCTGGATGCAACAAAGTAGACCTTTGAAAACTGAACAAAGTGAATACAACCAATGTGTAGGGCGTTTCGGATATTCGAAACAAACACAATTC
>NZ_BJDR01000013.1 GCF_005405245.1 Enterococcus nangangensis | reverse complement strand
GATGGACGTTGCGCGCTTTCCAATAACCTAGCGGAACGCAGTATTCGTCCCACAACCATTGGTCGAAAGAATTGGAATTTTTCAGCAAGCACCCGTGGTGCGACTTCGAATGGTATCGTATACAGCTTAGTGGAAACAGCTAAAGAAAATGGCATCCAGCCCACAAAATATTTTGAATTTTTATTTGAACATCTACCTAATCTTTCAAGTTTGTCGGATCTTGAAGCCTATTTACCATGGGCAGATCAAGTTCAACTTGCTTGTAAATAAATAGGCAATCACCTCTACATCCATTGTAGAACTGCGATTGCCTATTTGACATATACTCGTTTACTTCCCGCTTACGAACCGTCTGCCAAAGTTGGTTCGTAGACAATGACTGTTACACCTTTAGCTTTAATTCGTTTCATAACCCCTTGAATACTACTTTGGCGGAAGTTGTCGGAATTACTCTTCATTGTCAGACGATACACCCCAACAGTAACTTCACGCTCTTTGTCTTCTGACCAACTACTGTTTGCTTTGTATGTTCCAGCAAGCTCTAATACATTGTCGGCAATAAAATCTTTCCGTGTACGATTACTCTCTACAATAGCGGTCATCATATTTTGTGGAACAGCATCGTAGTTAGCTAAAAGTTGCTTCGTGTCTTTCGGTAAGCAATATCCGCCATAACCAAAGCTTGGATTGTTGTAGTGGCTACCAATTCGTGGATCTAAGCCGACACCGGTGATAATGTCTTGCGTGTTAAGGTTTTTCATTTCGGCATACGTATCCAATTCATTGAAGTAGGAGACCCGTAGAGCAAGGTAAGTATTAGAGAAGAGTTTCACGGCTTCTGCTTCAGTAAAGCCCATAATGAGCGTTGGGATGCTTTCTTCTAAAGCACCATCTTGCAAGAGTTGGGCAAATTCTTGTGCTTTAGCAGTCAAAGCTTGGTTCGTCTTATCCGTGCCCACAATAATACGACTAGGATAGAGGTTATCATACAAAGCTTTGGACTCCCGCAAGAATTCTGGTGAGAAGAGGATATTCTCTGTTTTATATTTTTCACGAATGCCAGCGGTGTATCCCACTGGAATGGTGGATTTAATTATCATAGTAGCTGCTGGATTGACTTTGAGTACGAGTTCGATGACTGTTTCCACAGCTGAGGTGTCAAAGTAATTTTTTTGACTATCATAATTGGTAGGCGCTGCAATCACCACGAAGTCCGCATCTTGGTAAGCTGCTTCTCCGTCTAAGGTAGCCGTTAAATCCAATTCTTTTTCAGCTAAATATTGCTCAATGTAATCGTCTTGAATTGGTGATTTTTTATTATTAATCAAGTCTACTTTTTCAGGGATGATGTCAACGGCGGTTACGTGATTGTGTTGCGCTAAAAGGGTAGCGATAGAAAGACCTACATAACCTGTGCCTGCTACGGCAATCTTGCGGGGCGTATGGGCAGTCGTAGCCGTATTTGTGGTTTCTTCACGGAATAAAGCAGTGGGCTCGAAGTCCAGAACCTCAGCTAATTTTTCAAGTTGGGGAATGGAGGGTGTATAATCTTGGGCTTCTAAACGGCCCAACATCGTCCGATTCATTTCAGCCAAGTCGGCCAATTGTTGTTGGGTCAGTTTCTTTTCTTTACGTAGGGAATACACTTTGGTAGCTAATAATTCGAGGGATAATTTTTTCATAGTGTTGTAGCTCCTTTGATGTTTAAAAGAACATTATTTTGATATTCTAGTTTTACTTAATACGCTTATTTTACCATTGTTAGACGTAATGTACAATTTCAATAAGCAAAAATTTGAATATTTTAAGCTGGGAATATGTCCATGAATAAATTTGCTTTTTAAAACATCATTGAGAGTGCTGTGTATTTTGGGGAATTTAGTGTATTCTTTTATTTTAACCGATAAAAAATCTCTGACTATCAAAAATAGCCAGGGATTTTTTGCGTACCTTTATAGTAAGAGCGCAAGATTGAGAGGTTCTTGCTGTTATCCAGGTGTAGTTTATATGGACTTTGGCCGTCTCCCACCCATCAACCGACTAATTCTAGAAAAAAGTTGGTGTCGAGGAGGTCATATGAAAAGCTCGACTCCCTTGGTCAGAAATTGAGCAATAAGCGAAGGCCAACTGAAAATTTGCTTCTTAATTTTTATGTTGGACTTACTTATTGCCGAAATTTCTAGGGAGACGAGCTAGACATGCCAATGAAAAATCGCTGGAAACGGGAAAGGTTGAGAGAAAAATGCTTACGAGCATTTTGCAAGTTCTATTGGTTGTTAAAGCAATCCTTGATATTGTTAGAGCAATTGTGGAGCTTGTACAAACAACTAAAAAAGACTCTAAAGAGTAATCTTTAGAGTCCAACCGAATAAGGCTATCGCCATGTAAATGGGAGAGATACTGACAATATCTTTCCCCTACACCTGAATTATAGCAAGGACGAATGGGAAAGGCAAGCTATGGAGAATGTACACGCTGAATATCTTATTCTCTATATTAAAGATTAGTCGTGTTTGAGAATAAAAAAATTACTAGCTTTCAAAATACTTTGCATATCTTTATAGTAAGTGCGAAAAATTGAGAAGTTCTTGCTATCATTCAGGTGTAGTTCACATGGACTTTGGCCGCCCCCGAAGCAACAATTAATCTATTCTAGAAGGAATGTTGGTGCTGAAGGAGACGGATGCCAATGAAAGAATCGCCAGGAAGCGGGAAAGGTTCTAAAAATGCTGGAAAGCATTTGGCAAATTTTGATGATTGTACGACTAATCATCGAAATCGCCCATGAACTAAAAAAAGACCCTAAAGAGTAATCTTTAGAGTCACAACTTGGCCATTGCCATGTAGAAATTGGAAGAGGTATACCCAGTACCTTTTCCCTACACCTGAATTATAGCAAGTACTGTTTTAAAAAGCAATTGTCAGAGGTGTGTGTAATGAGGGGAGGTTAATCATACCTGATGTATGCTAGTTTTCGATCTTTTTGGGGTCTTATTGTTGATTTTTGATAAAGTTAAGCACGTAATAAAGATATAACTTTGATAGAATTTGGATAAGAGGTGAAGAAAATGCTACAAATTAGACCAGTTTCTGATTTGCGAAATAAGTTCCTAGATATTAAAAAATAGTGAACGATGGAGAACCTGTTTATTTGACGAAGAATGGTTATGGCTCAATGGTTGTGTTAAGTTTAGAGGCATACTCTCAGTTAACAAATCCCGTTGATTCATTTTTAGATGAAGCAGACCGACTGAGTGAAAAGGACAAGACAAGATTATCGCATGAGGAAGTTTTTGATAATTTGCGAAAAAAATCAAAATAGCAGCTGCCGCCCAACAACTAGGGAAGCAACTGCTATTTTTTATATGTTATTCGGTAATTTCAGCTACCATCTTAGCTAAGGCTTCTTGCCAAGTTGGGATGGTAAAGCCGGTTGCTTTGGTTTTGCTGAGGTCCATCACGGAGTATTGCGGACGGGTAGCTTTTTGTGGGTATTCGCTACTGGTGACGGGTAAGACTTCAGTTGGGAAGTTTTTTAAAATTTCAGTCGCAAATTCAAACCAGGAGCAGCTGTTGTCGTTAGAAAAATGATAGGTGCCAAAAGCGACGTCGTTGGTTTTAACAAACAACATAAATTCAGCGAGGTTGCGGGTCCAGGTTGGGCGTCCGAATTGATCGTTAACCACCGTAATTTTATCATGGGTTTCAGCTAAGCGGCGCATGGTGTAGACGAAGTTGTGACCGTATTTGCCAAAGACCCACGAGGTGCGAATGATATAGTAGTTTTGTAAATATTTTGCTACCATTTGTTCACCTAATAGTTTGGTGCGGCCGTATTCATTTTGGGGATTGGGGGTGTCATCGGTGGCGTATTGGCCATCTTTTTTTGTGCCATCAAAGACGTAGTCCGTGGAGATATAAACTAAAGTAGCACCGACTGCAGCGCAAGCGCGGGCGATATTTTCTGTCCCCACGACGTTAATCAATTCGTCCATTTCTTTACCTTCGTCTTCGGCTTTATCCACTGCAGTATAAGCGGCACAGTGGTAAACAAAAGTTGGTTTGTGCGCTGCAAAAAAAGTATCGACAGCTTGGCGGTTGGTGATATCTAATTCTTGGACATCAGCGGCATAATAAGCCACGTTGTTTTCATCTAAAAGTTTCGTCAACTCTGTACCTAATTGACCTTTAGCACCAGTAATTAAAAGCATTTCTTTTCCTCCTTAAAAAGTCTCGTTTCATTATAACATAGAAAAAAACCGTGGCGGGAAAATTTCCCAGCGCGGTTTTTAAAATTCTGGTTAAACTTTTGTGGATGCTAAGAGGCGTTCTTTGTAATCGGCTTCAATCATCTTAAAGCGCTCCGCATCAAAGGTATAAGGACGTTTTTCCGCTACTGCCCGCAAGTGATGCATTTGTAAAGTCCAGCCGGCTAAGTCCCGTACTAAATCAGGAAAAGTAACTGGTGCATCTTCTACGAAAGTGAGTACTGTTAGATCCGCAGCCAATTCGCGGAGTGTGAAAGTGACTGTCGCTTCGGCCCAACCGTAGGAAAGCGTGTAGGGTTCTTCCAGCTGAAAGAGGGGCAAATCTTCTTGAATGCCATTTGCATCAAAGAGTAAGGCTTCTTTTTCTTTAAAGTCGTCGGCGCTAATTTCAGGAAACCACTTGTGATACCCCTGTGTAGTAGTGAGGAGTTCCCAACAAACTTGTTTTGGCGCTTTAATGACGGCTTCAATCTGGAGAATCGTCTTGGTCGTTTGGCAGTCGAGGCTAACTTTCATCAGAGGTCCCATCCTTTAGTAAAATATGGCAGTAGTTAAAATGTAAACGCGTGCAGAGCTATTATGCCATGCTTTAAGTTTGCTGTCAATTTCACCCCAATTTTTTATTGTTTAACGGGCGTGAACCCAGCTGCGAGACAGCCACTTGGAAAAGAGGGACAAGAGGTAATTGACGATAAAATAGATGACAGCTAAGAAAGCGTATAAGACGAAGACCTGTTCCGAGGCGTAGTAACGGCCCATCAAGATTTGCGCTTTCCCCGTTAAATCTTGAATCGCGATAACGGAGTATAAGAGGCTAGTATCTTTAATGACTGTGGTAAATTGGGAAACAATGGCCGGTAACATGCTGCGGAGTGCTTGTGGCAAGACCACGTAAATCAAAGCTTGGAAACCGTTCATACCTTGGGAGCGAGCGGCTTCATCTTGACCTTTAGCTACAGCATTTAATCCGCCCCGTAAAATTTCCCCCACAGCCGCGGAAGTAAAGATGGTGAAGCTGACAATCCCGGCTGGATAGGAATTTAATTTAAAGAGAATAAAGACGACATAAATCCACAGCAGGTTAGGAATATTGCGGACGATTTCAATGTAGGTAGTAGCTAGCCATTTTAAGGGCTTAGGACCGTTGTTCCGCAAAACTCCGAGAATAGTTCCGAAGACGAGACTTAAAAGGATAGCCACGGTGGAAATGTAAAGGGTGGTCTTAAGACCTTCCCACAAGAAAATCAGATTGTTAGTAGTGAAAAGTTGTTGCATGTATTCAGCAAATGTCATGAGACCACCTCCTTAATAAGCGCTTTTGCTGCGTGTTTCTAAGTAACTAGCTAGCTTAGCCAGTGGGAAGCACAGAATAAAGTAAAGGGCACCGGCAAAGACGAAGGCCGGTCCGTAGTATAAGTTGTAGCCTGACCAAGAGTTAGCCATAAACATAATGTCTGGGCCTGTGACTAAAGCGATTAAAGAAGTATTTTTGATTAAAGAAACGACTTGGTTGGTAAATGGCGGTAAGAAGATGCGCCAAGCTTGAGGTAAAACAATTTCTTTCATCGTCTCTAGCCGCGTCAGTCCTTGAGAAAGCGCCGCTTCTGTTTGGCCTTTAGGTACAGCGGCAATCCCAGTACGAATGACTTCTGATACATAGGCGCCGTGATACAAGCCAACGCAGACAATACCAATGGTGGTGACACTTAAGGTTACTCCGAAAAGGGGCAAACCAAAGTAGACGAAGAAAATTTGAATCAGTAAGGGGGTATTTTGAAAAAAGTTCACATAGGAGCGAGAAAATCCCCGCCAGCCGCGATGCGTAGAGGAGGCCATTACGCCAAAGACCACACCCAGTACGACGGCTAGAAAGAGTGCGCCTAAAGAAATTTGAACAGTATAACCAAAGGCTTTCCAGAAAATCCCTTGCTCTTTAAAAAGCGCCGCCCATTTATAATCGGCAAAAGGACCATCGCCTGTAAAGGGATTAGTAAAGCCTAAAAGATAATGCGTCATGAGAGCCATCCTTTCTATTATTTATTTTTATTAAAGGTATGCTGTAAAGTTAAGACTAATTTTTATTGATTGCTAGTGTCTTTAATGTTCCATTTGTCGAAGAGTTCTTGCATCACGCCATCGCTACGGAATTCAGCAACAGTTTCATCTAGGTAACTAGCCAGTTCTTTATTGGCTAGTTTGGTGGCGATGCCGTATTCTTGTGGCGCAAAGCCAATGTCTAGGATTTCTGTTTGCTCATCGACATATCCTAATAAGATGGATTTATCTACGGAAAAGGCATCAATTCGGCCTGCGCTTAAGGCGAGTTTCAACATGGGATAAGTCCCAAACTCACCAAATTTAAAAGTCAAACCGCCTTCTTCTTGGCCTTGAGCTTCGATGGATTGTTTCGTGGTAGCTGTTTGCGCTACACCGATAATTTTTCCGTCTAAGGAAGCAAGGTCAGTGAAGCCATCTTCCTTGCGTACGAGGAAACCAACTTCATCTGTATAGTACGGTGCAGTAAAGTTATATGATTTTTTGCGATCTTCTGTGATGGTGAAAGTTGCAATCACCATATCGATTTCGCCATTATCTAAAAGTGGTCCGCGAGTTTTGGCGGTTACACCAATAAATTCGACGTTTTCTGCTGACCCTGTGATGCGTTCAGCTAACTTACGAGCAAGGTCAGCTTCCATTCCTTCCACTTGACCAGTGTCAGGATCTTGGTAACCAAAGCCTGGAACGTCAATTTTGACGCCGACACGTAACTTACCACGACTTTTAATTGTCTCTACCGTTGTAACACCTGTGTTGGTGGCAGTATCTTCTGTTTTTTTGTTACAGGCTCCTAAAATAAAAATTCCTGCAGAAAGGAGAAGGAGCGCCGTAAATTTTTTTAAATATTTCATTTTGTGGCCTCCTTATTTATTTGTGGAGAATTTTACTTAAGAAGTTGGTAACCCGTTCCCCTTGATCTTGGGTGAAGAATTCTTCAGGTGGGGCAGCAGCTTCAATTCTACCATCCGCCATAAAGACGACTTTATCCGCCACTGAGCGAGCAAAGCCCATCTCGTGGGTGACCACCACCATGGTAATGTTCATTTCTGATAAATCAATCATTACGTCTAACACTTCCTGAATCATTTCAGGGTCTAGAGCCGACGTTGGTTCATCAAAAAGAATTACTTCTGGATGCATATTTAAGGCTCTAGCAATAGCCACCCGTTGTTGTTGTCCACCAGAGAGTTGGCTCGGGTAAGCATGGGCTTTGTCGGCTAGGCCAATCCGTTCTAAATATTCCATCCCCGTGCGTTCAGCTTCTGATTTTTTAACGCCTTTAACTTTAATCGGCGCTAAGGTTAAGTTTTGTAAAACAGTTTTGTGAGCATACAAGTTAAAGTTTTGGAAAACCATTTGAACTTGGGTCCGCACTTTATTGATGGGAGCTTTTTTATCGGCGATATCGATGCCGTTAACCGTAATACTACCGTCTGAAACGGTCTCTAAGCGATTGATGCAACGAATCAAAGTAGACTTACCGGAACCGGAAGGCCCAATGATGACAACTTTTTCACCGTCTTCAATCGTTAAGTTGATATCTTTCAACACATGGTGGTCACCGTAATATTTGTTGACGTGGGATAATTCGATCATACTCTCACTCTTTTCTTATGAAATTTTTCAGCAATAGTTCAATTTTAGCAAAAAATATCAAATTAATAAACAAATTCTTTTTAATATGAAAATACGTCCGTGAAGATGGTGATTCCCTTAAATTTCCTTTGTTTATCTTTTTCGAATTTTTAAGAATTATAACAAACTGACAAAAAGAGGTCAATAGTTCGTGTTAGATTTTCTGACATGAAGAAGCGATAGTTCGGGAAACGCTGATGGAAAGAGCTGCTCTTGCCAAGCTGGAAAAAGTATGAGAAAATTTTTAGTGCAACCAATTACGAAAGCAATGAGGAACCTTCATGAAACTTTGGCAAAAGATTGTTCTTTCTCTAGTCGGCTTGTTGGCAGTAGTGGTCGGAGTCGTCTGTGTTTACGGCATAAAAATTGCTGGCGATGCTCATACTACGATTGATAATATGTACGAGTCGGTGGAGCGAGAAAGAGAACCGGAAAAAGTAGTCGCGGACTTAGAAGCCTCTAGCCCTTTTTCTGTTTTATTACTAGGAATTGATAGTGGTGGTTTGGGTCGGACGGAACAAGGTCGTTCTGATACCACGATTGTCGTGACGGTCAATCCGCAAGAAAAGCGCACCACCTTGTTAAGTCTGGATCGTGACATGTATGTGGAAATGGTGGGGAAAGAATCTTATGATAAGTTGAACCACGCTTACGCTTATGGTGGTGTATCCATGGCGATTGCGACGGTGGAAGACTTACTGGATATTCCTATTAATCATTACGTGACGATTAACTTGCAAGGGCTTAGCGACTTGATTGATGCAGTGGGAGGGATTACGGTAAATAACCCTCACAATTTTGAACTGGACGGCGTGACGCTTTATCAAGGAGAGCAGACGGTGAACGGGGAAGAAGGTTTAGCTTACGCTCGCTACCGTAAATACAACCCGACTACTGGTTGGGGGGATCCCAATGGCGATATCGGTCGGCAAGAGCGGCAGCGAGAAGTTATTCAACAAGTCATGAACAAAGTGATTTCTTTTGATGGGGTCACTAAGTATCAAGATATTTTAACGGCTGTCGAAAATAATATGAAAACTGATTTAAGTTGGAACGACTTATTGGCGATTAAAGATGGGTACTTGTCTAGCTTAACGGATGTCAGCTCGTACCAATTGAGTGGCTACGGCGAAACCCGCAGCTATGGCTACTATCAGTTTTTAAATGCCGACAACTTATTACAAGTACAAAATTATATGCGCAATGAATTAGGCTTGTCGCAACTAACCGAGCTTGAAAGCAGTAGTGAATACACCAATGGCTACAACTACGGTAAAATGTTTACAGACCAAGTGGATGAAAACTCCTTCACTTTTACGGAAGACGAGTCGTCTACTTCTACTACGAGTAGCGCTGCCACGGTGGCGAATAACTAAGATGAGAAGACCATTATTAAAATATCCTGGACTGCAAGAAGATTTTTTTGCAGTCCAGGATATTTTTTTCTAGTGTATTTTAGAATACACTTATTTTTAAAATGAAGACAAAACTTTTTTAGTTGCGCCGAGTCAGTTTGACTACCACCTCACAGCGGGCAGTTTGTGGGAACATATCGACGGATTGTAAGTACTCAACTTGATAAGTTTGCGCTAAAGTTTTTAAGTCGCGGGCTAAAGTAGAGACATTACAAGAGACGTAGACTAATTTTTGCGCTGGAAATTGTACCAGCGTTTTAAGGAGTTTAGCGTCAAGACCGGTGCGGGGGGGATCCACCACGATGGCATCAGGACGGAAGCCGTCTTTTACCCATTGGGGAATTAAAGTTTCAGCTGTACCCACGTAATAATGAGCATTAGTGAGGTGTAGCGCACTGGCGTTTTCCCGCGCATCTTTGATGGCTTCTGGAATGATGTCCATGCCCCGGACCTCGCGGGCCAGTGGGGCCAAGGATAAGCCGATAGTGCCAACGCCGCAATAGGCATCCACTAATGTTTCATTAGGGGCTAGAGCCAAGGCTTTGCGAGCCTCATCATACAAGACTTTCGTTTGGCGGGGATTTAATTGGAAAAAGGCGCGGGCCGACAAATCAAAGGTTAAGGCAGCTAATTTTTCCGTAATGGCGGGAACACCCCAAAGTAATTTCGTTTCTTCACCAAAGATGATGGAAGTTTTGGTAGGTTGCACGTTTTGCATGATACTCACCAGTTGAGGAAATTTAGCAGTGAGTTGGGCAATCATTTCTTTAGCTCGCGGCAATTTTGGCGAATGGGTCACGAAGACGAGCTGGGCTTGACCAGTTTCTACGCCACAGCGGACGACTAAAGTTTTCACGATACCGGCATTTTTTCTTTCATCATAGATGGGGACTTGAAATTTTTCCAGCAAGTCGCGGGTAAAGTTGACGACTTCTTGGGTGATGGGTTCTTGGACTAGACAATCCGTTAAAGAAACCAAATCGTGAGAATTGGCTTTAAAAAGACCGGCGATGACTTGGCCATTTTTTTCTCGCACTGGGAATTGGGCTTTGTTGCGATAATGCCACGGCTCATCCATGCCGATTGTGGGTAGGAGTCGATAATTTTCAAAGCCTGCTGGTTTAAATTTTTGCAAAGCTTGTTTTAAGAGGGCGACTTTAAAATTTAATTGACCGGCATAACTTAAGTGTTGCAACTGGCAACCGCCACATTCTTCATAGATGGGACAAGGTGGGACTTGACGCTCTGCTGATTTTTTTAAAACTTTTTTAAGCGCAGCTTCAGCGTAACCGGGGGTGACTTTCGTGACTTCCACCACGACTTTTTCTTTAGGTAAAGCACCCGGAATAAATAAAATTAATTTTTGAAAATAGGCGATACCTTCACCGTTAATCCCTAGGCGTTTGACAGAGACGGTGAGTTGCTGGCCGATGGAGACGATATTTTTAACCGACATAAAAAGCTCCTTTATAATTCAGTGCTTTAATTCTACTCTGAAACGGACGGTTTGTACAATTTTTCCGAAAGGGATTCTGTGGTAAAATACAGAAGGAATGGAGGAGATTTTGTGGCCGAAATTGAAAAAATTACCCGCCAAAAAGAATGGTACCAGCTGCACTTAACGAGTGGTGAAAAACTTTTAGTATCAGAAGACCAGTTGGTGCGCTACCGGTTGTTAAAAGGACAAGAAGTGACGCCAGAGTTGTTGGCCGAAATTAAAAAAAGTGGTGCCCAAGAAGTTGGCTTACAATTAGCTTATCATTATTTGAGTTACCAATTACGCAGCGAAAAAGAGGTCGTAAAATTTTTACGGGAAAAAGAAGTTCCTAATTCAACGATTAAAGAAATTATTTGGCGTTTAAAAGAGCTGAATTTAATTGACGACCGCACGTTTGCTGAAAGTTTTGTGCGAACGCAAGCCAACGTTGGCGATAAAGGACCGCAAGTGGTGGCGCAAAAGTTAAAAGAAAAAGGGGTAGCGCCGGAAGTCATTACGGAAGCTTTATTGCAATACCCACTGGAACAACAAATTAGTGTTGCCCAACACGTGGCCCAGCGTTTTTTAAAACGTTCCAGTCAAGATTCTTTTAAAGTGCGGCAACAAAAAGTCAAAGTTCATTTAGCACAAAAAGGATTTAATCAAGAGGTAAGCCAAAGCGCTTTAGCTAACTTAGCGCCGGAAAAAGACGACGAGCAAGAAGCTGAGTTGTTAGAGCGGTTAACCGCCCAAGCCTTTCACCGCTATCGTAATTTACCCCAAGATAAACGGCGGCAAAAAGTCAAAGAAACTTTATATCGCAAAGGTTTTCCTTATGACGAGTTGGCTAGTTTGGTGGATAACTTTCAGGAGGAAGAATGACAATTGATTTAAGAAGGGCTAAAAAAGAATTCCAGACTGACTTTTTAACGTGGTACTATGCTAACGGACGCCATTATTTGCCGTGGCGCCAAAATCGGACGCCCTATGGTACGTGGGTCTCAGAAATTATGTTGCAGCAGACGCGAGTAGATACGGTGATTCCTTATTACGAGCACTTTATGGGCCTCTTCCCGACAGTGGAGGCTTTGGCCCACGCGCCAGAAGAAGAACTTTTAAAGTCTTGGCAAGGTTTAGGCTATTATTCTAGAGCTCGGAATTTAAAAGCTGGGGCTCAACAAGTACTGGCGGATTTTAATGGTGAACTGCCAGCGAACTTAGCTGACCTGCAAAAAATTAAGGGCATTGGCCCTTATACCGCTGGCGCCATCAGCTCCATGGCTTTTCAACAGCCAGTAGTTGCCGTAGATGGGAATGCTTTTCGCGTCACCACCCGTCTGTTAGCTTTAGATGATGATATTAGTTTACCGAAAACCGCCAAAAAAATTGGCGCTATTTTAGAAGAAGTTGTCCCGAAAGAAGCACCAGGGGATTTTAATCAAGCTTTGATGGATTTAGGTTCCAAAATTTGTACGCCAAAAAATCCCCAGTGTGCCAGTTGTCCGTTACAAAAATATTGTGTCAGTGCAGCGCGGGGCACACAGCTAAATTATCCAGTGAAAACGCAAAAGGTCAAAGTGAAACCTGTTTATTATGTGGCGTTAGCTTTAAGTGACGGTGCTGGGAAATTTTGGCTAGAAAAACGAGAGAACGCTGGTCTGTTAGCAAATTTCTGGCATTTTCCTTTACTAGAAGTGACTAAAGCGCAGTACACAGCCTTAACGAGCACAGTAAGTGTTAGTACTGAATTGGTCGCTGAAGAAACGCCAGACGAGGCCTTCAATGACTTCTTGGCGGCTGAAGTCACGCCGCAGTATCCAGCTTTTATTTTTCAAAAAAGAACGCTAGGGACAATTCAACATATTTATTCCCACTTGAAGTGGCACGTGGTTTTAGCTTACGGTGTCTTAAAAGCCGACGACAAAGTTGAACTGCCAGGGGAATTTGTCGACTTAACGCAAACCGCTCACCCGTTGCCCAAAGCCCAATTAAAGCTCAATCAACTGTTGTTGGCTGAAGGCAAATTAAATAAATAAGCAGAAAATTCAACATTAAAATTTACCGGAGTTTCCAAGAGGCAAACGTTCCTTTTTAAATAAATGATTTCCGCTATTTTTTTAAGACGAAAAACTTTTCCTATGCTATAATTGGGAAGAGTTCGGTGTAGCTACACCCAAATTTTAGGAAAGTTGGGTCATTATGCAAGTTCCAAAAGAAGGAGAGTTCATTACAATCCAAAGCTATAAGCACGATGGACACTTGCACCGAGTATGGCGGGATACCATGGTTTTAAAAACCAGTGAATATTCACTGATTGGCTTAAATGACCACACATTAGTGACGGAAGCAGACGGCCGCAGATGGGTAACACGGGAACCAGCGATTGTGTATTTTCATAAAAAGTACTGGTTTAATATTATCGCGATGCTTAGAGAAAAAGGCGTTTCTTACTATTGTAACTTGGCGAGTCCTTATCTATTAGATGATGAAGCGCTGAAGTACATCGACTATGATTTAGACATTAAGGTGTTTCCTGATGGGGAAAAGCGGCTTTTAGATGTGGATGAGTATGAGCTCCACAAAAAAAAGATGCACTATTCACCAGATATTGACTACATCTTGAAAGAAAATGTCAAAATTTTAGTAGATTGGATCAATAATCAGGAAGGTCCCTTCTCCAAAGAATATACCGATATTTGGTTTGAACGCTATCAGCAGTTGTCCAAAAAGTAATAGCACAATAAAAAGAAGCTGTGCCGAAAAAATTTCGGTACAGCTTCTTTTGTTCGTCGTTGAAAATGTATGGCTAGCTTCAAATCTTTTACTAATGTCTCCTTTAAAGAGCTGGCTTCATGAAGCGTGGGCCGGTTTCTTCAACGTGATAATGCTCACCGAAGAAACGTTTGATTTCGGCTTGGGCTGCGGCTGGGGAATCGGAAGCATGGACGACGTTTTCAGTTCCCGCCATCGCATAGTCGCCACGAATAGTGCCAGGTACGGCCGCAGTCGCTTGGGTCGCTCCTAACAGCTGTCGCACAATAGCGATTACTGCTGGACTCTCTAAGACTAAGCAAACCACTGGACCAGAAGTCATATAGGCGATTAATTCTGGAAAAAAGGGGCGACTCTTTAAGTGGGCGTAGTGTTCTTCCACGGCCTCTTTCGTGAGATAGCTGTACTTTAAGGCTGCAATCTTCAGATTTTTATCTTCGAAGCGTTGAAGAATTTTTCCGACTAAATGACGTCTCACTCCGTCAGGCTTAATAATTACTAGCGTCTGTTCCATAAGAACACTCCTTTATTTTAGTGGGATTAAAATAAAAAGCAGCTCCACTTTTTGCAATCGTTTTCTTAATTGTAAAGGAAAAAAATTTAAAAAACAACTCCCAGCTGAGGAAACTTAAGAGATGGTAGAACTTCTATGAAGTCGGCTGTTCCTTAAGATAATCTTTAATTTTTAGGGATAGATATTGCACTGTAGCGTTTTCTGTGAGAAAATTTGGCGTAAACTTTTAGGAAATCCAAATAAAAAAGGTGAAGCTATGTCAAAAACAAAAAAAATAATCTTAGTTGTCGCAGCGACTCTCACATTATTAATCGGTGCCGGCTGTGTCTTTGCATTGTCTGTTGTGCATCAAGCAAAAAAAACCACGGACAATATTTATGAATCAGCCGAGCGAGCTAGTACACGGGATGATTCCGATAAACCTGTCAACTTTGAAGCCACTGAACCCTTTTCTGTTTTATTATTAGGGGTGGACTCTGGCGGCTTAGGGCGCAGTGATCAAGGACGCTCAGACACCATGATGGTGGTGACGGTCAATCCGCAGCAAAAAAAATCCACCATCGTTTCCATTGACCGCGATATTTATACGCAAATTGTCGGTCACGGGACTTATGATAAATTGAATCACGCCTATGCCTTTGGCGGCGTGGGAATGGCGATGGACTCCGTCGAAGCCTTGTTA
Source organism: Enterococcus nangangensis (assembly GCF_005405245.1). Lineage (GTDB taxonomy): Bacteria > Bacillota > Bacilli > Lactobacillales > Enterococcaceae > Enterococcus_J > Enterococcus_J nangangensis. The sequence continues at coordinate 41,745 of NZ_BJDR01000013.1, read as the reverse complement.
GATATTCCCATTAATCACTATGTTACCATTAACTTAGACGGCTTTTCTGATTTAGTGGATGCAGTAGGAGGCATTGATGTCACCAACAAATATCACTTTGAGCTAGACGGTGTGGAATTATTACCAGGGGATTATCACTTAGATGGAAAACAGGCCCTTTCTTATGCGCGCTATCGGAAATATAACGCGACTACCGGGATGGGAGATCCTGATGGCGATATTGGTCGTCAACAACGGCAACGTGATGTAGTTAAAGAAATCGTCAATAAAATTTTGAGTTTAAACTCTATTACTAGCTATCAAGATATTTTGAAAGCTGTAGAAAAAAATACGAAAACAGATTTAGTTTGGAACGACATGTTAAACATTGTGGAAGGCTACACCAGTGCAGCTAAAGATGTAGAGTCTTTGCAGTTGCAAGGCGATGGCGTCATGATGGATAGCATTTACTACCAAAAGGTTCATCAAGATAGCTTATTAGAAATTCAAAATAAATTAAAGACGCAATTGAATTTGCCGACTTCAGATGCGTTAGACTTAAGTAAATATGCGGACAATCAATTTTATGGTAGTAGCAATGAAACCACTACGACTGAAAGTAGCGAAGAAGTGACTGCAACGAGTACAACGAGTGAAGAAGTTTACTACGACGATGAAGAGGAAGAAACCAACGATAATAGTTGGAGTAACTCTAATAGTGGTAACAGTAACAATAGTGGCTCTACTGGTGGAAACGGAGGGACAACGACACCAAGCTCTGATAATGGTGGAGGGACTAGCTCAGAAAGTTCAACCAGTTCTACGCCGAGTGAAAGCGGCAACGCTGGGGAAAGTTCTAGCTCCTCTTCAGAAGAAAGTACCACGCCAAGTACTTCTGCCCCTGAAGAAACGACGGAAAGTACCACGCCGGTGGAGCCAACTACAAGCGGTGAATAGTTTTCTGTCTGCTTAAAATAAAAATCCTAGGAAGCTTCGTCTATGACGAAAGTTCCTAGGATTTTCTTTGTTAACGAGCTTTCTATGTTGTCAAGCTTTCCCAACTAGAAGAGTAGGTAATAAGCTGTAAGCCCCACAAAATTTGAAAAACAATTTTCCGTGTCTTCCAGCTTATTACTCCTCTTCTGCCCAAGTTGGAAAAGCTCTGCTAATCTAAATATTTTTCCATCATGATGTGGGGAATATTAGCGTCTAAAAATTCTTCGCCGTACGCTTGATAGCCAAGCTTAGCATAAAAAGGTTGGGCAGTAAGCTGAGCGCCTAAAATAATATGGTGGTAATGTTGTTCTTTAGCGAAAGCTTCCGCTTCTAAAATTAATTGCTCGCCAATGTGCATTTTACGGAATTTTTTTTGGACTGCCATCCGTTGTAATTTCATGACACCATCTTGTAAAGGGTGTAGGCGACACGTGCCCATGGGAACTTTGTCATCATTATAAGCGACAAAATGAATGCAGTAAGCTTCATCTTGATCGATTTCTTCTTCTAAAGGTACATTTTGTTCCACCATGAAGACATCGTGACGAATGCGTAACGCATCGACGTAGATGTCACTTAAGGTATCTTTTGTTTGAACAATTTTCATTTTCTTCAACTCCTGCAAATTATGGCAAATACTATTTTTATTTTTGGGGTAAATCCAGTATACTATAATCAATCTAAAGATACGAGAAGGAGGGAAACGATGTTTGAAAAATTACGACAATCCAAATTATTTTTTTGGTCGGTGGAATTATTAGTCTTGGCGACGTTGATTTTTGTCAGTCAAAAAATTAATTTTATTTTCTCCCCGATTGCGACATTTTTCTCGACGCTGTTTGCGCCAATTTTAATCGCCGGTTTTTTGTATTACATTTTAAATCCGTTAGTGAAACTCTTGGAAAAAATTAAGGTTAAAAGAATTTACGCGGTCATCATTGTATTTTTGGTACTGGTGGGCGTCTTAGTACTAGGAATTTTCACCCTGATTCCATACTTAGCGCAACAGGTAACGTCCCTACTAAAGAGTATGCCTAGTTTGGCAGATAATTTAGAAACGTGGGCGCGGGAGATTGCGGCTAAGCCGATTTTTGCGAATATCAACGTTCAAGAACAAATTGACAAGCTAAATATTTCTTACTCTGAGCTATTTAGTAATGTTTTGCAAAAAGTTTCCGTGAGTCTAGGCTCCATCTTTGCCACGATTACTTCAGTCACTATGATTGTTGTGACGGTACCTTTTATTTTATTTTATATGTTAAAAGACGGCGACAAACTGCAACCGGCTATTCGTAAGTTAGCGCCGAAAAAACATCAAGATGAAGTAGTAGATTTGTTACATCAAATGAATAAAACGATTGCCACTTATATTTCGGGGCAAGCAATCGAGTGTCTCTTTGTGGCCACCTGTACCTTTATTGGTTACTTAATCGTGGGGGTAGATTACGCCTTACTCTTTGGCGTGATTGCCGGGTTAACTAACCTGATTCCTTACTTGGGACCTTATCTAGGTCTTTTGCCCGCCGTGTTGGTGACGGTCTTTACTTCGCCAACGAAAGCTTTATTGTGTTGCATCGTAGTTTTAATCGTGCAACAATTAGATGGAAACATCATCTATCCTAACGTGATTGGTAAAACCTTGAAGATTCATCCTTTGACGATTATTTTAATTTTGTTAGTTGCTGGTAATCTTTCTGGTTTACTGGGGATTTTTCTTGGGGTGCCGATTTATGCAGTAGTCCGGACAATCGTTACTTACTTTTACGATATTTATAAACTGCGCCAGAAAAAAGATGAGGAAACCCAACTGCAACTTTAAAAATTTCCTAGTTTTTAGAAAATAGCTGGAATCCTTGTAAGGGCAATGCTTTTCGTCACAGAATATTTTATGTTTTCAATTGAAAAAAATTTTTAAATATGCTAATATTTTTTAGTGATTAGACTATCGTCTAATCACTATTTTTTTATGATAGAAGGAGAGATGAGTATATGGGTAATTCTGACCCCGATAGTCAGTCGCTGATTTGGCAAATTCTGTTGTTAATCTTTTTAACCTTGTTAAATGCTTTTTTTGCGGCTTCCGAGATGGCGGTTGTATCCATTAATAAAAACCGTGTTGAGCAAAAAGCAGATGAAGGTGATAAGAAGGCCCAGCGCCTCATAGGGATTTTACACGACCCGAATAATTTCTTATCCACGATTCAAGTAGGAATCACTTTGATAAACATTTTATCTGGTGCGTCCTTAGCAGATAGTTTGTCCACAAGATTAGCCGTTGTTATGGGGAATTCAGCTGTTGCCAAAAATGTCTCCAGCTTGATTATTCTTGCATTACTGACTTACGTTTCCATCGTTTTTGGGGAACTTTATCCGAAACGAATTGCCTTAAATAAAGCCGAGGAAGTGGCTAATTTTTCGGCAGGCATTGTGAAAGCTGTCGGCGTGATTGCTAAACCTTTCGTTTGGTTGCTGACTTCATCCACTAGTTTGTTGGCGCGAATAACGCCTATGACTTTTGATGATGAAGAATCTAAGCTGACCCGCGAAGAAATGCGCTACATGTTGGAAACTGAAGGTGTTTTAGAAGATGACGAGCTTGAGATGTTACAAGGAGTCTTCTCTTTAGATAACAAAGTTGCTCGTGAAGTCATGGTCCCCAGAACCGATGCGTTTATGGTGGATATTGACGATGATGTGCAAGAGACAATTGATCGCATTTTGTCAGAGAATTATTCCCGGATTCCTGTGTATCAAGGGGATAAAGATAAAGTCGTCGGCGTGTTGCATATTAAAAACTTGCTGAAAGCCGCGCATAAGGTTGGTTTTGCAAACATTCGCTTACAAGATGTTTTACAAGAACCGCTTTTTGTGCCAGAAACGATTTTTATTGATGACTTATTGTACGAATTAAAGAAAACACAAAATCAAATGGCAATTTTACTGGATGAGTATGGCGGTGTCGTAGGGATTGCCACGTTAGAAGATTTGTTGGAAGAAATTGTCGGGGAAATTGACGACGAGAGTGATGAAGTGGAAAACCTCTACACGAAAATTTCGGAAAACGAGTACTACGTGCAAGGCCGGATGCTGATTGAAGAGTTTAATGAAGCTTTCGATACCCATTTAGAAATGCCGGATGTGGACACGATGGCGGGGTACTTAATTACCGCTTTAGGCACGATTCCCCAAGAAGGAGAACAGCTGACTTATGACGTGGATCACATCACCTTAGCTCCGGAAGAAATGGAAGGAGCGCGGGTTTTATTATTAAAAGTTACTTTTCATGAGAAACCTGAAGTAGAGCCTAGCGAAGAACCTGAAGATCGCCGGCGCTTCTTTAGAGAAACTGAAAAAGAAAAAGAGGAAGAAGCACGCGAGTCTTCCAAATAAGCTTAGGACTAGTAATGGGTCAAGCCTTTTAAGCGAGATTGTGCCGGTGAAAGACAATCAAGAGCAGCCTTTGAACCTCCCTAAGACAATTGCTAGTGAAAACTAGCCGTAGCTTTGGCGTTAACAAAGTTAAAGTTGAGCTGAGAAATTCAGCTAAGCAAGGTGGTACCGCGATGACAACGTCTCGTCCTTACATGAGGATGGGGCGTTTTTTATTTTAGGTAAAAAGAAAAAACAATAAGGAGTAAAGCAAATGACAAATTTACAACGAGAAGATTTTTCCAAATGGTATTTACAAACGATTCAAAAAGCAGACTTAATGGCCTATTCACCAGTGCGCGGCTGTATTATTTTTAAACCAGATGGCTTTGAATTGTGGGAACACATTCAAGAAGAATTCAATAAATTTTTGAAAAAAGAAGGGATTCGTAACGCATATTTCCCAATGCTGATTCCCCAAAGTTTCTTCATGAAAGAATCCGATCACATTGAAGGTTTCGCGCCAGAACTTCCTTGGGTGACGAAAGTGGGCAACGAAGAGTTGGAAGAACCTTTAGCTTTACGGCCAACCTCTGAAACTATGATTGGTTCGGCTTTTTCGGAATGGATTAATTCTTACCGCGACCTGCCTTATGAAATCAATCAATGGGCCAATGTTTTCCGTTGGGAGAAAAAGACTTTGCCATTCTTACGTACTTCTGAATTTTTATGGCAAGAAGGTCACACTGCTCACGCTGATGAAACAGACGCCCGGAAGCGGACGATGCGGGTATTAGACGCCTATGCCGACTTAATCGAAAACTTCTTAGCAATTCCCGTCTATAAAGGACAAAAAACACCTTCAGAACGTTTCGCTGGGGCTGTGGATACCTACTCGGTAGAAGCCATGATGCGGGACGGGAAAGCCGTGCAAGCAGGGACATCTCATTATATGGGAACCAAATTTGCGGAAGCTTTTGATATTAAATACTTAACCAAAGACAACCAACACGTTTTTGCCCACACGACTTCTTGGGGGATTTCTACTCGGTTAATCGGTTCATTAATCATGACCCACGGCGACGAACAAGGGCTAGTCTTCCCACCAGCCATGGCGCCAACACAAGTCGTCTTGATGCCCGTGGGACCTTGGAAGAAAAATCCAGCCATCTTAGAAAAATTAGTCACCATTAAAGAAGAATTAGCCGCCAATGGTCTGCGGGTGCGTTTAGACGACACGGACAACACCCCAGGCTTTAAATTTAACGAATGGGAATTAAAAGGCGCGTGTTTGCGGATTGAATGTGGTCCACGTGATTTAGAAAATGGGCACGTCATGACTAAATTGCGGGACGTTGAAGGGAAAGTTGCCGTAGACTTTGCCGATTTAACCAGCTACGTTGAAGAAGAATTAGGGAAGATGCAAGTTCGCTTATTGGAAAATGCCCGGGCCCGCAATAAAGAAAATGAACACTATGACATTGATACCTTAGAACAATTACAAGCCCACATTGAAAAATGCAAAGCTGACAACACGCCAACTGGCTTTGTTTTAATCGGCTGGGATGGTACGGCAGAAACTGAAGCTAAAATTAAAGAAGCAACTGGTTTTACTACTCGGAATATTCCTTTTGCTGCGCCAATGGAAAAAACGGTGGACCTTATTTCTGGCAAACCAGCGAAATACACCGTTTGGATCGCCCGCGCGTATTAAAATAATTTAAAACGAAATAGATTAGAGTGCGCCTTAAAAATTGGCGTACTCTTTTTTGCCACCAATAATTTTTTAACACCTTGACTGAAAAAGTTGAGGTTTTTTTGTAACCAAAAGGCAGTTGGTTGGTTATATCAGTGTAGGAGGAGGGATGAGGTGCAATTAGCAGGATATGAAAAATTGTTGGCAACCCTTGCGGAAGAAATAATTCGTTACTTAATGAAAGCCGGAGCGACGAAAGAGGACGCGCAAGATATCGCTCAAGATGCTTTTGTGAAGTTGTTGGAAACGGAAATTATTTTGCCACCAGCTAACTTGCGGGCATGGATGTATCGGGTAGCCATCAGTCGCTACTATAATCTTTATAATCGGAAGAAGCGCTATCAAGAAATTTTAGCAGCTAATTTTTTTCACCAGGAAAGCTGGAGCGATGTGCCCTTACCTGAAACGGGTTTAACCCAAGCACTAGGACGCCTCACCGTTGAAGAAGGGTTGTTAATTATTATGCGCTATGAAGAAAGCTTAAGTGTGAAAGAGATGGCTCAAGTTTTGCAAAGAAAAGAAGGAGCGTTAAAGACGCAGCTCTTTCGCATTCGCCAAAAACTAAAAGAATATTTACGGGAGGAAGATTGATGGAAAATTTAGATCAAGATTTCAAAAAATTAGCACGCAAAACGAAAAGAAGACGCTGGTTGTTAACTTTTTTATTAGTGTTGGTGACAGTTTTTGTTTTAGTCGGGGGAGGATTACTTTTTGTCCAAAGAAGAACCGAAAAAAATCTATCCCGCTTACGTTTGGAACTTATTTTAAAAAATACCTTGCTTAGTCCGAATTATCGCATACCGGTTATGGGGGGCAGTTATCAGCCGCTGACAGGTGATGCTGAAACCGTAACGGGCAGTAAAAATATTGATGGGTATCTAGTGAAGTTTGGCGAAGCTTATGGTAGTTACAATTGGCGAGGCTATGAGGTTAGTCGTTCTGGTCTTGCGATGTTATCAGCTAGTCCCAATTACGAAGCAACCTTTGATAGTTATTCTGGTGAAAAAATTCCTCAGTTTTATAATGTTAAGTTGCGTGCTGCAAAAACTAACTTTTCGCCAACGCAACAGCTGAGTCAACTGGCGACGATGGAAAATTATGTTGGCGAAGTTGCCCTGACTTTTGATCAGGATTATTCCTATGCCCAGATTCAACAGATGTTGCCAGAAAATGTCATGATTAACTGGTATTGGTTTACTCCGGTGGATAATTTTGATCCTAATGCGAATGACACGCAAGATGTCGTGGGGATTCAAGGGGAGGACGCCAATGGGAGTATCAGTGAAAAATATTATGGCGAGTATTTAAAAGCTGTCAAAAGTTATCAAGAGAATTTTGCCTTAGCCGGTACGCCAATCGCAGAAAATACCGCCAAAATTAGTACGGAGTATGCTAGCTTAACTAGTGCACGCTTTGCCGGCGTTATTGTTACAGGAAAAACAGAAAACTTGGCCCAACTGGTACAAGCCGATTGGTTATTTGCTAGTTCTGTCGGGAGTACAGTGGAGCGGGTTCCGTACTTAACGCCGACTAAATAAAAGTAAATGAGTTGACGGCACTCCACAAGCTCCCTACAATGAAGGCAAGTAGAGAAAGGGAGGTTGACACATGAAAATAGGAATTATCGGGGCTACCGGTCAAGTAGGGAGTTTATTGTTAGCCGAAGCGGTGAAACGGCAGCTAGATGTAACGGCGATTGTCCGCAGTCCACAAAAGGTCACGGCAGCTGTACCCATTTTAGCTAAGGATTTATTTGCCTTAACGAAAGAAGATTTAGCACCTTTTGATGTGGTGATTGATGCTTTTAATGCACCTAAAGGTCATGAAGAGTTGCACGAAACGTCTTTGGCGCACTTGACCAAACTTTTACAGGGAACCACAACGCGCTTACTCGTCGTGGGGGGTGCTTCTTCTTTGTTTGTAGATGAAGGTAAAACCAAGCGAATGATTGACGGGGTTTCTAGTGATGCGCCTTTTTATCCTACCGCTCATCACATGGTGGAAGCTTCCTTACAGTTAAAAGCGACCCCCAACCTCCATTGGTTATACCTTAGTCCCGCCGTTTATTTTTATCCTCACGGCGTACAAACAGGCCACTATCAATTAGGGGACGATCAATTAAGAGAAAATGCAGCAGGTAAAAGTGAAATCTCCATGGCCGATTATGCGTTAGCGATGTTAGATTTAGCTGCGCAACCAGAAAAAGAGGGGCACTTCAGCGTCTATCAACAATAAAAAAATCAACATCACGACTGAACAGACAGTTAAGCTGTTAAGGTTCGTGATGTTGATTTTTTTTGTGTTGTTCTGCTAAATAATGTTGAGCGACGCGATCACGGATTGCTGAAAGTTCTGCTTCTTTTTTGCGAAGCTCAGCTAAGTCTTCTTCTACGGCGCGTTTTGTTTCTTGCGGCTTAGGCTGCAAGGCCAAGTTTAAAGTGATGGCGATGGTGGTGCCGATAAAAGTATCTAGCACGCGATTAATCGCATAAGTAAAATTTTCGCCACTAGGTACGCCAAGGGCCACTAAAAGAAGCGTGGAGATACCGCTAATGATGCCAGAATTGTTGTGAATGCCATCGCTAAAGACAATCGTGATAATGACCAATAGCGGCAAAATCAGCACCTCAAACCAAAAGTGGGGACCAAAGTGATTTTGGAGCAGATAAAACACCAAACCTAATGTGCCGCCAATACAATTTCCCAAGATGCGGGTCTTACCAAAAGAAATGCTGGTGTTTAAATCTTGCCGCAAAGAAAAAACAGCGGATAAAGCAGCAATCATGGGGGCACCGCGATTTGTATAGTGGAAAAGCAGGACACACAAGGCTACGGCTAACGCCGTCTTCATGGTGCGCATGCCTAAACGAAAAGGTCCGAAATTCATAAGCATTCCTCCTTACTTTAAGGGTAAAGGAAATGGCCAATTAATTCAAAGAATTGTCGGTGCGTTAACGTAAAAGAGTATAGAGACGGAAGTAAGTACTACACTTAAAAATTTGTTGCGGTTAATTCCTTCAGCAAAATTAAATCTTTTTGTGGGTCATTACCCACGGGGAAAATATGCGCTCCTACTTCATGAAAGCCCATCTTTTGATAAAAATTTTTGGCTGGTTCATTGTGTTCCCAAACGCCTAGCCAGATACGCTCTTCTCCCAAGTCGCGGGCTTGTTGGGCGGCATGTTGCAAGAGGAGTGAACCAAGCCCCTGTCGTTTAAAAGGTGTGCGAATATAAATTCGTTCTACTTCTAAAGCATGGGGAGCAACGTTTTCTGTTTGTGCGTTACCGTCATTTAACTTGAGGTAACCAGCGATTTTGTCACCGAGATATAAAAACCAAAAAGTAGTGTGAGGATTTTGCAATTCAGTAATTAACTTAGGCAAAGCATAGGCGTAATCTAAATGCGCTTGAAGATCTTCAGGAGTATTCGCCCACGCAAAGGTATCGCGGAAAGTTTCGTGACTGATGGCTTGTAAGGTATTGACGTCGGCGACAGAAATTCTTTTAAGGAGAGGAGTCATGCTTTTTTGTGCCACGCAGTCTGCATTGCCCCTAACAAGGCGATGACGTCTTGCGTTAGGGTTAAGCTGTGATTTTCACCGGTTTTAACGGCGGTAATAAAATTGCTAATTTCGTAGTTCATGGCCTGACGGGAGTCGCCAACTTGCAACGTCTCAGTGGTGCCATCATGATAAAAAATGTGTGCTGTATCACTTCTTGGGTATTCAGGAATAGTGATGTAGGCCTTTTCTAAAGCAATGGTACCGACTTTGGGCATTTTTGCTTGGAAAGTTAATAAGACTGCAGCCATTTCATCCTCTTCGTTACGAAACAAGCTCATGGATTGTTCGTCCACCCCGGTGGAAAAAGGGAGCATCGTGGAAGCCACAAGTTCCGGTTGGCTACTTAAAAAGTAGCGGGCAAAACTAACCGCATAAGTCCCAATGTCTAATAAAGCACCGCCGCCTAACGCTGGATTAAAAAAGCGATTTTCAGGATCAGGTTCTTTATAACTACCAAAGGGCGCTTGAATCATTTTTAGTTTGCCAAATTTTCCTGCTTGGATTTGTTCTTTCAAGGTTTGATACAAGGGCATATTAAAAATCGTCATGGCTTCTTGCAAAATTAAATTTTTTTCGTCAGCTAAAGCAACTAACTTAGCTAGCTCATGGGGGTTCATGGTGATGGCTTTTTCACACAAGACGTGTTTGCCAGCTGTCAGTGCTTTTTGACAGTAATCAAAATGTTGGAGATTAGGTACGCCAATATAAATGGCATCAAGGGTTGGATCTGCTAACATCTCGTCGTAAGTGCCGTAAGCTTGAGGAATATTAAATTCTTGAGCAAAGGCTTGTGCTTTAGCTAAGGAGCGAGAAGCGCAAGCGCCAATTACGGCTTCTTCTTGTTGAAAGTAAGTGGCAAAACTTTTAGCGATGCCTCCAAGACCTACAATGCCGAAAGTAAATTTTTTCATCTCTTTCATCCTTTCTTTGTTACTTGCTTCCAGAATAACAGAATTTTTCTCGTAAGCGGTACTGAAGAGGTGTGATTTGCTAAAAATTTATCAAGATAATAGCTTCCATGTGATTTTTTCCAAAAGATTCAGTAAACTAAGAAGTGAAGAAGTTTTTAAAAGGAGGGATGCGAAATGCATCAAGTTTTAATCGACATTATGGTGGAAGCCATCGTGGAACAATATGACAGCGAAGAATTTTTTTATCAACATCTTTTACAAATTGATGCCAGTCAATGGGCAGCATTTAAAACAGGGGAACAATCTTTAAGCGAAGAACATATGCAAAAGATTAAAGGTTTGTTTAGCGATTACGAGTGGATGCTGGTGCAAAAAGTTTTACGCCAAACAATTATTTTTCCTGAACGGCGGAACTTTGCTGCAGCGGAGTATCGCCGTTTGAAAACCATTATCGCCAAAAAGTGGTTAGAGACTGGTGGCGAAGCGGAATTAATTTCAAAAAAAACGGGTGAAAAGAAACGTCAACGCGGCGTCAATGGTTTCATTGATTTGAAAGTAACCATGCCTTACGGTGAATGGGGCTTTGATGATATTTTAAGCTTCCGCCTACCTGCCATTATCCAACAACAAATTGAAGGCTCCACGGTAGATCTTTTAGAATGGGTCAATGAGAATTTAACCGACACTTATGTCCATCAAAAGGAATGAGTTGCCTATGAAGCAAAAAAAATATCAAAAAGTTTTTTTAGGAATCTTAGCTGTCATGCTAGCTAATCTTTTAGGCGCTAGTAAAAAAGTTATGGCCAGTTGGCAACCGACTGATGGCCTAATGATTCCTGCTGTGTGTCAGGGAAACAAAGTGGTGACTACATTTCCTTTTATGCAAGAGAAGTTTGATAGACCTGCTACAGGTGCAAGAGCAAAGGCGGTGGCACCAGTTGTCCCAAGTAGCGACTTACCTGCGGGGGTGACGAAAGATGATTGGCAACTACAGCTAGTGAATCGTGATCATCCCGTTACTACGGAACCAACTGTGCAATTAGTTGAGTTTGCCGGACAATGGATTGCTGCAGAAATTTTTGATTCTTTGACGGAACTTTTCGCGGCAGCAAACAAGGCGGGGATTAACCTGGTGCTGATTTCAGGCTACCGCAGTATTGCGCACCAAGAAGAACTTTTTCAAGACAAAATTGCGGAGTACGTAGCAACTGGACTTTCCGTAGCCGAGGCTCGTGGGGAAACGTTAAAATATTTAACGGCACCAGGCACTAGCGAACACCATACCGGCTTAGCAGTCGACGTGATTGACGACGTGTGGGCTAAGGAAAGTGGGGAATTAGTAACCGCGTTTGGCTCGACTGAAGCGGCGGAATGGCTAGCGCAATATGCGCCAGCAGCAGGTTTTATTATTCGTTACCCTTTAGGTAAGACAGCTGACACGTATATCGAATACGAACCATGGCACTTACGTTACGTTGGGGTTGACAGTGCTCAGTATCTGACGGAAAATAATTTGAGTTTAGAAGAATACCACCAACGACTATCAGAAAACTAGGAGTATTATGAGTAAAAAGAAAAAGGTAAAGGTTCGCCGGTCCTATCAAAAACGGGCACCTTATCAGCGCCGCTTAAAAGTGTTCATTACCATTGTTGTGATTTTGTGGTTGGCCTTTGTCGGCATCTATCATCTGGGGAAAATGGTCATCCAAAGTTCCACGTCTGCGACGACAGCCACCACGGAAGAGTATTTGAGTCACGATGATTTTTTAGCAAGCCTTGTGCCTAAAGCCCAAGAACTACACGCCCAGTATGGTGTGTTGCCGAGTATTATTTTAGGACAGGCAATTTTAGAATCCGATTGGGGCCGTTCCCGCTTAGCTAGTGAGTATCATAATTTGTTTGGGATTAAAGCTGGTGCTGGCCAGGAAAAGGTTCACTTGGAAACCCAAGAGTATGTTGATGGTCAATGGCTGACGGTCACTGCTGATTTTCGTGTTTTTGGTAGTAACGCGGAAAGTTTAGAAGCCCACAGCGCTCTTTTTGTGAATGGGACGACCTGGAATCCTCAGCAGTATCAAAGCGTTCTTTTAGCGAAAGACTATCAAAGCGCGGCGCAAGCTTTGCAAACTTCCGGTTATGCCACCGATCCAACCTATGCCGAAAAAATTATCGGCGTCATTGAAGAGTATAATTTAACGCAATACGATAGTTTTACTGCGACACAATAAAGTTTGGGAGGATGCCACCATGACGACAGAAGAAAGATTTGTTCCGGAGATTATGACGGACCTGAGAAAAGATATTGTTAAAGTTCCTGAGCTAATTAAAAAAGCTAGTGGTATTGTGATCTTTGGTAAAAAAATTCGCTCCATTATTTTCACCACGGATATTTCCATTATTCGGAATACCAATGCGGATGCCGTCATTGCAGTTTATCCTTTTACTCCCCATCCGGCCATTACAAAAAGTATTATTGAAGCAGCCGATATTCCGGTATTTTCTGGCGTCGGTGGCGGATTAACCCAGGGTAGTCGCAGTGCGTACATGAGTCTTTTTGCAGAAGCTCAAGGATCCATCGGGGTAGTTTTAAATGCGCCCACACCCTTGAAAACGGTGAAGATGGTGACAGCCGTGGTGGACATTCCCGTGGTGAGTACAGTGACCAGTATTCATACACCTTTAGCTGAAAAGTTAGCAGCTGGTGTTTCCATTATCAATATTTCGGCGGGAAAAGATACGGCAGCCACTGTGGCTCATTTTCGTAACCTTTATCCGGAGCTACCAATTATTGCCACTGGAGGACCTGATGATGAAACGATTGCGGCTACTATTGCCGCTGGTGCCAATGCAGTGACGTACACACCGCCAACTAGCGCAGAACTTTTTTCCAAAAAAATGATGAAGTACCGCGAAGAAGAAAAACCGCAAGCATCAGAATAACCTGTAGTCTGGTGGAATTAACGGCGACTTGCTGAGAAATTTTTTCTGTAGCAAGTCGCCGTTTTGTTAGTTTATTTGTAACAAAAAGGGGAATATTTCTCTGCTAATGTAAGTTAAAGTATGTTTTTTCTGAACGTTTGACGTTTTTTTTCACAGGAGTTACGATTGTTCCTTGAAATTTGAAATTGGCAGTGTTTTAATAAAAGCTATACAAGTTTGAAAATTTTAGGAGGAAATCATGCGGGAATTAGAAGAACGAATTGCAAATAATGGTCGGGTTTTAAGTGAAGGTGTCTTGAAAGTAGACAGTTTTATTACTCACCAAGTGGATCCAATTCTGATGGAAAAAATTGGCGCACGCTTTGCAGAAATTTTTAAGGAAGCCGGGATTACCAAAGTAGTCACTATTGAAACTTCTGGTATTGCGCCAGCTTTGTATACCGCGCAAGCTTTAGGCGTACCCATGATTTATGCCCGCAAAGGGAAAAGTTTAACCATGAATGAAGAGTTACTTTCTACGAAGGTCTATTCCTTCACCAAACAAGTAACCTCGAATATTAGTATTTCGCGGCGCTTTTTAAGTGCCGAAGATCACGTCTTATTAATCGATGACTTTTTGGCCAATGGGATGGCAGCTAAAGGTTTGATTGAGTTGTGTGAACAAGCTGGTGCTAGTGTGGAAGGCATCGGTATTTTAATTGAAAAAAGTTTCCAAGACGGCCGCGACTTTTTACAACGCTCTGGTGTAAAAGTTGTTTCTTTGGCCCGCGTTGCCAGCCTCGAAAAGCAAGAGGTAAAATTCTTACCTGCTGATGATGAGGCGTAATTAATCGACGACAACACGAGAGAAAGTAGTGATAAACTTGGGGAAAAAATTTTTACCTGGTCAAACCATCGGCATTATTGGTGGTGATGAACTAGGCCGTTTAAGTGCCAACGCTTGTCACGGCTTAGGCTTAAAAGTGCTCCTCTTAGATCCCAATAAAGATTGCCCAGCTGCACAAGTTTGCGATGAACAGATTATCGCTGACTTTGACGACTTGGCGGGCTTTGAAGAGTTAGCCGTCAATGTTCACGGCGTCATTTATACGACAGAAGCCGTGCCTACAGCGAGCCTGCGCCACATTCAACCCGTGGTGCCAGTGATTCAAAGTATTGATTTATTGGAGATTACCAAAGATCGCCTGTTGGAAAAAGCTTTTTTAGAGGACAACAATATCGTTTTGGCGCCTTATGCGACAATTGTTAACGTGACGGACATTCAAGATGCAATTGATGGTATCGGTTACCCTTGCGTTTTAAAAACGGCTGAAAAAGGACACGCTGGTCATGGCCAAATGGTCTTGTATTCGCCAGCGGATATTCGTAAAGCTATCGACTTACTGCGTTTTGGCACGTGTGTCTTAGAAGCGTGGATTCCTTTAGAAAAAGAATTAGTCGTGACCGTTTTTGGCAATGAGCGACAAGAAGTCAGTGTATTACCGGCCGTGGAAGTGGTGCAAAAGAAAAATCGCTGGCACCAGAGTATTGTCCCAGCGCGGGTTTTACCAGAAGTCGCCACAGAAGCGCAACGGATCGCCAAAGCGCTAGCTAAAAATATCGAACTCACAGGTGTCTTAACCTTAGAACTTTTTGTGGGGAAAAACGGCGCTATTTATGTGAATGAAGTTGCTACGGTTCCTAGTCTAGCTAACAATTTATTTCGCTCAGCAGCTAACTTTAGTCAGTATGATTTACTAGCCCGCAGTTGTGCCAACTGGAGTCTAGGTAGCGCAAAATTATTGGCAACGGCTGTTTCCGTCAATATTTTGAGCCAAGATCAATTCGAATCAGAAAAAATTATTGATGCCTTTCCCGATTGGGATTTTCAATATTATGGCAAGTTAGCCAGTGGGGATAATCAACCAGTGGGCTACATCACAATTTTAACGGAAGATATTTATCAGACTTTAGAAGCAATTTATCAAACTCAAATTTGGGATTAAAGGAGTAAAGACATGTTAGAGCGGTACTCAAGAAAAGTGATGCGGGATATTTGGGCCGATGAAAATCGTTACCAAGCGTGGTTAGAAGTAGAAATTTTAGCAGATGAAGCATGGGCTGAACTAGGTGAAATTCCCCATGAAGATGTGGAAAAAATTCGTGCCAATGCCGGCTTTGACGTAAAGCGAATCTTAGCCATTGAAGAAGTCACTCATCACGATGTGGTGGCCTTCACCCGCGCCGTCTCCGAAACTTTAGGAGAAGAACGGAAATGGATTCATTATGGTTTAACCTCAACTGATGTGGTGGACACCGCTTACGGTTATCTACTGAAACAAGCTAACGATATTATTCGTGAAGATTTACAAAAATTTACTGCCATTATCGCCAAAAAAGCGTTGGCACATAAGTATACGGTAATGATGGGCCGGACCCACGGCGTACATGCCGAACCGACGACTTTTGGTTTGAAGTTAGCTACTTGGTATTCCGAAATGAAACGAAATATTGAACGCTTTGAACATGCGGCTAAAGGTGTGGAAGCGGGGAAAATTTCTGGCGCTGTAGGGACCTTTGCTAACATCCCACCGTTTGTGGAAGAATATGTTTGCGCAAAACTTGGTACACGCCCGCAAGAAATTTCTACCCAAGTATTGCCACGAGATTTACACGCTGAATACCTAGCTAGTCTTTCTTTAATTGCCACTTCGATTGAACGTTTTGCTACCGAAATTCGTGGCTTACAAAAATCAGAAACGCGAGAAGTGGAAGAATTTTTTGCAAAAGGGCAAAAGGGCTCTTCGGCGATGCCCCACAAACGGAATCCCATTGGCTCTGAGAATATGTGTGGACTAGCGCGGGTCATTCGGGGTCACATGTTAACGGCTTACGAGGATGTGTCTCTGTGGCATGAACGGGACATTTCCCATTCTTCGGCGGAACGGATTATTATTCCCGACACCACGATGTTGATTGACTACATGTTGAATCGTTTTGGTCGCATCGTAGAAAATCTCACAGTCTTCCCTGAAAATATGAAACGGAATATGGCAGCAACGTTTGGTTTGATTTATTCACAACGGGTCATGTTAAAATTAATTGATCACGGTTTAACGCGAGAAGAAGCTTACGACCTCGTGCAACCGAAGACGGCGATTAGTTGGGACAACCAAGTGCCTTTTAGACCACTAGTGGAAGCCGACGAAGTGATTATGAGTAAATTAACACCGGCCGAAATTGACGATGCATTTGATTACCATTGGCATTTAAAAAATGTAGATGCAATCTTTAAACGAGTAGGTTTAGAGTCGTAAATAGTACGTGTCTTGAGGCTAAAATTAAAACTGTAATCTCCATGGTTGGTGATTACAGTTTTTTCATGTCCTCTTAAAACGTTAGCGAGTATACTAGTAGCATTAATAGGTTACAGCAATTTGTCGTTTTAGCGTCTTGATGGGAGAAGAGAATTTTTTGATGGACAAGGGGCAGTTTTGGTGGCAAACTGGAATGAATGAAACGAAGACGAAAGAGGAATGAAAAATGACTTTAATTCTTAGACCATATACGCAAGAAGATGTACCAGCAATTTTAGCAATTGAAAAAGAAGCTTGGAATTGGTCTAACTCACCTGTTCCGCAGGTGAGTCAACGGACCGCCGATGAATTTTTAGCACGGAATCCTTTTTCAGAAAATCTAGTGGGAGAATTGGCTGGTGAGATTATTGGTGTTGTAGGTTATCACCAATTAGGTTTAGGTGCTGTCTGTCAACACGTAAGAGAAATTGACCTAGCCATTGCAGCCAAATTTCGGCGGCAAGGTTATGGCTTAAAGTTGTTAAAATTATTGCAGGAGCATGCTTTACATGATGGCATAGAAAAATTAATGTTACGAGTTCTATCTACAAACACTAAAGCTATGGCCTTGTATCAAAAAGCGGGATTTGAAATTGAAGGGCGCTTAAAAAATCATTTTTTTATTCAGAATCAGTTTGTCGATGACGTGTACATGGGCTATTTTCCTTTAAAGCAATTAGTTTTGCGTCCCTATGAAATTTCTGATGTGCCAGCAATTTTGGCGATGGAGGAGTTATCTTGGGATGAAACCAATACACCGGCTGGTAAATATCAAAAGCCTACTGTAGAAGAATTTATTGCCAGTAATCCATTTGAAAAATATTTAGTGGGGGTCATAGGAGAGAAAATAGTTGGCGCCATGCAGTACACTTCTAACCATTCTAGTGCAGCAGGTCAGTTCGTGCGCGCTTTAGATTTAGTGATTCATCCTGAGATGCGCCGCCAAGGTTACGGTCTTCAGATGTTAGAAGCCGTTAAACGTTATGCAAAAGAAACAGGTGTCAAAAAGTTAACCTTGCGGGTTCTAGCGACTAATCCTAAAGCAATTGCTTTATATCAGAAAGCAGGCTTTCATGAAGAAGGTCGCTTAGTTCAAGAATTTTATTTAAACAATCAGTTTGTGGACGATATTTTAATGGCATACTTTGTGGAGTCGTTGTAATGCTTAAAGGGAGTGTCAACAAAAAAGTGGAGAGTTGGATTTTTTTACTGTTAATTGCCTTGGTAGCTTTCTTAGGGAAGAACCAAAGTTTGCTGATTGCTGTGGGGGTAGTGATTGCTTTAAAATTAATTCCTTTAGCCGCACCTGTCCTAACTTTGATTCATGCTAAAGGAATTAACTGGGGTGTCACGATTATTTCGATTGCCATTTTGGTACCCATTGCCACGGGCGAGATTGGTTTGCGAGATTTAATCAATGCCTTTAAGTCGCCGGTTGGTTGGGTGGCGATTGTCTGTGGAATTTTAGTGGCGATGCTTTCAGCTAAAGGGGTCGGCCTGATTGCCGACAGTCCAGAGGTCACTGTGGCCTTAGTTTTAGGAACGATTATCGGCGTTGTCTTTTTAAAAGGGATCGCGGCAGGTCCAGTGATTGCTGCCGGCATTACCTATTGCATTATGCAAGTACTGATGCTGATAGTAGGAAAATTTTCATAAATAAAAAGATGGCGTTTCCCGCTAATTGGGGAGACGCCATCTTTTTGGTTTCATAATGCAGGAAGGACAAATATTTATTTCGTGATGTCACTGTAACTTGGATTGTCGTGCGCTAAACGGCTAGCTGCTGCTGCCGCAATTGCACCCACGATGTCATCTAAGAAGGTATGGATCTGGGGGCCTTCATGGTTGTTGAGTTTTTCTAAAATACCTGGTTTCACTTTATCAATGTAACCATAATTAGTAAAACCAATGGAGCCATACAAATTCACAATAGAAAAAGCGAGAATTTCATCGATACCATAGAGACCTTCATCATCAGCTAAAATAGTCTGTAAAGGTTCCATTAAAGCTTTTTCTTCCGCCAAAATGTCTAGTTGGACGCCTGTGATAATTGCGTTATGAACTTCCCGTTTTTTTAAAACGTTGTCCACATGAATCAAACAGGTCTCTAAGCTAATTTTGTCGTTGTAGGGCTTTTGTAAAAACATGACTAGTTCGGCAATATCCGTAATAGCCACACCCCGTTGTGTCAAAAGTTCGCGAGCAGCGCTTTCTAAATTTTTTCCTTGAATAACCATAAGTTTCCTCCTTAAATAATCGTCCGTTACATGGACGTAGAATGAGTAGGTTGCAAACGACTTTCGGGATGCAAATAAAAATATGCATTGCTTACAGCAGTGGGGGCTTCTCCTAGGCCAGTAGCAATTAAATTAATTTTGCCGGGATAACAGGCCACATCTCCTGCGGCGTATAAACCGGGTACTGAAGACTCACAACGGGAGTTGACAGGAATGTTGTTGCCTTCTAAGCCGAGACTTTCGCAAGCTAAAGGCGCATGGGTGTTAATAAAACCATAGCTCACTAATAATTTGTCCACTGGCAAAGTACGTTGCTCTTTGGTTTTAACGTGGCGCAGTTGTAAACCGCTTAAATTATTTTCTGCTAACACCAAATCTTCCACCACATAAGGGGTCAGGCGTTCCACCGAACTTGCAGTTAGTTGGCTCATACTATGTTCTAAAGCCCGAAAATTATCACGGCGATGAATCAAGTAAACTTTTTTAGCCACCGGTTCTAAGGTTAACGCCCAATCCACGGCGGAATCGCCGCCACCTAAGACGCCGACTACTTGGCCTTTGAAGTTCTCTACGTCAGTGACATGATAAAACAAACTTTGTTGTTCCAGTGTTTCACTAGCAGGAAGCGCCAGTTTGCGAGGGACAAAAGCACCACCACCTGTAGTCACCAAAATAGTTCTAGATAGATGAGTGCTTTGATTGGTATGAATATAAAAAAGATCAGCTTTTTTTTCGCAAGCGTCGACTTCTTCATTGAAGCAATAAGTAACGTCTACTTGGGCCACTTGCGCTTTCAGCTGAGCGATAAAATCTTGTGCTTTGACTTGAGGGAAACCTGGTAAATCTTTAATTACTTTTTCAGGATAAAGTAATTGTAGTTGTCCGCCAAGATCATTTAAACTTTCGACGACTTTGACTTTCATTTGGCGTAGACCGGCATAGTAAGCGGCAAATAATCCTACAGGCCCGCCACCAATGATGGTTAAGTCGAAAATGTCTTGTGCCATAAAAATCCTCCATCTCTAGCTAAGTACTTGTTGAAGCTCTTAGCTATAAGAGTGCGTTTCATCTTTTTAACGACCCTTACATGAAAGAGTATAACATACTCAAAAAGAAGTTGACATTAGTTAAGAATTAGAAAGACTAGAAGAATTCCATAGCCAAAAACATTTTTTTCCGCTATCATGAAACGTGGCAAACAAACTATGGAGTACGCTTGACCATCAAGTGAGGTGACGCAATAATTTTTCCACCGCAAAATCTTCACGACGTTTAGTGTATTCAATTATTTTAAGGAGGAATTTTTTATGTCAACATTTCCACAGCTCGACTTAGCAAATCAAAAAGGACCGCAAGCCATTATCACCACTAACCACGGAAAAATTACGGTGCAACTTTTTCCAGAACAAGCGCCAAAAACAGTCGAAAATTTTGTGCAATTAAGTAAAAAAGGCTACTACGATGGAATTATTTTCCACCGTGTGATTCCTGGTTTCATGATTCAAGGGGGCGACCCAACGGGTACTGGTATGGGAGGCGAAAGTATTTACGGTGAAAAATTTGAAGATGAATTTTCACGGGAAGTTTTTAACTTGCGGGGCGCGTTATCCATGGCCAATGCTGGACCTAATACCAACGGCTCACAATTTTTCATCGTCCAAAGCGACAACGTACCAGATAGCATGATGGGCCAATTAGCTGAAGCTGGTTTTCCAGCCGAAATCGTCGAAGCTTATCGCGATGGGGGAACTCCTTGGTTAGACTTCCGGCACACTGTTTTTGGTCAAGTGACCGCAGGGATGGACGTGGTGGATGCCATCGCCAACGTTAAAACCGGTGCTCAAGATCGTCCAGCAGAAGATGTGGTCATCGAAGGCATTGAAATTCAAGACTAAAACTGTTTCACCTTTTATAACACAGAAGTAGTTGCTGTTGCATTATTTATAACAGTTGCTAAAATCAATGATGAAACGCTTTCGTAAAAATTAAATAAATAAATTTAAAACAGTTTGTGCGAAAATAGTAGCACAAACTGTTTTTTTATGATATATTAGTCTCGTAAGGCAGTGATGCCTGATTTCGTAGGTAAAGGAGGGGTGAATATGTATGTAGTTCAAGTATTTCATGGATATATCACAACCGATGGCCATCGCACAGTAGATAAAGGTCAAGCAAAAATTTATCAAAGTCGCGATCACGCCGAAAGATTCGCCAACCTCATCGGTGGTCGCGTCAAGGAACTGACAGCTAGCGTTAAAGCTAGCTAATCAACCTGTTAACTTTCAGCAACGCTCTTTTTAGGGCGTTGCTTTTTATTTTTTAAAACAGACGAAAGACAACATAGCTTTCAGTTGTCCTTCGTCTGTTTATTGTTATAGGTAGAGGAGGGAATCAAGGTTTTCTATCTGATCCAGCTCAATTCCCTAAAAATTTCGGCAATAAGTGGCAAGTCTCCAAAAATTTGAGAAACAATTTTCCGTGTCTTTCCAGCTTGTCACGCAAATTTTGAGTGAGCTTGAAAAGCTCTGCTTTATTGTCGAGCACTGCTAATTATGTTCAACCTCAATCCCCAAAACAGTGAGGTGGCCGTTAGCGACGAGTTTAATCACCAGTTGGGCGAGATGTTCTGGGCTCATAGTGGATTCAGCGGTGAGCCACCAATGTAAGGTCCCCATAAAAATTGAGGTCATGTACTCGATGATAAAATCGATGGGAACTTCCAGTTTGTTTTCGGTGATGCGCAAGGAGTCAAAAATTTCGTGGTATTTATCGTAGAGGGTTTCGGCTAATTTTTTGCGTAAAAACTCGTTGGCGTTGCCCTCGGTGATGGTTAAGAAAAATTTGCTGTTTTCCCGCACGTTGACGTAGATTTTGGTTAAGAGTTGTTCCACGTGTTTGAGGCGAATCGTTTTTCCTTTAATCAGTTGGTCGTCAGAAATCACTGAGGTGAACACTTCCACCGCTAAAGATAAAATTTTTTCGTAGAGTTCTTGTTTGTCAGTGAAGTGGGCGTAAAAGGTGGCACGATTAATCATGGCGCGGTTGGCGATGTCTTGAATCGTTACGGCTTCATAACCTTTTTCTTCCACGAGTTTAACGAAAGCTTCGACAATCATTTTTTGTGTGCGCATGGTGCGTAAGTCCGTTTTCTTTTTGGGGTTCATTAAGTCCGTCAATTCTTTTTTCATGTAAATTTCCTCACAATTTTTTGATTTTTTTCCAACAAAAAGTAAATAAGTGTTGTTTAAGTCACAATCGCCGCCATTTTGACGATTGTCTTTTTTTGTAAATCTTTTTACAATAGACATAAGTATTATATCAAACAATCTGTCAGATAATCGACAAATTGTTGTCTTTTTTAGGGGGGATATCATGACTTACCAAGCTGGTATCGATGTAGGTTCAACAACAGTCAAACTGGTCATCTTAAATGAGGCCAAAGAAACGATTTTTCAAAAATATGAGCGGCATTTTTCCGACGTGAAGAGTGCTTCAGAAAAAATTTTAAAAGAAGCCAGTACGCTAATTGGTGGCGACCAACCGCTGAAAATGGCAATTACTGGTTCAGGGGGCATGGGTTTAGCGGAAGTCTTGAATATTCCTTTTGTCCAAGAAGTCATCGCTTGTACCAAGACAGTGGAAGAAATCATTCCGGAAACGGATGTGGCCATTGAACTGGGAGGCGAAGACGCCAAAATTACTTTTTTTGACGGTGCTCTAGAACAACGGATGAACGGCAGCTGTGCTGGCGGCACGGGAGCTTTTATCGACCAGATGGCGGTTTTATTAAAGACAGATGCCAATGGAGTCAATGAGTTGGCGAAAAATTACCAACAACTGTATCCTATCGCTTCTCGTTGTGGGGTATTTGCTAAAACGGATGTGCAACCTTTAATCAATGAAGGAGCCAACAAAGAAGATATCGCCGCTTCGATTTTTCAAGCGGTAGTCAATCAAACGATTGCGGGCCTAGCAGCGGGTCGAAAAATTCGCGGTAATGTTGCCTTTTTAGGTGGTCCTCTTTATTTCATGTCGGAATTACGGCAACGTTTTATTGAAACTTTAAATTTAAAACCGGAAGAAGTGATTTTTCCGGAAAATCCCCAACTTTTTGTAGCGATTGGGGCAGCTTTTTTTGCGGAAGAGGCGACGGTAACAACTTTAAATGGCCTAGCAAAAGCTTTAGTCAGTAACACCGGCAAACAATTGCAAAAGAGTCACGCCCTAGAACCACTTTTTAAATCTGAAGAAGACTTAGCAAGTTTTCGGGCGCGCCATAGTCAAGCGACAGTTGCGCAAAAAAATTTGCAGGAACATCACGGTGTAGCTTTCTTAGGAATTGATGCGGGTTCCACGACGACGAAAGTGGTGCTGATTAATGAAGACGGCGAAATTTTATTTGATTTTTATGGCAACAATGAAGGGCAACCGTTGGAAACAACGATGGGTGTTTTAAAAGATTTATATCAAACAATGCCGGCCGATGTCTTTATTGGGAAAGCTTGCGTCACGGGTTACGGTGAAAATTTAATTAAGAATGCCTTGAAGATTGATTTAGGGGAAGTAGAGACGATGGCCCATTATAAAGCCGCCAACTTCTTCCAACCTGGTGTTGATTTTATTTTAGATATTGGCGGCCAAGATATGAAGGCCATGACTATTAAAGATGGCGTCTTGTCTTCCATTCAATTAAATGAAGCCTGTTCTTCTGGTTGCGGTTCTTTTATTGAAACCTTCGCCAAATCTATGAAATACGACGTCCGGGATTTTGCTAAAGAAGCACTGCTGGCTAAAGAGCCAGTGGATTTAGGTTCCCGTTGTACAGTCTTTATGAACTCAAAAGTAAAACAAGTCCAAAAAGAAGGCGCCAGCGTAGGAGAAATTTCGGCAGGACTTTCTTATTCCGTGATTAAAAATGCCATTTACAAAGTAATCAAAGTACGGCGGCCGGAAGATTTAGGCGCCAAAATTGTTTGCCAAGGGGGAACTTTTTATAACGAAGCGGTGCTACGGGCGTTTGAACTGATTACGGAACGCGAAGTGGTGCGGCCGACGATTGCCGGGTTAATGGGGGCCTTTGGTTGTGCGTTAATAGCTTTAGAAGATTATGAAGTCGGTACGGCCACCACCATGTTAGATGAAACAGAATTGGATCATTTTTCAGCCGACAAAGAATTTACCCACTGTGGCTTATGTGAAAATAATTGTATGCTAACCGTCACTGTCTTTTCTGATGGCCGGAAATTTATTACCGGGAATCGGTGCGAGCGGGGCGCTCAAATCAAAATTAAAAAAGAAGATCGCCGCGTCAATTTAGTGGATTACAAATATCGCAAATTATTCCGCTACCGTTCTTTGAAAGAAAAAGATGCCCCCCAAGGAATTGTCGGGATTCCGCGAGTGTTAAATATGTACGAGAATTATCCATTGTGGCATACCTTCTTTACCAAATTAGGTTTTCGAGTTCAGTTGTCGCCGCGTTCGGATAAAGATCTTTACGAAAGTGGCATGGAGACGATTCCTTCTGACACAGCTTGTTATCCGGCAAAGATTACCCACGGTCACGTGCAAGCGTTAATTAATCAAGGGGTGCCGTTGATTTTTTATCCTGGCGTTGTTTTTGAACGGATTGAAAATAGTAGTGCGGATAATCACTTCAACTGTCCGATTGTTCAAAGCTATCCAGATGTCATTAAAAATAATGTGGATGAAATTCGCGACGGTTTAGTGGACTACCGCAATCCTTATCTTAATTTGGCTGACGAAAAATCTGTCGCCGAAGTGTTGTACCGGACCTTTGCGGATAAAGGTTTCACCCAAGAAGAAGTGACCAATGCTTTACATGAAGGTTATGAAGAGTTAGCAAAATTTAAAGCCGACGTTCAACAAAAAGGGGAAGAGACCTTAGCTAAACTGCATCAAGCTGGACAAAAAGGGATTGTTCTTTCTGGTCGACCTTATCACTTGGATCCGGAAATTAATCACGGTATCGCTGAAGTGATTACGCAAGAAGGTTTCCACGTTTTAACGGAAGACAGCATTTGTCATTTAGGGGACATTCCTAACTTACGGGTAGTGAACCAGTGGGTCTATCATTCACGGTTGTACGCAGCAGCTAGCTTAGTGGCGAAAGATAAAAACCTTGAATTAGTCCAATTGAACTCCTTTGGCTGTGGCCTTGATGCCGTGACTACCGACCAAGTTGAAGAAATCATGGCCCAATACGGTAAAATTTACACCGTGTTAAAAATTGATGAAGGGGCCAACCTGGGAGCGATTCGGATTCGTTTACGTTCCTTAAAAGCGGCAGTGAAAGAACGCACTAAACAAAACTTTGAACCTCATAAATTATTTGAGGAACCAGAAAAAATTGTCTTCACTAAAGAAATGCGGAAACGCCATACGTTACTTTTACCGATGCTTTCACCGATTCACCAAGAAGGATTGATTGATCTCGCTTTACGTTCTTCGGGATACGACGTGGTGTGTTTGCCGGCGATGGATCGAAAAGCTATTGACGTAGGCTTGAAGTTCGTCAATAACGATGCTTGCTATCCCGCAATTATTTCCATTGGTCAATTGATTGAAGCTTTAGAAAGCGGCCAATATGATTTGCAAAATACTTCTGTCATGATGACCCAAACCGGTGGTGGTTGTCGGGCAACCAACTACATTCCGTTATTGCGCAAAGCCTTAAATGACGCAGGCTTCCCGCAAGTGCCGGTGGTTTCTGTTTCATTAGGGAATAAGGGGGTAGAAAGTAACCCCGGTTTTAAATTTACTTTACCGATGTTAAAACGGATTGCGATTGCCGTGTTATATGGTGATTTGTTTGAACGGGTGGTTTACCGGACGCGTCCTTATGAACTGACAGCTGGTTCAGTTAACGCGCTTCATGCCGCATGGTTAGAAAAAGTCGCCAAAAATGTCGAAAACGGTTCTTTAACCTTGTTTAATCGCAATATGAAAAAAATTATTCGCGACTTCGATGAAATTCCGATTTCTACTGAACGGAAACCGCGGGTGGGTGTCGTGGGAGAAATTCTCGTGAAGTACTCCCCAACGGCCAATAACGACATTGTCAGCATCTTAGAAGAAGAAGGCGCTGAAGCCGTAGTGCCAGATTTGATTGGTTTTATGAATTATTCCTTGTACAACCAAATTTTCAAGTACGAAAATTTAGGGATGTCCAAAAAATCGAAGAACTATGCAGAGTTTGCCATTAAGATGATTGAATTAGTGGAAAAACCCATGAATAAAGCGCTAGAAAAATCACAACGTTTTGAAGGGATTCAATCCATTTACGATTTAGCCACGGAAGCCGGTAAAATTCTTTCCATTGGGAATCACACGGGTGAAGGTTGGTTCTTGACGGGTGAAATGATTGAGCTGTTACAAAACGACGTAGATAATATCGTCTGTATGCAACCTTTTGGCTGTTTGCCTAACCACGTGGTTGGTAAAGGCGTGATTAAAGAGTTGCGGCGCCGTTTCCCGAAAGCCAATATTGCAGCGATTGATTATGATCCTGGTGTATCGGTCGTCAACCAATTAAATCGTATTCGTTTAATGATGGCGACAGCTAAAAAACAATTAGTTAAAACCGAAGCTTAGAGTTTAGAAAACAAA
The DNA here is from genome assembly GCF_005405245.1 of Enterococcus nangangensis. Taxonomy (GTDB): domain Bacteria; phylum Bacillota; class Bacilli; order Lactobacillales; family Enterococcaceae; genus Enterococcus_J; species Enterococcus_J nangangensis. Next base: position 15,029 of record NZ_BJDR01000013.1, on the reverse strand, counting down.
AGAAGCCTCGTTCCTGTTTGCGAAGGAACGAGGCTTCTTTTTTCTAAAAGGGTTTATAATTTTGTTTTCCCGACTTGGTTTTGTTCCATTTGTTGCAAGGTAACTTTAATTTTTTGTGAGATACCCGTGTCTGTCAAAATTAATAAAGTGTCGCCAACGAGCATCACCGTATCGCCCCGCGTCAGGAGTTCTGCTTCGCCCCGTCGAATGGAAGTCAAAAGCATTTCTTTTGGCCAAACAAAGTCACGAATCATTTGTCCGGCAAAACCACTTTCAGCGGTAATGGGGAATTCCACAATGGTTTTGCGGCCTTTAATATTGCCAAAGTCTGGCTCAATCATTCGTTCTAAGAGGGCTTCATAAATGGGTTGGCCGCCAAAGAAGTCTACCGTCATGTAAGCTACCAAGGAGACCACCCCTAAAGGCATCAAGTGAATAATGCTGCCGTTCATTTCCGTCACTAAGATGATGGCGGTTAAGGGGGCCTTACCAATAGCGGCAAAATAACCCGCCATGGCAAAGACGATAAAATCTTTAATATAGCTCACGTCAAGTCCCGTAAAGTGACACCAGACTGTGCCGAAAATACAACCGAGCACAGCTCCTAAAGTTAAAATCGGTAAAAAGATACCCCCGGGTAAACCACTACCATAAGAAATCATGGAAAAAACAAAACGTAATAAAAAGAGACCAACTAATAAATAAAAGCTTAAAGGTGCTGTTCCTAGTTGGTGGATAATTTGGTTCCCGCCGCCTAAATAATGAGGAAAGAACAGCCCTACTGGAATTAATAAGCAGAAAGGCACAACGCAATAAAAAGCCGTCGGAATTTTTAATTTGCCATACCAACGAGGGAGGCGCAGTAAAACTTTTTGATAGCAGAGTCCTAAAAGACCTAGAAAAATCCCGAGAAAGACTAAACTAATATAGTGTTTCACAGGTAAACTTTCTAGTTCACCAAGGTAAAGCACCGGCGTTAAGCCGAAGAAATTCATGGAAATAAAGTTACTGGCTAAAGCAGCGGCAAAACTCGTCAGCCAGACTAAAGGGGAGAAGTTATGATGGACTTCTTCTAAAACAAACAGCAGCCCCGCAATGGGCGCGTTAAAAGCCGCCGACAAACCAGCCGCCGCACCAGCGGAAATATAAATTTTTCTTTCACTGTCGGTCTTTGCTAGTTTAGTCCCCAATCCTTGGGCAACCGACGCGCCTAATTGAATAGAGGGACCTTCCCGCCCCAAAAAAAGACCTGAGCCGACAGCAAGCACGCCACCCAGCCATTTTTTCCACAAGACCGACCACCAGCGAATTTCCATTTGGCCCCGCAATTGGCCTTCTACTTGAGGAATCCCGCTGCCCTTAATATTTTGATCACTTTGAATTAAGCGCCCCGTAATTAGTACCAGTAAGGCGGCCAGTAAAAAGGCAACTGGCAAATAATAAAGATGTCCTTTTAAAAAGAGAAACCAGCTGGGCAAATGTTCCCCAATTTTTTCAATACTCAAGCGAAAAAGACTCACGACAAAACCCGCGATAACGCCAATCACTAAGCCGCCAGCAATGAAGCGTAAGCTTGTATCGTCTAAACGTTTAATTTCTGAAACTTTTTTTTCCATGATGTCCTTCCTTTCGTTTCTTAAGATACCAAAAAGTTCAGTGGAATAAAAGGTTTCTTTGGAAAATGAAGGAAGTTTTTGCCAGTAGACTTAAAAAATAAAACCAGAAAAACTTAAAATCATTAAAATCAAAGCCACGACGGTGGAAGCGAAGTAGTAAAGAGCATTATTTTTTTGTTGAAGGCGTAAGTTGGTAAAAGCCGTCGCTAAAAAATTTGCTCCTAGAGGAATCATGGCTAAACCAAAGCCGAGGTTTTTACTGAAGTGGAAAATAAAAAAGGCAATCAGGACAGCGGCTAAAAATAAATTGGTTACCGTCACGAAAATTTTTTCGGGTAAAGTTTTAATGCGCCAATAATCACGGTCAAAGCGTGGCTGAAAAAGTGTTGCTCCTAAGGCATCTAATAGTGTTGCGAATTTCGAGCTGGCCGTAGCGGTAGTTACGGCGCGGTAAAGGGTCTGGGCTAAGAAAAATAAAAAAATAACTAGACTAATAGCTAGCACCCACCAGTTATCACCATAAAATTTTAGTAACAGACTGGCAGCAAGCGTGACGATTGTTAGTCCCAAGGGATAAAGAAAGTTGAAGCGTTTAGCCATCATGGATTCACTCCTTTGTAAAATTTAATTTATTATAGCATTAATCGTTAGTATAAAATATCTCAGGAAGAAGAAATCTTTTTGTTTCTTAGCTACTAAAAAAATTTCAGTAATCAGGGCAAAGCTTTGCCTTTTCTTAAAGAAGTTTTAGGCATTTTTTGGTATACTAAATAAGATTGAAAAGGAGTTTTGACCATGAATCCAAAGGAAAAATTATTAGCGGGCATGAATCCGCAACAAGCTGCAGCAGTGCAGTATACAGAAGGCCCCCTCTTATTGATGGCCGGCGCCGGTAGTGGCAAGACCCGAGTTTTAACCCACCGCATTGCCTACTTAATTGAAGAAAAGGAAATGAATCCTTGGAATATTTTAGCCATTACCTTTACCAATAAGGCGGCTAAAGAAATGAAAGAGCGGGTGGCCAAGCTCTTAGTTAGTGGTGCTGAAGATGTTTGGGTCTCGACGTTTCACTCCATGTGTGTGCGGATTTTGCGCCGCGATGTGGACCTGATTGGTTACAGTAAAAATTTCACCATTGTTGATGCCGGTGAACAGTTAACTTTAATGAAACAAGTTTTAAAAAGTCTCAACGTGGACACGAAAAAGTTTGATCCGCGTTCGATTTTAGGCAGCATTAGTAACGCTAAAAATAAACTGCAAGATCCCAAAGCTTACCAAGCTTTACAAGGTAGTTACTTTGAACAAATTGTCGGGCAGTGTTACGAAGCCTATCAAAAGGGTTTGCGGCAAAATGAAGCGATGGACTTCGATGATTTAATTATGAATACCATTCGTTTATTTGATGACCAGCCGGATGTTTTAGCTTATTATCAAAATAAATTCCGCTACATTCACGTGGATGAATATCAAGATACTAACCACGCCCAATATACGTTAGTGAATCTATTGGCGGCCCGCTTTAAAAATCTCTGCGTCGTCGGGGATGCTGACCAAAGTATTTACGGTTGGCGGGGAGCGGATATGCAAAATATTTTAGATTTTGAAGCTGACTATCCTAACGCCAAAGTCATCTTGTTGGAACAAAACTATCGCTCCACCAAAACGATTTTACAAGCCGCTAACCAAGTGATTGAAAACAATAGCTTACGGAAAAAGAAAAAGCTCTGGACAGAAAATCACGACGGCGAAAAAATTATTTATTATCGCGGCAATGACGAGCGGGATGAAACCCGTTTTATTGTCAGTCAAATTCAAAAAGAAGGTCGCGAGCACAACCGCCCATATAATGATTTTGCGGTCCTCTACCGTACCAATGCCCAATCCCGGGTTCTAGAAGAAACCCTCTTAAAATCCAATATCCCTTACACGATGGTGGGGGGCCACAAGTTCTACGACCGTAAAGAAATTCGCGATATCTTAGCCTATTTAACGGTAATCGCCAATAACAAAGATTCCTTGAGCTTTCAACGGATTGTCAATGTTCCTAAACGAGGAATTGGTCAAACTTCCATTGAAAAATTGCAAGAGTTTGCCAACTATCACGAGTTTAGTTTGTTGGAAGCCGCGCAAAATGTTGCTTTAGCCAATATCAGTGGCAAAGCCAGTCGCGAATTAGCCAACTTTGCGGTCTTGATGGAAAACTTTATCCAACAAGTTCCTTATTTAACAGTGACGGAACTCACGCAAGAAATTTTAACGAAGTCAGGCTACGAAGAAGAGCTGAAACGCCAAAACACGTTGGAATCCCAAAGCCGCTTAGAAAACTTGGAAGAATTTTTAACAGTAACCCAAGAATTTGATAAACGTTGGGAAAAAGAACGTGATGCTGAAGCCGAAGAGGATAAGTTAATTATTTTCTTAAATGATTTAGCGTTAGTTTCGGACCTAGATAACTTAGAAGAAAATGCTACTAGTCAAGTTACTTTAATGACTTTACATGCCGCTAAAGGCTTGGAATTTCCAGTAGTCTTTTTGATGGGGATGGAAGAAGGTGTCTTTCCTCTATCCCGGGCTCTAATGGAAGAAAATGAGTTAGAAGAAGAACGGCGTTTAGCCTATGTGGGCATTACTCGAGCTGAAGAAATTTTATATTTAACTAACGCCCAATCCCGGACGCTTTACGGGAAGACCCAGTACAATCGACCAAGTCGCTTCATTAGTGAAATTGATGAAGAGTTATTATCAAGTTCCGGTACTACCGAAAATAATACTTCACCGTATTTAGCGCGCCGGACCACAAGTGCTTGGGGCAATAGTAATCGTAGCTCTGCCAGTCAAAGAACTACTAGCAGCCAAACGACTTATCCTTTTGACCAAACGAATCGTTGGAATCAAGCTTACGCACCCAAGAAAACCACCGCGCCTCAAGCACCACAGCCAACCTATAGTAAGCCACAAGCGAAAACTACAAGTACTAGCTATCAAGTAGGAGATAAAGTGAACCATAAGAAGTGGGGCATCGGTACAGTAGTGAAAGTCAGTGGAGCGCAAGAAGAAATGGAATTAGATATTGCCTTTAAGGAGCAAGGCATCAAACGCTTATTAGCGGCTTTTGCTCCCATTACAAAAGCTTAGGAGGGATGAGGAATGGACAACGCCGAAGTTAAAAAAGAACTAATACAAATCAAAGAAACCCTAAAAGCGTGGGCCCATGAATATTATGTCTTAGATCAACCCACCGCCAGTGACTACGACTACGACAAGCTCTACCGCCAGCTGGAAGAGTTGGAAGGACAACATCCTGAACTGATTACGCCAGATTCTCCTACGCAGCGGGTGGGGGGCAAAATTCTTACGGGCTTTGAAAAAGTGACCCATAATGTACCCATGATGAGCCTAAGTGATGTTTTTTCTCGCAGTGAACTGGAAGCCTTTGACGCCCGCGTGAAAAAAGCCTTAGGGGTGGAGACAGTCGCTTATTGCTGTGAATTAAAAATCGACGGCTTAGCGATTACCTTGAAGTATCAAGATGGTCTTTTTGTCCAAGGCGCAACCCGCGGCGATGGTGTCGTGGGAGAAAATATTACCGAAAACTTGCGCACTGTCCAAGCAATTCCGATGCGTTTAGCCCAAGCTATCAATTTGGAAGTGCGGGGGGAATGCTATATGCCTAAAAAATCTTTTCTCGCTTTAAATGAACGGCGGGAACAAGAAGGACAAGACGTCTTTGCCAATCCCCGTAATGCCGCGGCAGGTAGTTTGCGGCAACTGGATACGCGGGTGACCGCGCAACGTAATTTAAGTACCTTTTTGTATACAGTAGCCGATTTCGGTCCGTTAAAAGCCATGAGTCAAAGCGCGGCCTTAGCGGAACTTTCGACAGTCGGATTTCGCGTGAATCCTGAGTATCGTTTATGTCATTCTGTTGCTGAAATTTGGCAATACATTGAAGAGTATCATGCTAAAAGAACTAGCTTGCCGTATGAAATTGACGGCATCGTCATTAAAGTGGATGATTTTGCCCAACAAAATCAGTTAGGTTTTACCGTCAAAGCACCGCGCTTTGCCACGGCCTATAAGTTTCCACCCGAAGAAGTAGAAACGGTGATTGAAGAGATTGAATGGACGATTGGGCGGACCGGGGTTTTAACTCCGACAGCGGTGATGACCCCAGTCAGAGTAGCGGGTTCAACGGTTAGTCGGGCCTCTTTACACAATGGAGATTTTATCGCCGAAAAAGATTTACGCATTGGTGATCACGTTTTGATTTATAAAGCCGGGGATATTATTCCGGAAGTGGCGAAAGTACTTTTAGCAAAACGACCAGCTGGTAGCGTCCCTTTTGTCTTACCTACTCATTGTCCCGTTTGTCACAGTGAACTGGTGCACTTGGAAGAGGAAGTAGCTTTGCGCTGTATCAATCCTATGTGTGAAGCGCAACTTTTAGAAGGCTTGAATCATTTTGTCTCGCGCAATGCCATGAATATTGACGGCTTAGGGCCCAAAATTATGCAACAACTTTTTGCTAAAGGCTTAGTGAAAGATGTCGCTGAACTTTATCGCTTGCAAGAAGCGGACTTTTTACAACTGGATAAAGTGAAAGAAAAATCGGCGGAAAATTTTTATCGCGCCATTCAAGCAAGTAAAAGTAATTCTGCTGAACGTTTATTATTCGGTTTAGGGATTCGCCATGTGGGGGCTAAAGCGGCTAAAATTTTAATGAGCCATTTCGGAACGATTGCCGCCCTAGCGCAAGCGACAAAAGAAGACATTGTCGCTATTGATTCCATGGGGGAAATTATCGCCGATAGCGTCACGACGTATTTTAAAAATCAAGAAGTCCATCAATTATTGGCGGAATTACAAGCGGCCGCGGTGAACTTAAATTATTTAGGGGCACCAGCTGTTAGTCCAACAGAAAGCACCAGTGAATTTAACGGCAAAACCGTTGTTTTAACCGGAAAGTTGGTGCATTATACAAGAGACGAGTTGAAAGCCCGTTTAGAAAGCTTAGGTGCCAATGTGACGGGGAGTGTTTCTAAAAAAACAGATATCGTCATTGCGGGTACTGATGCGGGTTCAAAATTAATAAAAGCCCAGAGTCTGAATATTCCTGTTATGGATGAAGAACAACTGCAGAGCAAATTGATGGAGGAACAATAAATGCTAACGAGAAAAAAAATCCTCTTAGGAGGAGCTTGCCTGGCGCTAGGTCTTTTGGCGGGCTGTGGCAAGTTAGAAAATATTTCCACCGCTGACCAAACGAGTAACAGTGGGACCATTACTACAGGACGCGTGGATGAAAAAGTTTACCAAGCGCTATTAGTAGACGGTCAGTATCAAACCGGAATCGCTAATGGGGTGGAAACTTCTACTTTAAATTCCAATTACAACACTAATAATTTTCAAACGGGACTCTTACGTTTAGCCCAATTAAACTTTGCTACAGATAAATATTATTTCCAAGAAGGGCAAAAAATTGACGGTGTTACTTTACGTAATTGGCTAGGCCGCAAGACGGATGATAATCCAGATGGTTTAAATGCTGGCGATGCCAGCAAAGGGCAAGCGGTGCAAAAAATTATCGAGTATGATTTTATTTCTGCCGACAGTGAAAAATTAGCTGGCTTGGTGATTGGCGTAGCCTTAAACCAAGTGGACTATTCTGTGACGCCTAACCTTGAACTTTCCAATGAAGAAATGCTCGCCCAAGGCCGACAAGCAGCCAATAGTATTTTGACGCGTTTACGGCAAGAGGGGGACTTAAAAGAAATTCCCATTTACATCGCCTTGTTCCAACAAGCTAAAAACGACGATGTTCAAGGAGGAAACTTTATTTTAGGCTCCTTAAGTGATGGCACCGCAACGGTGGACAAATGGGATACTTTATCCGAAAATCACATTTTGCTCCCTGTGACTAGTGGCGACAATGAAGCCACCCAAGATGGTTTAAATGCCGCTTTTAAAACATTTCAATCAGCCACTACCAGTTTCTTCCCTAATTTGACCGGCGTTTCGGGAATGGCTTATTATGCAGAAGGCAAACTGGTAAAATTGACGATTACAGTGGAATCCGGTTACTATACGAAAGCAGAAGTCACTAGCTTTACGCAGTTTGTGGCTAAAACAGCCCAAGAGACCTTTGCCAAAGATGTGACGTGGGAAATTAGTGTCAATGCTGTGACGGGTACGCAAAGTAACGTGATTAGTCAAGGGGACGCCGATCCTATTGCACATGTTTTTAATTAATTTTCAAAAAAATGTGGTAAACTCAAAGAGAATTTTGCAAGAAAGAAGGGGAACAAATGGCAATCACTAATGAAGAAGCACAACACGTGGCTAAACTTGCCAAATTGAGCTTTTCAACCGCAGAACTGCCAGGCTTTACGAAACAAATGGGTAAGATTATTGAAATGGTGGAACTATTAGGAGAAGTAGAAACAGCAGGGGTACCTTTAACGGTTAACGTTGTGGATGGTATCAATGTTTTACGCGAAGACGTGGTGGTACCAGGAATGCCGCGGCAAGAGTTGTTACGCAATGTACCGCAAACTAAAGATGGCTATATAAAAGTGCCAGCAATTATGGATAATGGGGAGGCTGGAGCATAGTGACTGAACTTTATCAAAAAAACATTCAAGAACTACACAATTTACTTGTCAGCAAAGAAATTTCAGCAACCGACTTAACGAAAGCCACTTTTGCCCGCATTGCCGAGACCGACAAAACGATTGGTGCCTTCTTAGCTTTAAATGAAGAAAAAGCATTGCAAATGGCTAAAGGTCTTGATACTAAAGGGGTCGCTGAAGATGAAATCTTAGCCGGTATTCCCATTGGAATTAAGGACAATATCGTCACCAAAGATTTGCGGACGACTGCCGCTTCCAAAATTTTAGCAAACTTTGATCCGATTTATGACGCTACTGTGATGGATAAAGTTTATCAAGCCAATATGATTCCGGTTGGTAAACTCAATATGGATGAGTTTGCCATGGGGAGTAGTACCGAAACTTCCGCCTTTAAAAAGACGGTTAACCCTTGGGATACCACCAAAGTTCCCGGTGGGTCTTCTGGTGGTTCTGCTGCCAGCGTGGCGGCGGGGGAAATTCCAGTGTCTTTAGGGAGTGATACTGGGGGATCCATTCGGCAACCAGCCGCTTTTAACGGGATTGTCGGCTTGAAGCCTACTTATGGTCGCGTGTCGCGTTTTGGTTTAATCGCCTTTGCTTCTAGTATGGATCAAATTGGACCATTAACAAGAAACGTTACGGATAATGCCTTAGTCTTAAACGCTATTGCTGGCTACGATGCCAAAGATTCCACCAGCTCTGGGCGCAGCATTCCTGATTTCACTGCGAAAATTGGCAAAGAAATTAAAGGGATGAAAATCGCTTTACCTAAAGAATATTTAGGGGCCGGGGTACAACCGGGCGTGAAGAAAGTTATTTTAGAAGCTGTGGAAACCTTTAAAAAATTAGGAGCTACTGTAGAAGAAGTCAGCTTACCTTATTCTAAATATGGAGTAGCAGTCTACTACATTATGGCTAGTTCAGAAGCTAGCTCCAACCTGCAACGTTTTGATGGGATTCGTTATGGCTTTAGAGCTCAAGACATTGAAAACTTAGAAGATGTCTATGTCAAATCCCGTTCTGAAGGTTTTGGCATGGAAGTGAAGCGGCGGATTATGTTAGGAACTTATTCTTTATCTGCTGGTTACTATGACGCTTACTTTAAAAAGGCAGCGCAAGTACGGACGTTAATCAAAAATGACTTTGACCAAGTCTTTGCCAATTACGATTTAATTATTGGCCCAACTTCACCGAATGTTGCCTTTGGTTTAGGAGAAAATATCAACGATCCAATTTCCATGTACTTAGCCGACTTATTAACGATTCCCGTTAACTTGGCAGGTCTTCCTGGGATGAGTATTCCCGCTGGTTTTTCTGAAGGGCTGCCTGTGGGCTTACAAATTATCGGGAAAGCTTTCGATGAAGCTACCATGTACCAAGCTGCGGCCGCTTTTGAAGGGGTCACAGATTATCATAAACAACAACCCAAGATTTTAGGAGGGTTTTAAGATGAATTTTGAAACAGTTATCGGACTAGAAGTCCACGTAGAACTAAAAACCAATACTAAAATTTTCTCCCCGGCACCAGCGCATTTTGGTGCTGAGCCCAACACTAACACTAACGTTATTGACTGGGGCTATCCTGGTGTTTTACCGGTTTTAAATAAAGCCGCCTTGGAATTTGGCATGAAAGCCGCATTAGCTTTAAATTGTGAAATTGCCCGCGACACCCACTTTGACCGGAAAAATTACTTCTATCCTGATAATCCCAAAGCGTACCAAATTTCCCAGTTTGACCAACCCATTGGGCACGACGGCTGGATTGAAATTGACGTAGCAGGTCAGAAAAAGAAAATTCGCATTGAGCGGGTCCACTTAGAAGAAGATGCGGGGAAAAACATTCATGGTACTGATGGCTATTCTTATGTGGATTTAAACCGCCAAGGAACGCCTTTAATTGAAATTGTTTCCGAAGCTGATATGCGTTCACCAGAAGAAGCTTATGCTTATTTAGATGCTTTACGCTCTTTGATTCAATTTACGGAAGTCTCTGACGTGAAAATGGAAGAAGGTTCCATGCGCTGTGATGCTAACATTTCCCTGCGGCCTTATGGGCAAGAAAAATTTGGCACCAAAACCGAGTTGAAAAACCTGAACTCTTTATCTTACGTGAAAAAGGGCTTAGCCTTTGAAGAAACGCGGCAAGCAAAAGTCTTACGGGCTGGCGGTGTGATCCAACAAGAAACTCGCCGTTTTGATGAAACAACCGGCCAAACGATTTTAATGCGGGTGAAAGAAGGTTCTTCTGATTATCGTTACTTCCCAGAACCAGATCTGCCGCCTTTTAAAATTGATGACCAGTGGATTGAACGGATGCGGCAAAGTTTACCAGAAATGCCCAATAAACGACGGGCACGCTACATTGCCGAATTAGGTTTACCGGAATACGATGCGATGGTTTTAACCTTAACCAAAGAGATGTCTGATTTCTTTGAAGCCACCTTAGCCAATGGTGCTGATGCCAAACTTGCTTCCAACTGGTTGATGGGGGAAGTTTCCGCTTATCTCAACAGCCAAAAACAAGAATTAGCCGACACGAAATTAACACCGAAAAACTTAGCCGAAATGATTCAATTGATTCAAGACGGGACCATTAGTTCGAAGATTGCTAAACAAGTCTTTAAAGCCGCTATTGAAGAGGGCGCCGAACCAAAAGTTTACGTGGAAGAAAAAGGATTAGTCCAATTGTCTGACCCAGCTAAATTGATTCCTCTGATTACGGAAATTCTGGATAACAACCAACAATCCATCGAAGATTTCAAAAATGGTAAAGACCGCGCAGTGGGCTTTTTAGTAGGACAAATTATGAAACAAACACGGGGCAAAGCCAATCCAGCTGTCGTCAACCAATTGTTAATGGCGGAATTGCAAAAAAGATAGGAGAGAACATGAAGGCACGATTAATTTATAATCCGGTTTCCGGAAAAGAATTAGTACGGAAAAATCTTGCTGATATCTTAGACGTGTTGGAAAAAGCCGGCTATGAGGCCAGCGCTTTTGCCACCACGCCGGAAGAAGAATCGGCCAAACATGAAGCAACCCGCGCTGCTTTGGCAGGCTTTGATTTAATTGTCGCCGCTGGTGGCGATGGCACGATTAACGAAGTGGTCAATGGTATCGCGAACTTACCTGTCCGTCCCAAAATGGCGATTATTCCTGCTGGCACGACTAATGATTACGCCCGCGCTTTAAAAATTCCTCGCGATAATATAAAAAAGGCCGCCGAAGTAATCTTAACAGGCAAATCCATTAAAATGGATATCGGTGAAGCGAATGAACGTTACTTTATTAATATTGCGGCCGGAGGCTATTTAACAGAACTGACCTATGAAGTCCCTTCTGAACTGAAAACGATTTTTGGTTATTTAGCTTATTTAGCCAAAGGCGCTGAGATGTTACCGCGAGTCAAACCGATTAATGTTCATTTGGAATATGAGAATGGCATCTATGATGGACCAGCTTCGATGTTCTTTTTAGGCTTGACCAATTCAGTGGGCGGCTTAGAACAAATTGCACCAGATGCGAAACTAGATGATGGTAAGTTCTCTTTAATCATCGTGAAGACCGCCAATCTCTTTGAAATGATTCACTTAGTTGCCATGGTCTTTAACGGTGGCCGCCATGTGAACGATCCTCGCGTGATTTACACGAAGACTAGTTTCTTGCATGCTGAAGTGCAAGATGACGCCACGCGCATGATGATTAACTTAGATGGCGAATACGGTGGCGATGCCCCCATGACTTTTATTAATCACCAACAACATATCGAATTTTTTGCCAATGTCGACGATATTGCCGATGAGGCGATTACAGAACAAGAGTACGACGAAACCACTCGGGCTTTTGTTAATGAAGTAGAAGAGTTGGCGCAAGAAGATTTAGACGGCGATGGTTTGATTAATCAACAAAAAGAAGACTAATGCAAAATGCTTAGTCTGGTGAGGAAGCTTCACAGAGGTCTTAGGAATAAGTCTCGTGAAGCTTTTCTTAGGACTGAAGATGTGGTCAAGACTGCATCTTGATAAAAGGAGACCAACATGAAAAAAGAAGTACCAGTAGAAAAAAATCAAAACTTGCAAGTGACGATTCACGATTTGACCTATGAAGGACTAGGCGTCGCCAAACGCGACGGCTATCCAATTTTTGTCGAAAATGCGTTACCTGATGAAGTTGTCGATATTAAAGTGATTAAAGCAGGGAAAAATTTTGGCTTTGGTAAAGTTTTAAAACTAGTGAAGGAAAGCAGCCAACGAGTGGCAACAACGGATAATCGCTTGTTACAAACCGGCATTGCTCCTTTACAACACTTAAACTACAGCGGCCAATTAGCTTTCAAACGCCAACAAGTCCAAAACGTCCTGCAAAAAATTGCTAAACTGCCAGAAGTACCAGTCTTGCCTACACTAGGTAGTGCTAAGCAAACCGGCTACCGCAATAAAGCGCAAATTCCTGTGCGTTTAGTGGAGGACCATTTAACCACCGGATTTTTTCGAAAAAATTCCCACCAACTGATTTCCATGGAAGATTTTTATATCCAAGATCCCGTGATCGACCAAGCGGTTATTACGATTCGTGACATTTTGCGAGACTTCGGCATTAGTGCGTACAATGAAGAAAATCATACCGGCTTTTTGCGGCACATTATCGTGCGCCGTGGGTATTACTCCCATGAGATGATGGTCACGTTAGTCACCCGGAAAGAAAAATTCTTTGATGGTCCTAAAATTGCTCAACGCATTCACGAAGCGCTGCCCGAAGTTGTTTCCGTGATGCAAAATGTCAATCATGAAGTGACGAACGTCATTTTAGGAAGTCATAATATTGTGTTATGGGGCCAAAGTTATTATGAAGATCAATTATTAGGGAATACGTATCGTATTTCTGCACCATCTTTTTACCAAGTGAATACACCACAAGCCGAACTTTTATACCAAACAGCTATCGACTTTGCCCAATTAACCAAAGATGACGTGGTGGTAGATGCTTACTGTGGTATCGGGACCATTGGCTTGTCTTTAGCTAAACGTGTGCAACAAGTCTACGGCGTAGAAGTTGTGCCAGAAGCAGTAGCCGATGCCAAAGAAAATGCCAAACTTAACAAAGTCACTAATATTAGCTATGAAATCGGCAACGCTGAAGACGTGATGGCCACTTGGCAAGCATCCGGCGTGAAGCCAACGGTGGTCATGGTGGACCCCCCAAGAAAAGGCCTCAGCGAAAGTTTTATCGACGCTACTGTCGCCATGGCACCAGAGAAAGTTGTTTATATTTCTTGTAACCCAGCGACTCTAGCTCGCGATTTAGCTTTATTTAATGCTTCCGGTTACAATATTGAAAAAGTCCAACCGGTAGATTTATTCCCCCAAACCGTGCATGTTGAAAGCGTCACTTTACTCACCAGAAGAGAAAAATAGTAGTCAGCCAAGACACGTGAAGGTCAAAAAGACTTTCACCTGTCTTTTTTTTTGTCGTCTTTGATGGTTGTGATCAAACAAACGCAAAAGGTTATGGCTTTATGAATAAATTGATTTAAGTTAAAATTAAATTAAAATAAACAGTCTAAAATGCAACTGTTTTATCATTTATCGAGATTATCAGAGCTAAACAAGCATTGGAGGTAAAAAAATGGTCAAGGTACGTCGAGAAGGGAATACTATTTTTATCATGTCGAAAAAGGAAGTAGCGGAGCGTGAGCGTATTTTACTAGGTGAATTGCGTTCCTGTCCTTCTTGTGAACAGGCATTAGAATTGCAGCAAAGAATGTGTAAAACGTGTGGTACGCTGATTAATTTAACAGATGGGACAGTAGATTTAAACAGTCAAGCAACTTTTAGTGAAATGCAGGAGTTTATTCAAGCTCAAGCTAAATCTTCCAAGCTTGGCAAGTGGGTAATGCTAGGCGGTATCCTGCTAGTGCCACTAGGATTTTTAATAAACGGTATACTGGGGATAGCCATATTTATCGTAGGGGTTGTCATAGCACTTTTAGGCTGGGTGCATCGCAGTGATTCAGCCAGCAAAATAAAAAGCCAAGCAGCCACTAATATTATGCCGATGCTACTGAAAAAAATCTTTAAGGAGTTTGACTATCAACACGAAAAGGGATTAGCCGTGGAAGATATCCAGCAGGCGGCCAATAGTTTTGGCTTTCGTTTTGATGAACTTAGAGGAAGCGATCTAGTGAAAGGCAACTATCGAGGGGTCCGTTGTGCGTTTTCTGATATAGAATTAACACAAGTCACAACGAGTAAAGATAGTGAAGGGAATACTGTTCATACGTACAAAGAAGCTTTTAAGGGGCTGTGGTTAATTTGTGATTTTCCTAAGCAGTTAGTGGCTGATGTTTCCGTGCAAGAAAGAGAGCGTAAAGGTCAGCGCAACTTAAAAGGGGGCATTACTACGGATAGTGCTAGTTTCACTAAACGTTTTTTTGTCGAAAGCATCAATGAGCAACAAGCTTATTATATTTTGACACCACATATGATGGAGTATATTCAAAGGATGGCTGACCGTGCGCAAGCCAAGGTCTTTCTTCATTTCCAAAAAGAAGGTCAAGTACACGTGGCAATTTATTCGCAACATAATTCTTTTGAAATAGCTGATGCGGAAATGATGAATTTGGGAAAGGTGATGCAACAGTTTTCAGAAGAAATTGACTATATTGTCAGCTTGATTGATGAATTGCGCTTAGTGGATAGCTTATCTTTGAGAGCGTAAAATAGTTTGTGTAAATTAGCGTATTGAAAAAGGAAGACCTTATCCGTATGATTAAAGCGTCTAAACC
>NZ_BJDR01000012.1 GCF_005405245.1 Enterococcus nangangensis | reverse complement strand
TTAGGAGGATTTTTTAATACCTCGCTGAAAGCTTCTCAGAACCACCCGCATAGCAGGTGGTTTTCAAAACATATCAAATTAAAAAGCTAGCCGCCAAAATTGGGCGACTAGCTTTTATTTATTTATTCAAGTGTAACGTTAACGCATTTAAAGCGACAATCACCGTGCTTAAAGACATCAGGACGGCTCCAACAGCGGGACTCAATAAAATCCCAATTGGCGCTAAGACACCGGCCGCTAACGGTAAAGCTAAAATATTATAGCCCGCTCCCCACCATAAGTTTTGAATCATTTTCCGTCGTGTTTTTTGCGCGATTTGTAAGAAGTTCAAAATGTCTTGGGGATTACTGTTGGTGAGGACCACATCGGCGGAATCCACCGCAATGTCGGTTCCGGCCCCAATGGCAATTCCGACAGTCGCCCGAGCCAAACTTGGGGCATCGTTAATCCCGTCCCCCACCATCGCCACGCGTTTTCCGGCAGCAATCGCCGTTGCGATAATTTTCTCTTTATCTTCCGGTAAAAGACTAGCGTGGTATTTTTTCAAGCCTAAATACTCAGCAACGCTGGCCGCCGCTTCTTGATTATCCCCGGTCAACATCACCGGTTCAATCCCCAAGGTTTGTAGTTCAGTGATAAATTGTTTAGCTGTTGGTTTAATTTGATCCCCTAAAGCTACCAAACCCACTAATTGATTGGCGACGACTAAGAAGCTGACGGTATTGCCTTGTTCTGCATAAGGTTGAATTTGAGCTTGTGGAACATTTAAGTTCAACTGAGCTAGTCCACCAGCATTTAAAATTTGGACCACTTGACCGTCCACTTGGCCAGTCAAACCTAGCCCGGCAATATTTTTCACGTCGCTTGCTTTTAAAGGTGTAACTTTTTTGGCAGCTAACTCTTTCATAATCCCCGTAGCAATAGGATGTGTGCTGTTAGCTTCTAGCGCACCTAAAAGCGCTAGGATTCGTTTGTTGTCGTAGTCGCTGACCAAACTTTCTACGCCGGTAACTTTAAAAGTGCCCGCAGTTAAGGTTCCTGTTTTATCCAAATAAATCTCGTCTAAGGCGTGGGCATTTTCTAAAGCCGTCCGATTTTTCAAAAGTAAACCGTTCTTTGCGGCAATGGACGTGGAACGAGCCACTACTAGCGGGACTGCTAATCCTAAAGCGTGAGGACAGGCGATAATAAAGACGGTCACCATTCGCTCTAAAGCAGTCGGCAAGTCAGTGGCGACTAACCACCAAACAAAAGCGACCAACCCTACTCCTAAAGCGACATAAAAGAGCCACTTGGCTACTTTATCGGCTAAACCTTCCAGTTGCGACTTTTCTTGTTGGGCGCGACGGACCATCTCCATAACTTTAGCGAGATAACCGCTCTCGCCAGTCCCGGTGACGCGAATCTCCATTGTGCCGTTACCATTCAGACTACCACCAATGACTTTATCCCCAGCTTTTTTCACTACGCCACGGGACTCCCCTGTTAAAGCCGATTCGTCGACGGTAGACTCCCCTTTTTCAATGATCCCATCTGTGGGCACTTTATCGCCAGCCCGCACTAGCAAGCGTTCATTGACTTGAATGGTGCTTAAAGGAACTTCTTCCGTTTGTCCATTCGCTAAGAGCCGAACCACTGTGGAGGGCAAAAGCTCCGCTAATTTCGCTAAAGCATCCCCCGCACTCATGACGGCGTTCATTTCAATCCAGTGACCTAAAAGCATAATGACAATCAAGGTGGCCAATTCCCAAAAGAAATTCATGACGTGGCCGTGGAAAAATTCATTCATGACAAAAGCGTATAAGCTATAAATATACGCCACCGAAATCCCCATGGCAATCAAGGTCATCATAGCTGGACTTTTCATCTGCAGTTCCATCTTAGCACCCTTTAAAAATGGCGCCCCCCCGTAGAAAAAAAGCACGGTGCCTAATACTAAGACCACCCACTCCGAGCCGGGAAAACTAAATTGAAACGGCAACTCAATCCCCATCATGGGGGACAATAAAATAATCGGAATGGCTAACACAAGGGATAGCCAAAATTTTTGTTTGAAATTCCCCATGTGCATAGAATGATCCATGCCACTCATCTCTTGGTGATCGTGGTTCATCTGACTCATGTCGTGGTGACTGTGATCCATGCCACTCATCTCATGATGGTCGTGCTTCATCCCGCCCATCTCGTGGTGACTGTGATCCACTTCGGTGTGGTCCATCGCCATTGACTCCATCTTCATCTGACCCATGTCATGGTGCCCTTCACGGTGTTGTTGGTGCTTTTCGTGTTCTTCAGATGCTACGTGTTCAGATGCTACGTGTTCAGTAGTATCATTTTTATTTTTATCCATCCTTAACCCCTCCTTCAATAACTTACCGCAAGCCTTCGCCGCCATTTCGTACGTTGATAAGTAGCGGGTATGAAGGCTGACGCTCTTTTACACTGTTAGCTTACCTTTTACCGTCTACATTTGTCAACTATAATGATTAAAAGACTTTCCTCTATACAAAAAAAGACCGCACTCTCAAAGAATGTGGTCTAAAAGCCTCAATAGAGGTATTTGATTTTGCTTTTTAATCTACCATTACAAAGTCATAGGCTGGCAATTGGAACAAGCTAGTTAAGACTTCGTTAGTTTTAGCAAAAATTGCGGGTAAATCTTGACGATCATGAACTTTATATTTAGGACAAGTAATTGTCGTGCTGCCTTTTTTAAAGGTGGTTTTAAAGTTGTCTTCCTCAAAATAAATTTTCTCGCCATCTTTTTGGAAGTAAATGGCATCTTCCCCAATGCCGACTGGTTCTGTACCTTGACGCCAACCGCCTTTTAAGGCAATCGCAGTAACAAGAGCTGCTTCATCCATATTTTCCACTGTTTGGTCTGGGCTATCGGTAAAGTGTAGTGTGTAGGTACAACAATTAATCAGGCCACAAGCGTTACAGCCGCCTTCGACTAAAAATTCCCGCGTAGTGATGGTTGCTTTTTCCATAAGTAAAGACTCCCTTCAGTATTAAGGTCAGTGTAGCACAAAAGATTCCTGCTGTAAAAATGCTTTCCCCCTTTACGCTAACAAATTCCCTAGTAGCTGTGCCGGTTTACTCTTGATGTTCGTCCTTTAGCTTAATTTACATGGCGATGGCAATTATTTTTGTCAGAACCCTTGTACTAGGGAGAAAAATTTGATACTTTAATTGTTATAAAATTAAAGGAGCACAAGGTATGACAGAAAAAAAACTACAATTCAGAGACTATCTCTACGTCGGTTCGCTACTATTTGGCTTATTTTTTGGAGCCGGTAATTTAATCTTTCCCGTTCATTTAGGACAATTAGCCGGGAGTAACGTTTGGTGGGCCAACTTAGGCTTTTTAATTACCGGTATTGGCTTGCCCTTTTTAGGCGTTATTGCCATCGGGATTTCCCGCCAAAAAGGAATTTTGGAAGTTGCCAAACGGATTCATCCTTTATACGGCACTATTTTTACCGCCCTATTGTACCTGGTTATTGGTCCTTTCTTTGCGCTGCCCCGCTTAGCTTCCACGTCATTTGCCATCGCCTTACAGCCTTTTGTACCTAGCTCCACGCAAAAATTAATTCTCTTACTTTTTTCTGTCGCCTTCTTTTTCGGTGCTTACCTTTTTGCTAAGCGTCCAAATAAATTATTGGATTATGTTGGGAAATTTTTAAATCCTTTGTTCCTGCTCTTATTATTCGTTTTAATCTTATTCGCCTTTCTCAAACCTTTAGGGAGTTTTAACGTCACCCCAACGGATGCCGCCTATCTCACGAGTCCTTTAAATGCTGGACTAAAAGAAGGCTACAACACCTTGGATGCTTTGGCTTCCTTAGCTTTTGGCATTATTATT
This sequence comes from Enterococcus nangangensis, assembly GCF_005405245.1. Lineage (GTDB taxonomy): Bacteria > Bacillota > Bacilli > Lactobacillales > Enterococcaceae > Enterococcus_J > Enterococcus_J nangangensis. The sequence goes on along the minus strand of NZ_BJDR01000012.1, from coordinate 52,845 downwards.
GTCACAACTTTACAACAGATGGGGGTTAAACAGCCCAAAACCATCGCTAAAGATACAATTAAAAGTGGTTTTATTAGTATCGTCATTATGGGAATCATTTATACTTGTCTCGCTTTAATGGGGACCATGAGTTTAGGGCAGTTTGCCTTATCAGAAAATGGTGGCATCGCTTTAGCTCAACTGGCCGACCATTACTTAGGCACTTTAGGCAGCATCTTGTTAGCGCTCATTGTGATTATCGCCTGTTTTAAAACGGCAATTGGTCTAATCACCGCCTTTTCCGAGACCTTTCACGAAATCTTTCCCCAAATTTCTTATGGCAAGTGGTTGATCATCACTAGCGTGTTACCGGCTATCTTTGCCAACGTCGGCTTAACGAATATTATCGCTGGCGCACTGCCGGTCTTAATGTTTATCTATCCTTTAGCAATTACCTTAATCTTTTTAGTCTTGACGGGTCCTTTGTTTAAAGAACGGCAATGCGTTTATGTCAGCGTGACCGTCTTCACGTTAATTGCTGCTTTATGCGATGGTCTGAACGCTTTACCGCTTAAGTTGCAAAGCTTGCCAGTGATTCAAGATATCTTGGCCTTAGCACAGCATATCCCCTTATTTTCCATTGGTATGAGTTGGGTCGTCTTTATGCCAATTGGTCTAGTTGTTGGGCTGATACTGGCGCCTTTTTTCCCGAAAAAAATTACCAAAGAAGCATGACAACTCACTTAAACTAGGCTAATATATAGTAAATATCATAAGGAGGGATACCGATGCTTTATGAAGATTTAATGTTAGATGCTTCCATGAAGAATCGTTATGGCATTTTGCGCCTACTGACGACACTCAATAAAGGTCATTATTCGATCTTCTTCATCGCCCAGAAGCTTAATCTCACTTATCAACAAGCTTATCATCACTTAAATGAGCTAAACCACGAGATTCAACAAGCCAGTCCGCAGCAAGGAAGTATTCTCATTAAAAATAGCGGCATCAGTACCACTAAGCTTGTGTTGTCTTTAGATGAGTACCGCTACTTCTTATTGCAAGAATCGGTACCTTTCCGTTTTGTCCAATATATTATGAACGAGCCAGAGCCATCTTTACAATATTTTTGCGAAGAAATGTTTATCAGCCGTTCTACTTTAAGTCGGAAGATTAAACCTTTAACGGAATTTTTGAAAAAGTATGGGATGCGCATCAGCTACACGAGTATGTCCATTGTAGGGGACGAAACGACGATTCGCTTAACTCTCTTTTACTTAATGTGGTTAGGAACGCGGGGGCTAGTTTGGCCCTTTGCCTTTGATCAAAAAGAATTAAGCTACTTCCAAGAGCGCTTTACTAAATTTTTCTCTATGAACTCTTCTTATGTGGGTCGCCAGGAGCTCTTATACTTTTTCGCCGTTGCCTATGCGCGGATTCGGCGCCACTTTTACGCCCCTTACAATCATAAGTATGATTTTCTCTTCCATCAGAGTCGCTACTTTGACTTGAATTTATTGACGGATTATCCTGAGTTGCCTTTAGGGACGGCCAAAGGGGAAAGTGCGTTTCTCTTCTTTATCTCCCTGTTTGCGCCGTATTTTACAAACAACCAAGATTTAGTATTAGAGACCACCTTAAATGAATTTGCCAAAAACGAAAATATTATTTGGGATTTCGCCACGCAGTTTATTACGTACATCGATCAAGAAATTTTTGAGGGGACTTTGCGGCAAGGAGAGCAAGAAGTAATGCTAGGGAATTATCTCAACATCACCTTTGGCTATTATATTTTCCAACGACCATTTCCCACCTTGCCATCTTTTGCGGAGTCGAAAAGTAATCAAGGTCTCATCGCTTTAATCACGGAAAAAATTGCGCCCTTTTTTGATGATATTTTGGCACAACCGGAGTACCAGCCTTTATTGAAACAAAAAGAATATTTACAAACGACTTTTGCCCACATCTTGAATCCTTACTTCAATGAGCGACAAAAAGGTGCCAACTTGCGGGTGGCTCTAGCCATTGAGCAAAATCATATGTTTATGCAACAACTCCACACTTTCTTAGCTAGTCTGACATTTGTGGATTTTGAAACCTATGAAGATAGCAACGACGATTTTGATTTAATCATTGGCTCTTCTTTCTTGCTCCATAAAAAATATCCTGAAATTCCTTTTTACTATTGGGATTTAGATTTCCATTATGAAGAACTGATTTACTTGTACCAAACTTTGCGGCGCCTCTATATGAAAAAAATGCGCCCCACGGTGTTTCTTTTAGCGATTAGCAAAAAAACATAAGAGGTTCGGCAAGATTTCGCCGAACCTCTTATGTTTTATTTGTTTCTGACTTACAACCAATAACCACCCGTGGGCCGAACTTGCGAGGACCAGGTGCGATAAACGCGTTTAGCGCCATCCCCTACATAAAAGACGGGAGCTAAAGCAGCTGCCTCCAGTGTTCCTTCCGAGGTAATTGCTTGCTCTTGGACTTTGCGTTCCGTAATTTTAGCAATAAAATGGTAGGCACCCGCGTGTTCTTCCACTTTTTCAATCGTCAAAAACAAGACGATTTGCGCTTGCGGTAAATAAGGCACTTGTAAAGAGTCGCTTACTTCATAGGCAATGTTGCCTGCAGCTAATTTTCCCACCCCATGCTGGTAACCTGCTGCTTCCATGATATCTAAGTACTCTACCCCACAAATATTTAAGGAACATTTGCCGTGGACGATAATTTCTTTGGCTCCATGGGAATAGGTGGATAAACCAAAAACGACTTGATCCCCTAAAGAATACGAGGAAGAGCAAGTGGTGACATTATAACCAAACTGGGCATCTTGATACCCTAAGACAAAAATGGGAAACCCATAATATAATTTTTCTGACTGAAAATCTTTTAACATGGACAACACTCCTTCTGCAATGTGAAAGAAAAAGCCTGTGACGTGAGTCGCCACAGACTTTTAGGTAAACTTGGGCAATTTGGCCCCTTTACTTTTTAAAATAATGATGGACTAACGCTAGGGCTGATGACTGCATCAAAAGCTCACCGTGTTCTGCTAAATATTCTTGCGCATAATGACTCTCTACCGCATATTCTAAAACTAACGCACGATCAATCCGCTTTTCAAAGTCTTCCAACGTTTCTAAATAGGTGACACCTAAATAATATTTACCGCCAAACAAGTAGAGATTCGTCAAAGCATTTTCAAAAACAGGTTGTTGTGCTAAGGCGATCACCGCTTCAAAGTCCGCTAACTGATAGACAAATTCATCTTGTTCCAACCAGCGATCTGCGATTTCCGGCAGCTCTGGTAAATCTTTATTTTCAAGTCGTTCCTTTAAAAGATCCGCCATACCTTCTGCAGGCAAATTATCTGGTAGTTCTTCTAGAGAAAAATCTTCGAGATTTAAATTTTTACTAATGAAGAGTTCTAAACCATTGCGGTTAGGTAAAACTTGAAAAGTCACCGCATCAGAGTCACGAAATTGGGCTTCTTCGTCGACTTCTTCCAAAATACTGTAAAAGAACTTTTCGATTTCTTTTTGATTGCCCATTAAGTCGAGAAACGTAATGCCACGATCTTCTAAATCTTGATTTTCAATGACGACGCGAATCGTATTTTCGTTGATGTGTTCCATCTCCACAGGGCAACACCTCCTCGTTCCTTTGCGAATGCACCTACTATAGTTTATTTTCTCTTTAAATGCAAGTATTGTAAAGGATAAATCGTTAAACTTAGTTTTTTTTAATACGCTGAAAATTAGGCTTTCAGGGCGCAAAAAAAGAACTTGTGACAAAAGTCTTGTCATAAGTTCTTTTTTTGAATAAACGGTGTGTCCGCAGTAACTTCTTCGGGCACAACCTTCGTGTACTTTATAGACCAGCCATCATTTGCGCATGACGTAATTCTAATTGGCGAACTTCACGTGGTAAGAAACGACGAATTTCATCTTCATTGAAACCAACTTGGAGACGTTTTTCATCAATCATAATGGGACGCCGTAACAAACCAGGATTTTTTTGGACGAGCACTAATAAATCTTTCAAAGGTAGATCATCGAGATCCATATTTAACTTTTGGAAGACTTTAGAGCGGGTGGAAATAATCTCTTCCGTTCCGTCTTCGGTCATTTTCAAAATAGACTTTAATTCGTTCAAGGTTAAAGGTTCTGAAAAAATATTTCTTTCTGTAAAGGCAATTTCATGTTCTTGTAGCCATGCGCGCGCTTTCCGGCAAGATGTACAACTTGGGGAAGTATATAAAGTTAACACAAGCATCACTCCTCTTCTGGCGATTAATCGCAATTGAAACAGATGGTTTTTATTTCCTCTGCCTGTTTATAGTATACCTAATTATGAAAGAAAAGGAAATACCTTTTTAATAATTTTATTTAAAGATTTTTCGTTATTTTTTTGAAGAACGTTATAAAACGGCTAATCTTCAAAAAAACTTCACAATTAATTAAAATACTCTCATTCTTTTTTCAGTTTCCAACCTCTTTCATTCTGTTTTCTAAACTGTTATATTTTCGTCATTTATAAAAAGATTTTTTTGTATATTCTTCAAAAAAATTCAAAAGAAAGTCCTTCATCCTTAGCCCAACAAGCCTTTTTCTATACATTTTTTATAAAAAATACAGCTTTTAAAATTGTGCTATGGAAAGTAATTTTAACGGCTGAAAGGTTCATCACTAGTTTCTTCTCTCCTGTTCTTAAAAAAAGAGCTTAGGGCTCTCTTTCCAATGAGAGCTCTAAGCAATAATTTTATCAAGGACTAATCCTGGCCCCAAACTTCTTCAGCGATACTTTTGACTAAGGCGATTTTGGCCCATTGTTCTTCTTCCGTCAAGGTATTGCCTTCTTCTGTCGAAGCAAACCCACATTGGGGTGAAAGGTATAAACGGTCTAAAGGCACATACTGACTCGCTTCTTTAATTCTAGCAATAATTTGTTGACGATCTTCTAATGCTCCAGATTTAGAAGTAATCAAACCTAAAACAACGCCTTTATTCCCGCTAACTTTAGCTAAAGGAACGAAGCTGCCCGCCCGATCACTGTCGTATTCTAAATAATAGGCGTTCACTAATTCTTCGGTAAACAAAGGCTCGGCCACCAAGTCATAGCCCCCTGCTGCCGACCAATGGGAATTATAATTGCCCCGACAAACGTGGGTATTAATAATTAAATCCGCTGGTTGATTGACAAGAATGCCATTATTAATCGCTAGCAATTCTTTTTTCAATGCCGTGCGTACTTCTTCTTCCGATTTCCCCTCCGTGACGAGACCTTCTGGTAATTTTTGCACTAACATGCCCCAAGTACAATCATCGATTTGTAAAACTCGTAAACCCGCGGCATAAAAATCGGCGATCACTTGGCGATAGGCTTTAATGATATCGGCAATTAAATCTGCTTGTTGCGGATAAAAAGCCGCCGCTTCAGCTTGATTTTCCGGCCGAATTAACTCTTTGAAAAATTGAGCAGGAGCGGGAATGGTTTGTTTTACTTCGCTCTGGGCTGATTTATGGGCCTGAACAAATTTAAAATGCTCCACAAAAGGATGATGCTCCCCGGAGATTTTTCCAGTGACAGTGGCGGTTTCTGCTCGGGTTTCCTTGCCGGCAAAATAATAACCGTGACTGGCATCTTTATAAGCAATTCCTTGTAAGCCCCAGAAGAAATCTAAATGCCACCAACTTCTTCTAAATTCACCATCACTCACCGCCCGCAAACCAGCTGCTTCCTGCTTTTGAATGAGGGCGATAATTTCTTGATCTTCTACCTTGGTTAATTCTTCTTTGGAAATTTTGCCGGCTTCATAGGCCGCACGGGCAACTTTTAAACTTGCTGGACGCAAGAAACTACCAACTGTATCAAAACGAAAAGGAGCATGGGTTGTTTTTGTATATTCTACTGTAGTCATCGATCTTCCTCCAATAATTTACTACCCTCACTCTAGCACAAAGCGGCCTTGGGGGATAACTCAAATAAGTTTTAAGTATTGATAGTTTTAAACTATACCTAACTTTGACAACCCTATTTTAAAAAATTAGTAGCAGTCGGACTGGCAAGCTTCCAAATTCTTTGACGTTTATTGACCAAAAGGATAAAATAAGGACAGCAACCATGAAAGGACTGATTTTTGTGACGGACAAGAAAGAAACAAATCCGAAAGATACGCAAGCACTCCTCACGCAAAAAATGATTGAAAACCGGACAATTTTACTTTATGGCGAAATTAATCAAGATGTCGCTAAAGAAGTTTCTAGCCAATTATTGCTTTTAGCTTCCCTCAGTGACGAACCGATTAAAATCTTCATTAACTCCCAAGGGGGCCATGTGGAATCTGGCGATACCATTCATGACATGATTCAATTCGTCAAACCTGACGTTTACGTGATTGGCACCGGTTGGGTAGCTAGTGCGGGGATTACCATCTACCTGGGCGCTAAAAAAGAGCACCGTTTTAGTTTACCAAATACTCGCTATATGATTCACCAACCTTCTGGCGGCGTTCAAGGGCAAAGTACCGAAATCCAAATCGAAGCCAAAGAAATCATTAAAATGCGGGAACGGGTCAATAAATTAATCGCTGAAGCTACGGGTCAAAGCTATGATAAAGTTGCTCATGATACGGACCGCAACTTCTGGTTATCCGCTGAAGAAGCCCAAGACTACGGCATTGTAGAACACATCATTAAAACGGCTGATGAAGTAAAATAATTTTCTGAGGAAAGGCGTCACGCAAGCGTGGCGGCTTTTTTCTTTTCTACAAAAAAAGACTCGACCGACGTCGAGTCTTTTATCTTGCTTTTAGTTGATGCGGACTGCAAAAATTGGCCCCCATGAAGAACTAATTTGGCTGTATTTTACTACATCACCAGTGTGGGGAGCGTGAATATAACCGCCACCGCCTGTGGCAATGGCCACGTGACCTAAACCAGGGAAAATGTAAAGATCACCCGGTTGAGCTTGGCTGACTGGAATTTGCGTGCCAGCATATGCTTGTTCAGCTGCGGTCCGTGGTAAGCTAATCCCATTTAATTTAAATACGTATTGAACAAAACCAGAACAGTCGAAACCTGCTGGTGTAGTTCCCCCGTATAAATAAGGTACGCCTAAGTAGTTAGCGGCTGTGCCTAAGATGCCACTTCCACTAACACTCGGTGCGGGAATCGTAATTTCTTTTTCTACAGAATTGTTTTTGGTAGGCTCTTGCTGTGAGGTTTCAGTTTTCGTCCCACTTGGCTGATTATTTTGAACTGCTGTTTGTGTTTGGGTCACAGTTGTTGGTTGCGCTGCGGCCTCTTGAGCCTTAGCCTCAGCAGCTGCTTTGGCTTCCGCTGCTTTTTTAGCTGCTTCAGCTTGTGCTGCCTGTTGGGCTTTAGCATCAGCTAGTTTGCTTTCAGCCGCTTGTTTTTTACTTTCTTCAGTCGTTGCTTTCGCTTCTAAATCAGCCTTTAAGACGTTTAATTCTAATTGGCTGTCACTTAAGGTGCCGGCTTTTTGATCTAAGACTGCTTCAGCTTGATGTAGTTGTTCCATTTTCTTTTCAGCTTCAGCTTCTTTATCTTCCACCGCTTGTTTATCCGTCTTTTGTTGTTCCATCATGTCATGATTCGCTTTAATCATGGTGTTGACGCTTTGAACCCGCGTGATAGCTTCAGAAATCGAATGGGCGTTCAATACAGCAGAAACCACCGAGGTATCATTTCCATTTAATTGCACTTCCCGTGCTTGTTCTTCTAAAGCTGCGTTACGTTTTTCAATCCGTGTTTGTAAAGTGGCCACTTCGGCATTCAAATCATCAATATTCCCTTGCAAATCAGCTTGTTGATCCATTAAATCTGCTGCTTGTTCTTGAATATCGGCAATTTGACTTTCTAAAGCGCTAATTTGCGCTTCAGTACTAGTCTTTTGCGCTTGCAAATCGGCTAGTTTATCTTGTTGAGTTTTAATTACTTCTTGCTGTTGACTAATCATGTCATCAAATTCATCAGCTGAAGCGATGGTGGGTAAAGCGATACTGCTTAAGACCATGGTGCTAACTAATAAGGCTGTCCATAACTTGCTCTTCACAATTATTCCTCCGACTTGGCAAATATACTGAATCTCTTTACCCTAGAGTTTAGCACTCCAAGATTTCAAAATGATATTTTAATTATTACAAGTATATTTCAATTGTTGCAAACAGTATGAAAACTTTTCAGAATCTTGTTAAAAAGATAAAAAAGAAGGGTGACAAAAATTTTGTCACCCTCCTTTTCATTAAACAAGACCTTGTAACAGCATAGCATGGGCTACTTTTTCAAAACTAGCAATATTAGCCCCTGCTACATAATTGTTTTTCAAACCGTAACGTTCAGCAGTATTGCGACAAGTTAAGAAAATATTTTCCATAATATCATCTAAGCGGTGGTCAACTTCTTCGCGACTCCAACTTAAACGTTGCGCATTTTGACTCATTTCTAAGGCGGAAACTGCTACACCACCCGCATTAGCTGCTTTGGCGGGACCATAATAAACGTCGTTAGCCAAATACAAAGCAATCGCTTCATTAGAACTTGGCATATTAGCCCCTTCCGCTACTAATTTCACACCATGGTTAATAAAGTTTTGTGCTTGGGTGCCGTTAATTTCATTTTGCGTAGCACAAGGCAAGGCGATATCTGCTGCAATATCTTGATCCCAAACAGAGCCTTCCATATATTGCGCTTCAGGACGCGCAGCTTGATAGCTAGTTAAACGTTCCCGTTTTACTTCTTTGATTTCTTTTAATAAAGCTAAATCAATTCCGGCTGGATCATAGATGCAACCATTAGAATCGGAACAGGTTAAGGGAATCGCACCTAACTCGATTAATTTTTCAATGGCATAAATGGAAACATTGCCACTGCCAGAAAGAATTACTTTTTTACCTTTTAAAGTAGTCCCTTGATCCGCCAGTAAATGTTTCACAAAATAAACTAGGCCGTAACCCGTGGCTTCGGTCCGAATTAAGCTACCACCAAAGTTTAAGGGTTTCCCCGTTAAAACACCCGCATCATATTGTTGCAGCCGTTTGTACATTCCAAATAAGAAACCAATTTCTCGACCGCCAACACCGATATCACCGGCAGGGACATCAAGACTTGGGCCAATGTGGCGGGCAAGCTCTGTCATAAAACTTTGACAAAAGCGCATAATTTCATCGTCGGATTTACCTTTAGGATCGAAGTCACTGCCACCTTTACCACCACCGATACCTAAATCCGTCAAACTATTTTTAAAAACTTGTTCAAAGCCTAAAAATTTCAAAATACTTAGGTTAACGCTAGGGTGCAGGCGTAAACCACCTTTATAAGGCCCTAAAGCAGAATTAAATTGCACACGATAGCCACGGTTTACTTGGCGTTTACCTTCATCGTCTTGCCAAGGCACCCGAAATTGAATAATTCGTTCTGGCTCTACTAATAAACTAACAATATCTTTTTCAATATACTCAGGATGTTCTTCTAAGAAAGGAACAATGGTGGGTAAAAATTCCTGCACTGCTTGCAAGAACTCTTGCTCCCAAGCACCTTTTTGTGCTAATTTCTCTTGCACGGCCGTGATATACTTTTGCGCATCTGTCATTTGTTTTCCTCCTTAAGCTTAATACTCCCCTATTGTACCCGATTCTGATCAAAAGTAGTAAAAAAATTGCGAAAATAATCGTTAAATTTGCCATAATGTTTGTTTTTCGCGGCTTTTCTGTTGCTTTTTTTCTTTATCTTACGTAAAAACGCCCATCTTCTGAGGAAGATGGGCGCGATTATCATCAAATTAATTTAAACGAACAGCGAAGCTTGGTGTGTACCAAGAAACTGTGCTGTATTTTACAACGTCACCAGTTTGTGGTGCGTGGATATAATTTCCACCGCCAGTAGCGATAGCTACGTGATGGGTACTTCCCCGAGAACCGAAGAAGTATAAGTCACCAGCTTTAGCTTGGCTTACTGGAATAACAGTCCCAGCATATTCTTGACTAGTAGTTACCCGTGGTAAAGAGATACCGTTTTGGGCATAAACGTATTGCACTAAACCAGAACAGTCAAAACCGCTTGGTGTTGTCCCACCCCAAAGGTAAGGAACACCTAAGTAACGTTCTGCAGTAGCGATAATTGCGGATGCATTGACAGAACCACTTGGAATGGAAGGCGTTGGGTCAACAGTAGTACCACCGCCGTTGTTATTGCCAGTGTTGTTGTTGCTGTTACCATTGTTACTGCTATTATTGTTGCTTCCGCCATTGTTGGAAGAACCAGTGCTAGCAGAGCTATTATTTGCTTCTTCTTGCGCTTGAGCGGCAGCCTCAGCAGCAGCTTGAGCAGCGGCAGCTTCTTCAGCTTGCCGACGTTCTTCAGCTAAACGAGCTGCTTCTTCTTGGGCAGCTTTTTCAGCTTCAGCATCAGCTTTCTTTTGTTCAGCTTCTTGTTTTTTACCTTCTTCAGTAGCTTGTTGGCTTTCAAGATCAGCTTTTAAGATATTTAAATCTAATTGCTTATCGTTTAAGTCGCCAGCTTTAACTTCTAAGGCGCTTTGAGCTTCAGTGATTTCATCTAATTTAGCTTGGGTTTCAACTTGTTTGTCTTCCACCGCTTGCTTGTCTTCTTCTTGTTGTTGCATCATTTCGCTATTTGCTTTCACCATGGTATTAACGCTTTGCACCCGGCTAATGGCATCAGAGAAAGATTTAGCATTTAAAATTGCACTGACAATAGAAGTGTCTTTGCTGTTTAATTGAACGTTACGAGCTTGTTCTTTCAAAGCTTCGTTCCGTTTTTCAATCCGAGCCGTTAAATCGGCGATTTGTTGATTTAAGTCATCCACTTCACTTTGAAGTTCTGCTTGTTTTTTCATCAATTCGTCAGCTTGTGCTTGGACTTCAGCAATTTGGGCTTCTAAGGCTGAAATTTGTGTTTCAGTACTTGCTTTTTGATCCTTTAAAGCATCGATTTTATCTTGTTGGTCCTTAATAACTTGTTCTTGTTGATTAATGACATCCTCTAGTTCGTCAGCGGCTACCCCTGTTGGTAAGGCAACGGAACTTAAGGTTATGGCACTCACTAATAATGCTGTCAACAACTTCTTCTTCACGTTCATTCCTCCGACTTTTCCTTAAAAAGTTTTTTCATATCTAAAGCTTAAACATCTTTAGACTTTCTTAAGCGACAAAATCATTCTAGCACAGAGTTATGTCAGAGATTTGAAGCTAATGTTACATTCTTGTATCAAATTCATCGGTGAAGATTAAATATAAACAGTTCTTAAAAAACACGTAAACAGCACAATAAATAACCGAGCTATCTAAAAGGAATAATAAAAAAAGAAACTATTTAAAAATAAATAGTTTCTTGAAAGGAATAATTAAAATTAAGAACAAGGCGATATTTAATAACAATGTCGGCCCTAAAGTTTGCGTAATGAAATTAACAAAGTTCACGTCCGCCAAGGAAAAGACACCTTGGACAAGGAGCAAGGAGGTTTCTAAAACCGTCACGAAAATAATGACCGCCAACAACAAGGTAAAGGCATTAGGATGCACGTATTGGAAAATTTGGTAGCACAACAGCACAATCAAAGGTAAACACAATGCGTAAATACCAATGATGCCAATGTAATAACTATCCATTAAAACGCCAATAATAGTAGCTGTAATCAGCATATAGCGACGCGACAGCTGGAAAGTTGCCAGCACTAACGCCAACATTAAAGTATGGGGATGAATAAAAAAGTTCTGGTGAAAGATACTATCCAAGGCGCGGGTCATTTGTCCATCTAAAAGCATTAGCAAAAAGAAAGTAAACGGCGCGTAATACTTAATAGTAGAAGCTCTACTCATCCGCTTCACCTGCCAAGCGTTTCACTACAGTCACAATATTAATGTCATACATTTGCGCATAAGGAGTTACGTATACTTGCCGCTCTAGGCCAAAGCTATCGGCTTTAATTTTAGACACTGTCCCAATCACGAGATTGGCTGGTGAGTTGCCACCAAGACCGGATGTTTGGACGAGGTCGCCGACTTTAATCGTGGCACTACCCGTTAATTGCGTCACCACCAAGGCTCCTTCTTTGGTATCGAAACTAGAAAGTAAGCCAAAGGAATCGCCATCACCAGAAGTGACTTTCACAGGAAAATGGTCGGAGTTTTGATTTTCAGAAGTTAAAAGTTCTACTTTACTAGACGCCGTATTAACTTCAACGATGCGTCCTACTAGTCCTTTTTGCGACATTACCGGCATATTGTTCTCTAAGCCATCTTTACTACCTTTGTCGATAATTAAAATATCCTGCCAATTATTAGGCGAACGACTAATAACGTTTCCCGTCACCGTATCGTAACTAGTTAAAGTGGCGTTTAAAGCCAATTCTGCTTTTAACTCTTCAATTTCTTTTGCTTGATTTTTATTTTCCACAGCCACTGTGTCGTAGCTATCTAGTTTCGCTTTTAATTTAGCATTTTCATCATACGTATTAAAAAGATCGTCCACCGCGGTGATGCCTCGATTAAGCCAATTAACTGGCGCCGTTAGGGCACGATCCACAAAACTAACAGTGTCGTTAATAACAGATTGCACAAGATTATTTTTATTGCCACGGTTACGCTGTAAGGCCGTTACGGAGACGGTTACCACAACGAGGATGGCGATGATTAGGGTAATAATAATTTTTTTACTGGGATTGAATTTTTTCACTGCGAGCTGCCCCTTATTCTTTTTTCCTGAGACGTAACAGTTAGCCATTTTGACTAACGCCTCGCCACACAATAGACTATAGGCAATTTTAACATTAAAACGCCTTGATTAAAAGCAATCTTCCCGCCTTTAAGAGATTTTTAAAGGAAGGAATTTTACAATCAACCGGGATAAAAATATTCCCTTTACTTCTTGCCATAGAGTTCACTTTTAGCAATCTTCCTCTTCAATCTAGCGCCCTCTACCCGCCACTGTCGGCACTGGGCTACTCTGCTTTCTTAAAAGCATTCACATCTTCTTTTAATATTTGTTATGTTGTTATTCAATAATTTTTATTTTATAGCAAAACCACCTGTCGGCCCTGACAGAAAACTTTTCTGACAACCACTAATTTCTTTTTGCTTTTTGTTATAATACAGCATTTTGACTAACTTTTTATGAGAACAAGGGAGCAAGCAAAAGGGCCTCATTTGAATTTTTAGCCAAAATTTGTCAGACTTATAAGGCAGACTTAGGAAAAATTGTGCGAGTCAGCAGTCCCTTTCGCGCAGATGTTACATGATGTTTTACACGAAATAAAATAAAAATAGAAGGTGAACATGCATGATTGAATTTCAAAACGTGACGAAGATTTATAAAGGCGGCAAAATTGCCGTGGAAGATGTCAACCTTTCCTTTCAACAAGGAGAATTCATTTGTTTTATCGGTACATCGGGTTCGGGGAAAACCACCTGTATGCGGATGATCAACCGGATGAATGAGCCCACTAAAGGAAAAATTCTGATTAACGACAAAAATATTCAGGAGTTTAATCCGGTAGAGTTGCGCCGCAAGATTGGCTATGTCATTCAAAATATCGGCCTGATTCCCCATATGACCATTCGCGAAAATATTACCTTAGTGCAGCGCCTTTTAAAAGTAGAGCCGGCTGTGCGTAATGAAACTGCCGAAAAAATGATTGACTTAGTGGAGCTGCCCCGCGAGATGTTGGATCGCTATCCTAGTGAACTCTCTGGCGGGCAACAACAGCGCATCGGTGTTGTGCGCGCCTTAGCCGCAGATCAAGACATCATTTTAATGGATGAACCTTTTGGAGCGCTAGACCCTATTACGCGGGAAGCTTTACAAGATTTAGTGAAGGATTTACAAGCTCGGCTAGGGAAAACCATCGTCTTTGTGACCCATGATATGGATGAAGCTTTAAAACTAGCTAGTCGCATCGTCATTATGAGTGAAGGCAAAGTGATTCAGTTTGATACGCCAGAAAATATTTTACAAAAACCCGCTAATGAGTTTGTGGAAAATCTCTTGGGAGAAGAACGACTCTTGCAGGCGAAACCGGATACGACTACCGTAGGGGAAGTTGCCATGAATAAGGCGATTACCATCACGCCAGAAAAATCACTACGGGAAGCCATTAAGCTGATGCGGGAAAAACGCGTCGATACCCTTTTAGTTACGGATAATAGCAACGTCTTAAAAGGTTTTATTGACGTTGAAACGATGGAAAAAATGCGGGGGAAAGTTTCCAGTGTCGGGGATATTTTAAATCCCGATGTCTTTTACGTCAATCAGAAGACCCAACTGCGGAACGTCTTACAACGCATTTTGAAGCGTGGTTTAAAATACGTGCCAGTGGTAGATGATGAAAATCGCGTTACCGGTATTTTGACGCGGGCGTCTCTAGTAGATATCGTGTACGACGTCCTTTGGGGTGACGAAGCAACGATTAGTGACGCGGTGGAATCTGTAAAAGAGGAGGTCTAGAATTATGACAGCCTTTTTCAATGAATATGGCAGTGAAATTTTAACTAAAACGGCGCAACATCTTTATCTTTCCGCTTTGGCCTTAGCCTTAGGAATTTTGATTGCCGTACCCCTGGGAATTCTTTTGACCCGCACTCCGAAAATTGCCAATATCGTCCTCGCAATTACTAGTGCGCTGCAAACTGTCCCCTCCTTAGCCTTATTAGCTTTAATGATTCCTTTTTTTGGCGTAGGAAAATTGCCGGCAATCCTCGCGTTATTCGTTTACTCTTTACTGCCGATTTTACGCAATACTTATATCGGGATGAAAGGTGTGGATCCCAACTATCGCGATGTCGCTAAAGGCATGGGGATGACTAATTTTGAATCTATTCGTCTGGTAGAGCTCCCTTTAGCCATGCCCACCATCATGGCGGGTATTCGCCTGGCTACCGTTTACGTGATTGCTTGGGCAACGCTAGCTTCTTATATTGGCGCCGGTGGTCTCGGGGATTTGATTTTCTCCGGCTTAAATAATTATCAACCCCCATTAATTTTTGCCGGCACAATTCCCGTAACCCTCTTAGCCCTTTTGGCGGATTTTCTTTTAGGTCGTCTAGAAAATAAACTCGTGCCTAAAGAAGTACGGGAGGTGGAATAAAGATGAAACGTAAATTGCAAACACTCCTTTGCACCTTTATTGCCCTCGTAACTTTAACTAGCTGTTCCCTCCCAGGTCTGGCTAGCAACGCTTCAAAAAATACGGTGGCCATTACCGGCGGCATCACCTCTGAAGCCCAAATCTTAGCCGCCTTAGTAGCGGGCATGGTGGAACACTACACGGATTATGACACGACGATTATTAATAATTTAGCCACCACCACCATCAACCACCAAGCCATGATGAATGGCGATGCTCAAATTTCGGCGGCGCGTTATACCGGGACGGATTTAACTACCACCTTGGGGCTAGATCCGGTAAAAGATCCCCAAGAAGCGTTTCAAATTGTCCAAACAGAATTTAAAAAACGCTTTAAGCAAACCTATCTCGACTCTTACGGCTTTGACAATACGTACGTCTTTTTAGTCCGAAAAGACACCGCTGAAAAATACGGCTTAAAAAAAGTCAGCGATTTACAAAAATATGCTAATGAATTAGTTGCTGGGGTGGACACTGCTTGGATTACGCGAGTTGGCGATGGCTATACCGGTTTTAAAGAAGAATACGGCTTTTCTTTCCAACAAATTTTGCCGATGCAAATCGGTCTCGTGTATGACGCCGTGGCGGCTGGCAAAATGGATATCGTCTTAGGCTATTCTACCGATGGCCGCATTGCTAGTTACGACTTAGTCATGCTGGAAGACGATAAAAAATTCTTTCCCCCTTACGATGCCGCTCCCGTTGTGGCAGACGAATTGTTGAAAAAAGAGCCAAAAATCAAAGATGCTCTGGCAAAATTAGCCGGCGTACTCGATACGGAACAAATGCAACAGTTGAATTTTGAAGCCGATAATAACTTGGTGGAACCTAGCGTTGTGGCAGCAGAATTTTTAAGTAAACACCATTATTTTGAGGAAGGAAAGTGAGAAAATGAACTTGCAGGATATGAATCTCTTAGAACAGTTTTTGTACTACTTTAGGGAAAATGGCAGCTACGTTTTCGCGCAATTTATGCGTCACTTTCTCATCTCCATTTACGGCGTACTTTTTGCCGCTATCGTCGCCATTCCCCTAGGCATCTGGATTAGTCGCCACCACAAAATTGCCGACTGGGTCATCCGCATCGCCAACATTATTCAAACTATCCCCTCTTTAGCGATGATTTCCATTTTAATGATTGGCTTAGGTTTAGGCGTTAACGTGGTGATCGTCACGGTCTTCTTGTACTCGCTACTGCCTATTATCAAAAACACCTACACCGGCATGAATCAAGTAGATAAAAATATTTTAGACGTGGGAAAAGGAATGGGGATGACGACCTGGCAACGCCTCTATATGATTGAGCTTCCCTTATCCGTTTCCGTGATCATGGCCGGCATTCGTAACGCCTTGGTGGTAGCCATCGGAATTACCGCCATCGGGGCTTTCGTCGGCGCTGGTGGTCTGGGGGATATCATCATCCGCGGTACCAACGCCACCAATGGCGCCTCCATTATTTTAGCAGGCGCCTTACCTACCGCCTTAATGGCCATCATTACCGATTGGGTTTTAGGTATCGTGGAACGTAAACTAGATCCGGCGAAAAGTGCTCAGTAAACATTTCCACTAAAAAAGGAGCCGCGAGTTTTTCTCATGGCTCCTTTTTGCTAAGCTTTTTCAGCTAACTGGGTAATGTAATCAAAGAACGCATCGTGCTTTACATCATAAACAAGGTTTACTGGTCGACCGGTAGGATCTGCATAAGTTTGCCCTTGGCTTAAGCCATCAGCGTGCACTTTAGACCGCACTACTTTTTTCGTTACTAACGTCGGTTCGCCAAAGCTCGCGGCGGTTAAAACATCCCACAAGTAATACGTGGAATTGGTGGCGTAATGCACTAATGGCGGCACAATCGCGTAGGCTTGTCCTAAGAAATCCACCCCCAACGCTTGGCGTTTTTGCGCCCAGAAAGCGCGGGTTTCATTTCTTAAAGGAACTTTATTGGTGCTTTCTAAAGCGACTAAGTCAATCGTCAGGTCACTGGCCCAAACGTCAGCCACTGCTTGCGGATCCCAAAAAGCATTCCATTCGGCTGTGCCGTCATGTTCCGGTTCTTGCACATTCCCCTCAGGTAAAAAAGTGCCTCCCATCCAGTATAAGGTGCCGATTTTTGCTTGAATTGAGGCATCTTCCGCCAAAGCCCGAGCTAAATCCGTTAAAGGTCCCACGAAAACTAAATCAATTTTTTCCGTTGCCTTTTGCAATAATTCCACCAAGTGCAAATGCGCCGGCAGTACGGCTTGCGGCGTCCCTACTTGGCCGCTTTCATTTAAAAGGGGTAAGGCATCTACCGTAAAAGCGTGCATCCGCCATTCTTTAGGAAAAGGGTTTTGCGGACGTGAATTAGAAGCCGCCACAGCTAGCTTCACCCCGTGACCAAAACGGTCGATAATTTTCCGACTAGCCGAAACCGCCGGCTCCAAATAGCAATCCCCAGGAATAACCCCCACGCCGACTAATTCCACTTCCGGCATTTGTAACATTAAAAATAAAGCCACGAGGTCGTCCACGCCGCCATCGTGATTTAAATAAACTTTACGCACTAAAATCTTCCTTTCTCTGTTCCACTTTACGTTACACTATCCTTTAAGTTCGTGCCACTCTTTGCGCAAAAAAGCCGCCAACACCGAAAAACATTTGGGGATTGGCGGCTTTTTTCTGCTTACTTAAGGGTTTCTTGTACGGTGATGTTACCGGCGATAATTTTTTCCCGCGCAGCATCCACCGCTTTACTAGCGTCACTGGTTAAACCTGTTTCTGCTAAATCTACGCCGCCTTTAGCTAAGCCATAAACTAAACTTTGACCCCCAGGAAATTGATCGTCGTTAGCTTGTTCAGCTAAGTCCGCTAACACATCGCCAACTTCTTTTAAGGTAGAAGCAATACAGAAATTTTTCGTTTCGCCATTTAAGGTGTAGTTACCATCAGGGCTTTGGTCACGATCGACGCCAATCACGTACACTTCTTTATCGCCGGTTTCATTGATGGCTTTTGCTTCTTGGAACAAACCATTCCCTGTTTGACCAGCTGCCGCATAAATCACGTCTGCATTTTGTGCATACATGGCTTCGGCAATAGATTTCCCTTTATCTGGCGCTCCAAAGTCGCCAGCATATTGATCAATCACTTTAATTTCTTTGCCTAATTCTTGACCTGCATCAGCGACTCCTTGCAAATAGCCGGCCTCAAACGCTGTAATGACCGAACTTTCCACGCCGCCGATAAAACCAACTGTATCAGTTTTGGTCGTATAAGCCGCTGCTACGCCAGCCAAATAAGCCGCTTGATTGGATTCAAAGTTAGCTGAAACAACATTATCCATTCCCTCGATTAAGTCATCCACAATGACAAAATTCGTCTCCGGATTTAACTCAGCTTCTTGCTTCAAAGACGCAGTCAACATATAACCTACGCCAAAAATCGTTTTAAACCCAGCACTAATCGCTTGGTCAATATTCGGCACAAAATCTGCTTCTCCTGAAGATTGGAAATATTGATAGCCGGCATTCCCCCGCTCAACGTGGTGCTCCTCGCCCCATTTGACGAGACCTTCCCAAGCAGATTGGTTGTAAGACTTATCATCCACACCGTTACCATCTGTAATAATGGCTGCCGTGGCTACTTTCTCAGCTTTTGCACTGGAATCCGAACTTTCTTGTGCTCCTTTAGCTGTGCTACAAGCGCTCATTGCTCCTAATAGCCCTAATGAAACAATTGCTGTACCGAGAATATTTCTTTTCTTCAACGTGATTCCCTCCATTTGTTAAACACGAACATTTATCTTATCGTGCTTCTTTACATTCACTTATTATACACACTACTAGGTAAAGAGCAATGGCTATTTCTGATAATTTTCGGAAATAAATCACGTTTAAAATGTAGTCGCTTGATTTAACAGCATTTTCCATCTAAAGGCGAACGATTATTTTTTAATGAAGTTGAATTATCAATTTCTAAGAAAGGCTTTAAATAAAAAAATCACCAGCCCTTCTCGCTGCAAATGGCGGAAGAGCTGATGATTTTTTTATTTAAAATTAGCGATTAAGGCGTGGTACTCGTCATTAGTAATGGCAATCACACCACCGTGACGCTTTTTACCTTGCCCCAGATCGTAAGCGGTTGTGGGGAAAACTTGCAGTTGACCTTTATCCCAGTCAGCAATCAGCATGGGTAAATAGCCCTGATTCGTCGCAAATTGATCGGCGATTAAGCACCACTGACCGCTGGGAAGTTGATAACATTCGGGTCCTTCTAAGCCGTAGAAATCTTTCAGTAATGGTACTTCCAGCGTCGTGAAAGCATCGGCAGCTAAAGTCGCACCTTTTTCTAATTCAATCGTTTTAGTGGTTTCATTTTTAGAGAAACGATAATAATGATTCTGGACATGCACAATAGTGGTGTCAATAATGTCATTGGGGCGCTCAATATATTTAAAGGTGGGCGAAAAGTCCACAAAATCTTTAGTGTAGCTAGCGTAAATCCGCATTTTTCGCTGCTGGTCGCCATCTTCTTGCACGTTAGAAGCCCAAAAGACGAGAAACGCCTCTTTTTCTTGGTCATAAATGGCTTCTGGCGCCCAAACGCACCCCGCTTCTGGTAACCCCACCGGACAAGCCCGCACCTCTGACCAGTGCAATAAGTCGCTGCTTTCCCAGACGAGTAAATCACGACTACCTCGCGTTTTAGCTCGTTGCCAATCTTCACCGTAACTAATTTTTAAGTCAGTGGCTAATAAGTAATACTTACCACACCTTTCATCCTTCACGATAAAAGGATCCCGTGCCCCCTGTTCCCCCACTGTTGACACCAGCACTGGTTGGCCGTCATTTAAATCTTGCCAATGCAACCCATCTTGACTGACACTAAAATAAATTTGTTCTTGATCCGTCTGTTCTCCGGCAAAGTAAACAAATAAATAGCCTGACATCTTCTTGTCTCCTTTAAATTTCTAACTAGCAAAAAAGAAGCGCCGCGACGCTTCTTTTTCATCTTTTTTAGCAATAGGCCAAAAGTAATTCCGTTAAAGCTAAAATGGTTAAGGATTGACCATAAGGCATCGCCGTCATCCCGATATTCCGGTAAAAGTCTAAGCTGTCCCCCATGCCGGTACCGATAGAAACGTGTTGTACTTCCCCTTTTTCATCGATTTCATTAATCAAGCCCGCCATGGCTTTATAAGCCACGTCTACATATTTTTGGTCAATGTAACGTTTGTGACACGCTTTTAAAATTCCGTAGGCAAAACCAGCGGCTGCCGAAGATTCCAAATAAGAAGTCTCATCGTTAATTAGTGTGTGCCATAAGCCAGATGCATCTTGATATTTTGCAAGAGCCGCTACTTGGGCATTTAAAGTCGCCAATAAAAATTCGTAGAAACTATCCCCTGGTTGGAGATTTAAAATTTCAATAATTTCAGGAATGGCGATAGTAATCCAACAGTTGCCCCGCGCCCAGAAAGCTTCGGCGTAGTTGTGATTACCTTCAAAGGTCCAACCGTGGTACCACATGCCCGTCTTTTTATCCATTAAATATTTAATATGAATCATAAATTGATATTTTGCTTCTTGGATAAAATCTTCCCGACCTAATAACGTCCCAATTTTAGCCAATGGCAAGACCGTCATCATTAAGGTGTCGTCCCACAATTGGTTTTTATTTTCCGGACCATACGTCGCGTGTTGTAAACCCCGCTCATTCGTCCGCGGCATATCGTACATCACCCAGTTGGCCCATTGTTCCAAGTAAGGCACATAACGGGAATCTTGCGTGTCCTCATAAAGCAAAGCCATGGTTAAAAGCGGGGCCATGGTGTTGACGTTTTTTGGTGGAGCACCTTCCACCATCCGTGCTTCAAACCAATCTTGGACGATTTTTAAACTTTGGGGATTTTTTGTTTGGCGATAGTTTTTGTAAATCCCATAAAGGCCTACACCTTGCGGCCAGTTCCAAACGGTCCAACTTTTGTCATCGACTTTCAAGCCATCAAAATCTAGTAAAAATGCACCACTATTATCTTTAATCGTCGTTAAGTTGGTCATCATTAATTCAATTTTAGCTTCTACGGTTTCTTTTGGTACAAAAATCTCTTCTTTAATAATCATCTTTCCACCTCATTATTTTCTGATTACGCTTACACTTTACCATAAAGGCTTGCCACAAAAAATAATATTTTGAGACTAAAAACTATCTAAAATTGCAAAAAGAATCTTTTTTATTATAATAAAGGTAAGTCTAGGAGGTGTAGCCATGCCCCAGTATAAAAATGAATTGATTAACACCATGATTTCGGAGCGCTTCGAAGTGTATCACGTGAAAGACGTCGTTGCGCCGGAACAAACCTTTTACCACTCCCACGATTACTATGAGATTCACTGCACGTTAGCTGGTAGCGGGACGTTTTTCTTAGATGGTCGTGAGTTTCCTTTAAATCCCGGTTCAGTGCTGTTGATTCAGCAAAATGATTTGCACCGCATTCTCAATCAAACGTCTAATTTTTTTGAACGGGTTTATATTTTTGTCATGCCGCAATATTTAGAAGCTCATTCCACGCCGCAAACAAACTTAGCCCAATGCTTTCAAACTAGCGGTCCTTTACGCAGTCGGCTCTTACAACTCCCCCCTGAAAAGTTGCGAGAACTTTTAGCCCCCTTGGATCAACAGCCTGAGCAAAGCTATGGCGCAGATTTTTTTTACGAGGAAAAATTTTTGCAGCTGATGGTTTACTTTAATCGCTTAGTGCAAGAGCAAGAACAGCCGAAAATGCTGAAGGAAAGCCCCGCGGAAAATCCTTTAATGACAGAAGTTCTCCGCTACATTGCTGAAAATTTAGCCAGTGATTTGCGGCAAGAGCCGTTAAGCCAGCGCTTTTTTATTAATAAGTATGCCCTAGGCCGCCAATTTAAAGCCGCAACTGGTTTGACTTTGCATCAATATATTTTGAAAAAACGCCTACTACTCAGCAAACAATTATTGCGGGAACAAGGAAGCGCCAGCCAAATTTTTACTCAATGCGGCTTTACTTCTTACTCTCATTTTCTCCGCTGCTTCAAAGAAGAGTTCCACATGACCCCTAAAGAATTTCTCGAAAAAGAAAAAAAGCGTCAGTTTGTTTCTTTTGAACATGAGGGCTAAAAAAGGAAGAAGGACCCCTAGCGGACCTTCTTCCTTTTGTGTGCTCTTTACATTTTAGCTAGTTCTGTTTCTTTTTTCACCATGGTGGCCGTGGTGTATTTCGGAGAAATTTTTTCTTGACCAGTGACGATGACCAAAATCGTCGTGTCTTTGCCGCTATCTTTCACCATTTGTAAATCCATTTCGGCTAATGGCGTCCCTACCGTTACCGCATCGCCTGCTTTTACCAACAGCTCAAAAGGCTTTCCAGCTAAGGCAACTGTGTCAATGCCCATATGCAGGAGAATTTCTTTGCCACTAGGCGTCGTAATCCCTAGGGCGTGTTTTTGTTCAATAATTGTGCTGATTGTCCCTACTACCGGGCTGACTACATGACCATCACTAGGAATAACCGCGATACCGTCCCCCATCATCTTTTGCGCAAAGACAGGATCTTTTACCGTACTTAAAGGAATAAATTCTCCATCCACCGGTGCAAACAAACTCTTCTTTTTGCCAAACAACATTTTTTCCACTCCTCACAAACGGATTTAACACTTATGCTTCATCATACCACCATTTTACCTACTTTTCCTTTTAAAACGTTACTCAGCGCCACAAAAAATCCCAGTAAAACCAGCCTGACAGGTTTCACTGGGAAATTTTTTATTTTTAGCGACCGTCCTTCACGTAGACCACCACGCGAAATTGGCGCTCGGGATGTTGCTGCAAATTCATGGCCTGAATCCGCGCTTCGAAAATGTCGCCATGACCAAAGTAAAGAAAAGTACTCAAGAGGGCATTCTTCGCTTCTGGTACATAACCGATTTTTTTACCTTGATAATAAATAGCCACCGCATCTGGATCGTGGGGATTGTCCGGTTCTGCGACCAATTCAACTTTTTGCCCCAAAGTCAGCTCATCAATCACCGTCAGTCCATCATAATAAGCAAATGCCGCCAAGTGAAAGTCCATCACGAAACGGGAAGGTTCATAATGATTTGCCGCCATAAAGCTCTCCTCCTTCAAATTACCTTTGATATTTGCCTTTATTGTAACACGCTAACGGGAAAATATTTCTCAAAAATTTATTTTTTGGGGGTGAGGGTTTTATTCTTATCCCCGTGACGATTAGCACAGCTCTTTTCTTCAATCTTTACTCCACAGCTTGGATAAACAGTTGAAATTTCAAGTGAAAAATGTAGCTGACTTATGCTATGCTTATACAAAGAAGCGCTAACATTAATCAATGGAGGAAATAATCAGTGAATATTTTTATTGCAGGAGATTCGACAGCCGCCCCAAAGTTAGCAGAAAAGCGCCCGGAAGCAGGCTGGGGCGAATACTTTAACGCATTTTTCACACCAGCAGTTACTGTCCACAACTACGCTAAAAACGGTGCTAGTACAAAATCTTTTATTGCAGAAGGTCGCTTACAAAAAATCGCCGCAGAAATTCAAGCAGGAGATTACTTCTTTATTCAATTTGGTCACAATGATCAAAAAATTGATACGCCACGAGGAACGTTACCGGATAGTACGTATCAAGAAAACTTAGCTTTGTTTACGCAAGTTGCCCTAACACATCAAGCTACACCTGTAATTCTTTCATCCGTTACTCGTCGTAGTTATCAAAATAATCAAATTGACCCTACTTGTTTGGGAGACTATCCTAGAGCGGCTGCAGCTTTTGCGCAAAAAAATCATTTTACGTTTCTTAATATGAATCAAGTCACTCGCGACTTTCTCAATCATTATGATGATGATACAAGTCGCCAATTTTTCTTACAATTAGCACCTGGTCTCCATGAAAATTATCCTCAAGGCGTGGAAGATAATACCCACTTTAATCAACGAGGAGCGCAACAAATTGCACAGCTCGTAGCTGAAACGTTACAACAAAGTGACTTACCTTTAAAAAAATATTTACGCTAAGTAAAGAGCTACAGCGGCGCCAGCCACTGTAGCTCTTTATGCGTTTTCCTAAAATTCCACCAAGTCTTTAATATGCACAGGTAAGCCAGAAGCAATGGACTTATTGGCCGCAACACCCGTAAGGATGGACATCGCCCCATCTACATGGCTAGCTGCCCGATGGAATGGATCGTCAACGGGTGTCCCGAAAATATCATTTAAAAGTACTGGATCACCACCGCCGTGGCCGCCTTCGCCTTCTTCAATATCCACGGTGTAAGGCGCACCAAACATTGGATGGACGGTAATAGTTTTGGATTTCGCTTTGCCTTCGTCGTCTTGGCTACCGCCCGCATTGACGTAAGAATTTTCCACAACTTTCACTTCAATCCGCCCTTTGCTACCGTTAAAGACGACGTTAAAGCCTTCCCACGGTTGATAAGCGTTCAAGGAGTAAGTCATAATGGCGCCGCTATTGTATTTCACGATTACCCCCATCGTGTCTTCAATGGAGATGTCATCGGAAAAGACGGAACGATCACGAATGTAGCCGGAATCTTTTTCAGCGTCGAGATAGAGCTCTTTCAAGTCTTGGGACTTAGTTAAATCAATGGCAAAAGGATCATTTTTGGCGTATTCGCTGCCGTAAGCGCGAGCATAGAAGTGTTCGACGCCCCGTTTTTCAGCGTTTTTCATGCCGTAAAAGTTTAAATCGCCTAGAGCAAAGACTGTTTTAGGTTGCGTCCCTAACCAGAAGTTTACCAAGTCAAAGTGGTGAGTCGCTTTATGCACCAACAAGCCGCCACTATTGTATTTATTCCGGTGCCAGCGCCGGAAGTAATCTGCGCCGTGCTTAGTATTTAAGAGCCATTCAAAATGGACAGAATAGACATCGCCAATCACCCCACTAGCAATTAATTCCTGTACTTTCGTATTGTGGGGCGCATAACGATAGTTGAACGTCACGCGTAACGAATGGCCCGTGCGTTTTTGACAATCAATAATGGCTTGGGCTTTCTCGTTATCAATCGTCATGGGTTTTTCGGTAATCACATCGTAGCCTTTTTCCATGGCGCGGATAATGTAATCGTGGTGCGTCCGGTCAACGGAAGTCACAATCACATAATCTGGCTTGGTTTCGTCTAACATTTGTTCAAATTGTGTATAATGGTACGTAGGAACAGCCGGATGGCCTTTAGAAACTAAGCGCCGATTCGCGTAATCCATCCGCGTTTGCGACAAATCGCAAAAAGCGACAATTTCACTGGTTTCTTTGTAAGTTGTGGCAATGGCGTCGTAATAAAAACGTGCCCGACCTCCCGTACCAACTTGTACATAACGTTTCTTCATGATGATTCCTCATTTCTTTTTATTATATTCTTTTAAAGTAGGTGTCTAGATGCTCCCCCACTTGGAAAAACAAATTTTTGTTGAAAAACGGCAACGGAAGCTGCCTTTTGCCATGACCCGCTCCCACGCCCATCCTGAATACGAATTGTATTACTTGCAAGATTTGACTGGTGTTGGGAAAATTTTCATTGGCCAGCACGTCTATCCTTTGTTCAAAGGGAGTCTCGTCTTAATTGATGCCAAGGTTCCCCATCGCACTGATTTTACAAAAGCTAGTGGACATCGCCGCTACTTAATTGAACTGCCGGTCGAATTTTTAGGAGATGCCGTGGCGCCGCTCTTAGCCACCACCCCAGCTTTTTTCTTCCACCAACAGACCGGCGTTTACGACCTAACACCCCACCAGCAACAGCAAGTAGAAGAAATTTTTGAAACCTTATACAATGAATCTCTTTTTCAAGAAGAAAATTATTTTCAGCGCCAATTGTTAAAAGTTTTAGAACTCCTCTTGTTGGTACAACGTTTCAATCAGCAGCGCTCCTTGAACCAACCCATGGGGGTCATGCAAATTGAAACCGTACAACCGATTGTGCGCTACGTGGTGGAACACCTCCATGAACCTCTGAGTTTACAAACCGTCGCCGAGCACTTTTTTCTTAACAAGTCTTACTTAGCGCGAATTTTTAAAAGCTACACTGGTCAATCTTTGGCGGACTTTTTAAACAGTAAACGTATTTTACAAGCCCAACGCTTTATGCTGAATTATCCTCATCTGCCCTTAGAAACCGTGGCCACTAGCTGTGGCTTTTCTTCAGAAGCGCAGTTTGCCAAAACCTTTAAACGCTACACCGCTTTGACTCCGAAACGCTTCTTGAAAAAGTACCAAACCGCTACGACACCTACAGATTAACAGAACACCTTTGAAAATAAAACGTTTCCAGATCTTTCCCCCAATCTACGGAATAATCCTGCAACTTTTTGCCTTGGATTGACTTGTTATTGGAAGAGCTCGTTAAACTCGCTCAGCTTATGAGCATTAAGATGGAACGATTGAAAATTTGCTTTTTAATTTTTATGCCGTCACCACTTATTGCCGAAATTTCTAGGGAAGAGAGCTAGACAATCGGAAGAGCCCATTAAACTTGCACAGAAGAGGAATAATAAGACGAAAGACACGGAAAATTATTTTTTCAAATTTTTTGTGGCTTATGGCTTATTACCGACTCTTCTAGTTTAAGGAGCTAGACAATAAAGAAGAGGTCCTTAAACTCGCTCAGCTTATGAGCATTAAGATGGAACGATTGAAAATTTGCTTTTTAATTTTTACATCGTTACAGATTAATGCCGAGTAAGCTAGTTTAAGGAGCTGGACAATTAGAAGAGCTCAGCAAGCTCGTTCAAAATTTGCGTGGTACGTTGGGAAGGCCTGGGAAATTGTTTCCTAAATTTTTTAGGACTTTCCACTTAACGCCAAAAATTTTAGCTTGCATGGCTAGATCATGAAGACCAAATAAAAAAAGAAAAAGCCTGGAAGATCTCCCTTGTCGCAGCTACTTGCCTTTCTCATTTACCCTTGCTATAATTCAGGTGTAGGGAAAAGGTAATGGGTATACCTCTTCCAGTTTCTACATGGCAATGGCCGGTGGCGACTCTAAAGATTACTCTTTAGGGTCTTTTTTAGTTGTTTGCACAAGTTCCACAATTGCTCTAACAATCTCAAGGATTGCTTTGACAACCAATAGAACTTGCAAAATGCCCGTAAGCATTTTAATCAACCTTTCCCGCTTCCCGGCGATTCTTTCATTGGCATGTCTAGCTCGCCTCCCTAGAAATTTCGGCAACAAGTGAGTCCAACATAAAAATTGAAAAACAAATTTTCAGTTGGACTCCGCTTATTGCTCAATTTCTGACCAAGGGAGTCGAGCTTTTCAAATAACCTCCTTCAGCACCAACTTTTCTAGAATAGAGTGGTTGTTGCTTCGGAGGCGACCAAAGTCCATGTGAACTACACCTGAACGATAGCAAGGACATCATTTTGTCCTCTTACAAAGAAGATACGCAAAAGATTCTGAAATGCACTCTATAAAAATAATTTTTAGGTGGGTTAACTTTAGCAAAATCGCTTATCCTAAAATGATAAAAAGCCCATCAATTTTTTAGAAGTTGATCTACTTTTAGGATTAGTATTTTTACGTTTATCTAACTATCCG
Source organism: Enterococcus nangangensis (assembly GCF_005405245.1). GTDB lineage: Bacteria > Bacillota > Bacilli > Lactobacillales > Enterococcaceae > Enterococcus_J > Enterococcus_J nangangensis. The sequence goes on along the minus strand of NZ_BJDR01000012.1, from coordinate 25,112 downwards.
GAAAACATTTAACCATATAAAAAGAAGTACAAACACTGTCAAAACGGTCCTTGTACCTCTTCAAAAAGTTATCATCCCTTAATTGTCAAAAAAACTTTCCCAACCATCACAATTTGTTGTGATGGTTGGGAAAGTTTTTCTCTTTTTTAAGCAAAATCCCGCCAACGGGGTTCGGGCAAATGTTCCTCACTAGCTACTTTTTTCGCTTGGTAAAAAGCCAATTTACTATGAATATGTTTTTGATTATCTAAGAGCAACTGCAATTGTTGGTCGATTGCCGCCGATTGTGCGCTTAAAAGTTCCACTAAAGCGGCAAAGTCATGGGTCTCATCTTCGTGGTAAAAAAATTCTTGAATTTGGCTGATGGACATTCCTGTTTGCTTGAAGCATTGAATCGCGCCAATCCGCTTCAGGTGTTCTGGCGTATACAAACGATGCTTGCCGTTTCGGGCCACATTTTTCAATAAGCCGACTTCTTCGTAATAGCGCAAGGTGGAAGCAGGTAAAGCCGTCTGTTGGCTCATTTCATGAATGGAATAGGTTGTGATGGTGTTTGTCGTCATGAAAAAAACTTCTTTCTCCAAATTATTTTTTTTGCTGGAAACTCTTTACTTAAAGTGTACTTGAAGTGCTACAGTGAGTAAAGAGAAAATTTTGCACCTGCTTCAAGCAAAGGAGGAAAAAGAATGTATCAAGCACAAGAAAAGCGTTACGACAACATGCAATACAATCGGGTCGGCACGTCAGGTCTTAAACTTTCGGCGATTTCTTTAGGTTTTTGGCATAACTTTGGCGACGTGGATAAAATGACCACGCAAAAAGAGGTGGTCTTTACCGCCTTTGACCATGGCATCACGCACTTTGATTTAGCCAACAACTACGGTCCCCCTGCCGGTAGCGCCGAAACAAATTTTGGTCGGATTTTAAAAGACGACCTGCATCATTATCGGGATGAAATCATCGTTTCTTCCAAGGCTGGCTATTATATGTGGCCTGGTCCTTATGGCGAATGGGGTTCTAAAAAGAGTATCGTGGCTAGTTGTAATCAAAGTCTAAAACGGCTGGGTCTTGACTACGTGGATATTTTTTATCATCACCGTCCAGATTCCAACACACCTTTAGAAGAAACCGCTCAAGCGCTAGATCTTTTAGTGCGGCAAGGAAAAGCTTTGTACGTCGGGGTCTCCAATTATTCTCCTGAACAAACCGCAGCCATCAGTAAACTCTTTAAAGCGCTGCACACGCCCTTCATTATTCACCAACCCCCTTACAATATGTTTAATCGCAGGGTGGAAGAAGGCTTAACGGATGTCTTAGCCGCCGAAGGATTGGGGGCAATCGTCTTTAGTCCCTTAGCACAAGGTTTACTCACCAATCGCTATTTAAATGGGATTCCCGCAGATTCCCGTGCCCATCGTGCCGATAGTCCCTTCTTGTCAGAAGAGCGCGTCGCCGCTACTTTAAGTAAAGTGCGTCAATTGAATGAAGTTGCTGAAAACCGCGGCCAAACTTTAGCGGAAATGGCTTTAGCTTGGAATTTACGTTTACCAGAAATTGCTAGCGTCTTAATCGGGGCTTCCCGCGTCAGTCAACTGTTAGATAACTTGAAAGCGTTGGATAACTTGGACTTCACACCGAAAGAATTGGTCCGCATCGACGAAATTTTAAAATAAAGAACAAAGAAAGGAACAGTCATGAAATATCGAAATTTAGGAAAGTCAGGTTTAAAAGTCAGCGAAATTGCCGTGGGGAGTTGGATGACTAACGTTTCAGACAGCGAGAAGCAAGCACAAGCTGCTGACACTTTAAAATTAGCGTATGAAAATGGCGTCAACTTCTTTGACTGTGCTGACGGTTACAGTCGGGGAGCCGCCGAAATCTTTTTAGGCAAAACGTTAAAAGAATTGCCGCGGAAAGATTTAGTTTTATCCAGCAAAGTCTTTTTCCCAACTGGTGATGGTCCCAACGACCGCGGCCTTTCCCGCAAGCACATTATGGAATCCATCGATACGTCTTTACAGCACATGCAAACCGAGTACTTAGATATGTACTTTTGCCATCGCTTTGACCCCACCACGCCGCTAGCAGAAACGCTACAAGCCCTCAGCGACCTAGTGGATCAAGGGAAAGTCCTCTACTACGGGGTCAGTGAATGGACACCGGTGCAAGTCTTAGAAGCGCAACTGATTATCCAAGAGCGCGGACTGCATCCTTTAAGTGTGATTCAACCGCAATACAACATGACGGATCGTTACATTGAACATGAAATGATGGACGTCTGCGAAAAATTTGGTATCGGCATCGTACCTTTTTCACCCCTAGCGCAAGGTTTGTTGACGGGTAAATATCGGAAAGGTCAAGCGCTTCCTGCTGGTTCCCGCGCTACTTATCAAGGACAAATCAAAGCTTTATTAACACCGCAAAACTTAGACCGCGTCGAAGAATTAGTGAACATGGCTGCAGAATTAAATACCGACCTGGCTAGTTTCTCCTTAGCTTGGGCTTTGCGGGATTCCCGCATCTCTAGTTTGATTACCGGTGCCACTAACGCGCAGCAATTAGCAAACAATCTCAAAGCTTTAGACGTGACGATTCCTCCTGAATATTTGGCGCGGATTGACGCTTTATTCGGCTTTGAAAAATTTAATCGCCGCATTGGTTAAGCGGCAAAAAAGGCTGGCATCCCATGAGGACGCCAGCTTTTTTAATACTCATCAACATTTTCTTGGGTCACTTTAGCATAAGGCAGGTAAAGTGTTTTACCATTTTTAAAGGGGAACGAGCTAGTACTTTGACCTGTTACTAGAGCGGTGGCTAGCTCCGCCATCGCCTTAGCTTGTTGGTCCTTATTATTGTAGACAGTCCCAGCCAAAGTACCCTCTTGCACCGCTTGTAAACCAGCAGCCGTCCCATCTACACCAAAAAAGATTGGCGTACTAGCCGCGGTGCGGTTTAATTTGGCGTAAGCGTCAAGACCCCCTAGCGCCATATCGTCGTTATTGGAAAGCACCAATTCAATCTTGTTTTGGTGTTCGCCAATCAACTGTTCCATGCGATTGGCTGCTTGTGCCCGATTCCAATTGGCAATGCCGTGGCCTAATTTCTCCAGTTTGATGCCTTTATTTTTCAAAGTATTAATGGCTTCTTCGGTACGAATAATCGCGTCTTGATGCCCCGGCTCACCTTCTAAGACGACATATTGAATAACGCCATCGCCATTGCGATCAATTTGCGGATTGTTCAAAATCGCTTCTGCAGCCAGTTCCCCTTGCATCGTCCCCGACTCTTTGGCGTCGGCTCCCACGTAATATAGTTTATCCCACTGCTTCAAGTCTTCCGCCACGGGTTCCCGGTTAAAGAAAATCACCGGCACATTATTTTTTTTCGCTAGTTCAATAATTTCAGAAGTATCGGTGCGTTCCACCAAGTTGATGCACAAAATATTACAGCCGGCATCAATCAGCTCTTGGACTTGGCTATTTTGTTGGCGGGGAGAGTCGGCGGCATCACGAATCGTCACGATAGTGGATAATTTTTCGGCATCACCAATGTCTTTGATTTCCTCTTCAAAACGCGTCGTCAGCTCTTTGACAAAAATATCGCTTTGATCATAACAAGAAACTCCGACGTAAATCCGCGTGCTTTCTACCGCGGCTTTTTTACCGCAACTACTGAGGAAAAGTACCCCGAGACAACACAGGCCGATTTTCAAAAGTTTTTTCTTTGGCCACTGCATCCTACTACTTCCTTTCTTCCCTATTGGTTCATCATAAATAAAAGTTCCTGATTTTCTTTAGCAAATAATGTTTCTCGACGCAACGTGTAGTACGTGGTGTCCATAGTTTTCCCTTGCCAAAAGTGTAAGCTTAAACGCTTGGCCGTCTGGCGCAAACTTTGATAGCCAATACTAAATTCATCCGGCACAATGACACACTCCAGTTGATCCGTATCCAAGTAATAAAGGGCTTCGGTGGAGTGGCCAATCCCGTAAACAATCGCGCCTTTTAAGTCGTGATTGGCAGCAGTGGCGCCGGCTGCGGTCAAACTGTCGTCGTCTAAAGCCACCACGATATTGACTTTCGCCCTTTTCCCCAGCACGGTGGTGCGCTCCGTGGCGGCAAAATCCGCCACAGTCCACGTCACGCTCCCGCCTTTTGCCGCAATGGTTTCGCTAAAGCCCCGCGCGCGGGCTTTCATGGTTTCCGTTTCACTATTCGTCAGAACTAAGCCAATTGTTTTAGCCGTCAAATTGTCGGCATAATCTTTTAAAAGCTCGTTAGCTAAATGCTGGCCCATGGCGTAATTGTCTGGTGAGCTGGTGACAAAATTGGGGGTACTGGTGGCTAATGGGGTACTGGCCCCTAAAAGGAGGACGGGTAAACGTTGCTGTAACTTTTGCAAATAAGTCGTCTCGGCCGTACTGGCTAAAGGCTGAATGATTAACGCATCCGCCCCATTAGCAATTTCTTGTTCGATAAGAGCTTGTTGCTGCTCTAAGGTCATGCTGCCGCTAGTATCCGCCACAAACATTTCCACTTGGTGGTCTTTGGCTGCCATCTTCAAGCCAGACTTTAAAGTAGTCCAGCGGTTATCATCAGAATCTGGTAAAATCACGGCGACTTTCCCCACTACGGACTCCGTTTTTTGATTCAGCATCAAAGTCCCTAAGATAATAGCCACTATAGCCAAAGAAACTTCAATTAAAATAAAAATTTTATTATTTTTCATGGGCGGCCTCCTGACTTTGTTCTTCAATCATGGCTTCGCCGCCAAAATTATAACCTTGTTCTAAAATTTGACGATTTTCTTCCGTGTAAGGGATCGCCGGAATCTTAATCGTCACGGTCGTTCCTTCGTCTAGCTTACTGGTGATAGTCACGCCGTACTCTTTACCAAAGAAGAGCTGAATCCGTTTGTGGACGTTGACTAGCCCTACACCGGAGCCTTTTTTATGGGCTTCGGGCCGATCCGTCAGCAATAAATCAATTTCATCAGGTGCAATGCCAATGCCATTATCCGTCACCGTCAAGACAATATCTCCCGCCACTAAACGGCCGACAACTTTAATTTCGCCACTATCATCAAGACCTTTTAAAGCGTAGTTCAAACTATTTTCTAAAATTGGCTGCAACACAAGTTTCACGATACATAACTGATTTAACGCTGGCTCCACCTCAAAAGTCACCGCAATCGCCTCTTTATAGCGCTGCTTTTGAATATTCATGTAACTTTTAGCGTGCTGCAGTTCATCCGCCACAGGAATAATCGTCCGTCCTTTAGACAAACTAATCCGAAAAAGTTTCGCCAACTGAGTAATCATAAAGACTGCCCGATCATTTTCCTCCCCTTCAATCATCCAGGTGATAGACTCCAACGTGTTATAAAGAAAGTGAGGATTAATCTGACTTTGTAAAACATCCAGTTCGCTTTTCCGCCGTTCATTGTGTTCTAAAATAATCTCTTTCATCAATTGATCAATCTGTTCATAAGACTGTTGAATAGACTGGCCTAAGTGGCGAATTTCCGTGGAGCCCCCTAAATAAATCGCCGGTTTTGCCCCGGCACCAGCTTCGTATTCCATGACAGAAGCATTTAACTTTTGCAAAGGTCGCGAGATCCGCAACGAAATCATCCGGTTAATAACGACTAGAACCATCGCCATCAAGACGACATAAAGAGCAATAAAGAGTCCCGTTTGAAATGTATCTTGGGTAAAAGTCGCCGCAGGAATGACCCCCACTAGTTTCCAGCCGGTATAACTAATATCACTGACTAAAACTTTCCGCGCTGCTCCTTGAAAATATTCATCATGGACGCCTTCTTGGTAGTGGACAATGGCGCTATTATTTTCCGGCACAATTTTTTTACTAATCTGCACTTGTTTCGGGTGATAAATAATATTGCCGGTACTGTCACACAAGTAATAATATTTTTTGCTACTCTGGCTGTTGAGTTGCTCCAACATATGGGAAATTTTGTAGTAGTCCATATCCACTAATAAAACGCCTAATTGCGACTCGCCGCTATTGTTCAGCTCCACAGCCCGGGCTAAAGAAATCACCCATTCATAGCGCATCGTCCCGTTGTCAAATAGGTTTTGAATATGCGGGGTGGAAAAGTGAATGTTTTCCATCTCTGAGAGGGCTTGTTGGTACCACTCTTGGTTGGTGACATCGGGGTCTTCTTTTTGCGAGGCGACTGGTTCAGCCAACACTAAACTGCCAAAATTATTGTAAATGGCGATACTGGCTAAATCGTCTTTGTTGCCTTCGTATAAGATGTTCATGCCGCTATGGATCGTTTGCATTTGATTGGAAAAATCATTTTCCTTCACCACGTTGTAATACGCAGTATCGGAAATTTGGCGCATCCGCATTAAATAGTCGTCCATCGCCTCTTTCGTTTGACCAATCATTTCTTGGGTGGATGCGACTTCTTTTTGGCGCGAAATCGCTGAGAAACGTTGGTACAATAAGACGCCGGTAATTAGAATAATCAGCACCGACAGCACTGAAAACGTCAGCATCAGAATGGATTGCATACTCATATTTTTAAAACGACTGCTGGTTTTAAGCTCCTGATTATTATGCTTCACGATTGGTAATCCCCGTTCGATATTTCACCGGCGATATGCCGAAGCGCCGTTTAAAAACGTAACTGAAATAATTAGGATCCGTGTAGCCTACTCGTTGACCAATGACGTAACTCTTTTCGTCGGTCTCCAGTAATAAACGGGAAGCCCAATCGAGGCGATAATCCGTCAAATAACTAATGAAGGATTTTTCTGTCTCCCGTTTAAACATGGAAGAAAAATAAGCGTTAGACACGCCGAGAGCTTGGCAAACATCATCTAACGATAAACTCGCTTCACTGTAGTGATTACGCACGTACTCTTGGGCTTTTTGCACCAAGGTCGCCGTTGTCTTACTCCGGGCATTCCGCAATTTTTCATGGAGGTCGATACTAATCGCCGTTAACCACTGGCTTAAAGCATCCGGCTCTAAGTCTGGCAAGTTTGCGTATAACTCTTTCAAATTGCCGGCAAAAGCTTCCACCGTTAAATTATTATTGGCGGCAAAACGATAGAGGGCGCCAATTAATTCGGCCACGACGACGGTATGCTGTTGCCAAGTCTTGGCGGAAGCGTAGACGTGGTCTAAGTATTGCTGCGCGGCTTTCGTAATGGCGGCCACCGGACCGATGTGAATTTTTTTAAAGAGTTCTGCTAATTCCGATTCGTCAACTAAGTTAAATTTTTCCATCTCTTGGGGGGCGATTTCTTTAATGTTAATCACCCGCGAGGCGCCGTATAGTCCGCGGTAAGATACCGCCATCCGGCCGCTAGTATAAGATTGGTCTAAATCCAAAAGTTCGCCACAGACTTGCCCAATCCCCATCGTCACTACGGCCCGCAAAAGCCGCAAAATATATTTACAAAAACGATCACACTCATCCGTTAAGCTGGAAATTTCATTTTCATTGGCTAGTTGCACCAGCATAATGGTGTCTCCTAAATAAGTAAAATAGGCCACGGACCATTTTTTCCCGAAGTATTCTTTGGCTTGCTTTTGGACTGAAGCCACCACTAATAAAGGATTCATTCCTTCCGGTACTTGGCTCAAGGACGTGTGGAGCACCAGACAACAATAAAAAGGTCCCGTCAAAGGAATTTGGTAATCCTTTAAATATTTTGCTAGCTCCTCTTCTTTAATCCGCCCTTCAATTAGCGTCGAATAAAAGTTAGTCTGCATTAAAGGTAACGAGTCCTGATAATACTGTTGCAGGCTTTCCACGTTGCGACTTTCGCTAATCTCCCGGTCTAACTTTTCTTTTAACTGACTAAAAATTTCCGTCAGCTCTAAAGAACTCGCGGGTTTTAAAATATAATCCCCAACTTCCAGCCGAATCGCTTCTTTAGCATATTCAAACTCATCAAAGCCGGTGAAAATTAACATTTTTGTCGCCGGATAATCTTCTTTAATCCGTTGCGTTAGTTCCAGGCCGTTCATATAGGGCATGTTAATATCCGTCATCACCACGTCTGGCTGGTATTTTTCCACCAACTCTAACGCTTTTAACCCATTGTCGGCAAAACCAATGACGGAAAAACCTAACTCCGCCCAATTCATTTTTTTATTGATGGCTTTTAAAACATCTGCTTCATCATCTACTAATAATAACGTGTACGTTTCCATGTGATCCCTCATTATGTAGTTAATTATGGCTCTTTTCCTCACGTTTTTACGTCACTGGCATTATAGCATGATAACGCTATCATCAACATAGTGAATTTTTAAATTCCTAGCTAGATAACAACATTATTTATAATCTATCATGTATTAACGAGTCAATCCCAGTATTTATCTACAATTCAGATTCTCTCCTTATTATTAAATGACTTAAAAACGGCGTGAGAAAATAGCAAAATAAGAGAAATATCACAAAAACAGTCGTCCTATTTTCGGATACTTCTCTTATTATCCTGTTGTTTGCTGTTTAAAAATTTATTTCTTTTGTACGTATTTCAAGCAGTCTAAGGTTACGGCTACTAAGATGATTAAACCAGAGAAGACGAACTGCAAGTTAGTATCAATCCCTAAAATCGTCAAGGCGTAAGTTAAGGCGGTGAAGATAATTACCCCCACAACAACCCCAGAGATTTTACCAATCCCACCAGTGAAGGAGATACCCCCTACCACACAGGCGGCGATGGCGTTCATTTCCCAACCTTGACCATAAGCGGCTGAACCTGAACCTACCATGCGGGCACATTCTAACCAAGAACCAAAGCCGTATAAAATCCCAGCTAAGATAAAGGCGCCTACTGTTACGGCAAAAACAGAAATCCCAGAAACAGCAGCGGCTTCAGGATTACCACCCACAGCGTACAAGTTTTTCCCAAAACGCGTCTTGTTCCAAATGAACCAAACCACTACAATCGCCGCTAAAGCCCAGAAGATAATGGTTGGAAAACTATTTAATTTCGGAATAATCATGTTGGGAATCGCTGGATCAATCGCCCCGAAGGAAACCCCTTTAGTGGCATAAGTGACTAACCCGAAGATGATTAACATGTTAGCCATCGTAGAAATAAAGGGATGCATTAAGAATTTTGCTGTAAAGAGTCCGGCAATCGTCGTAAAGATGGTACATAACACCACACAGACCACTAAAGCTAACACAACTCGGCCTCCTAAAGACATATGGGAGAAGTCGAAGATGTGTCCCATCACACCACCAGTATTGATGCCTTGGTGCATGATGATGGTCGCAGCCGTCATCCCCATCCCCACCATCCGGCCGATGGAAAGGTCCGTCCCGGTTAAGAGAATCAACCCAGCTACCCCTAAAGCCAAGAACATTTGTGGCGAAGCTTGTTGCAAGATATTCAAGACGTTGTTGTAAGTCAACAGTGGCGAACCTTTAATAATTGGCGTCACAATTGCTAAGATGATGAAAATAATTAAAATAGCAAAATACAAACCATTGCGTAAGAGGAAATCCCGACGATTAAAGGAGTACACGTAATTTTCCCGTCGTTGATCAAAAGTTTCTTTGAAGGAGAATTTCGATAAGCGCAACAAGTCCAGCAAATGATACTTATGGGTAAAGGCTAAGTGTTTGCGATCTTTAATTTCCCGCAGCTCGCTTTGTAAGTCCATCTTGGCATCAAATAATTTATTTTTGTGGACGTATTTTTCTTCTTTGATTTCTTGATGGTCAGAAAGTTTGGCAATCGCTTGTTGTTGCTCTTTTTTCAATTGCGCCACTTTAGCTTGATATTTTTCTTTAGCGGCGACTTTTTCAGCGGCACAACTAGCGACAACCGGTTGGTAGTATTCCTTGTCAAAGTGCGCTTTAATGTAAGTCTCAGCTTGGCCAATAAGTTGGGCGATGGCTCCTTTATTTTTTTCTTCGACTTTTTTCGCTTGTTCCAATTGTGTTTTTAAGTTGGTGATTTTAGCGGCTTTTTCATCTTTAGATAAGCTGCGATCCCGTTTAGCACTTTCAATGGCACTTAAAGTGGTAATCACTTTGTCGGTCCCGTCTTGCCGGAGATCGTTAATTTGTTTTTGAATACCGCCTACATACTCGTCAATGGGCTGACGCAGTTGTAATTCATCCGCGGCACTAAGAATTTTTCCAGTTGCCATACTACTTTTGTCTCCTTTGTTATAGGTATTTTGCACTGAGTCTTAAGAGTTCTTCTTGGTCGGTTTCTTTGGTGTTGACGATGCCGGATAAACGGCCGTTAGACATGACGCCGATGCGGTTGGTGATCCCTAGAATTTCTGGCATTTCCGAAGAAACCACAATCACTGACTTCCCTTGTTTCGCCATTTTAATAATCAATTCGTAAATTTCATATTTGGCCCCGACGTCAATCCCCCGGGTTGGTTCGTCCATCATGAAGACTTGTGGATCGCGTTCTAACCATTTCCCAAAGATGACCTTTTGTTGATTCCCCCCAGATAAGCTGGAAATAGAATCATTAGGTCCCATGGCTTTTGTCCGCATGGTTTTAATTTGTTTCACCGTCGCCTTTTCCATCTTGGCATTGGACAAAGCCACCCCATTTTTATAACGGGGTAAGTTGGTGATAGTGGTATTAAAAATTAAATTCCCTTTGGCAAAAATCCCGTTGGCTTTCCGCTCTTCAGTAATCAAAGCAAAACCGTGATCCATCGCTTCTTTGGCGCTGTTAAAGTTCATCAACTTATTGTTGAAATACACGCGACCCGCAGCCCGCGTCCGAATCCCGAAAATTGTTTCCAACAATTCCGTCCGGCCAGCACCTACTAAGCCGTATAAACCAAAAATTTCTCCTTTACCCACATCAAAAGACACATCTTGCAATTGCGGCTCAAACTTGGTGGATAAATGACGAATGGATAAAATGGCCTCACCTGGCGTGTTGTCCACTGGTGGAAAACGATTTTCCAAGGAGCGGCCCACCATGGCGGCAATCAATTCATTCATGTTGGTATCTTTCGTACTCTTGGTAGCAACTAACTTCCCATCTCGTAAAACAGAAACTTCATCACAAATTTCAAAAATTTCGTCCATCTTGTGGGAAATATAAATTAAAGAAATGCCTTGCTCCCGCAACATCTTCATCATTTCAAAAAGTTTAGCCACTTCTTGCACGGTTAAAGAAGACGTTGGTTCATCCAATACAATCACTTTGGAGTTATAAGAAATCGCTTTGGCAATTTCACACATTTGTCGTTGCGACACGGACATGGTGCGCATCGGCTGACTCAAGTTCACCGTGATGCCCAGCTTTCTAAACAGTTCGGCGGCTTCTTTTTTCATACGGCGTTCGTCCACCATCCCCATGGAATTAACGGGATAGCGACCTAAAAATAAATTGTCCACCACATTTCTTTCTAAACATTGGTTTAATTCTTGGTGCACCATAGCAATGCCGTTTTCAAGGGCATCTTTAGGTCCAGTGAAGCTCACTTCTTTATTTTCCAAGAAGATGCTGCCTTCGTCTTTTTGATAGGTCCCAAACAGGCACTTCATCATGGTAGATTTACCAGCGCCGTTTTCCCCCATCAGCCCCATCACGGTGCCGCGTTTCACATCTAAGTCAATGTGATCCAGCACGCGGTTGCGGCCAAAAGACTTGCTCATACCTCTGATGGATAAAACGATATCGTCTTTCTCTGCTGTCATTATTTTTACCCCTGTAAACTTCTTTTGATATTTTCTGCTTCCAGTTTTTGTTGCTTGGTCCACCGTGAAATCAGAGAAATAGCGAAAAAAGAACATCTTGCTTTTTGTGCTATTTCTCTTGCTTCACTAAAAAATGAACCAGTTTTATTTGAAAAGGGGACTGCAACAAGCTCCTGTCACAGTCCCAGTTCCCTTTAAGCTTATTGATTCAAGATAGCGGTATAAGATGCACCATTATCAGTTTTCACCATGTTAATGGCAAAGGCATCGTATTCACCAGGATTTCCTAAACGGTTGGTAATGTTGGATTCTGTTTGACCATCACCAGCGATATATTCAACATCTAAGTTCATTAAATCATCGTAGGCTTCTAAAAGTGGTTGGTAAGTAGAACCTAAGAAGTTATCAGAAGAGTTGTAAATATCTAACCAAACTTTCTTTTCAGGTGATTTTGTTTTATCTAATTGTTTAGAAACAGGTTCGTAAACTTTTGTTGAATCAGTAAAGTCTTTGTAGTTATCAGCAGTAACCGCAACGTTTAAGGCATAGTAAGAACGTTCATCTTCTTTATACGTGTAAACATCTTCGCTTAAAACATTCCCAGCTTCATCAGCAGTCCCAATCCCTGTATCAACATCTACGCCATCTAAAGCGTTCCGTAAAACGCGTAAAGTCAAGTAAGCTTGGACGTCAGCGTGTTGGCTAATGGTCCCGCCGTACCCTTCAGCAATAGCGGCAACAGCATCACTGTTGGCATCATAACCAAATGTTGGCACTTTGTTTTCTTTTGACCAAGAGTTAAACATGGACATCCCCATCCCATCGTTGTTAGAAGCGATGACATCGATTTGGTCGCCCAAAGAAGAAGCCCACGTGCTGATGGCGTTCCCGGCAGTAGCGGCATCCCAAGTTGCCCCAGAATTATTTTTCATTTCTTGTGAAGCAAGTTCTCTGATTTTGTAAGTTTTACCATTGACATCTAAAGTCCCATCTTGGACGATAGTTGCTTTCCCATCAGCGTTCGTCCCGATTGGTTCACTGTTAACGGCGCCATCTTTTTCCACGCCAGTTCCGAGGGCGGTCCGCACCCCACGTGTCCGCGCAATGGAGTCGTTGTGACCAACATCCCCAATCGCTAATACATAGCCAATGACGCCATCGCCATTGCGGTCCACTTTATCAATATTTTTTTCAATGTATTCTTTAATCATGGTTCCTTGAACTTCGGCCCCTTGCTTCGCGTCAAAGCCCACATAGTAGGTGTTGTCGTTGTAGCTTAAAGCGTTCATGTCTAATTCACCTGTCGAACTGTTGGAAGGTTGACGGTTAAACCACACTAAGGGTTTATCTTTGTTAGCTACTTTAGAGGTCGTTTTGTCTCCGCTACCGGAATCACTTGAGCCACCGTCTTTACTGGAGCCGCAAGCTGCTAATGAAACAGTCAAGCCTAATGCTAAGGCCAAGGTTAAAAATGCTGTTCTTTTCTTCATAAATCTTTACTTCCTCCTTTTCGGCGCTTTTGTTAGCGCTTTAGTGTCCTTAGTATAGCGTTTACATTCGTGAAAAAACATAGAATATTTTTTCGTCAGTATTGAAATTTTTAAGCTTTTTACTAATTTCCGGAAAAATTTTCCCTAAATTGGGAGAAATCACGCGCCTAAACGCTTAAATTGCGCAACAAAAAAGAGAAGTGCGTCAACACTTCTCACAAACAAACTTATTCATATCTTTTGGCTGCTGAAATCAGCATTTTTCCTATTTAGCGTTCGACCGGCACTTTAACGGCGACTTTTACAGCAGCTAAGGCTTGTTCTAAGTCGGCTAATAAATCTTCCGTGTCTTCAATGCCCACGGATAAACGTAGTAAACCATCCGTTACGCCTTGTTTTTCCCGCTCCGCTTTGGCCACACAAGCGTGGCTCATGGTGACGGGATAAGATAAAATGGATTCCACGCCCCCTAAACTCACAGCAACAATGGGAATTTTTAAAGCGTGGGAAAAAGCAAAGACCGCCTCTTGATTTTCCAGCTCAAAGGACAGCACTGCACCGCCAGAAGTTGCTTGCTTTTGTTGCACAGCATATCCCGGATGACTCGGTAAACCAGGATAGTTTACTTTTTTCACCACCGGATGATTTTCCAACATCTCACTAATAATTTGTGCACTCTTGGCGCTTTGCTCCATGCGCAGGCCCATGGTTTTTAAGCCCCGCATCGTCAGCCAGCAATCCTCAACGCCTAAAATGCCGCCTAGTACTTTTTGTTGTAAAAAGATTTTGTTGTGCCACGCTTCATCGTTAGTGACGACAATTCCCGCCACCACGTCGCTATGGCCGTTAATAAATTTAGTAGCACTGTGAATCACCACATCAACCCCCATTGCCAATGGTTTTTGAAATTGCGGCGTCATAAATGTATTGTCCATAATCGTGGCGAGCTTGTATTCTTTAGCAATAGCCACCACGCCTGCAATATCCGTCACTGACAAGAGGGGATTAGAGGGCGTTTCTAAATATAAGGCGCGCGTATTAGGTTGAATCGCCTTTTCCCAAGCACTTAAATTGGTTTCATCCACAAAAGTCACTTCAATACCAAAGCGTTCCAGCGCTTCATTGACTAATTGGAAAGTCCCGCCATAAATACTTTTACACATCACGAGATGATCACCTTGCTTGAAGCTCAGCAAAACAGCAGAGATGGCTCCCATCCCTGAAGCAAAAGCCGTTCCATACTCCGCATCTTCCATTGAGGCTACCGCTTTTTCTAAAGCAGTCCGTGTCGGATTACCAAAACGCGAGTAAGTGTACGGTTGCCCAACTTCAATGGAAATCTGCTTAAAGGTCGAGCATTGGTAGATGGGAATCGACGAGGCACCCGTCATTTCATCAAAAGCATTGTAACCGTGAATCAACTTGGTATTATTTTTCATGGCGTTTCCTCCTTTTTATAATTTCATCTTAACATTTTTAGAAGCGCTTTCATTTTTATAAAAAGTGTTTCTTCAAAAAACTTAGCGTCTTTTCAGAAAAAACTAAGTCATTTTCTAATAGAGAAGAATCGTTATTTTTGTTAGAGAAAATCCTTTATTTTCTTTACTTAATGACTATTCAGAATAATTATTTTTTAGTGCTAGCTTTTCAAAAGTTCTGCATAATAAAAAAAGTGGTAGACAGCTCCTTGCGAAACTGCCCACCACTCTTTTTGTTGAATTAATCGTTACTTAAGTCTGCGCCATTGGTGGCGATGACTTTTTGATACCAATTGAAAGATTTTTTCTTGCTGCGTTTTAGCGTCCCCTGGCCATCATTATTACGATCCACATAAATAAAGCCATAACGTTTCTTCATTTCCCCCGTGCCGGCGGAAACTAAATCAATGCAACCCCAAGTGGTGTAGCCTAAAAGCTCCACACCATCTTCTGTAATGGCATCATCCATCGCCTGAATGTGGGCGGCTAAGTAGTCGATGCGATAATCATCGGCCACATACCCCTTTTCATCTGGCGTATCCACTGCGCCTAAACCATTTTCCACAATAAAGAGGGGCTTTTGGTAGCGATCATATAAGGCGTTCATGGTGATGCGCAATCCAAGAGGATCAATTTGCCAGCCCCATTCGCTAGCTTCCAAATACGGATTTTTCACGGAAGCAAAAATATTACCAGCCGTCTTGGCTAATTCATCAGGGTCTGTGGTGGCCACGCGGGAAGAATAATAAGAAAAGGAAACAAAGTCTACGGGGTGGGCGGCTAACAGTTCTTCATCGCCTTTTGCCATCACCAACTGAATTCCTTTGCGCGCCATTTCTTTTAAGGCGTAGTTAGGGTATTTGCCCCGCGCTTGTACATCAATAAAGAAATAATTCTCGCGATCTTGTTGCATCCCTTCCCAAACGTCCGCAGGTTTAGGCATGTAAGGATAGTAATTGCCGGCGGCTAACATACAACCTACTTTGTTTTCCGGGTCAATTTCATGGGCGATTTTAGTAGCTAGAGCACTAGCCACTAACTCGTGATGGGCCGCTTGATATTTTACTTGCTCTTGATTTTCCCCAGGTTCAAAGTAGAGGCCCGCCCCCATAAAGGGCGCATGTAAAATCATATTGATTTCATTAAAGGTCAGCCAATATTTCACCAAACCTTTGTAGCGACTAAAAATCGTGCGACAAAGTCTTTCATAAAAAATAATCAGCTCCCGACTCCGCCAAGCGCCATATTTTTCTATTAAATGCATGGGGCAATCGAAGTGAGTGATGGTGACTAAAGGCTCAATGCCGTGCTTGTGGCATTCCTTAAAGACATCTTCGTAAAATTTTAAGCCTTCTTCATTAGGGGTTTCTTCGTCCCCCTTAGGAAAAATACGGCTCCACGCGATGGATAAGCGATAGGTTTTAAAACCCATTTCGCCAAAAAGCGCAATGTCTTCTTTGTAGCGGTGATACATATCGATGGCTTCTTGTGCCGGATAAAAATGATCCTCATCAAAGTTAAACATTTTCTTTTGCCCGGCAATTACTGGAAAACGATCCGGTCCGGCTGGTACCACATCTACATTGGCCAAACCGCGGCCACCGTCGCGATACCCTCCTTCACATTGGTTGGCAGCGGTAGCCCCGCCCCATAAAAAGTCTTTAGGAAATCCCATCTAAGACTGCCTCCTTCTCGTTTTCTTTAGCGGTTAATTCCCGCGCTATTTCATCTTTAATCGTCAGTCCTTGTGCTTTTAATTCCGTAATTTTTTCCGCAAACTGTGGCAAGTAAGCCGCATGGGCTAAGAGCAATTCGTCCAGCACTTGTTTAGCAGTATTGCCGGAAGGAATCAAAGGGTTAATGATAAAGGCTTGTAACAAAGTCCCATAATTTCCAGTGACCGCCGCTTCAATTGTTAAAAGCTCCATGGCTTTCATGACTTGTAGCCAGCCTCGTTCAGCCGTTGGTAAGCTGCCAAACGCCACGTTACGCGCCCCACCAGCGCCTACATAAGCCGTCACTTCCACTACACAATCAGCCGGCAAGTCTGGACACGCCCCATTATTTTTAGTGGAGACGACAATTTGCGTATCTTTATTGCTATAAATCGAAGCAATTGTTTCACAAGCCGCATCAGAATAATAAGCCCCACCCCGTTGCTGTAATTGCTCTGGCTTGTAGTTTAAGGCTGGATCTTTGTACAATTCAAAAAGTTCTGCTTCCGTTTGTTTCACTTGTTGGGCTCTGGTGCCAATTGTTTCATAATCTTCTAACGCATGGGCCAACATTTCTTCTTGCCGGTAGTAATAACGATGATAGCCACAAGGAATCAGCTGCATTTGCGCCAATTGCTCGTGATAAAAAGGCAAATCATAAATATTTTTCGGCAAGCCATTTTCTTCTGTTTCTAACCCGCGAATCATCTCCATCGTCCGATCCTTACCGGTTAAATCCGTTACCTTATGCCAGTGAAAATGATTCAAGCCTATAAATTTATAAATCAATTCATCTGGTTCCACGCCTAAAATTGCTGGTTCCACCATCATGGCCATCACTGGCACATTACACAGACCCATGACTTTTTCCCATTTGCCGTAGCGCACCACGGCTTCTGTCACCATGCCACTAGGATTGGTGAAATTAATCAACCACGCATTAGGACACAGCTCTTTCATATCTTCCACAATATCTAAAATTACTGGCACCGTCCGCAAAGCTTTAAAAATTCCGCCGGCGCCATTGGTTTCTTGGCCTAACATGCCGTAAGAACTGGGAATCCGTTCATCTTTCACGCGGGCATCTAGTAAGCCCACGCGAAATTGCGTCGTCACAAAATCAGCGTTGACTAACGCTTCACGCCTGTCCAAAGTTAAATGAACCGTCACATCATAAGGACTGGCATCCCACATTCTTTGGGCCATCGCCCCGACAATTGCTAATTTTTCTTGACCAGCCGGCACGTCCACTAACCAAATTTCAGCAACCGGTAATTCGTCATAGCGTTTAATAAAACCTTCCATCAACTCTGGCGTGTAGCTAGATCCCCCACCAATCGTGACAATTTTAACACCCTTTTTTTCGGTCATCTGTCTTTCACTCCTTTGGCTTTAAATGGTGCTGACTGCAGCCGTCTCTTGCCACAGTCAGATTTTTTGCAGTCACTACTTAAGTCAAAGCAGTTAACAATTCATCGTTGGCCGAACTTAAGGACGTTTTTTCCGTCTCTAAAATATCTAAATAGTCTTTCGTGTTGGTGACAATGACTGGCGTTTCCGTGCTGTAGCCAGCCTTTTCGATGGCTTCTTTTTCAAAGGTTACTAAAAGGTCACCACGTTTTACCTTTTGCCCTTGAGTAACGTGGGCGTTAAAGTGTTTGCCTTCCAGTTGTACCGTATCAATTCCAATGTGAATCAAGATTTCTAAGCCTTGTTCTGAGACGATGCCAATAGCGTGTTGCGTTGGGAAAACCGTTACGACAGTTCCATCAAAAGGCGCAACAACTTTCCCTTCTGTTGGATGAATTAAGACGCCTTTACCTAAAGCACCCGTTGCGAAAGCTTCATCTTTAGCCGTACTTAAAGCCGAGACTGTACCGTTAAGCGGGGCCATGACAATTTCTTTTTTACCATTACTAGTGGTGGTCGTCGGTTCCATAATTTCTACCGTGTCGTCTTGCCAGAAGAAGAAGGTTAACGTAAAACCAATCACCATCGCCATGACAATTGCAATAATGGCATAAATAGCCCCCATTGCTTCACCAGTAGTATTGTTAATGAAAGACGGCACCATGAAAACACCTAGGCCTCCCATCGTATATTGAATGACGCCCATTTGCGCTAAGAAGGCACCACTGATCGCTCCCCCTACCATGGAGAAAATAAATGGTTTTTTCTTCGGTAAAGATAAACCGTAAATCGCCGGTTCCGTGACCCCACAAAGACCAGAAATTACCGCAGGAATTACCAAAGCTTTTTCTTTCGGATTTTTCAGTTTGAAGTACATGGCAGCCACTGCCGCGGTTTGAGCAAAGCTCGCCCCAAAAGTTCCTACTAAAGCCGTGGAGTAGCCCATCGTCCCAATTTGAATAATGGCAATGGGAATCACACTCCAATGGAGACCAAAAATTACCAACAACTGCCAAAGGCCACCTAAAACTAAACCAAAAAGTAACGGTGAAAAGGCCATTAAGTTGTTGAAGCCAGCTGCTAATAAGTCGGTTAAGAAGCTAATGACTGGCCCAATGGCTAACAAACCGATGGGGATACTAATCAATAAGACAAAAAATGGTACAAAGAAATTTTGAATGACTTCCGGAATGACTTTACGGGCCACTTTTTGAATTTTACTAGCAAACCAGACAACGATAATCGCCGGTACAACACTGCTGACGTAGTTGTTAGCAATTACCGGTAGGCCGATAAATTCCATATAGACCGGACTAGCAAAGAGACTGCCAGCAAAAAGCGTCCGTAATGGATCTCCCACTCCGGCTAAAGCATCCAACTGAATCGTGGGATACACCATGGCCGCCCCAATCGCTAAACCGACATACTGGTTGACGTTGAATTTTTTTGCCGCCGTAATCCCCACGGCAATCGGCATAAAGTAAAAAATTGCATCGCCAATGGCATTCAAGATAATGTACGTCCCGGAAGTATCCGTTACCCAGTTAAAAGCGACAAAGAGCGCCAACATCCCTTTAATCATCCCGCCAGCCGCTAAAGCTCCTAGGAAAGGTTGGAAGATGCCACTTAAGACGTCGATTAACTTATTGAAGACACCAGAAGTATTGCTATCTCCCATATTTTCAGCCGAAAGACCAGCCGCACTCATGACTTCTTCATAGACATAAGGCACGTGATTCCCAATGACCACCTGATATTGGCCACCGCTTTTCATCACCGTCACGACGCCCTCCATATTTTTCAACACTTCATCATTCGCACGACTTTCGTCTTTTAATTTAAAACGTAAGCGGGTAATACAGTGGGTTAAGCTGTTGATATTTTCTTTGCCCCCCACATTTTTCACAATCTGTGCTGCCAGTTCTTGATATTTTCCCATTTGTAATGCCTCCAATTAAATTTTTTTCATTGAAGGTTTAGCCAACTGAATGTCACTATCCACCGCCATGCTCCTACATCGCCGCCTCACCAATGGGGGTGAGACTAAAATTGCCATCCTCCTTTTTTAAAATTAAGTTAACTGGCGATCTTTTTGCGCTAAACGCGCCAAGTGAATCGTCAGGTAAAGTTGTTCATCGCTGGACAAGTGGTGCTGAAATTTTTCCGCCACGTAAGTAGCAATCTTTTGCACTCCGGCAAATGCTGTCGGATACTTCCGCTGCACTAAAAAGAATAAGTCGTCCGCACTTTCATCTTCGTGGGTTTGCGCTTGTAATAAACGGGAGACAAAAAAGCGCAGATGGGCTGAAAAGCGATAAAAGTAAACCGACTCTTCGTCAAAGTCCATCTTAAAATGGCGCCGGGCGATGTTTAAAATATCTTGCATCGTTTGCGTGAGCTGCGTCATGTCTTCGTCTTTCGTTTCTCCTTGCGCGTTGACCAAGTGTAACGCAATAAAACCCGCTTCATCATCACTTAACTGGATGCCGTAATTTTCCCGCACCTTGGCAATGGTCTTTTGACCGATGGCGTACTCTTTGGGGAAGAAACGTTTAATATCCCACAATAAAACATTTTTGACTTCCACCCCTTTTTTGGCGCGTTCCACACTAGTGTAGAGGTGATCGGTTAATGACAAGTAGAGGGATTCATTTAAAGGGGTGTTTAATTTTTCCGTCGCGTATTGAATGATGTTGTCGGTAATTTCCACGTATTCCGCAGGCACTTCTAGTAAGAGCTCTTGGAATTTGTGAAATAAATTATTGTTATTCAGCTGGTACACTTTATCAATTTTATCTGGGGAAATAAAATCACCTGGTCGTTTATTAAAGGCCAAGCCGCGACCCATCACGACGATTTCCTGCCCTTTAGCGTCGGCGGTAATCACGACGTTATTGTTCAACACTTTTTTAATTTCCACGACCTTTTTCCTCCCGTCAAATACTGTATCCGCTACCATTTTTAGCAAATAAAAAACCTGAGTCTCAGTATCAGCTAGACTACGCCAAAGACGTCTGCTGCAACTAAGAACCAGGTTTAGCTTGGCCAGACCAATCACTATCCACGTGCTCAAAATATTATCTTACAATTATCATAAGAAAAGAAACGCAAAATGTCAACCGCTTTCATTCGCAACTTTTTAACTGTGCTTGCTTTGCGCTTCTTTCACGGCGGCCGCACTAGGCATGCCGGCTTGCGCCCCAACTTTAGTGGTGGCTAGGCCCGCTGCCGCATTGGCAAATGCTAGTGCGGCTGCTAGTTCAGCCCCCTGGACCAATTGGTAAACAAAGGCGCCGTTAAAGGTATCCCCGGCACCGGTGGTATCCACCACCTTTAAGTTAGCTAAAGCTGGCACTGTCATTACTTTTTGTTGGTGACGGTCAAAATAACTCGCTCCGGCAGCACCCTTGGTGACGACGATTTGGGGTGGTGAGCTTTGCAATAATTCCGCCGTCGTGCCCCTCCGCCCTAAAAGGTGCAATTCGTGCTCATTAGGCGTCAAGTAGTCCACCAACGGCCAAAGTTCTGGCGGTAAAACTTGGGCAGGTGCTGGGTTTAAAATGATTTTTTTGTTAGGAAACTGGCGAATGATTTGGCACAAACGAGTCACCACCGGCAATGGAATTTCCAACTGCAAGACAAAATAATCAAAGTCAGCAATTTGTTCGGCGATACGCTTTAAATAGCTTGCCGGCCAATCGTGATTCGCCCCAGGAATGACTAAAATCCGATTATCGCCCTCATACAAATTAATTTGCGCAACGCCAGTCGGTTGCGTACTACGGTGTGGAACAACTTTTAAGCCGGTGGCGGAAAGCCCCGTGAGAATTTCCGTAGCAAAAGCATCTTGTCCCACGGCAGTGAAAAAAGTTACGTCAGCCCCTAGCTTTTGTAATGCAACGGCTTGATTAGCCCCTTTGCCGCCTAAGTGCATGACAAAATCTTGTCCCGTTACCGTTTCGCCTGCTTGCGGTAATTGCGTAGTGGTAAAAACTAAATCTAAATTACTACTCCCCAGGACGGCAATTTTTTTCATTTAGCTTCCTCCTCGTCGGCACTTAGCTGCGTGTAATTAATCTGCACGGCCGCTGCAGACTGTGCTTCTTTTGCCGCTAAATAAGTTTTGGCGGCCCGCTTCACTTCTTTTAAGTCTACTCCTTGGGCTTTTGCGGCAAAGACACAACCGCAGTAACATTGACGGTAAACATCATACTCTTTACACAATTCAATGGAACGGGGATAGCCATTATTCTTTTTAAAATCTGACGGCAAGTAGTGAACGTTATAAATTTCTTGCACTTCGATGCCGATTTCATTAATCAAAGTGCTGTTTTTTTTCGGTGATAAGGTTAAAGCTGAACCAAAATAATCGTAGCCGAGAGCCAAAGCTTTTTCTGCCACTAAATCCAAACGCATTTGAAAACACGCACTACAACGGGCGCCCCCTTCAGGCTCTTGGGTCAAGTGAGCTTGGGTCATCACGGCGATAAAAGCATTAGGCTCATAAGGTGCTGCTAAAAACTCCACGTGATTCCCAGTTTTAGCGTTAAAGTCCTGGATGAAATCCCGCTGCACTTGTTCCCGTCTTAAATATTCTTCTTGCGGGTGAATGTTGGAGTTGGCAAAATAAATCGTCAAGTCCGCGTATTGACTGAGATACTCCAAAGGATAAGTGCTACAAGGTCCACAACAACTGTGGAGTAAAATTTTTGGTCGCTCCGCCTGTTGCTGCCAACCAGCAATCACTTTTTGCAATACTTTATCGTAATTTATTTTTTGATTGGGGCGAAATTTCGCCAACACTTCTTGAATATCTAACATGGAAATTTTTTCCTCATTTCTATGGTGTAGTCTTGGACACCTTTGGCTGACTGAAACGTGGACCAGCCTTGCCCTTGCGCTAACGCCTCGGAAACTTCACTAAAAAGTTCTTCGGTGGCTATTAAACTTTCCCAAATTTTTGTCAGACTCGTTAAATCTTGTAATTGGTAGAGTTTGGCCATGGTCTCTGCCGGCAAATAGCGGGCTAAATATTTATAATTTTTCCCGACGCTCACTTCAAAATCCGTCGCAAATCCTACTTGCCACGACAACAAACGTAACAACTCACCACGACAATTTTCATACAAGTGGTCACTGGCATAAAATAGTTCACCGCGACACAAGCCCTTCACTACATAGGTAGCCACCCACCAAAATTCGTTGCAGCTATCTAAAAATTCCGCTGCACTAGGTTTTTTCACCCAATAGACGCTGCTGTCTACTAACGGTCGTTCCGCCAAAAGTTCTTCTGGATCCCACAGCACGGTCATTAAAGGATTATCTTGCCACCACTCCGCTAGAGCAGACACTGGACACAACATTAAATCAAGCCGATTGCCATCAGTGAATTGCCGCAAAAAAGTATAACGTTCTCCTAAACTGTGGGGAAACAAAACTGAATTTTCTGGCTGTTGTTCCACCAAAACGTCGCCAAAAGCCCGCAACCAATTTTGGTTGGCAATTAAGTGTTCCTTTTCCGTCACCACATAAACAATATCGAAATCTTGAAAGCTATCTTTGGGGGCTTCGGCATTGGCCCGCGAACCATTTAAAGCCACCGCCCGTACTTGCGGCAACTCTTGCGCCACTTGCAAAATTAAGTTCATCATTTCTTCAGTACTACGCATTACCTTTCACTTCTTCCTTATCTATTCCTTAAGCAAACACCGGCTGAGTCAAAACGTCCCAGGTTTTATAGTGTACATCATGAACTAAAAACTTTTCCGGTGCCAAATAAAACTCACAGGCTTTTAACACTAAAGGTGAAGCGTTGGCTGGCGTTAATTCTTTTAAAGGTACCCATGCTGCCCCTAAAGAATCCTGTCCGGCAAAGGCCGTCACAGCTGCCGCCTGTTCAGCCACCAAGGCCGTCACGTGATAAAATACGCAGATGTGTTGATTGTGATGCCACGTCTGATAGTTCCACGGATAAGTAAAACTATAAGTGCCCACTTGCTGCGCCTGTTGAATGCGCCGTCCTGTTTCTTCTAAATATTCACGATAAAGACAATGTGCTAAAGCTTCACCATCTTCCAAAGAACCACCGGGTAAATCGTAGCGATTCTTGTACGGCCCGCCATTTTTCTTCATGACTAACAGCCGATCATGTTCTAGATAAAAACCATAAACGCCAAAAGCCCGATGATATTTTTCCATTGCAGCGCCCCCACCTTTCCTTATTCCATCGTCCTTATTCTAGCGGTTTCCCTTGCTTTACGCAATCTCACGGCCAGATAGCAAAAAGGAAACGCCGCGGCGTTTCCTTCACCTTTATTTACATTTTTCCTTCAATATCCGTTGCCGAAAGTTCATGAGGGTCTGATAATAGCCATCATGTTCCGTGGTACTGTAGATTTTTAGATATTGATATTGTCCTTTATTTCTTTTTCCCTTTACTATCTCTTCACAGATATCCTTGAAAAACTGGCAAACGATGCGCCAATGCAATCGCTCTAAATCTGTAGTGTATTCTTCCGTCAGTTGTAACGTCGCTAACAACAATGGGTATTCTTCGCTTTCAATCAAAGAAGCGCAGCTGTTCACGACAGCTTTAATAAATAATTCTTGATTTTTCGGTAATTCCAAATCTACTTTGTTCGGTAACGCTTTAATAAAATTCATAATACTAGAGGAATCTAAATACATGATCAAATTAGAAAACAGTGCACACTCAAAGTAGCGCCAATGTTCGACATTCTTCAAGTATTCTTTTAAAGTTGTTACAACTTGCCGTTGTTCATAAGAAAAACATTTAAAATCAAAATAAGTAGTCAACTTTGAAAAGAACTCCAGTGACTTTAAATAATAGCATAAATAAAAAATGTCCTTTTCTAATTCGTAGTGTTGATAAAATTCAGTAGCTAATGTTTGTAAGGCTGTTGCGTCTTTTCCTTGGATTGCCTTTTCTAAATTCCTTGTTAGCATTTTCTTGATATTTTCCTTACCATTTAGGAGCATCTCAAACTCATCTAAGTGTACATTAAGACGGTTAAGTAGTTTGAATAACCTATCCGATGAAATAGAATATCCTTGCTTTTCAAAAGAGGCATACGTACTTTGTGAGCAAATATCGGTGCAAAGAGCTTGTTGCGTAAGACCTTTATCCAGGCGAATAGTTCTCATAATTTCTGATTCTAACAAATACCTCATCTCTCTTTTCATATAATTCTTTTCTAATTTGTAGTCCATTATAGAGTAAAATTAGTGTCATGAGTATTTGATAAAGTCCATATAATTGTGTAAAAAGAAAAGGCCATATGAGTGCCTGATACGGTACAATGTTTTTAACCACAAAA
>NZ_BJDR01000011.1 GCF_005405245.1 Enterococcus nangangensis | reverse complement strand
AGATATGTTTTACTTTGGTGTAATCAACGATCATCTGAATTCAACTCTTTAAGAACCGTACACAAAAGATATTTGTCACAGCCATTGTAGAAAGTAATATCTAAATCATGGTGTTTCAGCCGTAAGGCTACTTTGGGTTTAATTGGACGAGATGGCACGGGGTCATGTTGCTTGACGAAATTTGAGCTGATATTTACAGGAACAATATCCTGAATGCTAGTCATAATGAAACCTCCTGTCTTTCTTAAGTATTTTAAGAATAACAGGAGGTTAACTATTAGAGAATATACTGGGGTACTTCCCGCTTACCAACCAGATGTCTTTTTGTGTAAAAAAATATTGGTGTTCCTACACATTTCTGTGTAACAACACCAGATATCATAGACCCGTAATTTGTTTTTAAATAGCAAATAGCGTGGAAGCCGCATCAGGATCCGTATCATAGACTTGAAAGTCATAACCGACACCTAAGTCGTGCTCTTTCAAAACATTTTCCATCGTAAGATGGGCAATTTCTTTAACATTATTTTCTTTGGACAAGTGACCGAGATAAATCCGTTTGGTCCGTGCACCTAAGACATCCGTCATAACTAGGGCACCGTCATCGTTGGATAAGTGACCTTTATCCCCTAAAATGCGTTGCTTTAAATTCCAGGGATAAGGGCCCATCCGTAACATTTCAATGTCGTGATTACTTTCCACTAAGTAGGCATCAGCATTTTTAATCAGCCCTCGGACATAATCTGAGCAATAGCCGGTATCCGTCAGCATGACAAAAGAACGGCCATCCTTATGGAAACGATAAAATTGTGGCGCCACGGCATCGTGAGACACACCGAAACTTTCAATATCAATATCCCCGATGGTCATGGTTTTTCCTAAAGCAAAAATTTGTTTTTGCGCGTTATCTACTTTGCCAATTAAAGGACTCATGGCTTCCCACGTTTTTTCATTGGCGTAGACGTCTAAATGATATTTCCGCGCCAAAACTCCCACACCGTGAATGTGATCGCGATGTTCATGGGTCACTAAAATGCCGTTTAAATCAGCGGGATCTTCACCAATCGAGTTAAGCAACTGAGTGATCTTTTTTCCTGACAAACCAGCATCCACCAGTAGCTTTTGCTTTTTCGATTGAATAAACAGGGAATTCCCTGTACTCCCACTAGCTAAGATACTAATTTGTAAACCTTCTTCGACACTCATGTTACCGCCCCTTTATTTCTTTCACAATCCTTTAGAGTATACTCTATTTTCCACTAATTTTCTACTGTGGTAATCGTGTTGGACGTGATGATATTATTGTTCACCGCATTCACTTCTTCAATATGTTCACCATCATCACCGGTTACCGAGACAAACCAAATAGGAACGTAGACATTCTTTTCCCCGACTTTTAGCGTCCGCCCATAAGCCAACATGCGCCAATTAATCGTGGAGCCGGCAGGCAGCTTACTATTGTAGTAAAGCGTGGTAATGGCGGCTTTTTCCGAAATTAAATCTTGTTTCTCCCGCAAGTTAGTAATGTTATCCAAGTGACTGTACTGCAACTTGTCTACGCGATACACATCGCCAGAAACATTTGCCAAATAAATTTTCATCTGCGCTGTCGCATCAAAAATCGGCAAGTCCTCATAAGTGAGGGTGGCCATTATATACGGGGCATTCCCCGCCAAAGAAGAACCCACTGCTAAATATTGATACTCATGAGGATAGGGTAAAAGTTTACTGTCACTCAGGAGACTCGCCACGTCAGCTTCTTGCGTTTTACTATTAATCAAATAGTCTTCCGTTAACAACAGTGTACCGTTAGTAGGACTGACGGTACTATTCCCGTTTAAAGTACTGCGCTCGCTAGTGGTTAACACGGTTTCTTCTGCCGACAAGTAATAGCCTTGCGGAATCGTGTCGGCTAATTCATCTTCGTATTCAATTTTATCTTTAGCTAGCCGCGTCTCAATGGCATCTTTTTCTTCAGAAGTCCCAATGTTCGACGCTTCTGCTAAATTTTGCGTAAAGATCGTCAATAGGAAAATATTTAAACCGAGAAAAGCGATTAAAAAAATATGTTCGATTTTACGAAAGTCCATCTAGGAGTTCACCTCCAAAACCGTTAAGAGTTCCGTTTGTGTGTACCACTCACCAGCATAGCGAATAAACCACTGGGGAATCAAGACGATGACTTGAGACACCTCTTTTAAATTTTGCCACTGATAGCCGATCTGCAAATTTTCAATTTTACTCAAGTCGACCCCCGCTGTCCCTAAGATTGTTAAAAAAGTCGCCGTATCGGGGAGTAAAACTTGTTCATCCGCGGGAATGGGAATTTGTACGCTTTCTACATTGGAATAAATTCGACTTAGGTGCTCGCCGTTAAACTCCACTTGCACCTGACCTTGAAAATTCGGACTCATTAAAGGATAACCTTCTAAATAAGTAGTGAAGGTCAAACTATTATTATTCAAATCAAAATAGCGCAAGTTGCCTAGTTGATTGCCTAAGGGCGCTAGCGCATCAAAACTTTGGCGGTACAAATTATTTACTAAACGATCATAGGAATTATCATTACTATTTTGGTTGCTAGCACTACGGTAAAAAACTTGCCCCGTCACATCAGCGATGCTAAGACTTTCCCCCACACTGTTGCTGTAAATTAATTCTTGACCATTATCGTTAATCGTCAAGTCAGATGTTTCACTGAAAAAAGCACTAGTAAAAGTCGTATACGGTTGCGTCGCTAAAATATAATTGTACTTCGGCAACGAAATCGATTCATCGACATAATAAAAGTTAGGCAACGTCTCATGACCGCGGGAAACACCAATAAAATCTTTTTTATTTTTAGTAACGTAAGCGCTAATGTCTCCTTCTGCAATTTCCAGTGCTGCGCGGTAAATGGTTTGCGGACGGCTATCGTTAAGTAAATATAAATAATTTTCTTTAAAGTCTAAGACGATGCGATCAAAGGTCACCGCCGCCGACTTTTCGTCACCTAAAGGAAACTTCAAGTTATAGACGTTTAAAAATTCTTCTAAGGAAAATTTCCCCACGTATTCCAATTCGACTCCGGCAGTTGTCCCTAAAGCCGCCGTGTAGGCATCGTCATCAGTCACCGCCGTTAAAGCACCATACTTGCCGTTGATTAACTCCGTTTGAATTAAACTAATAAAACTTTCCTTCGTGCTAGCGCTGCGGGCTGTCCCTTGATACCAAATTGCTTTATTGGGTAAAAAAGCTTCCGTAGCTGATTTTAAATTACTTTGCACCGCAGTTGTCGTGCCGGCATTGCTGACTTCTTTTTCTGGTGGCTTAATGGGGCTCATCCAAATTAAATACGTCAGGACCAGACTAGAGGCGATTAAAAAAATTAAAATGAAACGAATGACGCGATCTTTGGTAATCATTCCCACCAATCCTCCTCATAAGGTTCATAAGGTAGTGAAATATAAAAGGCCGAACCCCGCCCTTCTTCACTGGTTACCCAGATGTCCCCACCATGGGCTTTCATCACTTCTTTAGAAATCGCCAAGCCTAACCCGGTCCCCCCTTGAGCACGGGAACGAGCTTTGTCGACACGGTAGAAACGTTCAAAGATTTTATTTAAATCTTTTTTCGGAATACCTAGTCCTTGGTCGCGAACGGAAAAAATCACATTATTGTGCGTCTCAATTAGTGTACAAGTAATCACGCCACCATCTGGCGAGTACTTAATCGCATTATTCATGATGTTGTCTAACACTTGGATAATCTTATCCGTATCTACTTCCACCCACAAAGCACGGGTGGTAAATTCCCGTTTAATGACATACTTTTTGCGGGGATCTTCTTCGTTTTGCACAATCATATCAAAACGGTCTAAGACAAAGTTTACCAACTCGTTAAAGTTGACGTATTCTGTTTGGAGTTGCGTGTTACCGGCATCCATCCGAGAAAGATTAAGCAAATCATTAATCATCCGAATCATGCGGTCGGTCTCTTCTAAAGTTACTTTTAAAAAGCTAGGAGCCACTTCCGGATTTTCCCACGCCCCATCGCTTAAAGCTTCAATGTAACTACGCATGCTGGTTAAAGGCGTCCGCAGTTCATGGGAGACGTTAGACACGAAATCCCGCCGTTCTTTTTCATTCTTTTCTTGCTCCGTAACATCATGTAAGACACAAACTAAACCCGAAATAAAGCCCGACTCACGGCGAATCATGGAAAAATCCACTTTTAAGATAAAGTCTTCGCTGATTTCTTTTTCCGCAAAGTCAATTAAAATTTCGCCGGGTTCTTCCAAAAGTTTCCGCAAGGTGTAGTCTTCTTCAATATCCAATAATTTTAAAATGGATTGGCCCAAAGCTTCTTCTGAGGTCACACTTAAAAGATCCATCGCCATTTCATTAATGATAATGACTTTCCCCCGTCGGTCAGTGGCGATAACGCCATCGTTCATGTGGGACAAGACGGAATCTAGCCGATTACGCTCGGCTTCCATGGCATCTTGGGTCTCTTCAATTTGCTCAGATAAGGCATTAAAGGTTTCTGCCAGTTGCCCTAATTCATCCTGCCCATAGACTTTAACTTTCCCCGAGTAATCCCCGCGGGCAATGCGCAGTGCTTGTTCTTTCATTTCGTCAATGGGGCGCGTGATAGAACGGGCGATCAGGACCGCCACCACGATAGAAACTGCTCCGGCAATTAAACTGGCGGTAAAAAAGATGAGGGCGACATCGTTCACATCGTTATAGCGACTCTCAATATTACTGCGGACATACAATACGCCAATGGGTGTCGTTCCAGTGGAAGAATAGATTGGTTCAATATTAATCCAGACGCGTTTACCGCTATCGATAATTTCTTTTTTACGAGAGTTGGAGAAATCATTCAAGTCCTTTAAATCGTTTTTCTTTCCTACATCATTTTGCTTCGTTAAATCGGTGGTTGCACGCACAAGGCCCCGGTCATCCACGACCCGGGCCTCCAATGTGTCACTAGAGACAAAATCGTCTAGGACTTTGCGGATGTTTTCATTAGCTTCTGTCCGCGAGACATCGCTTTTTTCCAACTCATCCGTTAAATTTTTTGCTAAACTTTCTACTTGTGCATTGGTCAAATTTTCAAAATCCGTGATGGTATTTTGTTCCAATTCGCGGATAAAATAAGCCCCGATAATCTCAATCGAAATGAGGAGTAAAAGAATAAACGCAATAGCAATCTTAAAATTCACAGATTGGAAAAAACGAATTTTCTTTTTCATGCTTAACTCCTATTCTGGATTTCTTAAGTAATACCCTACGCCGCGCCGAGTCACTAAGTAACCAGGATGAGAAGGATTGTCTTCGATTTTTTCCCGTAAGCGCCGCACGGTCACGTCTACTGTCCGCACGTCGCCAAAATAATCGTAGCCCCACACCGTTTGCAATAAATGTTCGCGGGTCATGACTTGTCCTAAATGTTTTGCTAAGTAATGCAAAAGCTCAAACTCACGGTGGGTTAATTCCACTGGCTCACCTTTTTTCGTTACCATGTAGGCATCCGGGTGAATCGTCAATTCACCAATGGTAATTTCTGAGTTGACTTCTTCTTGCGCTTTAGGTGTGCCTTGACCACGCCGTAAATTAGCTTTCACCCGCGCGACTAGTTCCCGGTTAGAGAAAGGTTTGGTCACATAATCGTCGGCCCCTAATTCTAGGCCTAAGACTTTATCAATTTCGGAATCTTTTGCCGTCACCATAATGATGGGCATGTCGTAATTTTTCCGCACTTCACGGGCCACTTCTAAGCCATCCATTTTCGGTAACATTAAATCTAATAAAATTAAATCCGGTTCAACTTCTTGTACTTTCTCTAAGGCTTCTTCCCCGTCATAGGCGGTATACACTTCATAGCCTTCGCGGGTCAAATTGAATTTGACGATATCCGAGATGGGCTTCTCATCGTCCACTACTAAAATTTTTTTCATCACATTTCACCTCGTGGAAATATATTACTTTTTCTTATCTCTTACATTATAACTGATTTTCCTAGCTATTACACGATTTCTCCCACAGTTTTTACTTTGCTTAAGATTCCTCATGAGAAATCTGCTTGCTAGTAGCAAAAAATTTCTTGTTAAGCCTTCCACTTGTCCCCTTAGTAAGACAGCATTTTTCTTTTTAAAATTAATTTTTAATGATAAAATACAACTGCACATTAAAAAACCATCATTAAGGAGGCGCCGCCGGTGAAAAAATGGCGTACACTTCTCTTGGTTTTTCTCTTGGGCTTGTGGCTAGTTAGCTTGTGGCCCTTCACCTCGATTCACGTCACGGGGCGCTCGATGGAACCAACAATTCCCCACGATACCTATGTATTAGCCGTCAAAGGACAACGAGCACGGCGCTTTGACGTGGTGACTTTTATCGCACCAGATGAAGCTGAGGAAACGAAATATATTAAGCGGGTTATTGGTTTACCTGGAGAGACCATTGAGTTTAAAGATAGTACCTTGTACATTTTAGGACAAGCAGTGACAGAAGAGTATCTGCGGACACCTAGTGGCAAAATTTATACGCCAGACTTTGATCTTTATGAAGAGCTAGGACAAATTACCGTGCCAGCAAGTTACCTCTTTGTTTTAGGGGATAATCGCCCCGTTTCTAACGACAGTCGCCAATTCGGTTTTATCAAAAAAGAAGCCGTGGAGTGCCACGCTACTTTAATTTACTGGCCCCCACAACACATGGGCATCATTCAAAGTCAAAGGGCTAACAATCAGCCCCAGTATGATGCTTCAACGTTAACTGCTCATTTTTATTAAATACTTCTGAACTAGTCGCAGCTTCTTGCGGCTAGTTTTTTTTTAAATAAAAAGGGCCCGCTACGGGCATAGCGGGCAGGAGTTAAAAATGAAAAAGTTAGGGTGCTTCTTGGGTAAGAAGCAATTGTTGGTATGCTTATATATTAGCGAGTAATTATGAATATTCTGTGTTTTTTTAAGGGCGATTTTGCGTTTTTTCTAGCGTTTGCCAAAATTTTTCAGCTGCCGCAAGCTCCGCCACCGTTATGCGGTGACCCTCGTCATGTCGGAAACAAGTAACACCAGCGCCCCGTTGCGTTAATTGCAAGATGAGCTGTTTAAAGTTTGATGCTGTCACAAAAGGATCGTGGGCCCCATAGGACAGCCAAAGATTTTTAGTAGCTAAAGAAAAATTTTCGTTGGTCCCACCTAAAGCCATGGGATGAAATAAAATAGCGGAGCAGACAGGGGTAACGCGTTGCTGTAAGAAATAACTAGCCAGATTGGCACCATTGGAATAGCCCAGGAGGACAAATTGTTCCAAGGGTAAATCTTTAGTCTGACTAACCGTCAATAAAATATTTTCCAGCGCTAAACTTGCTTCTGTCAAGCTTTCATAATCGAATTGATTCATTCCGTGGCGTTTGAAAAAACGACGCGCACCAGCTTCCAAAACAGCGCCTTCCAAAGCGACTAGATTAGCGGCCGGAGCAATTGCAGCGGCAATACTCTTTAAAGAATGACGATCACCACCAGTACCATGAAGCAAAACCAAAGTTGTCAGGCTCGTTCCCTTTTGATAAAAATAATCCATTCCCTAACCTCCTTTGGTCTGATTGTAGCACGATTAAAATCCCAGACAAATCGATGCGCTTCCCTAAAAAAATCGGTGACCTTTACTCAGAATTTTTCCCAACTGTTGGGGGAAGTGCCGAATTGAACAGAATAAAAAATAAACAGCCACAAGACGAGTAACAAGCTAAAGAAAATTAAACTAACTAAGTGATGATCAATCACAACACCCACTGTCCCTAACCGTGGCAAGGTTAAAAAGGGCTGACCTAAAACATACCGCCGATTAATCGGCGTTGTACTGGCCGTAGTGGCGGCGTGACTTTTTACATAAAAAGTTTCTCCCGTCTCATCGCGACTCACCACTGTGTGGGTGACAATCCGCTGACTTTCTTTATCGTAATAGGTCATGAGTTCGCCAGTGTGAATATGTTCTGCCGGTTTGGTTTGAACAATTACCAGACTGTGTTGCTTTAACTCAGGTTCCATGGAATCATCCGTCACATTAAATAATTGAAACCCTAACAGATGCAGCGCAAAGACCAAAATTAACAGGACAAAAAAAATGGCCCCTAAGCCGATGGACAACTTTTTTTTCATTAAGACTACTCCTTTCAAAAATGAGTTAATGATTACTACGGTTATTTAAAATAACTTATAGAATTTTCGTTAACCTTAGTATATCATTGTTATTAGCGAATTTCTTTTAAAAAAATAATGAGAAAGGAGTTTTTTATGGAAGAACGGATGCTGAATCACCCGCGGACTTTAGCCCAACGCTTTTATTACACCCTCCCCTTAATTTTTATCGTCATGGCGGCATTGCTTTTTAATCGCTTCACTTTAAATCCCCATTCTATTTATGAAGCAACGGATTTAAGTAAAGCCTGGCAATACTCCTTAACTTATCCCACGCCTGAAACAAAAACCATGTCATGGCAAGAAGCGGAACGGATTACCGCCACTGAATATTACCTCTCTTACGATTTAACACACGCGATAGAAGAACCTGATTTTTTGCTTTTCTTACAAGAGCAAAAAGTCAAAGTCACTTTAGATGGTACGCTCCTTTATCAAACCCGCGTTGAAGAAGATAAGGATCCTGGCTTTACCTTTACCAAGATTGCCTTGCCTAGCGATTATCAAAATAAAAAATTAGTTATTCGCGTGCGCTCCCCTTATTCTCGTTACAACTCGTGGTTCATTAAAGGCTACCTCCTACCTAGTGATGCCACTAAAAGTTTTTTGATGGACCAAAACTTTTTTACCCAAGTCTTAGGAACTTTTTGTTTCTTTCTCGGTTTCGGTATTTTACTATATTATCTTTGGAATGTTTGGCGTAATAAAAATGCTGACTTATCTTTCTTGTGCTTAGGACTTTTTACCATTACGTTAGGACTGGATTCTTTTGTATCGGTAGCGGCCAGCTACTTGTTTCTCCCAGCCCGCGTCCATTCGGAATTGTATTATAGTTTGCTATTAGTTTTCCCGTCTCTTTTGAATTGCTATTTATTGGCGAAAGCCCGCTATTACGTTAAAGCGTTTCGGATTTTTACCTTAAGCGTTGCTGGAGTGGCTCTAGTCACATTAGGTCTTCACTTGTTAGAAATTTTGCCGTTAGCTATCTCCAGTTACTATTACAATGTTCCTTTGATTGCGGGAACTTTTATCACCACGCTCTTAGCTTATTTAGAAAAAAGGCGGGGCAATCCTTTTTACGTTTATATTTTCCCTATTTTTTTCCTCACGGCGCTAGCTAATGTGGTGAGCTTTATTGCTAATTTAATCACTTGGATGCCTGATTTAATGTTGCTCCGCAGTCTTTCCTTTTCACTACTAGGCATTATCATTTGTGCTTACGGTGTTTTCTCTTACATTCAAGAAGAGCAGCGGCGGGCACAAGAACTTAGCTTACTGTCCATGCGCAATGCCGTCTTAGAGGAAAATCAATTGGCATTAGCGCTGCATAGTCAAGAAGTCCGTTTTATGAAAAATGAAAACCACCATCATTATCAAGTGTTGCAAGATTTTGCGAGTGGTGGGAAATTCACGGATATCCACGACTACCTAGAAACGTTAACAACTCGAGAAGCAACGACGCAAAGAAATAATAA
The DNA here is from genome assembly GCF_005405245.1 of Enterococcus nangangensis. GTDB lineage: Bacteria > Bacillota > Bacilli > Lactobacillales > Enterococcaceae > Enterococcus_J > Enterococcus_J nangangensis. The sequence continues at coordinate 47,771 of NZ_BJDR01000011.1, read as the reverse complement.
TCAAAGGGATTCCTACGTTTCTTTAATCATCAATCACTACGAAAAATTAAGTCGCCAGCAAAAAATCGAAGCGAGCTTTGCCATTACCGGACAAGACCAGCTCTCATTGCCGGTCACCGATTTAACTAGCCTGTTAGTCAATGTGTTAAATCCGATTATTAAGGCCACCACCCCTAGCTTAGATCCTTGGTTAAAATTTACCATGCATAGCGATGGTGAAACTTTAAAAGTCACGTGTGATTATGTGGCGGATAAAAAAGAGTTACAGCAAAAAGGTTTTCAATATGCGCAACTGATTTTAAAAGATTTAGCGAAACGTTATCACGGCTGTTGCACCCTGACAGAAAATGAACCGATGCAACAACTTGTCATCGTCTTAAACATCGCCTCAGCAGAAGCAATGGTGTATGAATGATTCAGTCTTTCTGCGGTGTCGCTCATAAAAATTTTGTTTATTCTGCCTAACTAAAAAAGTGTTCGCCAGGCCTCGCTGTTTTTACAGCTGGCAGCTGGTGAACACTTTTATTTTTCAAATAAAGGTAGCGGCAAGGTTTCAAAAGTCACAGGGGCTAAATTAGTAACGGTAATTCCTAACAAGCGAATCCCTTGCTTACTGCTGGGTAAACTGTCAAACAATTCTTTGCCGTAAAAAAATAAATCGTCAGTATTTTTAAAGTACTGAGGAAAAGATTTACGTTTCGTGATGGTGGTGAAGTCCTCATAGCGCACCTTTAAGACAATCGTCTGACCATGCTTTTGGTGTTGCGCTAAACTAGCGGCCACTTTTTGCGCCAATTTCCGCAGCTGCGTAATGATTTCATTTTCCGTAAATAAAACTTGGGCGTAAGTGTGTTCTTTACCGATGGACTTGCGAATTCTTTCCGGATTTACTGGGGAATCATGAATGCCCCGCACTTTTCGGTACAAAGAATAGCCCATTTTACCGAAGTGTTGCATCAATTCCCACTCGCTTTTAGCCGCTAAGTCAGCGCCAGTAAAAATGCCTAACTGATGCATCTTCGGTACGGTTTGTTTCCCGACGCCGTGAAATTTTTCGATTGGTAGACTTTGTAAAAATTTTTCCGCGTCTTGGGGCATAATCACCGTAAGTCCGCGGGGCTTTTGATAATCAGAGCCCATTTTAGCTAAAAATTTATTATAACTAATCCCAGCTGAACACGTTAAGTGCAGCTCTTGAAAAATATCCCGTTGGATCAAGCGGGCAATTTTAATGGCGGAGGTGCTGTGAATTTTATTTTCCGTCACATCTAAATACGCTTCATCAATGGAGACGGGCTCAATAATATCGGTGTAGCGTTGAAAAATTTGCCGAATTTCTTGAGAGATTTCTCGATAGTAAGCGTGATTCCCTTCTTGAAAAATCGCTTTGGGACATAACTCGTAGGCTTTTTGCGCGCTCATGGCAGAGTGAATCCCAAACTTGCGTGCTTCATAATTGGCGGTAGTCACCACGCCCCGGCCCCCCGTATCATGGGGATGACGAGCAATCACTAAAGGTTTGCCGCGAAACTCTGGATGATCACGCTCTTCCACTGAAGCAAAGAAGGCGTCCATATCAATATGAATAATTTTACGATGGGTATCATTTTTTAAAGGCAAAGCCAACTGCTTCATGACGAAAAAACCTCCTTTAAAAGTATCATACACCGAATGTACGTTCTCTTTCAAGGAGGTTGTGACGATTAAACTAATTCGTGAAAAATTTTATAGACTTCTTGCTTTTTCATTTGTCGTGCGCTTGCCACGGTCTTAATAATTTCTTTATCCGTGAGACCAGCTGCTTTTAAATGGGCGAAATGTTCTGTGATGGAAAGCAGCGTTAAGTCCTCGTCACGACTAACTTCTTCCGGAAATTCAGTCGGTGCCACCAGTAAGACACACTCGCCTCTTAAGGACGTTTCTTCCAGATAGCCAATAAGTTCACTCGCCTTTCCCCGTAAATATTCTTCGTGAATCTTCGTCAACTCCCGGCAAATTACCACTTGCGGATCATGAAACACCGCGGCAACATTTTTTAACGTATCTTTTAAGCGAAAAGGCGATTCATAAAAAATTAACGTGCCACAGCTTTGCGTATATGCCGCTAAAGCTTCCACTTGTTGACTTTTTTTTCGCGGTAAAAAACCGATAAAAGTAAAGGGTTGCGGCGTTAAACCTGAAGCAATTAAGGCCGTCATTCCAGCGGTAGCTCCTGGTAAGGCGATGACGGGAATCCTTTCTACCACACAGGCCAAAACCAGTTCGTGGCCGGGATCAGAAATAGAAGGCATGCCGGCATCACTCACTTGCGCAATTTTTTCACCGGCTTTAAGGCGAGCTAAAAGTTGGGGAATGCGCTCTTGATAGTTATGTTCATGTAAAGAAATTTGTGGCGTCGTAATGGCGAAATGATTTAATAATTTAATCGTGTTGCGGGTATCTTCAGCGGCAATCACGTCCACTTCTTGTAACGTCGCCACGCTGCGGTAGGTCATATCTTGCAAGTTGCCAATGGGTGTTGGCACGAGGTAAAGACAACCTTCTTCATTTTTAGCAAAACTTTGTTGACGTTGCACACCAATGTCCTCCTTTGAAACTTCATGCAGCCATTAGAAAAGCGAAGGTCCTCAACGAAAATCAGTTGTAGACGCTTCGCTTATTTTTACCTGCAATCAAGTCGTTACTTACTGCGCTCTCCATAAATTACGTCTAAGCAAAAAGCACAGGACTCATCATCTTTCCGCCGTTGACCGTAAAAAACGTTACAGACATGAATGCCTTCTTCATAAAGCTTTTCAAGGTTCATGCGGGAACGGGAAAGCTCCTGCCGACTAGGAGTCGCATTACGATTATCGATTTCTTCTAAATGTTGGCGCAAGTGTTGATTTTCTAATTCTAATTCTGCGTTTTTTTCCACCAATTTTTGTAAGCTCTCTTTGATCTCCAACAGCTGATTCATGGTGGTGGAAAGTTCTACTTCCAATTGGTCAAAACTATCGTATAAGGAGCGATTGTCCATTTTCTCACCCTTTTTCAGCAATTTGTAGTTCTTCGTAGGCATACTCAAAAGGCGTCTCCCGCCCAAACACTTTCACCTTGACGATACGGTTTAATAAGTTTAAGCCGATGACTTTGCCTTTACCTTCTGGCGTCACTACCTCTGTCCCATAATCGGGCATCGCCTTTTTCGCTTCTTCGTACTGTTCGTTTTCATATTGTAAACAGCACATTAAACGCCCACATAGTCCTGAAATTTTCGTCGGATTTAAAGACAAACTTTGATCTTTAGCCATCTTAATGGACACCGGCACAAAATCTCCGAGAAAAGTCGTACAGCATAAGGGACGACCACAAGGACCGATGCCGCCTAAAATCTTGGCTTCGTCTCTTACCCCCACTTGGCGTAACTCAATGCGGGTTTTAAAGATACCCGCTAAATCTTTCACCAGCTCACGAAAGTCCACTCGGCCATCGGCGGTAAAACAAAAAATTAATTTACTTTTATCAAAAGAATATTCCACTTGCGTCAGTTTCATCTCTAGCTCCCGCTCCTGGATTTTTTCTTTGGCAATTTTTAACGCTCGTTGCGCTTCTTCTTCATTAGCCGCCGCTTTTTGTAAATCTTCTGACGTGGCGCGATACAAAATAGGTTTTAAATCCCCCACCACTTCATCGTCGGCTACTTCTTTTGGCAACATAGCAATGTAACCTAGTTGCTTACATTGCTGGCTTTCCACCACCACGGGTTCTTGTAAGTCCACGGGATGTTCACCAGGAGCGTAATAATAAACACGGCCCGCTTTTTGAAAACGAACCCCTACTACTGTTACCATCTTAACTCTCCTTTAAATTCAATATACGTGCAGTATGGAGAAAGTTTTTAACGTTCCTTGCTCCAAGACGTTTTGCAATGAAACATTACTTTGCAACTTTTGCTGAGCTTGCAAAAAGATGGCGGCAATTTGTGCTTTGACATTCGTGGCAACCTGTCCTTGGTGAATTCCTAAAAAAATCAAATCAAAAGCTAGCGCTTGTTGTTCTTTTTCTTTAAAAAGTGGCACCAATTGGGTTTGCACGGCGACAAAAGCAGCCGTTTTTCCTTGCAGTAATTTTTCTACCCACGCTAATAAAACGTTGCTAGCTTCATTAAACCATTGATTTTGGGAGAATTCAACCGCTTCTTCCACACTATGAGTCAGTTGACTTAAAAGTTTTGCTTCTTCAACGGCTAGTCCGTGCTCTTCCACTAAAACTTTGGCAATCAGCTGCGGCGCTTGGGGTTTTAAATTTAAAATTTGAACGCGAGATTGAATGGTAGGTAAAATCTTGCCCAACACTTCTGTTGTCAAAATCGCCAAACTATCCATTTGCGGCTCTTCTAAAAACTTCAGCAAACTATTGGCCGCACCGATTGACATTTTATCAGCTTCACAAATGATAAACCCGCGCTTGGTAGTTTCTAAACCAGACTTACCGAACTCTTTTTGCAACTGGCGAATTTGTTCGACTTTTAACGTTTGCCCCTCTGGTTCCACCCATAAAACATCGGGGTGTTCCTTTAAAGCAATCCGTTGACAATTACTGCACAGGCCACAAGGCAAACCATCTTGCGCATTTTGACAAAAGAAACCTTGCGTTAAAAAAAGCGCCACTTGCTCCAACTCGCTTTTAGCCGGACCTTCAAAAAGATAAGCATGGCCGAGACGTCCATGCTTAAGGCTGTTATGGAGTTGTTGAAAAACAATGGGCTGCGTACTGGCTAAGGTTGTTTCCAATTTCATCGCTGCTTTTCCTGTTTAATAGCGTTGGAAAGCATCAACAGGTAAAACGAAAACCGTCGCCCCACCTACTTCGACTTCTACGGGATAAGGTACTTGACCGTCTAAGGATAAGTCGAGACTCACTGGTGTGGAAACATATTGTTTACGTGATTGACACGTTTCTTTAATTAAATCTAAAACTTCTTGCACCCGTTCATCGTCAATCCCCACGATAAATGTTGAGTTTCCTGATTTCAAAAACCCGCCGGTAGATGAAAGCTTGGTGGCCCGCACGTTGGCATCAATAAATTCATTAGCTAAACGGTTGCTATCTTTATCTTGAACAATGGCTAAAATCAATTTCATGGAAAACTCCACCCTTCTTATTTACATTTTATTGAAAAAAATTTGGTGCTCTTTTGATAACTATATCATAACAGTCTTCCACCACATCTGCCAAGGGTTGACGCGCATCAATTTTTACCATGCGCTCTGGATTTTCGGCTAACACTTTTAAATAGCCGTGACGGACCAACTGATGAAACTGCGGTGCTTCCACGTCTAAACGGTTGATTTCATTTTGACGATTGCGATAGATACGTTGCAAGCCAGTATCGGAGTCCACATCTAAATATAAAGTTAACGCCGGTGTCAGTCCTTCTGTGGCAAAAAGATTCATCGCCGCAACTTCTTGAATGCCAAGTTTGCGGGCAGCGCCTTGATAAGCAAGTGAGCTATCCACAAAGCGATCACAAATGACAATCTCATCGGCAGCTAAAGCGGGCATAATCTTCTCGACTAAATGTTGGCGACGACTAGCGGCATAAAGCAGGGCTTCTGTCCGCGCATCCATTTCCGTATTTTGTTTATCGAGAATTAACTGGCGAATTTTTTCCGCAATGCGACTGCCACCAGGTTCTCTAGTGACCACCACGGGACGGGTGGCAATTTTTTTCAAACGGGGAACTAATTCTTGAATGACACTGGTTTTCCCAGCGCCATCGGGTCCTTCCACAGTAATAAATAAACCTTGCAAACTTTTTCTTCCTCTCTGCTCCTTACTAAAAGGGCGTGCCGCTTAAATTTCGCGGCGACCTTCCACGGCTTTCAGTAAAGTAATTTCATCGGCGTACTCGATATCGCTCCCCACTGCCAATCCGTGGGCTAAGCGGGTGACTTTAATCCCTGCTGGTTTAATCAAGCGGGATAAATAAATGGCCGTTGCTTCCCCTTCCGTTGTCGCATTGGTAGCGATAATAACTTCTTGTACCGTTTCATCATGTAAGCGCGTAATTAAACTCGTTAAATTAATATCGTCAGGACCAGTGCCTTCCATGGGAGAAAGAACACCGTGGAGCACGTGGTACAAACCGTGATACTCTCGCATTTTTTCTAAAGCCATCACATCTTTTGGTTCTTCGACAACTAAAATGGTGGAGCGATCCCGCGTTTTATCCTGACAGATTTCACAAGGATCTTCTTGCGTGATATTGCCACAAACGGAACAAAAAGTTAAATCTCGTTTCACCGCAATTAAGGCTTTGGCAAACTCGTTAACCGCTTCTTCTTTCATGTCCACCACCGTAAAAGCCAAGCGGGTGGCGGTCTTTTGACCAATCCCCGGTAGCTTGGTGAAGCTTTCAATTAATTTAGCAATCGGTTGGGGGTATTGCAAAAGGGTTCCTTCTTTCTTTTGAGGCTTTCCTTAAACGGCTTAAAATCCAGGTAAACCTTTCGTGTATTTACCCATGGTTTTTTCCGTTTCGACGTCGATTTGGTGTAAACAGTCGTTCACCGCCAGCACAATGACGTCTTGTAACATTTCTACATCTTCAGGATCCACCGCTTCAGGTTTAATGGTGATATTTTTTAATTTTTTATCGCCAGTAAAGGTCACGGTAACTACTTGACTAGCTTCTGCGGTAAACTCTTTCTCATTTAAAGCGTTTTGCGCAATGCCCATTTCCTTTTGTAATTTTTGCATTTGACGCATCATATTTCCCATATTTCCCATGCCACGCATTGTGATTCCTACTTTCTTTTTTTATTAGTCGTTGGTGATTTCAATAAACTCTTTGCCGAAAAAGTTTTCTGCCGTTTCCACAAAAGTATCCTTGGCAACTTCTGGCACCAAGTCCTCTTCACCGGTTTCTTCCGTCAACTGGGCTAAAGGACCTTCTTCATTAGCCTCAGGTACTGCTTGTTGTGAACCGCCATTGGCATTCTTTAACTTCCGTTCTTGTAAAAAACTTTGCCGTAAATTCGGCCAAGCTTCGCGGGGAATGGCCACTAGCTCTGGTGCAAAATGTAAGAGGCGGTCAACCCCTGCTTTAATTGCTTGGTGTAAATCCGTATCAGCAGCCGCCCGTTTCGATAAAATTTCATAATCAAAGACGACAACTAAAGCTTCATTGGAAGCCGCCACCGGTTCACAAGCTCTTAGCATCGCCCGTTGAGAAGCCTGCAGTAATTGTAACAAATCTTCCCAATGATGACGAATTCCTTGCAAGTTTTCTCGCGTTGCTTTTTCCAACGTGGCAAAGACCCGTTGGCGCGGAATTTCTTGTGGTTTCTGTTGGTTGCTATGCCCGCTGCGCTTCACTGCTGGTGGACGTATCGAATGATCACTACTAGCACCATTATGCAGTTGTTCCGTCAGCTGACTCACTTGTTGTTGCAAGCGACTAACTTCTTGGCTCAACTGCTGCAAAGCTGGCGTATCACTGGTTGGTGCCGCTTCGACGATAGCCTTGCTAGGATTAACTGCCGCGCCTGCCGTGATACTTGGTGCCGTAGCTACGGCGGCTAATTTCACAGTGGTCACTTCTAAATAAATCCGTCCCTGATTCGTAAAGCGCAAATCTTGTTGGGTGGCACTTAATACTTTCAAGCTGGCATACACTGTATCCGGTTGAACTTTTTGCGCCAAGGCAATAAATTCAGGGGAGACTTGTGTTGTTTGCGCTGTTAATAATTGCGGCGCTTGTTGATACATTAATAAATCCCGCAGATAAAACATCACATTCTCAATAAAACGTTGGGGCTCTTTGCCTTCTTGCAAAATGTCTTCTAAAATTTCTAGACTAGCTTCTACCTGATGATTCAACACCGCTGTTAAATAAGCAGCTAACTTTTCTTGGGAGAGACTACCTGTTACTTGTAGCGCGGCTTCTAAGGTGACCTCGCCATCCCCAAAAGAAATTCCCTGATCTAAAATCGAGAGGGCATCCCGCATCCCCCCTTCTGCCGCTTTGGCAATGACAAAAAGAGCCTCTTCATCAAAAGGAATTTGCAGTTCATTTAAAATTTCTTTTTCATGAGCGACAATTTCTGGCGTGGCAATCTTTTTAAAATCAAAGCGTTGCGTCCGGGAAATAATCGTCGCTGGAATTTTGTGAGGTTCTGTTGTTGCCAAGATGAAGATGACACTTTTCGGCGGTTCTTCTAACGTTTTTAATAAGGCGTTAAACGCACCAGTGGAAAGCATATGTACTTCATCAATGATATAGACTTTGTATTGGGCTTGCGTCGGTGCGTATTTTACTTTGTCCCGCAACTCACGAATCTCATCGACCCCGTTGTTCGATGCCGCATCGATTTCAATCACATCATTTAACCGGCCCTCGGTAATACTGCGACAAATTTCACACTCGTTACAAGGCTCGCCGTCTTTTTGATGGGGACAATTAATAGCTTTGGCAAAAATTTTCGCCGCACTGGTCTTCCCGGTGCCTCGTGGTCCGGTAAATAAATACGCGTGGGAGGTTTTATGGGTGGCAATGGCGTTGCGCAATGTTTGAGTGATGGCCCATTGCCCCACGATATCTTGAAAGCGTTGTGAGCGATACACGCGGTACAGTGCTTGATATGCCATTTTCCAACCTTCTTTCTTTGCAGAATTTTTCAACTTCGTTCTATCTATTATACTAAAAAAAACTGATGTTTAAAAGCTATTATGGGGTTTGAAAAAGGAATTTTAGTCATCCGTGCTATAATAAGGCTAACACAATTAAAGGAGGTTTTACTATGGGTTTAATTAAAGCAGCAACTAGTACCTTAACAGGAAGTTTAGCCGATCAGTGGCTAGAAATTATCGAGCCAGACGAACTTGGACAGACCACCGTCATGACCGGCGGCGTGAAAGTGCGCCGCGATGATAAGCGCGGTTCTAATCGTAAAGGTACCGAAGATGTCGTCACAGATGGTTCGGTGATTCACGTCCCGGTCAACACCATGATGCTTTTAGTGGATGGCGGTAAAATTATTGACTACACCGCAGAAGAAGGCTATTTCACAGTAAAAAATGCCGCGGCTCCATCTTTATTTAACGGCAACTTTAAAGATGCCTTACAAGAATCTTTCCAACGTTTCCGTTTCGGTGGGGTGACCCCGCAAAAGCAACAAGTCTTCTTTATTAACTTGCAAGAAATTAAAGGAATTAAATTTGGTACCCCAGCGCCCCTCAATTATTTCGATAATTTTTACAACGCGGAATTATTTTTGCGCGCCCATGGTACTTACTCCATTAAAATTACTGATCCCTTACTTTTTTACAAAGAAGCCGTCCCACGCAATCAAACGCGGGTAGACATTAACGACATCAACGAACAATATTTAAATGAATTCCTCACTGCTTTACAAAGCGCCATTAACCAAATGTCCCAAGATGGTCAACGCATTTCTTACGTACCGTCAAAAAGTTTGGAGCTTTCCCGCTACATGCAAGATGCCTTAGATAACGAATGGAAAGCAAACCGTGGCATGGAAGTAGCCGCAGTGGCGGTGGCTAGCATTTCTTACACCGATGATTCTACCAAACTCATTAACATGCGCAACCAAGGAGCGATGTTAGGCGATCCTAGCGTGCGGGAAGGTTACGTCCAAGGAGCGATGGCACGAGGCATTGAAGAAGCTGGGAAAAATCCTGGTGGCGCAGCTAGCGGTTTCTTTGGCGTCGGCATGGGGATGAACCAAACTGGAAATTATTTTGCCGAAGCATCAAAAAATAATCAAGCACAAGCCGCACAACAAAAAGAACAGCAGCAAAAAGAAAGTGCACCAAATAACAGTTGGACTTGTCCAAAATGCGGACAAGAAAACACTGGTAAATTCTGTTCTAACTGTGGAGAGGCGCGACCGGAAGCGCCTAGTCAAGCGACTAACGGGGTAAAAATCGAAATGCGTTGTAGCGAATGTCATGAAGTCGTTGATTTAAGCCAAGGTGTGCCGAAATTTTGTCCCCACTGCGGGAAACCTTTCCAAGGCATTCCCCTATAAGGAGGACTGACGATGGAGGTCATTACGCATAAGTGCCCCAACTGTGGTGGTCCTTTAACTTTTAATCCTGACGATCAAAAATTTCATTGTGATTTTTGTTTGTCAGAATTTACGGAAGCTGAAGTCAGCGCTTTTGAAGCGCAACAAAAAGCAGCACGGCTAGTAGCAGATGAACCCTCGCCAACTGTAGAAGGTTCAGAAACGACAGCTGCTGCAAAAGATACGACAGTGCCACAAGCGGCAACCGATGCCACCAGCGCGAGTAACCTAGAATTATTTACTTGTCCTAGTTGTGGTGCTGAAATTGTCACGGATGCTACTACGGCTGCCACCTACTGTTACTTTTGCCACAATCCGGTGGTCTTAACTGGCCGCCTCGCCGGTACTTTCCAACCAGAAAAAGTTTTGCCTTTTGCTATTTCTAAAGAAAAAGCCGAGGCAGAATTTTTAAATTGGACAAAAAAGAAAAAATTTATTCCTAAAGATTTTTTTGATGAGAAACAAATTCAATTGCTAACGGGGGTCTATTTTCCGTATTGGGTGGTGGATGCTGAGCTGGATGGTCAGTTCCGCGCCAATGCCACCAGTCTGCGGGTTTGGCGTGTCGGGGACCTTGAGTACACCGAAACCAAGCAATACGCCATTTATCGACAAGGAAAGCTTTCTTTTAAAAACTTGGTAAAAAACGCTTTGACGAAAAATGTGCAAAAAAATATGGTTACTTCGGTCCAACCTTTCCCTTTAGATAAGGCTGTCAGCTTTCATAGCCAATATTTAGCCGGCTTCCAAGCGGAAAAACGGGACATTGAATTTAATGTGCTACAAGAAAGTGTCCAAAAAGAATTACAAAACTACAGTCAAAATTTACTACAGGAAACCGCTAGCCAGTACACAACCGTCACTGGCAAACAAAGTAATATCAAAACTCAGCAACAGGAAAATCATTACGTCTTGCTCCCTGTCTGGTTAGTGACCTATCAAAATCGCGGCGACAAAAAAGTTTATTATTATGCCATGAATGGTCAAACTGGTAAAACCGCCGGCGTTCTCCCCATTAGTTTGCAACGTCTTGGCCTTGCTTGCGGAGGAATCTTCGCCGCTTTATTTGCCCTATTCTTATTAGGAGGGTATCTCCTATGAAAAAAATGAGTCGTTTTCTCTTAATTATTGTCTTTAGCTTGCTGACCTATTTTGCTTTCAGCTCTCGTACTACCTACGCTGCAGAAAATGTTTTAGATGATGCAGGTCTTTTGACCAACCAGCAAATCGCCAAATTAGAAAGTCGGCTAGCTGAAGCGCAGCAACAAACGAAAGCCACCTTCATGATTGCCACTAGCTATGACTTGGATCAAGATGACCCGCGCTATGCTGTCGATCGAACATTAGGCGACACCATCGGCAACGATGAGAATGGTATTCTCCTTTATCTCGATATGACTGGTCGCCAAGTGTACATCTCCACTTCAGGCAATATGATTCACTACATGACCGACAGTCGGATTGAAGATACTTTAGATGCCGTTTACGATAATGGTTTGAGTAGCGAAGAGTATTATCAAGCTTTCAATACTTTTATTGATGAGACTTTGTATTACTTCAATGAAGGTATTCCCAGTGGACATTACACCATTGACGAAGCAACAGGCAAAGTGACCATGTATCGTACTATCACGTTATTTGAAGGAGGACTCGCTTTTTTAGGCGCTTTAATTCTCAGTGGCATCTTCTTCTTTGTGGTGAAGAGTCGCTATCAATTGAAAAAACCTAGCTATGAATACGAGTACCGGCAACAAGGCCAGCTCACCTTAACCGATCAAAAAGATCAGCTCACCAATTCCTTTGTCACTACCCGCCGCATTCCGCGTTCAGAAAAAAGTGGCGGTGGCGGTGGTGGTGGCGGTTCTACCACCCATTCTTCTGGTGGCGGAACGTTTGGTGGCGGCTCCCGGGGCTTTTAATACTAACTAAAAAAAACTTCCCGACGCCTAGACGTTGGGAAGTTTTTTTGGTTGTCCGTCTATTTTTCCACTCCACTGGCGAATAAAGGCGATGTAAGCTTCTAACTGCCGATCAGCCGTCTTTTGCTGCAACAAATAAAATTCTCGTTGATAGCTTGGACCTAATTTTTGATATGGTAGCCCTTCAGCAGCTCTTTTAGACAGTAAGGAACAGCCAAACCCTTGGCGTAATAATGCCACGATAATTTCATTATTTTTAATCGTCAAAATTTCTGGCGTCAAACCAGCTTCTTCCAAATAGCGTTGCGTGTAATAGTAAACCCCTGAAGAAGATTCCCGTACTAGCCACGGCCCTTTACAATCCCCCACTAAAACTAGTTCATCTGCCAACAATGTGTGGCGCGTCAACTCCTTACTTGCTAAAGGCTTTTCAATGAAGCCTAAATCGATTTGGTGTTGCGTCAAAGCTTGCAACACTTCAAAGGAATTTAAAAGTTCCACGATAAATTTTATTTTAGGAAAAGCTGCATGAAGTAAGGGCAAGACCTGCGGCAGTACATAGCTAGCAAAAGTATGGGAAGCACCCAGGCGGATCAGCCGCACTTCTTCTTGTTGTAAACGCAAAGCTTGTACGACTTCTTCCCAGTCATCCAATAGTCCTAACGTCTTATGATATAAAAAATCAGCCGCCGCGGTTACTTGCAGTTCTTGGCGACCACTCCGAATAAATAATTGCGTCTGTAAATCATTTTCCAATTGCTTAATTTGCGCCGAGACAGTAGGTTGAGCAATAAAAAGCAGCAGCGCAGTCTTCGAAAAGCTGCGGGTTTCGTAAACTGTTTTAAAAGTAGTTAATTGTTTCAGCATGAGAACCCTTCCATCCATTTTTTTAATAGCTAGTATTCAAAGTTACGATTAATCGCGGACTACTTTACGTTTATACTTATTTTAACAAAGAAAGGATGATTTGATGCAACACTGGTTCAAAAAAACAAAAAAGAATTCATTTAGTAATATTCAGCGCGGCTTACTCTTATCACTAGCGGTGGCACTACTGGGAAAGCTCTGTGCCCTCGTCTTACCAACGATTGGCGGGGCCACCTTTGCTATTCTGCTAGGAATTTTAGGCGGCAACACTTTATTTCGGCAAAAAAATTTGGCTCCCGGCACAAAATTTGCTGAAAGTCGCCTGTTAGAGTACTCCGTTGTACTCTTAGGTTTGACGGTTACGTTCCAAACAATTAGTCAAATGGGCTGGCGCGGATTGCTTTACATTCTTTGCCTGATGACGCTTACTATTTTGGGCGCTTATCTTTTAGGCCGAAAGTTAGGCTTCAATGAAAAAATGGCTTTAATGATGGCCGGCGGGAACGCAGTTTGTGGTTCATCGGCGATTGGGGCCATTGCCCCAGCGATTCAAGCAGAGGATGAAGAAAAAGGGCAAATTATTACCCTCGTTAATCTCCTAGGGACTATCATGATGTTGACGCTCCCTTTTTTAGGCACTGCTCTTTTTGGTAAAACATTGTTAGCCCGCAGTGCCTTATTAGGTGGCACCTTACAATCTGTCGGGCAAGTAGTCGCCGGAGCGAGTTTAATTAATAGTGAAACTGTTCAATATGCCATGCTCTTTAAAATTACCCGCATCATCTTGTTAGTGGTGGTAGTTTTTCTTTTTGAAAAAAAAATACAAGCTCATAACTCTGCCCCTTCAACAAAAAGTCGGCGTCGTCTTTCGATTCCTTGGTATGTGCTAGGGTTCTTAATTTTATGTATTGCCAATAGCTTCTTCCCCCTACCAACATTTTTAGCCACCGGCGCTCATTTCTTTAGTACGTGGTTTGAAACCACTGCGCTAGCTGCAATTGGTTTACGTTTAGACTTGCGCAAATTTTTAAAAGAAGGTCCCCGCTTCCTGGCTTACGGTTTAGGGGTTGGTAGCCTCCAAACTTTGGCCGCCTGTCTATTAATTTTTTCATTACATTTAAAATAAAAAAAAGCCCGAGCGTTGCAACGCTCGGGTCTTAAAAAATTCTCATTCGTCAGTCATTACGAATTTTCATTTAAGAAATCCAGTACTTCGTAATACATCGTGGTGGCTGTCTCAGGTTCATACGCATAAAAGAGCAAGATGTCTAACATAAACGGTGAATAATCTAGATCATTCAATATTTTTGTAAAGACCATGGCGGCAATTTCACTCGTAGCGCGAACATTCGTCCGGTAGGAGTAAAACAAAACTTTCCATAAAGTAATCTTAGTCTTTTGCGTAAAAATTTCTGGGTCGTGGGTTTCAATATGATGGAAGAGTTCGTGGCCTAACATTAAGTTTTCCACTTTTTCTTTTGCCAGCCAAGGCAAGTCGAAAGCTCCCAATTTTTCAATTGGTGCTGACGCTAATTGAACGAGGTCCGGTGGCGTATATAACGCAAACATAATCCGGTTACCAATTCGTTCATCTTCAGCTTTCATTTTTTCCACCCGTACTCCGTGAGCCGCCACAACTTCTGGCACGGCAAAGTTTGGATATTGGATTTGAATTTTTTTAGCTGCTTCTTCCCCTGCTTGAATGGATCCGTGAATCAATTCCAACATAGTTTTTTCGTCAATCTTTTCTTTCAAAAGATCACGGGAAAAAGCATAACGCCCCCACGTCTCATCGGATAAACCTTTGAGATCGTGGGCAATTTGTTCTAAAGGAACAATCTTAGCTTTGTTTGATGTTTGCGGCAACTACAATCACCTCATCGTCCGGTTCTAAAGCCGAAACTTCTAAGTCCGTCAACAAGGTTAATTGATCAAAATCAATAGCAGAGAAGTCCATTACCCGTGCACCAATACATAAGTAGTAATCTGGACGAGCAATTAATTCTGTTTGGTAAACAGCCATTTCATCCCACAAGCGTTCTAATTCAGCTTTATAATTAGCAGCGGTAGTCTTCACAGCCATCCCGTTACCACGTTGAACTTTAATGAACCCTTTTTTGTCGATAATCCGGACTGGACCGTTACCGCCATTGGCAGCTTTATCCCCATAAACGAAGAAGCTATGAGATTCAGCCAACAATTCGGCTTGGTTAGCGTCCGTCATCCGCATATCTTCAGCAGCGATTTCTCGTGCTTCAGCTTCGTCCACTTCTTTCGTTAAGTCAGTTGCTTTAACTTCGGTAGAACCGGTAGCAATCGCTGTAACTTTAGAAGTTTGTGGATCGATTTCAATGTGGATTTCGACAGAGTCAGGTGTTGCACCAGATTCAACTGCTTTATCTAATGCTTCACGTTTTAAGGAACGAATATCTTCTTCTGTTGGGTTAGGAATAATCCGTTCAACAACGTCCCGCACCATGGCTAAGGCTACACCGATAGAAGAAATAACTTCGGCGTTTTCTGGAATGGAATATTTAACACCCATTGTATTGGAGAAGTAGACGATTAGAGAAGCCGCACCACCACCAACACCTACTAAGGAGATTTGGTCTTTTTCAAGTTTGTATTTCTCAGCTAATTCCAAAATAACTGGTTCGATTTTCGCATAGGCTTTAGCCATGATTTGTTTAGCGATATCTTCAACTGTTGTGCCACAGTAATCGGCTAATGCTTGCATTGCTTTTCTAGCAGATTCAACATTCCCATAAGAGAAGTGTTCAGGTGTAACTAAACCTAAAACGTTAGCTGCACATGAGTTCGTAATCGTTACGGCAGAACCGTCTTCCATCACGATTTTCACGTAGTCAGCTGGATCTCCTGGTTTTGGTGAGAAAAATTCAACTTTTGGTCCGACAATTTTATCTGTATCGGTAAATACAGCATAATCAAGACCGGCAATATGGGCAGAACGTGGACCAACATCAACGATACCACTCTTATCAGCACGAACCATTGAACCACCGGCAACCCCTAAAACTCGCACGTCTAAAGAAGAAATGTAAGTTGGGTGTCCACCAACGATGGAATAGTCAATAGCTGGACGACCATTTTTAATAACCCCAATGTTTGTTGTGGTACCACCTACTTCAAAGTAAACCCCGTTAGATGCACGTAAGTACATTAAGGAACCCATAACTGAAGCGGCTGGACCAGATAACATGGTTAAAACTGGACGTTTTTTCATTTCGCTAATTTCCATAACCCCACCATCACCACGCATGATCATTAGTGGAACGTTAACCCCAGCTTCACGAACGGAAGCTTCAGTAGAATTAGCAGTGTCTAACATTTTAGGCAAGATAGAAGCATTGATGGCTGCTGTCCGTGTCCGACGTGTTAAACCATAAAGTTTTGTAATATCAGAAGCCATTGTCGTTGGGATATTTTTCTTTTCAGCAGCTTCGTGAACGATTTGTTCTGGCTTGCCATCATCTACCCCAAAGGCCATGGAAGCAACTAAAACGCGTGCGCCTTGTCCTTCTAATTGACCGATAGTTTCTTCAACTTTGCTTTCAGATAATTGTTTTAAAGGAATGAAAGAGTTCACGATACTGATGGTCTTGTTATTACCAAGGTCAATGTCGTCAATTCGTGTTTGGCGTTTTGCTAAGAAACCTTCCAAACCACCTTTAGCCATTCCGATAACCCCAACTTTAGCAACGTCCCCTTCAATTAAGGCGTTAGTTGCTTGGGTGGTGGAGTGAGCTACGAAAACGACGTCATCTGGAGCGATGCCATTTTCATTCATACAATTTTCAAAAGATCTTACAACCCCTGCAGCCACCCCACGAGGATCATCGTGGGTGGTCTTAACAGAGGATTTACCAATAATTTCGTGAGTAGCGTTGTCGATAGCCACGGCTTTCGTGTGCGTACCACCAACGTCGATACCCATTCTGACTGAACGTTTCATGAGAATTCCCCTTACTTTTTATTACATTTTAAATCAAATCAAGAATATATTTACGACGCGGAATTAGAAGCTTGTTCCGTATAATACGTAAGCAACTAAACACATTACGATACCGATAATCCACCCAGTTGGGATAGATTTCTTCATGAAGTCGCCGGAAGAAACTTTACTGTAACCAAAGCCCCAAGCAACCCATGATTGTGTTACGTCCAAATGTTGAGGTGCAATTGTTGTTACGGCAAACAATGGGAACAAGAAAGTGTAAGCATTGTCTGGGTAAGCAGCTAAGACAACTGCTAAAATAGCAGAACCAGAACCAACTAAGTTTAAAGGCCCACGGAAGAATCCGAGTGGAGTTAAGATACCAAAAGCGATTGCTAAGATTAATGCAGAATGAGGAATGAAGTCGCCCAAGATTGCAGTAAAGTAAGGTTTAGCAAAAGCAGCAGCGTTGTTGAACATAGCCAAAGTAAGTAAGAAACCAATCATTGGCGCAACGTCGATAGAACCATCTGTGAACAATTTAGCAAAACGACGGCAAATTTCAGAATAGTTACCTTTAAGTTTGCCAGTTGTTAATAAAGCATAAATACCGGAGATGATGAACCCAAAGATGATTGGGAAAGTTTGTGTTAAAGGTTTGCCATCAGCACCAGGAACACTTGTTTTAACAGCTAAAACTAAAACTACTGGTAAGATAACGGCAATCCAAGAATACCAAGGAGCGTCATCAGAACCACTTTGTTGTGCGTTAGCAGCCCAAGAGTAAGATTTCTTTTTACCCATAGATAAGTTAGCTACCACTAAAACAACAACTAAAGCTACAACAGAAGCGATGATGGAGAAGTTGAAGTATTCATTGAAAGTATAAGCACCTGCAGCTTCGTTAAATCCTTTGAAGATTGTTTGGTATTGGGCAAAGTTAACTGGATTAGAGAAAATACCAGCCATGATGGAGCCCATGAATGCAAACAAAGCAACTGGAGCAGAAATCCCTAAAGAAAGTAAGATAGGTAATACGATAACAGCGATAGAGATAACTGGCCCAATACCAGTATTAACCATGAAGATGACTGCTGTTACGATACATAAAAGCGCCATCGTGATCCGTGGTTTATCCCCACCAAGTTCGGTAACTTTACGGATTAAAGTAGCAGCAATCCCTGTTTCTACTAACACACGACCGAAGAATGCACCGAAGAAGACGTTAACTAAGATCGACCGAGAGTACTCAGCTGGTCCGTCGCCGTAAACGTTAATCAAAACGCTTAACCAGTCTTTGTTTTCCATTACATCAGAAGGAGAAAGAGCATTACCAATTAAAGCGATAGCCGTCCATAATGTTGCCATTACGAAGAAACCAACCATCAAGTTGTAACCTTTCACACAGTACCACACCATTACAAAGAATGTGGCAATTAAAATCAAACCAATAATTACATTAACCAATTTGTTATGCCTCCGTTTCAAATTAGAAGAGATGCGATTCTGTCTGTTTGTCCCCCGTTTTTTGCTCCTTTCTTCACTAATTAAACAAACAAACTTCCTCAAAAAATTTTTTCCTTGGCACTCCTGATATACTAGGCTTGCGCCAGACTGATATATCAGAAAGCATGACCACAGTATAACGCTTCCACTTTTCTTTTTCAATATCTTTTTTGGTCAAGACCACTATCTTTGTTGAAAAAATCACATTGTTAAGGGTTTACATTTTCATTGCATAAAATAAAAAGCTTAAGGGCATACTTTAATCCTCGTTTTCATGAAAATTTCCATATTCTAAAAATAACAAACGGTCAGAATAAAATACTTTTTTACCTAAAAAAAAATCCCTCAGCTCACGGCTAAAGGATTTTTTTTCAAAAATACTAATATATCAAAAACTTATTTTTTATTTTAATAACGTTTGTGCGGCAGTAATAATTGTTAACTTGTATACATCTTCTTCGTTAGAACCACGAGAAAGGTCAGAAATCGGTTGGTTCAACCCTTGTAAGATTGGTCCAATGGCTTCAAAACCACCGAAACGTTGAGCAATCTTGTAGCCAATGTTCCCAGCTTCTAATTCAGGGAAGACGAAGACTGTCGCTTTACCAGCAACATCAGATTCTGGCGCTTTTTGCGCTGCAACAGATGGAACATAAGCAGCATCAAATTGTAATTCACCATCTAATTCGATTGTTGGATCTAATTCTTTAGCAATTCTTGTTGCTTCTTGAACTTTTGTCACTTCGTCTGCTTTAGCAGAACCCTTTGTCGAGAAACTTAACATTGCAACTTTGGGTTCGATATCAAACAAGGCAGCTGTTTTAGCACTTTCTACAGCAATTTCAGCTAATTCTTGTGCTCCTGGGTTTACGTTAATCGCACAGTCAGAGAACAAGTATTTTTCTTGGTCACGGCCACGAACCATTAAGAAAGCGCCGGATGTCCGTGAAACGCCTGGTTTTGTTTTAATGATTTGTAAAGCAGGACGAACAGTATCACCAGTAGAGTGAATCGCACCACTTACCATCCCATCAGCTTTGCCCATGTAAACTAACATCGTACCAAAGTAGTTTGGGTCTTTCAAAATGCTTTCAGCTTGTTCTTTCGTTGCTTTACCTTTACGGCGTTCAACAAAGCTTTCCACCATGGCATCCCATTCAGGATAATCATTAGGATCTAAGATGGTGAAGCTGTCAGCTTGATAACCTAAGCTTTTAGCTTTTTCGCTTACTTCAGCTTTATTACCGACTAAAATGGGGTTCACCAATTCGTCAGCTTTCAAACGTACGGCAGCACCTAAGATACGAGGATCAGTTGCTTCAGGAAAAACGATTTTAATGTTACGACGGATAATTTTGTATTTCAAGCTATCAAAAAGTTCCACAGGGAGTCCCTCCAAAAAATTATTTATGGTCTTATCATACACTACTTTCCACAAAAAAAACAGTCTTTTTTCCTGTACTACTTTTTTTGTTTCTACTCTTGATTATTCTTTGTGCGGATCAGCGGGCAGTTGCCAGTTGATGGGCTCCTCCCCTAGCGCAATCAGGGCGTTATTCGTTTTTGAAAAGGGCCGAGAGCCAAAAAAGCCGCGATGGGCTGATAAGGGTGAGGGATGTGGCGAAGTTAATACAATATGTCGAGATGTATCAATCATTTTCATTTTTTCTTTTGCACCGTTGCCCCAAAGAATAAAAACAATCGGCGTTTTCCGCTCGTTAAGCGCTTGAATAATTTTATCCGTCAGTTGCTCCCAACCTTTACCGCGATGAGAGTAAGCTTGGCCGCCACGAACTGTAAGTACCGTATTTAGTAGTAAGACCCCTTGCTTAGCCCAAGCAACTAAATAGCCGTGGGACACAGGAGTAATCCCTAAATCATTTTGCAATTCTTGATAAATATTTTTTAATGAAGGCGGGATCGCTACACCTGGATTCACCGAAAAACTTAACCCATGGGCTTGTCCTGGACCATGATAAGGATCTTGACCGAGGATGACCACTTTTACTTTTTCATAAGGCGTTAACTCCAATGCTTCATAGATGTGGTACATATCAGGATAAATCGTTTGCGTTTGATACTCTTCTTTTAAAAATTGATGCAACTGGCCATAATAAGGTTTGCTAAACTCTGGCGCTAAAATTTCTTGCCAGCTATTGTGAAGAATGGTTTTCAATGCGCTGCCTCCTTAAATTGGTTACACCCCACTGTCGTGCTTCGGTTTACGTTTTTCACTTCCTATAAAAAGTGGTAAAATGAAGAGAACGAAAGCGAGGGAGAATCTACTGTGATTAAATTAATTGCTTCTGATATGGATGGTACCTTACTGAACGAAACATCGCAAGTCTCAAAAGAAAATGCGGCGGCAATTCGCTACGCCCAAGAGCAAGGCATCGAATTTATGGTGGCAACGGGACGTGGACGAACGGAAGCCTCACCTGTATTAGCCAAAGCTGGCCTCAGCTTACCCATGATTAGCGTCAATGGTGCGCAAGTCTACGACCAAGCCGGCCAAATAATGTTTACCATTGATATCCCAAAAGAACTTGTTTTACAAGTGATTACTGTATTAGAAAAGCATCAGTTGTATTTTGAATTGGCAACGACGAAAGGAACTTTTTCCAACAGTCATGCCATGCGGATTGCTACCACGTCTAATTATTTAAAAGAAGCCCGCAATATTTCCCGTAAAATGGCGATTGCCATGGCTGCGGCGCACTTAGAACTATTGCACGTCCACTTTGTACCGGACTTTGCCAGCATTTTAGCAGATGAAAACTTACAAATTTTGAAATTTATCGTCTTTGCTTTAGATGACCCTGGTCTACTGGCAGTGGCGACCGATGAACTCAATAAGTTGCCGCACCTTACTGTTACTTCTAGCGCTAAAAATAATATTGAAATTAATCACGTCAACGCTCAAAAAGGTCGCGCCTTAAAACGCGTGGCAGAACTAAAGGACATACCTTTAGACGAAGTCATGGCGATTGGTGATAATTTCAATGACTTAAGTATGTTGGAAGTTGCCGGTGTCAGTTTTGCTATGGCTAATGGTCCTGAAGCAGTACATGCTTATGCCAAGTATTTAGCCCCAGCTAATAGCGAAAATGGTGTAGCCCAAGCTATCCATCGCGCTATTAATGAAAATCTTTAGTCCCCAGCCATTAAAAAAAGGAGGAACGACGCGTGAGTGAATATTTAATCCAGCAAAAGTATTTAGGACAAGCTGCGCGTACGGTAGTTAAAAATCCCGCCGGTGTCCCCCAATTTTTATTAGTCGGAAGTTGGGGACCTAAAGGCAATGTCCTATCGGTGTATTCTATGTCTGGGACCTTATTGGCTTTTGTAAAGCGTGTTCCTTGGTCTTTTGGCACGCGTTTTGATTTGTACCAAGACTATCAAAAGGTGGGCACCATGAATCGCCTCTTTCACTTCACGCTGGATCTTTACTACATTCAAAAACTTGGCTGGCACGTCTTTGGCAATGTGGAGGAACACCAGTACCATATTTTTCAATTTCGGCGGCAAGTCATGGCGATGACTAGCGGGAGTTTTACCTTTGGGGATTGTTACGTTTTAGATATTCCGCAAGTTACAGAGGCGCCCTTAGCTATTTGCATAGCTTCTGTCTTAGACTACTGGCTTTACAATACAAAAAAAGATCCACAAAAAAATTTGAAGCCTAATCTTTCACTAGATTAAACTACTTTTTCATACGTTAAGCCTAGCGATTTTTAACGTATGAAAAAGGTGAGCCTGTCGCAGCTTCTATCAGTCCTTTAGCTTATCAATGAAGGTGACTCCTGATTAACACTGGCAGTTAATCAGTTTGCTATGATTATCAAATTAATTTACTTTAGAAAGAAGGAATCTATGGTGGCCGAAATTGTTAATAATCCAAATTTTTCCCAGACAATGGATGAGCAGGTAGCCGGAAGTATTAAAATCCCCGAAATTAGTCGGCTTCATTTTTACGAAATAGCAAAAAAAGATCGGGAGTTAAAAATGGACGTTAAAGATGACAAAGAAGCGGAAGAAGAAAAGAAAAAAGCAAAAGGAAAGAAAGCTCAGCAGAAAACTCGTCCCAAATGACAGTTTCTCTCATTGCTTATAGAGCTGAGAAAAATAATTGTTAAAAACTGAAAGAAAACGGACTGCCTTTGTAAGTTGGCAGTCCGTTTTCTTTATGCTAGCGTTAGTTGCATATGGTTATAATCGTGACCAGATAAAATCATTTGGCTCACTACTTGGTAGCCCATTCGTTGGTAAAGACGTTGGGCATTAGGATTTTTCAAGTCGACATTTAAGCCGACTTTAGCAAAGCCTGCTGCTTGCGCAATTGCTGGAATTGCCGCCAGTAAACGTGTACCCACTTTTTGACCACGGAATTTTTCAGCAACGGCGATGGAATCTAAATACCATTCCCCCGGTAAAGTCTCTAAATCTTCAAAGAGCTTCAAGTCTCCACTTAAATTATGACGGACTAGGACAGCACTTAAGGGCAAATCAATAAGCGGTTCATCATCAGCTGGATAGCCAAAAGCAATCCCGGCAACTTCTCCATCAATTTCTTCCACAATCCCCCGAGCTAAGCCGTAACGATAAGTGGGCTCCAGTGCCGTTTCCGCTAAAATCGCTAATACCTCGGCTTCTGGCACCTCATTTAAAAAAGGTAATTCCATATCTTTTAAAATAATGAACACTAAACGGGCAATCGCTGCTGCATCTTTTTCTTCAGCTGGCCGAATCATATCTCTTCCTCCTCATCTTTTCTTCCTGTCTTCCAGTGTAGCGAAGGGCTACAGAAAAGTCAAAGTCCCCTTTTACGAAAAAAAGGAACTGCACAAGCGCAGCTCCTTGATGATTCAAAGATTATTATTTATGGCCATTTTAAAACGGTAACTTTGACATTATAGCGTCGACCCCAACTATAACATTCACCAACCGTTCTAAAGTGCAAGTCGATGATGTTTCCCTTAATCGCACCACCTGTATCAGCGGCAATCGCCACACCATATCCTTCCACATAGACTTGAGTCCCTAAAGGAATCACACTTGGGTCCACGGCAATAACGCCTCCTTGATAAGTCCGCAAGTCAATGCCGCTGGCTGTAAAAGGACTCGCTCCGGCTTCACTGAAGGAATAGGCTGTTGTTTCCATGGAAAAAGTAGTGCTACCACTTGGTGTCGAATTACTATTATCCTCACTGTTACCAGTATTAGCTTCTGTGGAGCTAGAATCTTCGTTTGCGTTACTAGAATTGCCAGTGTTGGAACTGCTGCTATCATTATTGTTGCTAGTGCTACTATTCTTGTCGCTTGCCGCTTGTTTTTCGGCAGCGGCCTTAGCGGCGGCTTTTTCTTGCTCCGCTTTTTCAGCGGCTTCTTTAGCAGCTTTTTCTTGCGCGGCTTTTTCATCAGCAATCCGTTGTTCTTCAGCCGTTTTTTCAGTCGCCAATTGCGCCACTAAATCTTGATTCTTAGCAAACTGGGCTTGTAAGCCAGTCACTTGCGTCGATAAGTCAGCGACTTCACTTTGTAGCGTGCCTTCTTTTGTCGTCAAGGCTTGTTGGGCGTCTTCCAATTGTGCCATCAAACTATCGAGATTTTCTTGTTCTTGTATCAAGCTATTCATTTTTTCGTTTTCCGCAGCTT
This sequence comes from Enterococcus nangangensis, assembly GCF_005405245.1. Classification (GTDB taxonomy): domain Bacteria; phylum Bacillota; class Bacilli; order Lactobacillales; family Enterococcaceae; genus Enterococcus_J; species Enterococcus_J nangangensis. Next base: position 23,793 of record NZ_BJDR01000011.1, on the reverse strand, counting down.
GCATCTGGCTGATTAACAGCGCTCGATTAATAAACTCGGAAATACTTTTAGCTTCTAAGAGCATAGCCATTTTTTGTTGCCCTGTGTTCGAAACTTGTAAAGCTTGTAAGCGCTCCGCTACGACTGCTTTGCGTTTTTCAATTTTTTCTTTGGAAGCTTCAATATCTACTTGCGTTTGCGAAATTTGCGCTTTCGTGTCGGTGATTTCTGTATTTAAATTGTCAATCTCGGTATACGTGTCACTGACTTGCTGCAAAGCATCCTCTAGTTCAGAGGAAATGGCACTGCCAGCTGCTTGAGCTTCTTGTTGCTTTTTCGTAATGTCCCCTAGACTATCCGCAAATAAATTTACTGGCGTCATGGCGGCTACTACGGTAACCAGCACCAATAGGCGGGCTAGTAACTGTTTCCCTTTCATGCAAAAAACACCTTTCTTAAAGGAATTTTAACATTTACTATTATAGCCGTTCTCTTTCCGTGACGGGTTTCATTTCGTTTACTTTTTATTACAAATTGTGTCATAATCTAGGAGATTATGTAATATTTCATGGATGAAGGAGAGATTTTTTATGGCTGATGTGTACTTCGCTGCCCCCTTGTTTGCTCAAAGCGAACAACTTTACAATGCTCACTTGGTAAAAGAATTACGGAGTGCTTTTCCTACTAAAACCTTTTATTTACCCCAAGAAGCGGCAGAAATTAACGATAAAAATAATTACGCAGATGCAAAACAAATTGCCCAATACGATACGGAGCAACTACTACAAAGTCAGTTAATGATTGCTGTACTAGATGGTCCCGTGATTGATGTCGGTGTCGCTTCAGAAATTGGCGTGGCCTATCAAGCACAAATTCCCATCGTAGGACTTTTTACTGACAGTCGTCAACAAGGGGCAAGTAATTCACAAAAACTAAAAGCGCTAGGAGAAATTGCCGAATCACAATTTCCTTATGCTAACTTGTATACTATTGGACTTGTGAAACTTAATGGCGCCATTGTTAATAATGAAGAAGATTTACTGACAAGTGTTGCAAAATATTTATAAAGTTAAAAAGACCATGTACCTCCTTTACGAGCTGCATGGTCTTTTCATTTCCTTTTAGTTTTTCTTTTGTAAAGCGCGAACTAATTCTTTCAATTCTTCAGTAGAAAGAGGAATCTTTTTAAAGTCTAAGCGTTGGAAGTTCCGCAACCAACGTTTTTGGTGGGCGTTTAATTTAGGCAATGCTTGCCATTGTTCCGGTTGTTTCTTTAATTCTTGCAACCAGGTTAAGCGCCGCTCCCGCAATTTTTGCCGATACTTTTCTGCATCGTCGCCTAATTGTTCTTTTAAATCGGTGAGGCTTTCGGTAAGCTCGGCTTTCTTTTCTTCCACTGCCGTATTTAACGTAGCGACAATTTTTTTGAAACCTACCATATTGTAGACGGTGTAAATTAAATCGCCGACTGTAATGACACTAAACAAAATTGGGAACAAATAACCTGTCTTAGCAATCACACCTGCCACCACCGCAGCCAACCACGGATGAACAATCCGACTAATTAACACACAACAAACGCCCCAAAAAAGAGAAATTGGTAACGCAACGCGGCCGTTGATATTAAACGGTACATCGTGGTAATCCCACCATGAAGCATTGAATAATTTTTCTAAGCCCCAACTGGTGATGTATTCCACCACCGAACAAATTACTACCGCACCGCCAAAAAGCAACCAAATATTTTCCGTGAAGGGTTGCAGTAAAAATAAAACACCTAAAATTGCAAAACCGTAAATTGGCGTAATGGGTCCCACTAAAAATCCGCGGTAAGCAAATTTTTTCGTCCGTAGTGAAACGTAAACTGTTTCCCACAGCCAACCTAAAAAAGAATAGCAGAAAAATAATAAAATAATTTCCATTGTTTTTGTCATCCTTCTCCTCCTTGTTAGCATTATTTTACCAAATAGTTGGGAAACTGTCCTTGCAATCTGTCCAAAATATGTAAAAATGAAAGTTGAATTGTTTGAAGGAGGTAAGCCATTGTTTAAATTAATTCCTTACGCTAAAAAATATCGGAAACAAATTATTTTAGGTCCAGTATTTAAATTTTTAGAAGCAGTCTTTGAGCTGCTCTTGCCGCTGCTTTTGGCGCGCTTAATTGACCAAGGTCTGAAGGCAAACGATCCTCATGTGGTCTGGCAAATGACCGGCTTGATGTTTTTCTTTTCCATCACTGGTTTGTTGTGCGCCCTAGTTTGCCAATATTATGCCTCGATTGCTTCCCAAGGTTTTGGAACGGCTTTACGGGATGCTTTGATGCACAAAGTAAACCACTTTTCTTACCAACAGTTGGATGAATTCGGCGCCGACACCTTGATTACCCGCTTAACCAACGATATAAACCAAGTGCAGACCGCGCTAGCCATGGTGATTCGCCTCTTAGTCCGGGCACCGTTTCTCAGTCTCGGCAGTATCGTGATGGCTTTTTACCTTAACTGGAAAATCGGTTTAATTTTTCTCGTGACTTTACCATTATTTATTTGCCTTTTGTACTTCATTATTAAATTATCCGTACCGATGTATCAAAAGGTACAAGAAACATTGGATCATTTTAACAGCCAGTTAGGACAAAATTTGACTGGTGTACGGGTGATTCGCGCTTTTGCCAAACAAAAAGTCTTGACGGAAAAATTGGAAAAGATTAGCGACGCCCTCCGGATTACCTATGAAAAAGTCGCCAACCTCTCCGCTTTATTGAGTCCGTTAACAACGTTGATTTTGAATATGGGGATTTTATGTATTTTGTATTTCGGCGGTTTTTTAGTTAACAATGGTCAACTGCCTCAAGGGGAAATCTTGGCGTTAGTCAATTACATGTCGCAAATGTTGCTCGCTTTAATTATCGTCTCTAACTTGGTGGTCTTATTTACGCGGGCGGAAGCTTCCGCCAACCGCGTGCACCAAGTCTTAATTAGCGAAAACTTATTGCAAGCAGGTACCACGGAATTAACCCCTACCGATTTTACACAATCGGAAATTTTACAATTTAACCACGTCGACTTCCGTTATACACCGAAAAGTGGCTTAGTTTTACAAAATATCCACTTCACTTTAAAACGCGGTGAAATCTTTGGGGTGATTGGCGCTACCGGTAGCGGGAAAAGTTCTTTGATTCCTTTGATTTTGCACGAGTATGAAGCAACAAAAGGAACGGTTTCTTTCTATAATAAAGACGTTAATTTCCTCCAAGACGAGAGCTTGAAAAACGCCATCGCTTGGGTGCCGCAAAAAGCAGTCTTATTTTCCGGGACGATTCGCGAGAACTTAGCTTTCGGTAAACAGCCAGCGACTGATGCTGAGTGCTGGGAAGCCTTAAGGATTGCTCAAGTGGCGGAATTTGTCCAAAGTCTGCCCCAACAATTAGACACCCCGGTTTTTGAAGGGGGTCAAAATTTCTCTGGCGGACAAAAGCAACGCTTAACGATTGCTCGCGCGTTAATTCGTAAGCCGCGCCTGTTAATTTTAGATGATGCCTTAAGTGCTTTAGATTACCAAACCGATTATAAGTTGCGCCAAGCACTAAAAGAAAACTTGCAAGACACAGCACTCCTCTTAATCTCACAACGAGTTTCCACCCTGCAAAATGCCCAACAAATTTTAGTTTTAGCGGAAGGACAACAAGTCGGTCTCGGGACCCACGCCACCTTGTTGGCAGAAAATCCTACCTACCAAGAAATCTTTACCTCACAACAGGAGGTGGAAAACGCATGAGCTTGACCACTAGTACGAAAAATCAAGAACCAAAATTAATTCAACGCTTTATGACTTATGTTACTCCTTATAAGGGAAGTCTCGGCTTAGGTTTTTGCTGCGGTGTTTTAGGTGGGATTGCCAGTGTCGTTACCACCTATTATCTAGGGCGCGGGATTGACCGCCTAGTAGGTCAAGGTCAAGTGGACTTTACCGGACTCACTAACATCTTAGGTCTGCTCCTTTTCTTTATGCTAGTCACTAGCTTGACCCAATTTTTCACCCAGTTTTTTGCCAATCGTTTAGCTTACCACGCCGTCAATGATTTGCGCCAAGAAGCCATTGAAAAACTCGACACTTTGCCTTTACGTTTCTTTGATCAAACTAGCCAAGGCAGTCTGATTAGTCGTTTTACCAACGATATGGATAATATCTCCATCGCCGTGACTGCCGTCTTTGCCCAAATTTTTCAAGGCTTAACGACGATTATCTTGGCGCTAATCTTTATGGGTCGTTTAAGCGGCTGGCTGACCTTAACCGTCCTTATCACCACCCCACTAATTTTCTTGACGAATTACTTAGTCGCTAAAAATTCCCAAAAAACTTTCCAAGCACAACAAGAAATTTTAGGCCAGTTATCCGGCTACGCCCAAGAAGGAATTTTACAACAAAAAATTGTCCGCGCCTTCTCCCAAGAAAAAGTACGGCAAGCAACCTTTGAAGACTTGAATCACCAGCTGTACATTAAAGGACAAAAGGCGCAATTCGCTAGTTCCCTAACTAATCCTTGTGCCCGTTTCGTGGATCACTTGGCTTACGTCTTGATTGCGTTAATTGGCGGACTCCTTTATTTAAAAGGAAACAGTGGCATCACCATTGGCATTATTTCTAGCTTCACTATTTACGCCGGCCAATTTTCAAAACCTTTTATTGAACTATCGGGCCTGATGACCCAATTACAAACTGCCCAAGTTGGCTTGAGTCGAAGCTTCGCTATCTTAGATGAAGTTCCCGCACCAACCTTTCCTAATGAAAAAGTTTTGACTCACCCGAAAGGCGCAATTACCTTTCAAGACGTGGACTTCAGCTACACTCCGGATCAGCCTTTGATTCAAAATTTTAATCTGCAAGTGAACCCTGGCGAACGAGTTGCCATTGTGGGGAAAACTGGCGCCGGTAAATCGACCCTCGTCAACTTATTGATGCGATTTTATGAAGTTGATGATGGCGCAATTTTTATTGATGGTGAAAATGTCCAACACTCTACTCGCGATTCTTTACGGCAAAACTTTGGCATGGTGCTGCAAGACACTTGGCTATTTGATGCTAGTATCGCTGAGAATCTGAAGTTTGGCCGCCCCGAAGCTCGCGACGAAGAAATGATTGCCGCCTGCAAAGAGGCCCATATCCACCACTTCATTCAAAGTTTACCGGAGGGTTATCAAACAATCCTCGGTCAAGGCGGCCTAGAAATTTCCAATGGGCAACGGCAACTCTTAACGATTGCCCGTACTATGTTAAAAAATCCGCCCCTGCTTATTTTGGATGAGGCTACCAGTTCCGTCGATACCTTAACAGAAAAACAAATTCAAGATGGCTTCAATAAAATGATGGCAGGTAAAACTAGTTTCATCATCGCCCACCGTCTATCCACCATTCAAAACGCCCACCAAATTCTCGTCATGGATCATGGTCAAATTGTGGAAAGTGGTAACCACCAAGAACTCCTAGCTAAAGGTGGCGCCTATTATCAACTTTACCAAGCACAGTTTAATCAAGGTTAACGAAAGAATCGTACGCGGATAATTTAGTATATACACTCCTCCCTTTTATGTTATACTATGTATATACAAGAGAGGGGTGTTTTTGATGGAAATGATGCCTGTAAAAAAATGGGGAAATAGTAATGGACTACGCCTTCCTAAAAATATTATGGAGTATCTTGGTATCCACACTGATGACAAAGTAAAAATTACGCAAGAAGAAGTCAATGGCAAAAAGCGTCTGATTATTGAAGCTGCTGCGTCAGAAAATGAACTCACTATTGAAGAGATTTTCGCAAACTATTCTGGAGAGAAAGTTCACGTCGAACTACAATCTTTAGGGGATGCAGTAGGTAAGGAACAATGGTAAATATCCCACGTCAAGGCGATATTTTATTATTGAACACTGCGCCGCGTTCAGGTCACGAACAAACTGGTAAACGTCCCTACATTGTTTTAAGTCATAATATTATTGCCGATTATAGCAATGTCGTTATTGTTGCGCCTATTTCTAGCACGCAGCGCAACTATCCTCTCTATGTCCCTATCCATCCTAATTATCAAATGAAAACTACCGGCAAAGTTTTGCTAGATCAATTAACTACTATTGACTACGAAGCAAGAGACTGTAAATTTTTAGAACACGCCCATGAGGAACTTGTAACTGAACTCTTGTTAAAGGTTCGCGCGGTATTTCAAAAAGCATAAAGTTAACATTCTGATGAATGCTGACTTTATGCTTTTTCCAACTCAATAAATAGTTAGCTTTTTAAGAAATAATAAAAATACTTTATTTTCTAATAAATCTACATAAATTCATGCTAACATAAAATAAATTACCAATAACCACAAGTGAGGTAGATAAAGTGCAGACCTTAAAAATTTTTTTGAAAGCTTTAGTACGCGTACTATTTGTCTTAGGCTTTTTAATGACTTTTCCCCTGCTTATTCCCATGCAAGACGCTGATTTCTTTAACGCCCAAACTAGTGCTAGCGTCACCGCCGAGGCAAACGCCATGCATCTTTTTTTACCCTATGCTTTGGTGGCTATCGCTATTAGTTTAGTGGGTTATTACTTCTTAATCCTTCGCCCCGCAAAAACTAGAAAAACAAAAATTTGGTTAGCTTTGATTCCTATTCTGATTCTGACGTTTAGATCAATCTACCCTATTTATACAAATTTTTTTGCTAAAGCTACCGAAGTGGGCTATGTGGTGAGTGTCGATTCCACCAAAAATCAAGTTGGTTTTGCTACAACAGAATTGATTGACGTCTATAATAAGCACCATATGGAACTAAAGTCGACAAGTCCAGACGTTGTTTGGTTTGATAATTCCCATGAAAAGTTGGCAACTGGCGACAAAGTAGCAATTACTACGCAAGGGGTTGCTCATTATAACTCCTCACTCTATCGAGAAGTAGTACATGTGCGACACTTAGAAAAAGTAGAAGCGAAATAAGAAATTAGAAAAGATGATGTTAATTTCCATTTTGGCGAAGTTAACATCATCTTTTCGTCTGTAGCACGACATTTTTTAGCTTAAGCAACTTCTGGCAAAGAGATACAAATAGGCAGCAAGAATAAGGGCGGAAAAGATAAACTTCACAGGAGCTTTTGGTTTCATCACAAAATACATAATTATCACATAAGAAAAGGCAATGATTGGTAGGATATAGAGCATAATTGCATCAACAATCGCGCTTGCTACTTTATCCTCCAAAATTAATGAATACAGGGCGGAGATTAAAATAATTTTTGCGACAACATTATCTGTATACTTTTTATATTTTTCTTCAATGGTCATCTGTACCTCTCCAATCCTTTCACCCTCTTTTGTAAACCCTTACTTGGTAAATACATGATAACATTTCAATTGAGTCTATACAATACGATAAAAAGGTTGGAAGTGTTCCTGTGACAGTAGACTATCTTCTTCGCCTTTAAATAAACGCATCAACTCGGCCTTTACCTTTTCGCCACCACTACAATCATGGTCAATAAAAAGCTGGGGTAGGTACGCCAGTGAACCATGCACGCGAATTCTTTCATCATCTTGGGCCATTATTTTTTTAAATAAAGTCGTCTTCCCTTGCCCGTTTTCCGCCACGAAGCCCACCTTCTCCCCTGGAACAATCGCTAGTTCTTGAATGTGAAATAAATCTTGTTGGTTAGCTTGTAGGTGATAGTCATAAATTTCAATAGTTCTCATCTTAGTCCTCTTCTCTTTGTTAGTCTTGGCGCCAACAAAAAAATCCGTCAAAAGCTTCTGAACTTCCCCACAAATTTTTTGTTGGGCAGCGTCAGCTTTTAACGGATTTTCTTTTTATAAACTAACAGGATGGGGATCATCGTGAACCACGTTACGAAAGTCAATGAAGCCAGCTTTCAATCCGCGAATCAGTACTTCCGCCGTGCCAATGTTGGTGGCTAGCGGTACTTCGTAAACGTCGCTTAAACGAATCAAAGCGTTGACGTCTGGTTCGTGGGGTTGGGCCGCTAATGGATCCCGCAAAAAAATTACTAAATCCATTTTATCTTCCGAAATCATGGCGCCAATTTGTTGGTCGCCCCCTAAAGGACCGGACTTGAAGCGGTGCACCGGTAAACCCGTTGCTTCCATAATTCGTTGTCCAGTCGTGCCTGTAGCAAAAAGTTCATGTTGCGCTAAAATATCTTGATACGCTGTCGCTAATTTAACAATTAAATCTTTTTTACGATCATGGGCAATCAATGCAATTTTCATTTCAATCATGCTCCTTCCAGCACTTAATTCGCCCTCATGATACCACAAACAAAAACTATTGGGCAACATGCTGAAAATTGACACCGTTTTCTTGTGCATCCTGACCTTGTGGAGAGGAACCGTTTTCAATATACTAAAGACATCAGTTAAGCAATACTAAAAAAACAAAAGGTGAGTGAAACTTATGGTACAAATGGCATTAAAACACGTATACAAAAAATACGAAAATAATGATTTCTACTCTGTAAACGACTTTAACTTGGACATCGCCGATCGCGAATTTATCGTTTTCGTTGGTCCTTCCGGTTGTGGTAAATCTACTACCTTGCGGATGATCGCAGGTCTTGAAGATATCACTGAAGGTGAACTTTGGATTGGCGACAAAATGATGAACGATGTAGCGCCTAAAGACCGTGACATCGCTATGGTATTCCAAAACTACGCTTTATACCCACACATGACCGTGTATGATAACATGGCTTTCGGTTTGAAATTGCGTAAATACGACAAAGCTGATATCAAACAACGTGTTGAAAACGCTGCTGAAATCTTAGGCTTAACAGAATACTTGAAACGTAAACCAGCTGCATTATCTGGTGGACAACGTCAACGGGTTGCCTTAGGACGTGCCATCGTGCGTGATGCTAAAGTCTTCTTGATGGATGAACCTTTATCTAACTTGGATGCTAAATTACGTGTTTCCATGCGTGCTGAAATTGCTAAATTGCACCGTCGTTTGGAAACAACAACAATCTACGTAACTCACGACCAAACAGAAGCTATGACCATGGCTGACCGAATCGTTATCATGAGCGCTGGGATTATCCAACAAGTTGGTACACCTAAAGAAGTTTACGATACACCAAACAACTTGTTCGTAGCAAGCTTCATTGGTTCCCCTGCCATGAACTTCTTCAAAGTTACGTTAAACAACGGCGTGATTTCTAACGGCCGCGACCTTAAATTACGTTTACCAGAAGGCAAAAACAAAGTCTTGGTTGAAGCTGGTTACGAAGGTAAAGAATTAACTTTTGGTATCCGTCCAGAAGATATCCACTCTGAACCAGTAGCTATCCAAGCTGCTCCAGAATCTGTTGTTAAAGCTGAAATCGTCGTATCTGAATTATTAGGTGCTGAAACAATGTTATACACGAAACTCGACGAAACAGAATTCATTTCTAAAGTTGACGCTCGTAACTATTACAAACCAGAAGACACTATCGATTTGGCTTTCAACTTAAACAAAGCACACTTCTTCGATCTTGAAACTGAACAAGTAATTCGCTAAACTACGTCCCCCTTTTCTAGCCACCTTCTAGCAATAGAAGGTGGCTATTTTTTATTGGAAGAGCTTTGACAACTCGCTCAGAAGAGGAGTAATAAGACGGAAGGCATGGAAAATTGTTTTCCAAATTTTTTGTGCCTTATGGCTTATTACCGACTCTTCTAGTTGGGAAAGCTGGACACATGGAAGAGCTAAGTAAGCTCGTTTAAAAAATTTATTTTCACCCGAACAATAAATAGATTTGATTTTACTAATGGTACGGTGTATTGTTTACACACAAGAAAAGGAGTGAACAGTCCATGGACAAGATCTTATCAAAACCAATTAAGCTGAGAAAAGATGGCGATAGTTATATTTTGCCTGTTCCAAAAGAAGTAAGTGCCCTCTTACGTATCTCAGCAGATGATGGCGAAATTTATATTCAATACGTCTTAAGTGACGATGATGTCATTCTAAAAAAGGTTGACGAAGCATCTGATGAAGAAGTGTTTGCTCTCGCAAGAGAGAGCATGAAACAATACGAGAAACTATATAAGTCGCTAGTTGATAAATAAGATGTTTACCCGGAAAAAGTTATCACTCTTAAGATGATATTGATTAACAAATTTTTCTTAGTCTAACTCTCTACGTACACCAATAAAATTTTTCCAACAAAAAAAGCTCGACGCGCAGTCGGGCTTTTTCGTATGATTTTTTTAAGAAATTTTAGCGCGTAAAGCTTCATCTGCGTGTAGCTCACCTTTTGCTTTGCTGAAGATTGGTAAGTCGAAAGTCCGGCTAAGACTTTTCCCGACAGCGTAAGCAATCGTGTAGTCCACCAAAGAGTGAATCACACCGCCAACGCCCATCAAGATAACGATGGAATAAAAATAGCCTTGTGTGTAGTAAGCTTCCGGCATATTCCCTACTGTGAAGAACACCGTTACTACCGCTAATTCTACTGCGGCGTGAATCAAAGCAATCACAGAATTAAAAATCATAAATTGACTAGTCTTCAAAACAATCTTGGGATTCTTTTGCAAATAGATTGCTCCAAGGACCGCAAAGACTAAGTGACTCAAAGCGCGAAAAGCGATGATTGGCGTAGCGGTCATAAAAAAACCAAAGGCTGTACCCACAGCCACTACTGCTGCGGAAAATGGTGAAACAAACATGGCGATGAACACGGGTACGTGGCTAGCCAAAGTGAAACTAGCTGGCCCCATCGTGAATCGGGGCATATACATGGGAATCATAATCCCCATGGCAATTAATAATCCAGATAAAGCGAGTTGGCGCACTGACAATGAACTTCTTCCCATAATAATCTCCTCCAAACATGTCATGACACGTTAAATTCTTGTTCATTTTACTTTGTTTACAGTTAGGTGTCAAGACACTAGACTTGTTTTTGCGAAAATTTTCACGGAATCTTTCGGAAATAACTTCTTATGATAATTCGTTATCCTAATCGAATGTATTGCTTTTGTCCGCACAAAAAATTATAATTGTACTATAAAAGAGTGGGAGGTAAACTAGATGGCTAAAACGGCAAATTTATATGCGCGCATCGAGCCTGATGTAAAAGAGCAAGCAGAAGAAATCCTCAACACACTGGGAATTCCCGCATCAAACGCAATCACTATGTTTTATAAACAGATTATTTTGCAGCGCGGACTTCCATTTGATGTGAAATTACCAGACCATCGTATATTAAATGCCAGCAAACTTTCTGATGAGGAAATGAATCACGAGCTTGAAAAAGGATATGCAGAAATAATGAGTGGTAAAGGTATTCCTGCCAAAGAGGCTTTTGAAAAAGAATTAAATAATATCCAACCATCTTAAAAAAGGTTGCTCTCACGAGTAGTCTTTTTTAATTTGCAGTAAGCTACGCAAAAAAAGAAACACCTACGACAAAATCGTGGTGCTCCTTTGGGGAAGACTATTAATTGGATTGTTGTTGATTTTTATGCTTATAGACTTTATATAAGGCAAACAGCAAGAAAATTATAAGGAGGATGTGTAAGCCAATTCCGATAGCTGGTGTTTGGACAAAGGTTGGCAATTTTTGTAAAAAATCAATCCCTGTAGCGACGACAGCATAGACTATTGCTGAAGCAAAAAGTGCTTTATCAAAGGTGTAGGATTGTCCGGACTTCTTAGCAGTTTCTCGCTCTATCACCCAAAAGAGAAAGGACAACATAATCAGTTTTCCTACAGCACGCCATAAAAATAAACCAGCAGGCACCCATTCCTCCATGTGATCCATGAGCACACGGAGGGAAACGACTAAGATAAATACCACTACGAGGTTATTCAATAATTTCTTTAACATCGACACTCTCCTTTATTGTTGAAGTTTACGACGATAGATTTTATAAAAAACAAAGAGTAGCACTAGAAATAAAACGAAGCGCAAACCAATTAAAAATAGATGGATGTCGCTACTAAAGTGTAGTCTTTGGATAAAATTAACCCCAGTATCCATCACAGAAAAAATGAGCAACGAGCCAAAAATATATTTGTCTAAGACAATCGGGCGCCCTTCTCTTCTCGCCGTCAAATAGGCAACAAACCAGAGAATAAAACCAAATTTAATAAATTTATCCAACAGCATCCAAGCAAAATCACCTTGGGGCAGCCAATCCATTAAACGGAGCATGAGGACATCGGCTCCCATCGCCACCACAAAGACAATCACAAAATTACTTACTATTTTATTGAACTTCGTACGAATGGACATATTCTTTACCCCTCTTCTTGATTAATTGCGTTGCATTCTTCGACCTTCCATCATGTATAAAAGACCCAGACAAATCACAGCTAAGCCAATCCCCGCTCCAATTTTCAAAGCTAACGTAAGTTTGAGAAAAGCAGCGAAGACAATTAAAGCATAAAAGAAAGAAACAATTACGTGCACCAGCAGTGGATGTTGGGCGAAACGGTGCCCCGTCCCCGCTTGTTCTTTGGCCACACCGACAACTAAGACTAAAGCCACCAAGGTATTTAGCCGAATGCCCCACCACAAAATATCTAACTGGGGGAATGCTTTGCCAACATAACGCAGCGTCATATTAATGATGGCGATTGCTCCTAACACAGTGACCACCGGATTTTGCTTTTTCATTTACATTTTTTCCTTCCAACGTTTCAACCATCAATAACCCACATAAAATCAGCTGAATACGATTACAATTTTTTTACAGTATATGCCACTTTTTAGCTGATTACAATAAACTTTTGACTACTAATAAAAATAATTTATAAAAAATTCGTTATATCCATGGAGACAGCAAAACCTACCGACAACTTTGTTGTTTTCCCAACATAAAAATCCCCCAGCATCGCCACGAACCTGACTAGTTCGTAGTTAATGCTGAGGGATTTTTTTATTTTTCCTTATTTCTCATAAGCGCCGTCAAGAGGATTGCTAAAACAAGCAATAACAAACCGGCGCCATAAATGCCATGCAAACCAGCAAATAAAATTTTTCTTAGAGGAACAAGTTGTTCTAAGGGTAAAAGTTTTGCCGTGTGGGGATTCACTAATTTGTTCATAATATCTGGATCATGGGTAATTTCTTGATGGGCTAATTTTTGGCTAGTAATAGTATTCATTAAAATACCAAAGACTGAAACCATAATCGTTTGACCAATCGTTCTGGCTAAAGTATTAAAAGATGTGGCTACGCCTAATTCTTCATGGTTAACACTACTTTGGGCGCTGACGGTGGTGGTTACTGTGATGGCGCCTAACCCGACTCCTAAGATTGCCGAAATAAGAATAAACCAAATTAAAGGTGCTGAAATAGGAATCAGGTATAAGCTAAGACTCCCCACAAAAGCGATGGCTAAACCTAGTAACAGGGTTTTTCGCACATCATATTGGACTAACCAACGACCGGCTAAAAAAGAACCCAACATCCACAAGATGGATAGAGGCGTTAACACTAAACCGCCGACACCTGCTGAAAGGCCTAAGACTCCTTGCATCCACATGGGAATATATACGTCAATAGCCATCATAAAGCCACTGGCTAAAGCTGCGACAATGTTTACCACCACAAAGATGTTACTCGTAAATAATTTTAAATTAATTACCGGGTCTTGGGCTTTTTTTTCGACGAAAATAAATAAAACTAAACAAATTACAAAGCCTACCAGTAAACTAATCACGGGTAATTGTCGGCCGCCTTCTCCTAAAAATTGGAAAGCTAAAAGTAACGTTACTAAGCTGCCCATTAAAAATAAACTACCGGCAATATCCATTGGGGCTTGTTTACTAGCTTTGTTTTCTTTTTTAAAGTTTTCCCCTTCTACTAAGTAGCGCCAAATGAGAAAAATTAACAGTAAACCAATGGGGACATTAATGAAAAAAATCCAGTGCCAACCGACAGTATCCACAATAATGCCGCCAGCCAAAGGACCCACGACACTAGCAATGCCCCAAGCTGTGCTATTTAAGCCTAAGACTCGTGCGCGCTTTTCCATATCATATAAGTCGCCAATAATCGTTAAGGCTACTGGCATCATGGCCCCGGCACCCATCCCTTGGATACCCCGGGAAATAATTAAAGTCATCATGGTGTTCGACATGCCACATAAGGCGGAGCCGATGATAAATAAAAGTGTCCCGAAAATAAAAACCGGTTTGCGGCCAATTTTATCGGCGAGTTTGCCATAAATCGGCGTTAACATGGCGTTGGTTAACAAATAAATGGCAAAAACCCAATTCATAATTTCGATGCCATGCAAGGTGCCGACAATTGTCGGCATCGCAGTGGTGACAATGGTGCCTTCTACTGCGGTCATAAAGGTCGCCACAAAAACGGCCACCGTTACTAATTTTACATTTGTTTCTTTCATTAAAGCTCTTAATCCCCTTTATCTTTACAAAAAGAAAACTGTGGGTAATTGCTCCACAGTTTTTACTTTCATTTTTTTAAAACCACTAAGGCGTTACTTAAATTAGCAAAATCTTCAATACTCAAACTTTCTCCCCGGCGACTTGGTTCAATTGTCGCGCTAGCCAAAGCTTCTTTTAGCCAGCTTTGCGTGACCTCTTCCTTACCATAGAGGCGCAATAAATTATTCCACAACGTTTTGCGGCGTAATTGAAAAGCACCTTTGACGAGTTTGAAAAATTCTTTTTCGTCAGTCACTTGGACTAAGGGTGTTGCCCGTTTCGTTAAGGAAAGAATTGCTGAATCCACGTTAGGCTGCGGCACGAAGACGGTCTTGGGTACGATGAAGGCAACTTTTGCTTCCATATAATATTGAACGGCAATGGATAAAGAACCGTAAGCTTTGGAATTAGGACTCGCCGTAATCCGTTCGGCGACTTCCCTTTGCATCATCACCACCATTTGGGTGACGTCTAAATTGGATTCTAAAAAGTGCATCATAATGGGCGTGGTAATGTAGTAAGGTAAATTCGCCACGACTTTCACTTGCGGATTTTCCCCGAAGACTTCTGTCGCCCGTTTTTCGAGATAACTTTTTAAAACATCTTCATGAAGCACCGTTACGTTAGGATAAGGAGCTAGCGTGTCAGCTAAGACGGGAATCAAACGATTGTCGATTTCAAACGCTAAAACTTTTTTGGCGTTTTGCGCTAGGATTTCGGTTAAAGCGCCAATCCCGGGTCCGACTTCAATCACGTTACTGGTTTCGGTATTCAGGGCGGCGGTAGCCACAATTTTCGTTAAAATATTCGTATCCGTGATAAAGTTTTGGCCCAAACTTTTTTTGGTAACTAAGCCGTACTTTTTCATAATGGCCCGCGTACGGGAAGGGGTAGCAATTAAAGGTTCATTCATGATTTTTTTCTTTCTCCTGAATTTCTTTGAGATAGGCGACAACTTCAGTTAAAGGAATGCGAAACATTCCTAAGCGTTTTTGCAACTGCTTGCCATTGGTGTAGCCAATCGCTAGCTTTTCCCCCAACAATTCGCGATAGTGTTTGGCGTTAGGACCCGAGACTAGACCTAGCATTTGGAGATCAGCTAAAGGAATCAATTCCATTTCTTCCGTCGTGGGGGTCACCACTTGCGCTAAGGCCTTCTTGATGGCCTCGTCACTGGCATGTTCGACACCTAGTGAAGCGTATTTCTTTTTCCCCCGCCCTTCTTTTTTAGGTAAAAAGGCGTGTTTGGCTGAAGGGACAGCTTCCATAACCGTCTTGCGAATTTTTTCACCGGCAAAGTCAGGATCCGTAAAAACAATGACGCCTCGGACTTCTTCAGCATGAGCAATCCGCGCTAAAATTTCTTGATTGATGGCCGAGCCGATAGTTTCAATGGTATCCACTTCAAAAACTTCTTGCAGTCTTCTGGTGTCGTCGCGACCTTCCACCACGATGATTTCTTGAATTTTTTCTTTCATAGACGACCCTCAAGTTTGAAAAGTTCCACCGCATTTTGAAAAGTAACCGCCGCGATTTCTTCTGGCGTTACGCCTCGTAATTCCGCAATTCGTTCTACAGTATAACGAGTATAGCCTGGTTCATTGCGTTTACCTCGTTTGGGTACAGGCGCTAAGTAGGGTGCATCGGTTTCCACTAATAATTTATCAAGAGGAACAGCTTTAGCGACTTCGTGAACTTCCGCCGCTTTTTTAAAAGTCACGACTCCGCTTAAAGAAATGTGCATGCCAAGATCTAAGAAGCGTTTCATGTACTCAGTGTCGCCACTATAACTATGCATGATGCCGCCAATCTCCCGCACATCTTCATCTTTTAAAATGCGATACGTATCTTCAATGGCTTCTCGCATATGAATGGAAATCGGCAAATGAAATTCTTTAGCAATAGCAATTTGGCGCCGAAAAACTTTTTCTTGTACGTCTTTAGGATCTTCCATCCAATGATAATCTAAACCAATTTCTCCTAAAGCGACTACTTTCTCATCAGTTAAATGGGTTTGTAAAAACTTTTCCACAGCGGGTGTGTAAGAGCCAGCTTCGGTGGGATGCCAACCGATAATCGACCAGATGTTAGGATATTCCTGACTTAGAGCCAGCGTTTTTTTGATGGTGGGATCATCAAAACCCACCACTGCCATTTGCGTCACCCCTAGTTCTTGCGCGCGAGCAATGGTTTCGGGAATCTCCTCTTGAAATTCCTCAGCATTCAAATGTGTATGACTATCAAAAATTTTCATTTTCTCTTCCTCCATCCGCAGCCTAATACTAGTTTGTGGCATGTAAAAACGGCGGTCAAAAAGCAATGTTGGCAAAGGGTTTTAACCCCCTCGTTTCTCGGAAATAAGCGGGAATATCACAAAAATGTCAAAAGCCATTTTCGGATATTCCCGCTTATTTCTTGGAGCTGGAGGCTTTTTCTCCCAGCCTCTTAATTAGCCAATCAAGGCACCATTAGGCATGCCTTTTGGTGCTTTAACAATTGCAAGTTTGCCGTCAGCTTCAGCGGATAAAATCATCCCTTGGCTGATGGCGCCGCGAATTTTTCTTGGGGCCAAGTTAGCCACAATCACCACTTTTGTCCCAATTAATTCGTTAGGGTCTGGATAAAATTCGGCTACGCCGGATAAAATTTGGCGATTTTGGTTATCCCCAGCATCTAGACGGAATTTCAAAAGTTTATCAGAACCTTTAAGTTTTTCGCAGTGAATGACTTCGGCAACTTTTAATTCTACTTGGTCAAAGGCGGCAAAATCAATTTGTTTGCCCTTCGCTAAGGTTAATTCGGTTTCAGCTGGATCCCATTTCACATCAACAGGTTGGGCGTTAGCCGTTTCAGCCATTTTCTTTTGGAGGTATTCGACTTCCGTTTCCACTTCTAAACGAGGGAAAATTGGCGTACCTTTGGCGACAACTTTGATATTTTTAGGAAATTCGCCAAAGTGAATTTCTTTTAAGGTCATGGGCACATCTTTCAAGCCTAATTGACGGTAAATTTCTTTTGGTGCTTTGGTCATGACTGGTTGTAGTAAAATGGCGATAATCCGCAAGCTTTCTGCTAAATGGACCATCACGGAATTTAATTCTTTTTTCCGCGCGTCGTCTTTGGCTAAGACCCAAGGTTCCGTTTCATCAATGTATTTATTAGCACGGGAAATTAAAGTCCAGACTTCAGCTAAAGCGGTGTTGAATTCCATTTTATCCATCGCTTCATGGTAACGACCAATGACGTTAGCCGCTGTCGAAGAAAGCTCGGAATCAAACTCCGTCACAAATGAAGCGTAACTTGGCACGACGCCATCACAATATTTATTAATCATGGCAATCGTCCGATTCAATAAGTTGCCTAGGTCGTTGGCCAAATCAAAGTTGACGCGGTTAATGAAATCTTCTGGCGTAAAGACGCCATCAGCACCAAATGGAACAGCCCGCAACAAGTAGTAACGTAAGGCATCTAAGCCATAACGGTTGACTAAGGTTTCTGGGTAAACCACGTTGCCTTTAGATTTAGACATTTTGCCGTCTTTCATTAATAACCAACCGTGGGCAAAAATTTGTTTAGGCAACGGCAATCCTACTGCCATTAACATAATTGGCCAATAAATTGTATGGAAACGGACGATTTCTTTACCTACCATATGGACATCCGCCGGCCAATATTTTTTCAATAAAGAGTCATCGTCTGATTCATAACCCAGCGCGGTTATATAGTTAAATAAAGCATCAATCCAGACGTAGACCACGTGTTTTGGATTAGATTTCACAGGAATCCCCCAAGTGAAGGTCGTGCGGGAAATCGCTAAGTCTTCTAAACCTGGTTTAATGAAGTTGTTCACCATTTCATTTTTTCGGGAAACTGGTTGAATGAAGTTAGGATGTTCATCGTAGTATTGCAATAAACGATCCGCGTACTTACTCATTTTGAAGAAGTAACATTCTTCTTTAACTAATTTGACCTCGTGACCACTAGGAGCGAGTCCGCCAATCACTTGGCCTGCTTCGTCTTTGTACACTTCAGATAATTGGGTTTCGGTGAAGTATTCTTCATCATCCACCGAGTACCAGCCGGCGTATTCCCCAAGGTAAATATCCCCTTGCGCCAAAAGTTTTTCAAAAATTTTTTGAATCGCCTTTTGATGGTAGTCATCCGTTGTCCGAATAAATTTCGTATAGCTGATGTCTAAGGTTTGCCACAGCTTTTTAATATCGACCGCCATGGAATCCACGTATTCTTGGGGTTCCACGCCTAGTGCTTTGGCTTTCGTTTCAATTTTTTGTCCGTGTTCGTCCATCCCTGTTAAATAAAAAACATCAAAGTCCATCAGGCGTTTGTAGCGGGCAATCGCATCGCAAGCAATTGTCGTATAAGAGTTACCAATGTGCAATTTACCGCTAGGGTAATAGATGGGTGTCGTGATATAAAATGTTGGTTTATCCGTCACGAGTAGTGCCTCCTTGTCGTCAAAAAAATCTTTACATTTAGAGTAAGTATATCACATTTTATTAGGCCTTGTGGATAAAATTCAGTTGTTTAAAAAGCGCAGCTTCTTTTAAATGCGGCCTAATTCTTTCAGCTTCGTTTTGATTTGCGCTAAAACAGCAGCGCGATCTTCCAAACTTTCCATAAAGTCGTAACGATCCCCGTCGATTTTCATTTTTGGTGAGTAATCGTAATCGTCATACCATTTGACGTAGCGGGAATTTAATTCTTTATAGTAGTCATATAAGCTCCCGTCATAACTCAATTGTTCGTAATCGCGGCCACGTTTTTGGATGCGTTTTAACATCGTATCTAAAGAAACTTCAATATGAATCAATAAGTCTGGCGCTTTTTTCGGTGCGGCCATCGTAATTTCTTCCAGCATATTGTTGAGTAACTTATCGTAAACTTCCACTTCTGTTGGCGTTGCTCTGCCCATTTCGGCATTCATATGGAAGAACAAGCTGTCTTCATAAATACTGCGATCCAACACGTTATTGTCGTCTTTTAAGGCTTGTTTGATGCTGGCAAAACGCGTATTTAAAAAGAAAATTTGCAGTAAAAAAGCATACTGCTCAGGATTGGAATAAAAAAGTGGTAACACGGGATTATCATCGACACTTTCATAAAAAGCCTTCGTTCCGAGGTTCTCAGCGATTAAGGTTGTCAAGGAAGATTTCCCTGAGCCGATGGTCCCACTAGTGATAATCAAAATATTCATCGCCTTCCTTCATTTAATCTTTCCTATTATAGCAAACATCAGGTCCCCTGCCCACACTCAATAAATAAAAAAACAACCAGAAAAAGTTTGTTGCTTCTTAGCCGTTGGTTTTTCTAACTTTTTTTGCTATGATTGAGACAGAAATTATAGAAAGTGAGTAGTTGCTGATGAAAACTTTTGCCTCAAAAAAAGACGAAAAATATTATTATAATCACCAAGCTAGCGAAGAAGAATTTTTAATTTGGTATAAACAGCAAGAACATCCCCAATATGAGTCTCCCTCTTTGACGGTGGATGATGTTTTACTTTGTTACAACAAAAAAGAAGATGCCTTGAAAGTGCTATTGGTGCAACGGGACACTAACCCTTACAAAAATTCTTGGGCGCTGCCGGGGGGCTTCGTTAATCCTAATGAATCGACAGAAATGAGTTGCATTCGGGAAACCAAAGAAGAAACTGGCGTCTTGATTACCTTAGATCAAATTCAACAACTCCACGCTTTTTCCGAACCTAATCGAGATCCACGGGGCTGGGTAGTCACGGTTAGTTATTTGGCTTTCATTGGTGAAGAACCTCTAACCGCCGGCGATGATGCCAAGACGGCTCGCTGGTTTGACATTCGGCGAGAAAACAATCGCTTGTTCTTGACGAGTGAAAATGTGCAAATTATTTTAGATTTAAAAACCGGCGAATCTTTAGGCCCTGACCGTTTGGCTTTTGACCACAACTTGATTATTTGGACCGCCTTTTTGCAAGTTTTAAACCGTATGGAACACGATCCGAAGATTTTACAAGTTTTAGGCGATGACTTTAC
Source organism: Enterococcus nangangensis (assembly GCF_005405245.1). Lineage (GTDB taxonomy): Bacteria > Bacillota > Bacilli > Lactobacillales > Enterococcaceae > Enterococcus_J > Enterococcus_J nangangensis. Next base: position 3,353 of record NZ_BJDR01000011.1, on the reverse strand, counting down.
CATCACTGAGGCTCGCAAAGTTTTTGCTAAATTTTTAGGGGAAGATTTTAAACGCATCGACCATTCTAATTTTAAAAAAGCGATGCTCCGTTACTTTGTGGAAATTGGTGAACGACCAGTGGGGATTGGTCGCCCGTCGAAAATTTATCGTTTGGATGAGCAAGTCTTAACGAAAAATAAAATTGAAAACTAGCAAATAGTGAAAAAGGTTGTGGAAAACTTCTGTTCGTCGAAGTTTGCCACAACCTTTTTATTCGCGATAGACGTGAAGACTATTTTTCGTCAGACGATACATGAAGAGTAAACCCGCTAATAAAATTAAATCCGTTAAGCCGGCTACCACAAAAAGAACTTGGTAGCTCGCTCCGTCAATTAATAGCCCACCAAACAAAGGCCCCACTGCCCGACCTGCTGCTGCAAAAGAATTGGCTAAACCTAAATAGCGGCCTTTGACACTTTGGGGCGTGTACTCGTGAATCAATGCGGGAATCGCCGGAAAAGCTGTCGCTTCCCCTAGCGTTAAAACCATCATGGCTACCACAAAGTAAAGATAACTTTTCGCCAGCAATAAGACAAAGAAAGATAAAGCCAACATCAATAAACCAAAATAAATTTGGTAAATCGTTTCTTTAATCCAGCGGGAGATACGCACTAAAATTAATTGAATCAGCACGATAAGCCCCGCATTTAACGTCCACAATAGGCTGTAGGAACTGAGGGGAATCCCCATGCCTGTCATATATACCGACAAATTGGAAACCCATTGTTGATACATCACCCACGCAAAAAATAAAATCAGAAAAAAACTATTTAAAAGCAAAATATTTTTGCCCGCTAATTTATTTTTAAAATTCTTTTCCGTACTCGTTGTGCTAGAGTCATGCCTTTTCACATAACGAATCGGGCGATAGGCAAAAAGGGCAATTAAGGTGAAGCCCACATAAAGCACTGTTGCTAAAATAAACAGCAGTGTCACGGAATAGTCATAGACAAAACCCACTAACGCGCGTCCCCAGTACCGTCCCTAAATTTTGCGCAAAGTAGAGCATGTTAAAAACATATCGTCCGTCATACTTTTTAATGCTGGCCCCAAACGCGGCTACTAACGTCGCGTTCCAACCACTCCCTAAGCCCACGAAGAAAAGACCCACGCCAAAGTTCGGCCAACCGTGAAAAAAAATCATCCCCGCTAACGACGCCACAGTAAAAAGGGCGCCGCCAACTAACAGGCGGTAAGGATTAAAATGATCATACAACAGCCCACCGACTAAATTCCCCACCACACTAGCTAGGGAGTTGAAGAACAACACCACACCAATCACAGCTAGACTAATCCCCAACTGGTCGTGGAGATAAACACTCGTTAAGGGCCAAATAAAACTCATGCCAATACTAGTAAGGATGGAACCTAACAACAGCCACGGTAACTTAATTTCTTTTGCCAACAAATAAACCTCTTCCCTCTCAGCTAACTGCTAAAATCTATGAAAAAAGAACTGCAGCTTCCGCCACAGCTCTAACTCTTCTTTTTAAAACAATTCCCACTTGTTTAACGGCCAGAAACGCCAGACAAAGACACCGTCAATATCCTTTTTCTTAATAAAACCGATAGCTCGACTATCTTTTGAGTTGCCACGGTTATCCCCTAAAACCCAATAAGAATCTGCCGGTACTTCTAAATCCCAATCGCCGGTGGCACTGGTACCATCTTCATTAAAGGCTAATTGTGGATCCAAGAAAGGTTCCTCGTACATCTTGTCGTTAATGGTTAACACGCCGTCTTGATACACCACGTGATCACCAGGCAAGCCAATCACCCGTTTGATGTAAATTTTTTCTTCAGCATCATGACTATCTAAGGTGACAATGTCAAAACGGTCCGGGGTTTTCAATTGTAGCACGATACCACGATCACTGGTGGCTAACGTCGGCGCCATGGAGCGGCCATCGACTGCTGCTGGAAAAAATACAAAGAGGCGTAGTCCTGCAAAAATTAAGGCGACTACTACCAAAAAGAGCCAATCACTTTTTTTCATACCAAGTTCCCCCGTCTCATTTCATCTGCCTTTTTAGTATAACAAAAAAAGGTGGAAAGCTACACTCTACTCCCTTAAAGATTTCCTTAAGCTGGGGTGTTTTGCTTTTTCATTTGTTTAGAACGAAGTTGACCACAAGCCGCGTCAATGTCCGTACCATGTTCCTTACGAATTACAACATTAATCCCTTTTTTCTTCAAGCGATCATAAAAGGCCAGCACATCACTGCGGTCTGAGCGGGAATATTGGTCGTGCTCACTAACGGGATTATAAGGAATCAAGTTCACGTAAGCTAGTTTCTTTTTATTTTGTAAAAGAGCGGCCAATTGATCGGCGTGTTCCAAACGATCGTTGACGTTATGGAGCATAATGTATTCAAAAGTAATCCGCCGATTGGTTTCTTCAATATAGTAGTCCACCGCGGCCATTAATTTTTCCAAAGGGAAGCTACGATTAATCCGCATCATGGAAGTCCGTACCTCGTTATTCGGCGCATGTAAAGAAATCGCCAAGTTTACTTGCAGTCCATTTTTAGCAAAATCATAAATTTTATGGGCTAAACCACTGGTGGAGACTGTGATATGCCGTGCGCCGATTGCTAAGCCTTTCGCATCGTTAATCACGTGTAAAAATTCTAAGAGATTGTCATAATTATCGAAAGGTTCGCCAATCCCCATCACTACCACGTGGGAAACCCGTTCATCTTGTTGGCGCTCATCAAAATAATGTTGCACCATCATAATTTGCGCCACAATTTCACCGGCCGTTAAGTCTCGTTGCTTTTTCAATAGACCAGAAGCACAGAAGGTACAGCCAATGTTGCAACCGACTTGCGTTGTCACGCAGACCGACAAACCGTATTCTTGCCGCATTAAAACCGTTTCGATTAACAATTTATCCGCCAGCTCAAATAAATACTTCACCGTGCCATCGCTAGCTTCTTGTGTTACTAATAAATTTAGTGGGTTAATAATAAAATTTTCTGCTAGTAAGGTAATTAAGTTTTTTGATAAATTCGTCATGGCGCTAAACTCCGTCACCCGTTGGCGATAGAGCCAGTCCCAAATCTGGCTAGCGCGAAATTTTTTCTCGCCGTGTTCTTGTAGCCAATTGCTTAATGCCGGTTGAGTTAAACCGTAGATGGATGGTTTCATCGTTAAAAAATCCCCCTTATTCGTTTCTAAACTATAGCCTAATTTTTTTCAAAAAGCAAGCTGCCTTGCTGTGAAAAGCTGAAGCTTCTCGTTCGAAAGTGATAATGTCCTAGGTATATCGAAAGGGAAAATGTCCCAAAATGATAAAATAACCTTATGGAAG
>NZ_BJDR01000010.1 GCF_005405245.1 Enterococcus nangangensis | reverse complement strand
TTCATATACTTATTTTACCGATAAAAATACAATATGAAAAGAGGCACGAACACTGTCAAAACAGCCCTCGCACCTCTTCAAAAAGATATAATCCCTTAATTGTTAAAAAAGCTGAGGACTTAGCCTCAGCTTAAATTAGTGATTTATTCTTCATCTTGATCTTTCAATTGATCGCCTAAGATATCACCTAAAGAAAAACCAGTGCTTTCTTCTGGTAATTCATAGTCGTCTTCGGCTGCTTTTTCTTCTTTTTCAGCAGCTGGCTTATCCACTAAAGCTTTAATGGAAAGAGCAATGCGTCGTTCTTCAGGTTTTACTTCCAAGACTTTCACTTGGACTTCTTCACCTTCATGTAACACTTCATGTGGTGTCGCAATATGTTGGTGGGAAATTTGTGAGATGTGCACTAAACCTTCCACGCCGGGGAATAATTCCACAAAGGCACCAAAAGTCGTCAAGCGTTTCACCGTTCCAGTTAAAACAGCGTCGACTGGAGCTTTTTCTTCAATGTGATCCCATGGGCCGTCTTGTGTCGCTTTAATGGAAAGCGAAATCCGTTCTTGTTCAGGGTTCACGCTTAAAACTTTCACGCTTACTGTTTCGCCAACTTTTAAAACATCAGCTGGTTTGCTTACGTGATAATGAGCAATTTCAGAGACGTGCACTAAACCATCAACACCACCTAAGTCCACGAAAGCACCAAAGTCTGTTAAACGTGCTACTTTACCTTCCAAAACATCGCCTTCGTGAATGTTGCTTAACACTTCAGCTTTTTTAGCGTTACGTTCAGCTTCGACAACGGCTTTATGAGATAAAATTAAGCGGTTTTCAGAAGGTTCAATTTCCACGATTTTAAAGCGGAGCGTTTTCCCAACATAACCAGAAAAGTCGGAAACAAAGCGGCTTTCCACCATGGAAGCAGGTACGAAACCACGCACACCAAGATCCACTACTAAACCACCTTTAACCACACTAACAACTTTTCCTTCAACGATTTGGCCATCTTCAAAGGATTTTTCGATTTCTACCCAAACTTTTTTCGCATCTAACCGACGTTTAGAAAGGAGGTAGCTCCCGTTTTCTTTATCTTTACCAATGGAAGAGATAACCACAAGTTCTAAAACGTCTCCCACTTTGACAAGATCACTGAGGGTTTCGTTAGGATCAGCAGTTAATTCCTTCAATGGAACAACCCCTTCAACTCCGGCTCCTTCAATCCCGACGATTACTTGTTTGTCTTCGAGGGCTAAAACTTCACCTTTAACCACATCGCCGACTTTTACTTCTTGAACACTCTTCATGGCTTGTTCCATGAGTTCGGCTCCGTTTTCTACTTGATTTTGATCGAATTCTGACATGACTTATCCTCCTTGGCAACATTAAAAAACAAAATCTTAAAACACAATTTAATTTTAGAATAAAATGACAAAAAAATAAAGCGATTTCTTCTGAAAAGCGCTTTATTCTCTCTTTTAGGTTTAATTTCCGAACAAAATCAAAGAAATTGTAAGTCAGGGACCTTACTGCTAATGATTTTTTTGATGGTGTCCACTACTTCTTGAATATTTAAACCAGTGGTATCCACCTCGACGGCATCGGCGGCTTTTTTTAAAGGAGAGACTGCACGATGTGAGTCCAAGTAATCACGCTTGGCTATACTTTCGGCAATTTCTGCTAAATCAGCTGCTTGACCTTTACTGAGGTTTTCTTGATAACGCCGCTTTGCACGTTCGGCTACTGAAGCAATTAAGAAGATTTTCACTTGGGCTTGTGGTAATACTTGTGTCCCAATGTCCCGTCCGTCCATCACGATGTTTTGACTGGCAGCAATTTCTTGTTGCAACTCCACTAATTTTTCTCGTACTTCTTTTAAAGCAGAGACACCAGAAACTTCTTGATTAACTGCTTGACTGCGAATTTCTTCCGTCACTTCTTGGTGTCCAAGAAAAACTTTTTGGCCAGTAGCACTTGGTTGAAAAGATAAAGGGGTTTGGGCTAGCAGTGCAATAAGAGCCGCACTATCGGTTAAAGAGACCCTTGCTTGTAAACCAGCAAAGGTGACTGCGCGGTACATTGCGCCTGTATCACAATAGACAAAGTTTAGATCTTTAGCAATAATTTTAGCGACGGTACTTTTCCCGGCTGAAGCTGGGCCATCGATGGCAATTTGAATTTTAGACAAGATGATTCCTCCTACAACTTTTTAAAAGCCTACTTCTTTGACTTGTTGAATGGTACTAAGGAGCAAAGAAAAGGACGTGGACTAAAAGAACAAGTCCTTTAGTCCGCGTCAATTTTACGCTTGCTTATTTGACGTTAACGGTATCCCCTGGTTGTAAGACAGTATCCGTGGTTAAGCCTGGGTTTAATTGCAATAACTCATCCAGCGTCATGCCATTATTAGTGGCAATCCGATACAAACCTTCACCTTGTTGAATGGTGTAAGTCTTTCCACTAGTCGTAGCGGCAGGTTCACTGCTAGATGGTGTCGTTTCAACCGGTGCTTCTGAAGAAGATGGCGTGGTGGAACTTGGTACGGTTTCTTCACTAGAACTAGAAGAACTAGAGCTTGCTGGAGCAGAAGAACTCGTTTCCGTCGTAGTTGAGCTAGTTGTAGCTGTCGTACTAGACTCACTAGTGGTGGTGATAGTGGTTTCCGTGGTTAAGCTAGAAGAAGTATCATCTGTCGCTTTGGAATTAGGATGTTGAATCCAGAAGTACGTGAAAAGAACCATCGTAATAATGACTACCAATAAAATTACTAGTAACGTCACGAAAAGGCTGTTTCCTTTTTTCTTCCGCTGGTTGGTGCGAGACATGTTTTCATTGTACTCCGTATCATAAATTGGTTGATCCCAAGCTTCTTGTTGTTCGTCTTGGTTAAAATCGTCTTTTTTACTCAATACATTCGTCCTCCCTAAAACTATTCTAGGACATTATAGCATAGGATTTTTGCCTTGTCTGTTAAAAAAAGTCTTAAGAAAAGGTTTTGCGCGGAAATAATTGGTGAAAATGTTCTTGCCAAGTTGTCGGCGGCATTGTGGGAGGTGCTGTCACTTGCTCCTCATTAAAATAAGCTGTAACGGCCAACTGATGAAAACTACAACACTGGGAATTTTCTTGTGGTGCTGGGTCGTGGAAATAAGCCGCAATTTTTTGCCGTAGACAGCCCTCTTCATGAATGTACGCTAGCATCGCTTGTTGCTGTTGCAATTGCAAATGATTTCGCTCCTTTAAAAGCGTCAAAATTTTATCCTTAGCTGTCGGTTGCTGGCTGATTTGCTTTTGCCAAAAGTCAGCCACATTATGTTCAGGCAAGACTCTTTCCTGTGCTAAATGTTCCACCCATTCTTGGCGCTCCCGTGCAAAATGTTGTTGGACCCGTTCATCTTGTGGGACATATAAAAGAATGGCGACACCTTGAGCACCATCGCGACCACAACGACCAATTTCTTGAACGTAGTGTTCTAAAGACTGCGGTAGTTCGTAATGGAGAACGGCGCGCAAATTATTTTTATTAATCCCCATGCCAAAAGCATTCGTTGCAACCATCCAGTCTAAAGTTCCCATCCTAAATTGGCGCTGTAAAACTTGGCGTTCTTGCGGCTTCAAACCACCATGATAATAACTCGCTTTTAAGCCTAATTGTAACAAAGTGGCCGTTAACTCTTCTGTTTTCCGGCGCGTATTACAATAAATAATGCCCGGTGCTTTTAGGCGCGGCAAAGTCGTAGCGATAAAAGCTTGGCGTGCGTCTTCATCGGGTAATGTTTTAACGATTAGCCCAATGTTCGGTCGATCCACCGGCAAACGTACAAGCTCATAAGAGACATCTTTAAACAAATAGCGGGCAATATCTTCAGCTACCTGTGGGGTACATGTGGCGGTTAACGCCAAAATTTGCGGCACTTGTAATCGTTGAAGCTGGGGTAGGACTTGTAAATATTCTGGGCGAAAATCAAACCCCCACTGACTGAGACAATGGGCTTCGTCTAAGACGGCCATTTGCAAAGAAATCTTAGTCAGCTGAGCCATTAAGCGCGGACTTTGCAGCATCTCTGGGGAAAGAAGTAAAAATTTCAATCGGCCCAGACGTTGCAATAAATAATCTTGTTGTTCTTTATTGAGGCTAGAGTTGAGATAAGCTGCCGAATTTTTTTGCAATTGATTCAAGCGTTGACTCTGCTCTTCCATTAATGCAATTAAAGGTGAGACAATCAGGGTTAAACCAGGCCGCAATAAACCAGGTAGACTGTAACACAGTGTTTTACCAGTTCCGGTGGGCAAAATTCCCAAACAATTATTGCCGGCCATGATTTCTTGCAAAACTTCTTCTTGCCCAGGTTTAAAAGTGGTGTAGCCAAAATATTCTTTTAGTGCTGTAGTTAAGTCCATGTGCTCCTCCTTTTAGCTAAAGTCTGAATTTGAAAAAGACGAAAGCTTAAAAAGTCTAGTGCAGCTAATTCTTGATAGTCCCACTCCACCACTTGCGCATTCTTCATTAAATAATCTTTTAGAAATTCTTGCGCTCCGAAAGCCATAAATCTTGAGTAAGGGAAAGTTTGCGGTTGGAGAATGGCTAATTCCAGTAAGTGATCTCGTAACGTACTAGCTTTTAATTGCCGGCGTTTATTGCTAATCCCTTGAAAGTTTAAGCCCGCGGTCACTAAGGCTTGTGTCTGACTGACAGAATTAGCTGGCGGTGTGACGAGTTGTTGGAACTTTGGATAATGGGCGGCTTCTTGCAAAAAAGCATGGAGATCATCTTTATATTGCAAATAGCTCAACAATGTCTTGGTGCCGTATATTTGCCACGTGACTTCTCCAGGGTGGTGTGGCCCAGTAAATTGGCGAATCAATCTTTCTGCTGTATCCACTGGCAAGCTCGCCAACAGTTGGTAAAATTCGGCCACTACTAGCGCTTTAGCCGCGGCGGTAGGCGCCATTTGTTGCAGCCAACTTTTTACGTCGTTTTGTATGACCAAGTCCGTCACAACTGGTTGGTAATTTTTTTCTTGCTGATTCTGCTGCGCCAAAACTTGCATTGCTAGTAAAAAGCGACTCCAAAACACTTCATCAAAACGTTGCAACGGAAAACCAGCTAAGTGAGGAAATTTTGTTAAATCTAAAACGGCAGCCGTTTTGCCTTCTATTAGACGCAGCCATGTTCCATCAAACTGCAAAAGATTTTCTGTTGCCAATTGTTGCAAGACTTTTTGAAATTGGGCTTGTGACCACCCTTTAAATAAACCAAAGTAAGGCAGCAGTTCTGTGAAGTAACCATAAACTAGAATAGAGCTAGTTTTCTTTCCTGTCAGTAAGTGATACAATGTCGTTGCTTTTAATTTTTCTCTAGTCTGTAATAAGGCCAAAATTAATTGATCCATTTCAACACCTCAAAGTTAGGAGGAAAAATTGTGGAGTGTCAACTTGTCCGTCCGAATTGTATTGCTTGTGGTCTGTGCCAAACCTTAGCCCCCAAGACGTTTGATTATGACGATGAGGGAATCGTCTGCTTTTTAAATACAGCACAACAGATAACGCATCAATCTATTTTACCGCAAGAAGAAGAAAATGTCATAGCCGCTATTAAACGTTGTCCGACCCAAGCTTTGTTGGCTAAATAAAGATACGCAAAAAAAATCCTGAGTCTCTTCCATGGTTTCTGCCATGAAAAAGCTCAGGATTTTTTATTTTTTACTTACTTTGTTTTGGTGCGTTAAGCGAGTCTTCTCTTTTCTTAGGTACCGCTACTGTCTTCGTGATAAGCCAGGGTAAGAGCTTAGCGTAAATCGCTACAAAAACGATGGAGACAATTAAGCCTTTTGCCAAGTTGAAGGGCACAATCCCCACTGCTACGTAACGCGCTAAACTCATTCCTAAAAAGCTTTCCGCCTGCATATTGAAAAATTTTAAGTACAAGGGGGTAATCACAAAGTAATTAGCTACGGACATCACTAAGGTCATTAAAAGCGTGCCAGTGACCGTCCCCAAAATTTTATTTTTAATACTGGCGCCTTTTGTGCTTGCCTTGCTATGGAAGAAATAATATAAAGGCAAAGTGAAGCTGCAAGAAGCGACAAAACTTGCCACGTCCCCCACAATATTGCTTGGTTCAATCCCCGTTATTACTAAGTGCAACAAGGAACGCAAACCAGCGGTAACGATGCCGGCTAATGGTCCGAATAAAAACATCGCCACCATAATGGGAACATCGGAAAAATCAATCTTTAAAAAGCTGAAAAATGGAAAAGGAATTGCCACAAACTGCAACACCAAACCCATCGCTGCCATTAAAGAAACCAACACAATCTTTTGAACCTTACTTCGTCTCATAGAGCCCTCCTGTCAGGTTTCAATCTCCGGTGCTTTTTTACCACAAAAAAAGCCGACGTCTATTCAGCGACATCGACTTTAAGCATACGCAAAAAAGCCAATCTTCTTTATCCAGACTTTACTGTCGGTAACGGAATTACACCGTATCGGCCAAGCGAGACACTTGGTTCGTGGACTATTACCACCGGTCGGGAATTACACCCTGCCCCTGAAGATGAACCTAAATTATTTTTTTATTGAACAAGGTAAGTATAGCAAACTATCACGGAAATGCAAGAATTTACTTTGCACCCCGTTAATCTTTCTTTTTAGCTAGTTGTAAAAGACTGGTCACTTCTTTTTTATTAAGCCGGCGATATTCCCCAGGACGCAAACCAGCTAAGGTTAAATTCCCATAGAGTTCCCGTTTTAATTTTTGCACTGGAAAGCCCACTGCTTCAAACATTTTTTTCACTTGGTGATTACGTCCTTCGTGAATGGTTAAAGCAACAATGGCGTGTCCCTTTTCTTCATCTGTCGATAAAATATTTACCTTGGCGGGTTGTAACTTGTAGTTATCAATCCGCATACCTCGCTCTAACGGCCGTAATTCTTTATACGTAGGCACCCCTTTTAGTTTAGCCACGTAGGTTTTTTCAATTTCAAAAGAGGGATGCAATAATTTTTGAGCAAAATCGCCATCGTTAGTGAGTAATAATAAGCCTGACGTATCGTAATCAAGCCGCCCCACGGGGAAAATACGTTCTTTAACTTGCGGGAAGTAATCCACTACGACAGGGCGTTTTTTGTCGTCAGTTACGGCAGAAATTACGCCCCGGGGTTTGTAAAATAAATAATAAACAGGTTCTTCTTTGGCTAGCGGAACTCCTTTGACTTCCACCACATCACTAGTAGAAACTTTGGTGCCTAATTCTTTTACTACTTCACCATTGACGGTGACAAAGCCAGCTAGAATTAATTCTTCTGACTTACGTCTTGAAGCCACGCCAGCTTGAGCCATTACTTTTTGTAGTCTTTCCATCTTGTCCTCCTTGTTACTCTGCCGTCAATTCATCAGGCAAAGGATTCGTTAGTGTTGCTTCATTAAAAAATAAGTCGGGAATTTCGGTTGTTGTTTCGCTTTCTAATTCAGCGATATCCGGTAAATCCGTTAGCGTCTGCAAACCAAAATAATCTAAAAAGTAGGCAGTCGTGCCATATAAAATGGGACGACCTGGTGTTTCTTGCCGTCCTTTTTCCTCCACTAGTTGCCTCATGGTTAATGTCTGCAAAGCACCAGTAGATTGCACACCACGAATCTCATCAATTTCTAAACGAGGAATTGGCTGTTTATAAGCAACAATGGCTAACGTTTCTAGGGCGGCTTGTGACAAACGCGGGGTCGTTGGCGCTTTAGCAAAGGACTCTAATAAATCTTTAAATTGCGGCTTGGTTACCAATTGATAGCGTTCGCCTGTTTCTAACAAAGTGAAGCTGCGCTTAGAATCTTCTTCGTAGGATTGTTTTAACTTTTCTAACTGTTGTAAACACGCCCCACTAGAGAGTCCCAGGAGCAAACTGAATTCTCCTAGACTGACGCCTTTCCCACCGGCAACAAAAAGCAAAGCTTCCAATTGGGCTAAATAATTATTCAAGAGTCTCTTCACTTCCTTGGCTAGCAAAATAAATTTCATCAAATGTTTCGTCCTGTAACGCCACCAGTTCCCCTTCTTTCATCAGCTCCAAAACGGCTAAGAAAGTGTTGACTAATTCACTACGGGACGGTGTGGCAAATAAAGTAGCAAAACTAATTCGCCCGTGCTGCCCTTTAAAATACTGGCGCATCCACGTGACTTTTTCACTGACGCTCACATCTTCTTTATCAATGGTGGCAGCAGTGAAGTTTTGCCGCTTTTGTTTTTGCAACACATCGTGAAAAGCTAAAAATAAATCAATGGTGGTCACTTGATTTTTAATTAGCGGCAATTCTTTTTCAAACTCACTCAAATCTTCCGGTGCTTTCCCTACATATTGGTGGCGCTCACGTTCTTTATCTTGCAAAGTAACAGCAGCGTATTTGAATTTACGGTAGGCCAGCAATTGTTGTAACAAAGCTTCCCGCAAATCTTCTTCCGGATCCACTTCTTCCACTTCTAAAAGGGGCGCTTTAGGTAAGAGCTGATAACTTTTAATTGCTAGTAAGGTGGCGGCCACCACTAAATACTCCGCGGCTACTTCCAACTGCAAAGATTGCATCGTATTGACAAAAGCGAGATATTGATCGGTTACTTCAGCCAAAGGTACTTCGTAAATATCCACTTCATATTGTTGAATCAAGTGTAACAAAAGATCCAGTGGCCCTTCAAAGACGTCAATTTTTACATTTAAATCTGCCATAATCTCTTCCTTTTAAGCACGGGGAAAATATTTTTGATAAACATCCGCCATGCGTTGCTTGGTAATATGCGTATAGATTTGGGTAGTGGAAATGTCAGCATGTCCTAAAAGTTCCTGAACAATCCGCAAATCGGCACCATTTTCTAATAAATGGGTGGCAAAACTATGACGCAAAGTGTGGGGGGTAACTTCTTTTTGAATGCCCGCTTCCCGTACAATTTCCCGTAGATTTTTCCAAATACCTTGGCGGGTTAATTGGCGTCCGTGATGATTCACAAAGACGTGCTCTTCGTTTTCGACGGCGAGTTTTTCGCGTACTTCCGTCAAATAACGCTCCAACCATTGAATCGCTATTTTCCCTAAAGGAATAATTCGTTCCTTATCTCCTTTCCCAATCGTCTTCAGTAAGCCTAAACTTAAGTGCAATTGGTTCAGCTTCAAGTTAACAACTTCGGAAACCCGCATACCCGTAGCGTACATCACTTCGAGAATCGCACGGTTCCTCAGACCTAAGGGAGTAGTCGTGTCTGGTGTGGCCAGTAAGACTTCCACTTCTTTTAAGCTTAAAGTTTTGGGCAAGGTTTGTCCTTTTTTAGGCGTATCCACGTGCTGCATGGGATCTTGTTCAGTAATGCGTTCTTGCCGCAAATATTGATGAAAACGGCGTAAGCTAGAAACCATCCGGATAATGGTACTACTAGCTTTATTTTCAGCTTGTAAGGCTTGTAAAAAATGCATAATCGTAAAACGATCCACTTGATTAAAGTCGCTAATTTTTTCTTTCGCTAAAAAATCCAAATATTGTTTTAAGTCATTTTGATAACTAGCACGCGTGTTCTCCGCTAGTCCCCGCTCAATTTGTAAATAGGTTAAATATTCCAACACGATTTGTTCCATGGAATCCCCCACTTTCTTACCCATCATAGCAGAATTTAAGGCAATGAAAAACATTTTTTTCCAAAGAAAAAGCAGGACCGGGCAATTCCCACAGTCCCACTTCTTCATATCTGATTTATTATGGTTGCGTTGGTGTTGTTTTTTTCTTTTTTTGGCACGCTGCACAAATGCCGTGAAAAGTTAAACGGTGGTCGCTCACTTGAAAACCAAATTGCTGCTCGACAACTTTTTCAACATCGATTAGTAAATCTTCTTCGATTTCTTGGATGCTGCCACACTCTAAACACAGCAAGTGATGATGAAAATGTTTAGCGCCTGCCTTACGTAAATCGTAACGCGCTAAGCCGTCATTAAAGCTGACCTTATCGACAATTTTTAGTTCCGTTAAAATTTCTAACGTCCGATAAACCGTAGCCAAACCAATATCGGGATTTTTTTGCTTCGTTAATAAATAAATTTCTTCAGCGGAAAGATGGTCTTTCTCATTTTCCAATAAAACTAACAAGGTCGCTTCCCGTTGCGGCGTCAACTTAAAGCCTGAGTCATGTAGTTGTTCTTTGGTTTTTTTCAATGCTAAGGTGGTGTTCATTTGCTAACCTCTAATTGTAATTAGTCTAAATAAATAATAACTCATTTTACAAAAAGTATAAACTAGCTCCAGCTAAATTGCAATTACTTCTCCAAGAGAATCGTATAACCCTCTTCTTGCTTAATTTTTTTAGCCTTTAATAAATGGCCAATCGCCCGTTTAAATTGTCCTTTGCTAATGCCAAATTGGTCTTTAATCGCTTCCGGATCACTTTTATCAGTAAAAGGAATCTTGTGGTCTTGCGCCCGCTCTAAGAAAGTCAAGAGCATTAAAGCATCATTATCAATGACTTCATAACTGCGAGGTTTTAACGAGAGGTTCAAGTAGCCGTGGGAAGAAACCCCAATGACGCGTCCAGTAACCCGCTCCCCCAGCCGCGGTTCTCGATAACGTTCACTAGGATGAATAAAGGCTTGGTAAAAGTCATCGGTAAGCACAAAGGTACCCGCCAACTTTAATCGGTAAACCGTCCCCGTAACTTCTTTATTTTGCCAGGTGCCATCTTGTGGCAAGCGTTTAAACAAGCTTAAAATAATATTTTCGGTGGCTAATTCACCCCAGATACGGTTTTTATGATCCACGCGTAAGGTAATATATAAGCGATCACCTGGTTTAGGCCACAATTCTTTGATTTCAGATAAAGAGTCTAAAGAAACGACAACTTCTTTATCTGGTAAACCGATATCCACAAAGACACCTAAATCTCGCCGCACACTTTTTACTTCACCAAACCCATAACGACCCACCACAATTTTAGGAATGACCGTCGTAAAAGCATTGTGTTGCTGTTGATTTACATAAAAGAAACCCTCAACACTTTCTCCTAATTGGTGTGCACCTTCTGCTTTAGCTAACTGAAAGGTGACACCATTTTTTTGCACGTAGTAATAGTCTTGGTTCTCATCCGTAATCAGCCCAGTGGCGACACGTCCTAATAATTCTTCCATTTATTTTCCTCCTCACTGAAAAATAAGCGGAGCTATCACGAAAATACGAAGAGCGATTTTCGGATATCCCCGCTAATACTTAAGAGTAAACTCCTACCGAGTCCTCTTTTATTTTTATTCTAAGAAATCTTTTAACTGTTTGGAACGAGATGGATGGCGTAATTTCCGCAACGCTTTAGCTTCAATTTGCCGAATCCGTTCTCTGGTTACCCCAAAGACTTTTCCTACTTCTTCTAACGTCCGTGTCCGTCCGTCATCCAAACCAAAACGTAAACGTAGAACGTTTTCTTCTCGGTCTGTTAAGGTATCTAAGACATCTTCCAATTGTTCTTTTAGTAATTCATAAGCCGCGTGTTCAGCTGGACTTGTGGCTTCGTGGTCTTCAATGAAGTCCCCTAAGTGGGAATCGTCTTCTTCCCCAATTGGCGTTTCTAAAGAAACCGGTTCTTGCGCGATTTTTAAGATTTCTCGTACTTTTTCTGTCGGTAAATCCATTTCAGCGCCGATTTCTTCAGGTGTTGGTTCCCGCCCGAGATCTTGGAGCAATTGCCGTTGAATCCGAATTAATTTGTTAATGGTTTCTACCATGTGCACCGGAATCCGAATCGTCCGCGCTTGGTCTGCGATTGCCCGGGTGATGGCTTGGCGAATCCACCAAGTAGCGTAAGTAGAGAACTTAAACCCTTTACGGTAGTCAAATTTTTCTACGGCCTTCATCAAGCCCATATTTCCTTCTTGAATTAAATCTAAGAACTGCATTCCCCGCCCAACGTAGCGTTTGGCAATGGAAACCACTAAACGTAAATTAGCTTCAGCCAAGCGTTGTTTAGCTTCTTGATCGCCTTCTTCGATTTTTAAAGCGAGATTCACTTCTTCTTCAGCCGTCAATAAAGGCACACGACCAATTTCTTTTAAGTACATCCGGACTGGATCGTTAATCTTTACACCAGTAGGAGCAGATAAATCTTCTAGTTCTGCTTTAGTAACTTTTTCTTTTTTCAAACTGTTGGCGGTAGGTTCACCGTTATCGTCGACAACGCTGATGCCGGCATCTTCTACTTTTTGAATTAAGTCGTCCATGGCATCTGCTTGTAACTCATAAGGGGTGGCGATTTGTGTCGTCAAATCATCGAGCTTAACTTGACCGGCTCCTTTATTGGTACGAATAAATTGTTTGACAGCTTCTTCGTAAGGAATTTTGTTTTCTTCTGTCATAAATGACCCCTCCTAAAAATTGGCTCAACTTAATAGTTGTCGCTTCAAATTGACAATTTCCACCGTCAAAGTTAACTCTAACGCTTGATCTCCCAGACGATGGGCTTCTTTTTGTAACCGTTGTTTTTCAGTAATTTGCTGTTGGACTTTAGCTTTTTGAATCACCGCCAGCAAATCTTCAATCTCAATAGTAGATACTTCTGGTGCGAGCTCCTGCATAAAAATCGTGGTGGCAACTTGCAGTAAACGTTGATTTTCTCCTAAAAAAGTGGAGAAAGCATCCACGGCCATTTCACCGCCAGCTAAAGCATAGCCATCCATCAGTAAAAAAAGTTCTTGATACACTTCCGTGGGAAAAACAAAAGTCGTCTGTTCCCGTAAACGTTGCCGTACTTCGCTCTCTGTAAAGAAGCGGTACAAGAGATGACGTTGCGCTTTTTCTAATTGCGTCAACTTCTCGCGTTGCGGAAGTACTGCACCTTTTAACTGACTGACTTTGGCCAGTTGGGCAGCCACTTCAGCATTACTAAAACTTTTTAATTGTTGTTGTAAAATTTCTAAGGAAACGTGATAGTGCTCTTCCAAATGATGCAATAAAATGTCGCGTTCCACAATGGAAGGAACATTGGCTACTTCTCGTAAGAGTTCTTGCAAAAAGTCTGCTCGTCCTTGTTCATTGGCTAAATCATAATTTTTTTGCAAATACGCTTCCTTAAATTGAAAAGGCGTAATTTGTTGTTGCCCTAAATAATTTTTAAAAGATTCCCCACCGTATTTTCGTAAATATTCATCGGGATCTAGTTTTTCTGGCAACATGACTACTTTTAAACGCAGCTGCGAATTAGCTTGCAAATGACTTAAACTTTTGGCAATTGCATTTTGGCCGGGGGCATCCCCATCAAAACACAAAACTAAATCTTTCGTCACCCGCTGGATTCCTTGAATTTGTTGACTCGTTAAGCTGGTCCCCATGGAAGCAATCCCATTAAGGATTCCACCTTGGTAAGCGGCAATCACATCCATAAAGCCTTCGAATAAAAAAGCACTCCCGGCCTTGCGAATCTCGCTTTTAGCTTTCCCAAAGTTATACAGTAACGTACGCTTAGTGAATAGTGCCGTTTCTGGTGAATTTAAATATTTCGCTTGACTGTGGGCTTGGCCTTCCGGCAAATAAATGCGCCCGGAAAAACCCACAACACGCTCATTGGCATCTTGTAACGGAAAGGTAATCCGACTTTGAAAACGATCAAACAAGCGACCTTCAGCAGTTTCATTAAATAACCCCGTTGCCACTAGCTCTTCTTCTTGAAAGCCTTCCTTTTTTAAAACTTGTAACAAGACTTCGCCATTTTCAGGTGCAAAACCAATACCAAAGCGCTCAATAGTGGCAGCATCCAAGCCCCGCTGCTCCAAATAGGCTAAAGGACCTTCTCCCACCTTCGTATTTTTTAAAAGGTGTTGGTAAAGCTCATTGGCTTTGGTGTGGGCTAACAGTAAACGATTTAACTTCTGACTTTGTGGACTGACCACTTCTTCATCAAGTTCTAAAGGAACATGGACTCGATCGGCTACTTTCTTCACCGCTTCTGGAAAAGTAACACCTTCAATATCTTGAATGAAGGTAAAGACGTTACCGCCTTTGCCACAGCCAAAACATTTAAAAATTTGCTTATCTTCCGTGACGGAAAATGATGGTGATTTTTCTTCATGGAACGGACATAAACCAGAATAATTTTTGCCTTGCTTTTTCAGCTGCACATAGTCCCCAATTACGTCCACAATGTTCACCCGTTGCCGAATTTCGTCAATCACTTGTGGAGCAATCTTTTGCGCCATGATTCTCACCTGCTCCCTACGAAAAACTTAAAAAATTCGCATCAATTTACATCAATGCGAACAGAAGACACAATCATACATTTTTATCATAGCAGATTTTTGTAAAATTACAAGAGTTTCCTACTGAAACTCAGTGGAAACTTTCATAAAGTTGGATCCATTTTAAATTTAATTTGACAATTTCCACATATAAGAAGTTGCCGCCATTTTGATACAAGTAGCCACCATTTTTTAAGATGGCTGAAATTTGTAAATAACGATATTGTGCTTGGGTGGTATTTCCTAAAAGTGGTGACAAAACTTCTTTGGAATATTTTTCTGCTAAAGAGACATTCGTCTTAGTTGCTCCCTGTTCCTTTAAAAAATTTAAATACTCGCCACCAAAGTTATAGGCTTGGATAGCGCTCCACTCATCTAACCCTAAGTCTTGCGCTTGCGTTTGCATCGCCGTTAAATGGGCAACCCCTTGTTGAATACTTTCTTCAGGACTGTTTATTTGACCCGTTGTACCATAAAGACTCTCTGAGCTTTGCATGACATCGGTGCCGCGTCCTTTGCTTTCGGTTAAAATAATTGCCAAGGCTAGCTGTTGTGCTTTTTTATCTTGAGG
Source organism: Enterococcus nangangensis (assembly GCF_005405245.1). GTDB lineage: Bacteria > Bacillota > Bacilli > Lactobacillales > Enterococcaceae > Enterococcus_J > Enterococcus_J nangangensis. The sequence goes on along the minus strand of NZ_BJDR01000010.1, from coordinate 49,167 downwards.
ATAAAGTGCTGCTACTTCATGGCGATAAGTTTCTACTTGTTTCACGTGCTGATAAGTTTGATACGCATAATAGCTAAACACCCCTAAGCAAATAAACAAAACTAAAGCTAGCAGACGGCGTAACCAACGGAATAATCTTTTCATGAGCCACTCCTTTTACCAGTTTATGGTACTAGAAAAAGTTAAACCTGACTACTCTTGCACTTTTTCTTTAGGAAACCTTACTTTTTTGTTATTTGGCAAGGAGTGCTATCCTCGGTATACTAAGCATTGTAAAAGGAAGGTGGAGATTTATGGAGATAACCCAACACTTTTTCATGACCCACGATGGCAGTCGACTCCATTACTTAAGCGGCGGAGTTGGGACAACAGCTCTCGTCTTCTTACACGGCAATAATAGCAAAAGTCGCTATTTCGAAAAACAACTGGCTTTTTTTAAAGAAAATTATCGCGTCATCGCTCTAGATGCCAGAGAACACGGTCTTTCCACTAACCACCGCCCTGAACTTACTTTTGAGTTAATGGCTCAAGATCTCCACTTGCTGTTAGCAAGTCTAGACATTACTCGCTTTTTTTTAGTAGGCTTTAGCGACGGGGCTAATTTAGCTTTAGTCTACAGCTTCCATTATCCGCAAAAAATTGCCGGTTTATTTTTAAATGCGGGAAATATTGTACCGGATGGCCTAACCTGGTTAGGTAATCTGTTTACTTTTTTTCAAGTCGCCACAGCGAGAGTTCTCGCATCATTTTCCACCAAGTGGCAACGTCGCTTACGTATCTATCGTTTAATGACTCAGCCTTTTTTAAGCTATCAAGAATTATCCCAGATTAAAGTACCGGCGTTAATTCTCGTTGGTCAATGGGATTTAATTCAAATTAAGCATGGGAAAAAAATGGCTGATCTTTTGCCCTATGGTGAACTTAAAATTTTACCTAAAACTTTTCACGGCTTTGCCCATAGCCATCCCCAACGCTTTAATCAACTGCTGACTAATTTTCTTCAAGGAGTGAACTATGAAAAAAATAATTAACTTTTTTAAAGCTCGTAGCAAATACTTCAAAGGAATCTTTATGGTAACTGTCGTAGTTATCATTTTCTTTGAATTGACCAATCTTACAAAAACGTTAGACTTCCACCAACTTAAAATAATTTTTCGTGATTTGCCAAGGTTCAAGTTAATTTTGATGGCAGTCATTGGTTTTGTTGCTATCTTACCCATGTTAGGTTACGACATTATTTTCCATCGGATGCTAAAGCGCCCCATTAAAACTAGCTATCTTTTGGAAACCAGTTGGGTTACCAACACCATCAATAATTTGACTGGCTTTGGTGGTTTTGTCAGCGTTGGCTTCCGTTCTGCCTTTTACGGAGGTAAAAAAGAAGGACCAGAATTTTTACACGCGTTAAGTAAAGTCTTTTTATTTTTAATGAGTGGGCTGTCTTTTTACAGTCTGCTTTCTTTCTTGCTAGTATCCTTTGGTCAAGGAAGTCCTTATCTCCATCAATACTGGCCGCTACTCTTAGGTGGCGGTTTATATTTCCCGGTAATTATTTTAGTTACTCACCTTAAAAAAACTGGTATTTTAGGCGGCATGCCTTTAAAAACAGCCATCGCTTTAATGGCCGTCTCTGTTTTAGAATGGACGGGGGTCTTGGCTTCTTTTCTTTCCATTGCTTATTTCTTAGATATTCACGTTCCTTATTTACAAGTCATTCCTTTAGTGATTGCCGCTTCCGTTTTTGGGGTGATTACCATGTTACCTGGAGAAATTGGAAGTTTTGATGTCATGATGTTTATGGGCCTCGCAACTTTTGGTATTCCGCGCGAGACTATCGCTGTTTGGATTTTGCTCTTTAGACTTTTTTACTACATTTTACCTTTCTTGTTAGGTATTCTTCTATTCGCTAAAAATCTTAGCGGTCGCTTTAATCAACGCTTTGAAGGACTGCCTCGTGACCTCGCTGAAGAACTAGCACATAAAATTTTAGTATTTCTTTTGTATAGCGGCGGCATTATTTTAGCACTTTCCGGGACGATTCCTCGCGCCTTCACTGAGCTTTCTTTTTTACGTCAGTTTAATCCTTTCACTTACCATCTGTTGTCCAAAAGTATTCTGCTGATTCTCGGTTATTTTCTTATTCTCATGGGTCGTGGTGTTTCAGCTCGTGTAAAACGAACCTACCCCATCGCCATTTTATTCATTACCCTTTCTTTAGGCTATACAATCCTGTTAGACTTTTCGCTGGGCGCGGTCCTTTACTTCGGCATATTGCTACTAATTATGCTTTTTTCAAAACAAGAATTGTTCCGCAAACAGCTAGTCTATTCATGGGAAATGCGTTTGGTAGATTTTTTTATCTTAGGATTCTTAACACTACTGTACATCTTTATCGGTGTCTATAACCGACCAGACCATCCATTGCATCGACATCGCTTACCTACTTTTTTCGTTTTTCCTAGTGAAAGACTTTGGTTGATTGGCTTTATTGGCATTTTGATTGTCGCCTTTTTTATGATTCTCTTAATTCACTATTTAGAACAACCTCAAAAAAAAATCGCCATGCCTTATGACGAAAATCGAATTACAAATCTTTTAATGACTCAAGGCGGAAATACAGATAGCCAACTTGTCTTTTTAGGGGACAAAGATACTTATTTTTATCGCCAAGATGATGTTGATCTTGTTCTTTTTCAGTATCGCATTAAAAATGATAAACTGATTATCATGGGCAACCCCGCTGGAGATGCAAGTTATTTCGAACCAGCTATTGAAGAATTAATTGATGTGGCAAATCGTCAAGGATACAAATTAATTTTTTATGAAGTAACAGAAGAACTCGTAATGATCTTGCATAACTTTGGCTATGACTTCTTTAAGATGGGGGAAGCCGCCGAAGTCAATCTGTTAGATTTTTCCTTGACAGGTAAAAAAAGAAAAGCTGAGCGCGCGCTTATGAATCGCTTTAACCGGGAAGAATATTCTTTTGAAATTGTTCAACCCCCTTTTGATTCCCAACTTTTAACACGCCTTAAAGAAATTTCTGATGAGTGGTTAGCAGGACGGAGTGAAAAAGGTTTTTCGATGGGCTTTTTTAATGAAAGTTACTTAAAGCGGGAACCGATTGCACTAGTGAAAAATAGCGCTGGGACCATCGTCGCTTTCGCTAATTTAATTCCTAGCTATGAGCCCAAAAAAGCCAGTGTGGATTTGATGCGCTATGATAAAACCGTAGTTAGCGGCATCATGGATTATCTTTTCATTCAACTTTTTGAGTATTTAAAAGCAGAAGGTTACGAAAAATTTGATTTAGGGATGGCTCCTCTCGCCAACGTTGGGACCACTCGTCACAGTTTCTTCCAAGAAAGGATCGCGTACCTCATCTTCCACTTTGGCTCGCGTTTTTATTCCTTTCAAGGATTGCGGGAATATAAAGATAAGTACGCTAGTGCGTGGATTCCTAAATACACCCTATACTGCCGCGATAGCTCGATTATCTTTTCTATGATTCAGCTGCTTTTAGTGGACAATGCGCCAGTTAAAAATAAAACGACCCATCCGTTACAAAAATTTATGGATTGGATTTAAAGAAAAAGTCAGCGCTTCTCAAAATAAGAGAAACGCTGACTTTTTAAATTACTTAAGCTTCGATTTCTGAAACAATACCAGAACCGACTGTGCGGCCACCTTCACGAATGGAGAAAGTGGTTCCTTTTTCAATCGCTACTGGATGAATTAACTCTACTTCGATAGTAACGTTATCCCCTGGCATAACCATTTCTACCCCTTCAGGCAATTGAATATTGCCGGTAACGTCTGTCGTTCTAAAGTAGAATTGTGGACGATATTGGTTAAAGAACGGCGTATGACGGCCACCTTCTTCTTTCGTCAACACATAGACTTCACCTTTAAATTTTGTATGTGGCGTAATAGAACCTGGTTTAGCTAATACTTGGCCCCGTTCTACTTCATCCCGTTGAACACCACGTAAGAGGACACCAACGTTATCGCCTGCTTCCCCGTAATCCAAAGTCTTACGGAACATTTCGACACCTGTCACCACGGCTTTTTTCGTTTCAGGTTTAATACCGACGATTTCTACTTCATCCCCAACACGAACGGTCCCCCGGTCAATCCGACCAGAAGCTACTGTCCCCCGTCCAGTGATGGTAAAGACATCTTCAATTGGTAATAGTAATGGTTTATCGGTATCCCGAACTGGTGTTGGAATATATTCATCCACCGTATCCATCAATTCTTCAATCGCTTTTTCTGCTTCAGGATCGCCTTCAAGAGCTTTCAAGGCTGAACCTTTAATAAACGGAATATCGTCACCTGGGAAACCATACTCATTTAAGAGCTCCCGCACTTCCATTTCTACTAAGTCGATTAATTCATCATCATCCACTAAATCAATTTTGTTTAAAAAGACAATTAAATGTTTAACCCCAACTTGGCGCGAGAGTAAAATATGTTCCCGCGTTTGTGGCATTGGTCCGTCAGTAGCAGAAACAACGAGAATTGCTCCGTCCATTTGCGCTGCCCCAGTAATCATATTTTTAACATAGTCCGCGTGCCCTGGAGCATCAATGTGGGCGTAGTGACGTTTTTCAGTTTCGTATTCAACGTGAGCTGTGTTAATCGTAATGCCCCGTTCTCTTTCTTCAGGAGCAGCATCGATACTGGCGTAATCTTGCGGATTAGCAAGACCTTTTTTCCCTAAGACGGTGGTGATAGCTGCCGTTAATGTGGTCTTACCATGGTCGACGTGTCCGATGGTCCCAATGTTAACATGTGGTTTGGATCTGTCATAATGTTGTTTTGCCATAGTGATTTAAACCTCCTAAATTTTCATGGGAAGATGCTTTACTTAAGAATTGAAAAACAATTAATTTCTTAATTTAACTCACCTTCACGTTTTATATTATATACCTTTTTTATAAAATGACAAAATATTTGGCTAGGGGCTAATCCTACTACAAAAACGTAAGAATAATTCAGTAATGCGCGCTTTAACCGCTATGAAAAAAATTTCAAAAAAATATTTTTCTTTGCCTGTTACCCCTCATTTTTATTTTTTTAAAGCGTTGTTCTTTCCTAACTGAAAATAACAAAAAAGAGCACACCACTACCGTAGTATGCTCTCCATTACTCAATTTTTTAACTGAAATTATTTTTCGATTTTAAAGACGATTTTCCGTAACGTTTCACTTTCACCGACTTTAACACCTGTGCGATGTGCTTCATCTGGGAACAATAACAAGAAGTTATTCGTCGTATCCAAACGAATCGTATCACTAGGTTCACCAAAAAGTTCATACATTTCCCGTTCTGGTTGGTATTCACCTTTTTCTAATGAATCCGTGAAATCTAAATCAGCTAGTTCAGAACCTTGTAAAATGTAATGGACATCAATCATTTTTTTGTGGGCTTCCCAAAAACCTTCTTCTTGCGTCTTTGTTTGATATTCGATTAAATTTGCTTTAATGTTGTCGGCCACTTGAATGGATGTGCCGGCTTCAAATTGGTCCATGGTGAAATTTTTGATGAATTCTTCGACTTTAGCTAAATCAGTTGCTAAGTCTAAGCTTTTTTGTAAATCTTGAACACTAGAAAATAACATGATTGCCTCCTATAATGCGCTTCATTTGTACTGCAAGTTTAATTTAGTGCAAATCAAGCCCCTTGTCAAACGAAACTGGCAAAAGCTTATCTCACTTAGCAACTTTTTTTACTAGGAACAATGGTCTTGAGGATTTTTCCATGTTAGAATGACTTTGCTTGAAACAGGAGGATGACCATGAAAAAAAATAATTTGCGAAAAAAAATTTATTGGGGACTGCTGACTTTAAGTCTTGTGGGAAGTTTAGCGGCTTGTACCAATCGGTCTAAAGAAACAACGCAAAGTAGCAGCACTTTAAGTAGTGTGCCGCAGGCGACCACAACCACTAGCAGCCAGAGCACGACCACCAGTTCTAGCGCTGTTCCAACGACTACGACCACCAGTACCGACTTAGCTAATCTTACCTACGATGGCGTACAAACTGTGGATATCAATGGCGGTGTGCCGACTTTTTCGCCTGCAGACTTAAGTCTGGCTAATGGCGCTTGGGAAAAATATGGCGACTTAGATACATTGAACCGGGCCACTTCGGCTGAAGCCATGTTAAACCAAAGTTTAATGCCTAAAGACGGTGAAGAGCGAGGCTCGATTTCTTCTGTTACGCCGACTGGTTGGAAAAACAAAAAAATTAGCGGTGGCTACTTATATAATCGCTCCCATTTGATTGGTTGGGCTTTAGCCGATGAGAATGCCAACTGGCAAAATCTAATCACTGGTACGCGACAATTGAATAGCCCAGAGATGTTACGTTTTGAAATGGATGTTAAAACCTACTTGGAAGCAAGTACCGACCATTACGTGCGCTACTCCGTTACTCCTATTTTTCGCGGCGATGAACTTTTAGCCCGCGGTGTCCACATGCAAGCCCAATCCATTGGCGATAATGAAATTTCTTTTAACGTCTTTATTCATAACGTGCAAGATGGGGTAACCCTGAACTATGCTGATGGTTCTAGCAGCCTGACTGGTGAAACCGTGAGTTCCTCTTCAGCACCCACCACAAGCTCCAGTGCTCCTGCTAACACACCTGCTCCCACTACCGCACCAAACGCGACTGCTGATGAAAAAGAGTATGTCGATGCAAAGGGTAATGGGCTAATCAAAGGTTCGAAAAATAAAATTTATCATTTGCCTGGCAGTAAATATTACGATCAAACCACTAACCCTAAAGCTTGGTTCAAAACGATTGCTGAAGCCAAGGCGGCTGGTTACCGCGCACCAAAATAATTGCATAATTGCTAAGAAAAAAAGGAGGAGGTTCCCATCCATTTAGGTCCAACGATAAAGACGAATTCAGGGCTTCTCTTGGCTTTTGCCGGTTTAACATTTTGCGGTATTCTCGTCCTTTCAGCCTGCGCTGTTAAATGGAGTAAAGGAAACTTTCCGCTGTCACCTTTTCTCTTTTTCTTAAAGCCAGCAGCACGTCAAGAAGTTAGTGAAAGATTAGCCCAGTTAATTCTCAAATATGTGCCGCCCTTCTTGTTACTTTGTGCCATTTTATTTTGCTGGTTACAATTTAAATGATTTTAAAACGTTGAGCTTCATCTTGATGAGAGATGAGGCTCAATTTTTTCGCAAAAAAACTGCCTGGCGCAACACCAGACAGTTCAGTTTCTTTTTTAGAGCCGTGCATTCAAATCTTTGGCTAAATCTTCGTAGCCAGGTTTACCCAAGAGGGCGAACATGTTACGTTTGTAGCTTTCCACCCCTGGTTGGTCAAACGGATTGATGCCGTTTAAGTAACCAGAAATGCCAATGGCCAATTCAAAGAAGTAAATCATGTAGCCTAAGGTATAAGCGTCCATACTAGGAATTTTCACTAATAAGTTTGGCACGTCGCCATCAGTGTGGGCTAGTAAAACTCCTTCAAAAGCCTTCGTATTGACGAAGTCCATTTCTTTACCTTGCAAGTAACCTAAACCATCTAAGTCTTCTGGTGTTGTTGGAATCGTCACATTTTTTCGCGCTTTTTCTACTTTAATCACGGTTTCAAAAATGTTGCGACGTCCTTCTTGGATGTATTGTCCTAAAGAGTGCAAGTCGGTGGAGAAATTGGCAGAAGATGGATAAATACCTTTTTGGTCTTTCCCTTCTGATTCACCGGCTAATTGTTTCCACCATTCAGAGAAATATTGCATTCCTGGTTCGTAGTTAATTAAAAGCTCGGTAACTTTACCTTTGCGGTATAAGATGTTGCGCATGGCAGCGTATTGGTAAGCAGCATTTTCTTCAATTTTTTCAGAAGTATATTCTTTAGAAGCATCGGCGGCCCCTTGCATCAAAGCATCGATATCGGCTCCACTAGCCGCAATTGGCAATAAGCCAACGGCAGTTAAAACGGAATAGCGACCACCCACATCATCAGGAATGACAAAAGTTTGCCAGCCTTCAGCGTCAGCTTCCACTTTCACAGCGCCCCGCGCTTTATCCGTGGTAGCGTAAATCCGTTTGTTGGCTTCTTCTTGTCCGTATTTTTTGACTAATAATTCTTTAAAGACACGAAAAGCAATCGCGGGTTCCGTCGTTGTTCCCGATTTAGAAATCACGTTAACGGAGAAATCTTTGTCGCCTAAAACTTCAATTAAGTCAGCTAAGTAGGTGGAACTAATCGAATTGCCGGCAAAGAAAATTTGAGGTGCGTTGCGTTTTTCTGCTGGTAAAAGATTGTTAAAGGTATGGTTTAAAAAGTCAATAGCGGCACGAGCCCCTAAATAAGAACCGCCAATACCAATCACGATTAATACTTCAGAATCTTTTTTAATTTTAGCAGCGGCAGCTTTAATGCGGTCGAACTCTTCGTGGTCATAATTTGTTGGAAGGTCAACCCAGCCGATATAATCGCTACCAGCACCGGTGCCTTCCCGTAAGGTGTGATGAGCGGCTGTTACTTGAGCTTGCATATAGCCAAGTTCATGTTCGCCGACAAATGGGCGGACTTTTGAATAATCAAATTGAATGTGAGACATTACTTCTCCTCCTTATTTGGATATTACAGTATAACATTAAAGTTTTTCCTTAATTTTGACAAGCGTTTCAATCAGATATTCTCGTTTTATTTCGTAAAAATTCCACCGTCTCAATATTTAATTGACCGCTGGCAGCTTCTACCGTCCCGGCAGCAAAAGTAAAGTCACTAGCAAACATCTCGGGTACGACGCGGCTCAACCAACCCCCGATACCCATACCAATGATAATTTGCTCTGGATAACGCTCTTGAAAGCCTAAAAGTTTCAAACGTAAAAGTTCATCAGGTTCTGTTAGCATTAAGGCAAATTTAACAATGGCTGGTTTTTGGGCAATCATTTTTTCTTTCAGACGAAGGAGTTCCGCATAGGGCGGCATTTTGACTGGTGCATGATAACTTAAAATGACTTGAACATCATAGGCAGCAACAAGTTGGCTCAAATCAGCGTAATGCGGATCTGCAACTTCCAAGTCCACATAGGTAAAGAGCTTCGCTTTTAGCGCCTTTTCGTAAGCGACGCTTTGTTCTGCTAATCCACTGGCAAATTGTCCACCCTCTCTTTTAGAGCGTAAGGTAAAAATCAGCGGACAAGCTACTGCTTCAAAAAGTGGTACTAGTAACGAAAAGGCTGACCATTCTTGAAAAAGATCCCCGCGAAACTCGATGGCAAAAATATTATCCTCGGTTGCTAAAGTATTTAATTGTACGCTTACTTCTTCTACAGTTGCCCCTGTGAGCGCCACTAAAATTTTGGTCATCTTTGTTCCTCCAAATAGACCAGACAGACTTTTAGATAATTTTCTTCTGGCAACTCTTTAACCGTGGAAAAATCTTCAGGTAAACGGAAGGTCTCGCCAAAATGAAATTTTCGCTTAGCCTGGACTAAGCTATCTTCAATCATTTTTTTAAATTGTTTTAAGTTCACGTTGGCAGCATTGGTGGAGCAAACTAAAATCCCTTTTTGAATTAAAGTTTGACTGGCGGTAACTAATTCGCCATAATTTTTCGCCACGGAAAAAGTTTTTTTCTTATTGCGGGCAAAACTCGGCGGATCTAGCACGACAATATCGTAGGTTAACTTTTTCTTTTGTGCATACTTAAAGAAGTCAAAAATATCCATGACGTAAATTTTTTCATCGGTTAAAGGCAAGTCGTTGGCGGCAAATTGTTCTTGTGTCTTCTTTAAACTTCTTTTAGCTAAGTCAACGCTAGTGGTAGCCTTTGCCCCACCGACTTTACTTGCCACCGAAAACGCACCCGTATAACTAAAAGTATTCAAGACGGTCTTATCTTGCGCCAGTTTTTCTTTTAATAAGTTGCGCACGTGGCGTTGATCTAAGAAGATTCCCGTCATTAACCCTTCATCCAGATACACGCGGTAATGGACGTCATTTTCAACGATGAGTAAACTTTCCGGCACAGCTCCTTGCAGTACTTGGCTTTCTATTTTGCTAGTACTGTAACGGAATTTTTCCACGACTCCTAAAGCTGGCGTACCGCAAAAGGCGGTGTAAGCTGTCAGAAAGCCTTGCAGAACTTCCTCTTTTAAGGCCGCAATGGTTTCGTTATACCAAGAAAAGACCAAATAGCCGTCGTAATAATCCACCGTCACCCCGCCAAGACCATCTCCTACCCCATTAAAAAGGCGAAAAGCATTGGTTGTGGATAAATTTTTAAAAAGACTTTTTCGTTTGTGTAAACTTGTGGCCAAAAGATTTTCAAAAAAAAGAGCATCAGGCTGTTGTTGCGCCGTTAAAACTAACCAACCAGCTCCTTTATTTTGTTGACCTAAATAACCCCAGCTTAAAAAATTTTCTTTGGCATCAGTAAAACGTAGCCACGTCTTAGGATAATTTTGTTCTTTGATTTCTTTTTCGTGAATCAAAGGATTGCGGGCATTTTCACCGCTGCGTTGTAGTTGCACTTTCATAAGCCACCTCATTTCATGCTTAGTATAGCAAAAAGAAGGGCTAAGAAAAATCATAAAATGTCAAGAAATCGTTAAAATCCGTAAGAAACACCCGATATTCGTTGACTTTCCTAGGAAGGTTACGTAAAATACTTTTGTATAATTTGTAAGTTTTGTTGAAAAATTGAAAATTAAATGCACTTTTAATAGTAAATTCATTTTAGAAAGGGTGTTTTACTTGAAAGCTACCTTTAAATGGCTTAACAGCCGACTAGGTTTCTTCTTTTTACTAACGATTTTAATTTGGGCTAAGTCCATGCTGGCGTACTTCGTTGACTTTAATCTAGGGATTGAAAGTGGGTTCCAATATTTTATTTTATTGGTGAATCCTTTTGCCACGACGATTTTGCTCCTCTCCATTGCTTTATATGTCCGTAAGCCCAAAACGTCTTACGTGATTATGTTTTTGATTTACTTAGCTTTAAGCGTGCTGATTTACTCCAACGCTTCTTACTACCGTGAGTTCACCGACTTTATGACCATTAATACCATCTTAAACTCTGGTGCTGTTTCTTCCGGTTTAGGAGAAAGTGCTTTGCGTTTGCTTCGTGTTCACGATTTGCTTTATGTCATTGACTTGGTAATCATTCCCATCTTATTATTTACCAAAGTAATTAAGGTCGATAAAAAGCCAATTCGTGCGCGGGTTGCCTTAGCTTTTTCGATTTTAGGCGCTTTAATTTTTTCTGCTAACTTATCTTTAGCCGAAGCCGATCGTCCCCAACTTTTAGGTCGGACCTTCTCCCGTGATTATATTGTAAAATATCTCGGTTTAAACTTTTTCATGGCCTACGATGGTTACCAAACGTATCAAACAAACCAAGTACGGGCTGAAGCTAGTCCTAATGACTTAGTAGAAGTTGAGGATTACGTTAAAGAACACTATGCCGCTCCTAGTGATGACATGTTTGGCATCGCTAAGGGACGCAACGTCATTTATATCCACTTAGAAAGCTTCCAACAATTTTTAATTGACTATAAATTAACCGATGAAAATGGTACTGAACACGAAGTTACGCCATTTTTAAATAGTCTTTTCCACGATAATCAAACCTTTGCTTTTGATAATTTCTTCCACCAGGTAAACGCCGGAAAAACTTCTGATGCTGAAACCTTGATGGAAAACTCCTTCTTTGGTTTAAACCAAGGGGTACTCTTCCCAACTTTAGGTGGCAGCAATACTTTTGAAGCCGCTCCGAATATTTTAAATCAAGTTGCTGGTTATTCATCAGCTGTGTTCCACGGGAATGCTGGAACTTTCTGGAACCGTAATGAAACGTATAAACGTCTAGGCTTCCAAAATTTCTTTGATGCTAGTTATTATGATGTCAATGCGGAAAACTCTTTCCAATACGGCTTGCATGATAAACCTTTCTTCCAACAATCTGTTCAATACTTGGAACACTTGCAACAACCTTTTTACACGAAGTTCATTGCCGTTTCTAATCACTATCCTTACTCCCAATTTGAAAATGATGAAGCGGGCTTCCCCATTGCCACAACAGAAGATGAAACCATCAACGGTTATTTTGCCACTGCTAATTATCTAGACGCTGCGGTGAGTGAATTTTTCGCTTACTTAAAAGCTAGCGGTCTTTATGACAATTCCGTGATTGTTTTATATGGCGATCACTACGGTATTTCCGATGGTCGTACGACAGAACTTGCTTCTTTATTAGGAAAAAATCCAGATACTTGGACCAATTATGATGTTGCTCAATTGCAAAGAGTTCCTTACATGATTCACGTCCCTGGTCAAACAAACGGCGGCATCAATCACACGTACGGTGGTCAAGTGGACGCTTTACCAACCTTGTTACACTTGTTAGGTGTCGATACGACCAATTATATCCAATTAGGACAAGACTTGTTCTCACCTGATCACGATCAAATCGTAGCTTACCGGAAAAACAATTATTTCTTCACACCAAACTACACCTACTATGATAATATTTTGTACGACAATACAACCGGCCAACCGGCAACGAAAGAACAAGAAGAATCCCAAGAAATCACCGATATTAAAGAAAAAGTTGCCAAGCAATTGGAAATTTCTGATCGCCTAGTAAATGGTGACTTGCTTCGTTTCTATACAGACTCTGGTTTAGAACCGATTAATGCTGAAGACTTTAATTACAAAGATCAACTAGATCAACTAGAAGAAATTGAAGAAACAAAAGGAACCTTCTCCACTAGCCTTTACTCCCAAAACGGTAACAAGTCCACTAGCGACCTCTATCAAACAAAAACGTATAAAGAGTACCATGAAGAAAGTACGGAGAGTACCTCAGCAACTAGTGCTACGACAGAATCTTCCACAACAGAAAAATAAATTTAAGAAAAAGATCTTGCTGGTGCAAGGTCTTTTTTCTTTGGCCAAAAGCGCGTGGGAATTGTTTCAAGATATCTTCATATTTTATTCATGAACGGCCCTTATACTAGACTTGAGGTGATTTTATGGAGACGGAAAGCTTTACGCAACGTTGGCAAAAGCATCGTCGCTTTTATCTATTCATGAGTCTAACTTTAAGTCTTTATGGTCTGTTGACAGCCGGCGCAGCTTTTATCGTTTATTTTTTGCAAAGAGCAGACGCCACTTTTCAAGATCGAGTGGCTCAACTAGCTACCAATAGTGATGAAACATTTACTAGTAGCTTTGCGACGTTTCAAGACCACTTAGACTTAGCAATAAAACAAATTCGCCAAGGACAAAATATTTTAACCTGTTTACTGGTCATTGTTTGTTTACTTTTCGGCTTGTACTATGTGAAAGAATTGCAAAAAAATAACCGCAGCAAAAGTTGGCGGCAATTCTTGAGAAATATTTTTCTACTACTTTTTCCAGTGTCCCTGACCCTCTTTATCCTATTTTGTTTACTCTTTGTGCTCCAAGACAATCTTCTCCATCTCTTACAAAGCTATGGTAATCGCCTCTTAAGCAACATACAAATGAACTACACTGCCGTTTCCACAGCCTTGCAAGAAGCAACGGGCGCGATGAGTTTATACTCGCCACAAAATTTTTTCGCCTTTAATTTAAGTATCACCGATGATAGCTCGCAAGCAGTGCTCTTACTCCATTATGCATTGCGCGCCTTAGTAGCTTTAGGTATTAGTAGTCTTGTCTTTACTCCTTGTTACTGGTTGACTAACACGCGCGCCAAAAAAATCCGTAAGTCTTAATTTTTAGTAAACCTACTTGGCCCCAAACTTGCTAAATCAAGGAGAACTGTTATAATTAAAATGTTCGTAACGGGGATGTTACGGATTCGACAGGTATTGTTTGAGCTTTGATGGCGTCTCGAAGGTTACGTCTTCGCAAAAACGTTACAGTTAAATATAACTGCTAAAAACAATAACAACTCTTACGCTTTAGCTGCCTAAAAACCAGCAGCGTAGACCATCTCGGCATCGCCCATGTGCTCGAGTCGTGGTCCTATTCTAGTGGGATACGCGTAAACTTCTGTCAAAAAGCTTACGAAGAGACTCCTTGACTAGTCTTTTTAAACGCAGGTTTGCTGGCTTATAAAAAGACGAATCATAAATAGTGAACTATAGACGTAGAAGTTGGAGTGGCAAAATATTTGGACGCGGGTTCGACTCCCGCCATCTCCATAGATACTTTTTGGAGCATTTCGTAAAGAGCTGAAACCCTTGATTTAACAAGGTTTCGGCTTTTTTTGTTTTCGGAGGTTTTCGCTAGTTTTAGAAAAAGGGCATTAATTTGGGCATTAATTTTTAATCTTTTTTGCCTACGAAAAAATAAAATCAAAATCTTTTGCGTATCTTCTTTTAGAGGAGGTGAGCTATATCGACGCGCTTCGGGAGACTACCATCACCATACTAAAAAAGACCTCCGATTAATTTCGGGGGTCTTTTTGTACATATATAAATAAAACGTAGTTTCAAAACTAGTGTGAAAGGTACGACAGTTTGAGAACCATGTTGTTTCTTATGGCTCCAAAGGAAACATACTTTCCTTATCCTGAAGAGTGCCGTTTGAGAACCATGTCGTTTCTTATAGTTCCAAAGCTGGAAACACATTTAGAAACTCTTATTCAATTTACATGGCCTTCCGGCGGTTACACATTAGCCGGAGCTTACCCTTCGGCGAGTGGCTTTACCCTCACCCTAACGCTGCCAAACCAGCGTAGACTTATTATATGTTATTCGCGAAATCATTGCAACCTAATCCTTTGCCTCAATCCCGTAATAGTTTGCTTTATTTTTTATCATTTGAACAAGCTCATAATACGACCATCCACCCAATTCTTTTGAGGGCGGGAGAATTTGGATATACTTGGCTCTGCTTCTAACTGCTCTTTGGACAATTTTTGAGGAAACTTGGTTATTATACGTTTTAGCAAAATTTCGTTCTCTGTTTTTGATAGCTTCCCATTGATCATATTTCAACTTGTGACTACGACCTTTTCCACCCTTGCCGAACTGCATCCGGCTTTTTTCTTTATCTTTCAAGGCTTGTATTTTCATTTGGAAATCTTTAACGTACTGAGAATCTCCAATCGTAAATTCTTTTTTCCCATCAAAAGACCCTTTAATCTCTCCCGCATTTACAAATTCAAGCGTGAGCACCTTTTCTTCGTCCAACTCCAAATTTGTGTAGTCCGTTTCAAAAGTGACTGTCATTGCTGCGTAAAACTTTCCATTCTCAAAGGTGATGGCACTTTGTCTCAGAGTATATTCGCCAGAAATTATTTTTTCCAGCAATGGCACAACATCATTTCTCCTTGCGGCATTCTTCGAGGAGCCGCCAAGTTTAATTCTAAAATGATAGCCTAAAGGTACAGCTAAATAAAAACGATTATCGTCGCCTTTAGCTATTTTAAATTCGTTTCCTTGGTACGGAAGCATGCCATACCCTTTTTTATCACGATAAATTCTAGGAGTGCGCTCTTTTTTAAGAATCCCTACGTAATCATTGCTAAAGTCCTTTATTGCTTTCCTTGTTGCCGTAGCCGGAAACATACTATAACCAAAATCTTCTTTCGATGCAATATCTCGTAGTCGTGTTTCCTTTTTTAGCCCTAGACTTTTTTCTAAAATTTCGTTAGCTTCTTTTTTCTTTTGCTTCCGCAAATCAGCTAATTTCTTTTTATTTTTTTCAATGGCTACTTCCAAAGTTTCCTCGCCCTTTGTCTTGTCTTTGCCTTTGTCTTTGGACTTTTTGCGTTTTTCAGTCAATACTTCAAAATCTGAATTGATAGAGTCTAACAGTTTTTGTTCTCGTTTTACAAATCCCTCATCATACTCTTTGATGGCATCAATCGCTAGCTCCTCATAAATTAGTTGAGCGTACACGGCATTTAAAGCTCGTACATATTTTTTACTGTTGGAAAAAAAGAAGTCGAAATACGATTGTCGTTCTTCGGGATCTGCAATATAAATTTCTAATTTTTTCGTTATGGTAACTTCAGTCATTCTGGCTACTCCTCTACTTTGGTGGTGGAGTAAAAGTTTTCCATGCTGCCAAAAATACTGTAGTCAATTAGTACTTTTAACCATGGAGACAGCTCCCGTTCCTCACGTTCCCATTTGCCCACCGTCGTGACCGGAATATTGTACTTGCCGGAAAATTGCTTTTGATTTAGGCCAATTCTTTCTCGATTGGATTTTAAATCTCCGTGCGCTAGATCAAAAATATTTTTAAGAATTGTGCCAAGGGAAGCGGGAGGAAAATTATCCATCCACTCTTGCCATCCTCGCTCACCGATGTACATATCCAAATCTTTTTCCTCTGTTGCTTGTAAATGTAACTCTGCAAATAATTCGTAATCCATTTTGTTTTCCTCCTTTATTTAAGTACCACTGCTACTTGCCCGTTTTCGATGACCAATTCATCGAGATCTAAAAATATACCGTCTACTTCCCCGTACCAGGCATCGTCATTTCCCACCACGATATAAGCGTGCTTGTGGTGTCTCATGATTTCGAGAATGTCTTTTCCGTCAAAAGCCTCTTTGACCCAAGTGCTCACGCCGGGAAGTTCTGGAAGGTCTTCGTATTCTTCCAAATTAAAATCAGGAAAGTCTCGTTCGTCCACGCGATCTGGATTAGCTTTACTATCGGAGATAATATCCCCGACTTTATACGCTTTTTCCTCAAATCTCAATCCAACATGTTCCCAGCCAAAAGGTTCCCGGTCAACATCCAAGTCGTGCAGATTATCCATTAGCTGGATAATCTCATCAGTTGCGTAGTCCATATTAGTCATCCTCTCTTTCATATCCTTGGCCTTCCAAGTAATCTAAAAACATTCCTAAATCTTGTACCCACATGTCTTCAGCGTTTTCCAAGTTAGGGTTAACGCCTTCTGCTTCAAAATCTACCATTTCGTTAGCTGTTTCCAAATCAGTTACTGCAAATGTTTTTTCGTCATGGTTTACAATCACTACTGTTAATTCATCAAAGCTTCCTTCAAATCTAATTTCAATCATTTTAATTCGCTCCTTCATTATGTCTTTCTTAACTGTCTTCATTATATACCCATTGGGTACTTTTGTAAAGATAAAAATACACATTGTGTACTTTTTATTTTAAAAATATGTAAAAAAAATAAGCCTACCTCCCGATTAAGAGAGATAGGCTGTTTTTGATATTAGAATTTGCCTTGATTAAGTCGTTTTTGCATAGCCTTGACCACCATAGACGGTTTGTCAATACGTCCATCAACAGGAGTCCCGAAGTGACGTTGCATAGCTTTAATCGTGTTAGGACCGATAATCCCGTCAGCGGTCACACCTACCGCTTTTTGGATAGCCTTATATGTGTTAGGACCCACTAAGCCGTCAGCAGTAACGCCTAGGACTTGCTGGATGCGTTTAGTCGTGGCGTTGCCCCAATAGCCGTCTACGGTAATTTGTGGAGTAGATGGAGCAACTGCAGGTTTGCCAGATAACCGGTTAACCTCCGCTCGTACCGCTTCTGCATCATAGCCCGCTGCCTTAAGTTTTTGACTACGTTCGGGATCGTTGCCCCAATTTCCATCCATTACTTCTTTTGCAATTTCAGCAATAGATTTACTTGGAATTGGTGCAGGAGCGGGATTGCCACCACCGCTGTAATTAGGACGTGCATATCCACGGATATTCCCAGCTCCAACAGAAATTGTCCGACGTTGGACGCTGTCGTTTTTATTGCCCTCAATCGCGGTCACTAAGCCTCCAGATACGGACTCGACAAAGCCAATGTGGTCCGCATATCCGTCATTGGGCTGTGTGCCATCATCCCAGTTATAGCAGATAATGTCGCCAACTTTTGGCGTGATGGTGCCGTCCTCGAGCCAGATGCCTTTATCCTTAAAGATATCAATAAATCGCTCCACGCCACACTCGCGTCCGTATAGGTCAGGCGCTCCCGCCTCAATGCCGACAAAGCTCACGAACGTAGCGCACCAATCGTCCGTGTATTTAACCGTATAACCTCGTGGTAGTGGCTTAGTAGCATTGTACGTGTCAATGATATGATAGTGATTACTACCGCCCTCAGCGCTACCTAAATAGTGCCGCGCGATTGTTAAAATGTCGTTTGCTGTCGTCATAATTAATCATCCTCCTTAAATTAAAAGTGGTGCATGCAAAAACTGCACACACCACTAAGTAACTATTTTTCCTCTTTTAATCCAGTCGCAATACCATCTTTCATGCTTTTAACGGTGGATTCGATAAGCGTTTCAAGCTCGGCTTCCGTAAAAGGAATTTTTTTAGTTTGAAGATAATCCACCAACTGAGTTTTAGCGCGTTGAAGCTTTTCCGGACCTTCAGCCGCCTGATACATTTGTTGCGTCGCTTCTACCACAATTTTGGCGTAGGCTTTTTTGCTTTCCAACTCAGTGAGGATGCCCTCTTTCTTAAAATAAGCTGTAATCTTTTGGGCGACTAAGCCTACTGCCGCTACTAAAATCATAAAACCTGCTTGGATCAAAGTTCCCGTAAATTCTTCCATATTAATTTACGCCTCTCTTCATTTCGACAATGTCGTGTTCAGCTTCGCGCATCCGTCCTTCTAACTCAAAGGTACGTTCCACGACGCTATTATGCTTATCCACTTTCTTTTCCAATTGTTCAATCCGATAAGTAATTAATTTATTTGCGGTGATAATCCCGCCAAACGTTCCCCCTAATGTACCCACTAAGCTAACTAGCGATACAATGATGGTTTCACTCACATGCCTACACTTCCCTCAATTAAAAATAAAGAGGAGCTTTTCAGCTCCCCTAAAAGTTATTTCGCTGTACCGTTAAGCAATTCTTTTCCAAATGTATACCGTGATATACGGTTGTAAGTTATTATGGGCAGTATCCCCCCCGACCGATGTCGTGGATGTTTCAAACAGATTTGTCCTATATCCCGTCCCGCTAGCGGGACCAGTCGTGCTACTAGTTCCACCATACACGTACAGTCCATTAGTAGTGGAAGCAGCGTGACTGTGTTTAGCTAGCTCACTGACGGTCAGTACATGCATCTTCTCACCACCAGTTAATCCTGCTGTTGCAAAGTCCGTATCATTTTCATCAACTCCGACTAGAGTCCTGCCATTAGCCACACGTTCCCAAGTTCCGCCGCCCAAAACTGTTGCAGGGTTGTCTGGAAGAAATGAAAAGTATGGGGAACCAATTGGGTATGTCAGATAAAGTTTATTCAGCGGAATATATAAACTTTCTGCATCTGTTTTACTCAAAAACTTTGCATTCGATTCTGTTTTTGTGTAATAAGTGCCCAGTTGCTCCAAAGCATCGTTAACAGCCTGTATTGCTTCGCTAGCAGTGCTTTCTACACTTGCCTCATAAGTTATCATGGCTTGCTGTAAAGCCGTTACGCGTTGGTCTAAATCGTCATAATCTGCGTCCATCTGGTTAATAGCAGAATTAAAACGACTATTTAATTCCACAACCAAACGATTGTATTCTGAGATAAAATCTTCCGCTTTCTGGGCATCAATATCGGCATAATCTAACACGATTACCACAAAATCAGCAGTGGTCACTCGTTTATCGCCTTTGACTGCGGAAAAATAAGCTCTCTCATATTTCCCGTGCTGACTAAAGGAAGCATTCGGAAAAACATAATCAAATTTGCCATTAGGCGCATCGGTCAAAGTGACTCCGACAGTATCCATGATTTTGTTTTTAAAATGAGCTGTGATGCCTTCAAAACTGACTACCCAATCTGTTAAGTCAAATGGCTTTCCGTCCATCAAAAATTGGACGGATTTTTTGTACTCATTCCCATCGGAAACCCGTCCATAAATAATGGGATTTCCAAATTTTTGTTTGTTTAAATCAAACCTCAACGTTTCCGTCAATATCCTCAACCTCCTTTTCTTTAAATTTTTCTGGTTCAAAAATCTCAGCTACTTTAACATTATCAACGTTTTGTTTGACTAGTCGTTCTGATTCGTATCCCCGACGTTTCGCCTTCATTTCCCACGCAAAGCGGACTAAAGGCTTATCGGAGCAAACTAAAAAGGCGTTTGATTTAAAATCAGATACCCAAGCTCTCGCATTATCGTAGACCTGTAAAAATACTTCGTAAGGCAAATCGGTGTTGACGGTGTCGGAAAAGATTTCATCAATTGGAATCCAGACTTGGCAATTTTCATCGGTAAAGTTACGTCCGAGGTCTCCTAAATAACTTTCAGCCATTTCGTAAGCTGGTGTAGCTCTCATACCATCACGAGTAACGTGGACGGCGTTTTTTGAGCCGTTAAAGGCATTAAAATTACCATATACATTAATATTTCCACTACCGAGATCTAACTGACCACCACTGTTACCTTTGATATTAACGTTATTGCCCTGCATCCAAACGGAATTGCGGTCGGAGCCTTGGAAAACTCCCGCAGTATCGTCGTCAGAAATTCTAAAGCCAGATTTGAAAACTCCTCGAACATTTAGAGTGAGCTTGCCCGTGACCGTTCCGGCACCAGATAACGTGTACTTCACGTTGCTAGGATTGGAATCGGCCGGCACTT
Source organism: Enterococcus nangangensis (assembly GCF_005405245.1). GTDB lineage: Bacteria > Bacillota > Bacilli > Lactobacillales > Enterococcaceae > Enterococcus_J > Enterococcus_J nangangensis. Next base: position 28,619 of record NZ_BJDR01000010.1, on the reverse strand, counting down.
GAAAAACCGCGACAGAGCCATTAGTACCCTCGACGTTGATGGAAAAAATTTCCCCATCGGATTTAATGATAGCAAACCCATTAGTATTTCCGGTAGCAGTGCTAAATGTCGGATAAATGCCACCAATATTACTGTCGCCACGGTTGAAATTAAGATTGCCGCCATTGAGCACTATCTTGTAGTCACTATTTGCTCGTTGGCTAATAATCATAGCCCCAGTAATAGTCACCCCGATAATATCAATGGCACGTAATACACCCGTGGTAATCATATCCGCCACAATTTGCCCGTCTTTAGTCATGGCCGTTTCGTAGGTGCCGTTATAGCCGCTTTTGCTATAACCTAACCCCGATGAATTCCATCGCCATAGCTTAGTAGCCGTGTTAACGTCGGTAGTATCCATTATTAAAATTTCTTGCGGGTCAGCCAAACTTGGATATACGACCACGTGCCCTTCTGCCGGATTCTTAATCAAATCGGACACTTCTTTTTGAGCTTGCTGAAGAATTCCCAACTTATCATCAGTCTCTTTGCCTTGCTCGCTAATTTGATTAGCAATCTGATCTAAAAAATTTGACTTAACAGAGCCAATCTCTAACTTGTTGTATTGCTCAGTCAAACAATTGTACTCGTATTTAACAACTCGGGCGTGCATATCAGTAGCTAGTTTCGGATGAAAAACGTCTACACCATCGCCCAATCCGACAGTCTCCATATTGACAAAATCTTTATAACGCGGCTGTTTGTTGAGCAAGATAAAATCAACTTTAGCTGATACAGTTGGCTCGTTGAGGCTGCTATTACTAGATAGATAATCATTGGCCAACTTCAAAAGGTCAGCTTGGGTTTCTGGCTTCTCATTGGAAAAATCTACCGCTGAAATGACACCGGCATCATATCTCTTTTTAAAAAAGACGACTTTTTCCTCGATTTCTAAAATTTCATCATCTTCGCTGCCTTCCAACTTGGCATAAGGATAAATTCCGTTGACAATTCCTTGTGTGTCTACTTCGATATCCAAACCAGTGAGATTCTTAGTATAGATAATTTTGATTTTATGGTCATTTCCAAGCCGTTTTAGGAGTTTAATTGCGTGGTTGTCCTTCTCGTATTCCCCTTTAAATTTTTGCAACACAGAGCCTTCTACGCCACCTAAAGCTTGCAAAACAGAAACACGTTCCAACTCAACAGTAGCTAAATTTTCTTTGTCGCTCGCAAAACTAAAGCGGTCAGGGATTGGCGGAATAGCTTCACTTGCTAACTGCGCCATGGCATTAGCTGCGGTTCCGCCGTCAGTCTTGACCTTAGGCAAAAAGCCGCCACGAATATCATTAGCGATTGGCTCGGCGTTAAAAGTAACCAAGCCATCTTTCATGGATTTTTTGACATTATACAACCGCATAATTTGTGGGTCTTGTGTGTCGTTAATTTTAACCTTAATAATATTGTTGTTAACCACGTAATCTGTGTTTGGACGAGATAACGGCACTGATCCAGTCAAAGTGACCTCGCCATTGATTTCCCCTACACACGTTAGTGTCGTGCATCCGGATAAAGCGCCATAACCATCTTTGGTGTAGTCGTTTGTCGCATCGTTTGCACTGTATAAAAAAGGTACTGCCAATATTCTCACCTCACACCAAAGAATTTCGCCAAACTTCTACCTTAGTTATTCCGGGACCTTTCACAATCAAATGATTGTCCCCCGATAATAAATTAAGGTAGCCGTTTGACGATTGCTTGTCAGATTGGTTAATATGCAATCCGTCATCCGTTTTGTATGTTAACTGCAAGTCACTATCCATCGTGATATTCCCGTCAATTCCTGTAAATTTGATGGGCACGCTATTTAGATAAATCGTAGCATCGCCACTACCATATAAAACAATGACTGGCGGAGACTCAATGATGGATGGATTGTCAAAATAAATTTCTAAGTCAGCAGCCGTCTTGTCATAAGACAACGGCGCATTCTCAATTAATCTGCCAAAAGGAGCCAACGTAAATTTAACTTCAAAACTTCCGTACTCAACAATATCATTTTCGGCATCGCCAATTTCAACTTTTTTAACGATATAAAACACGTCTTGCTCGTCGGAAAATTCAAGGCGCGCCGCATTTAAAAGCCAACGCTTAATCCGTCTAAATTGATTTTTAAAGGTGCCATTGTCAGTGACATCTTCCAAATAATTAAATTGGATTCCATATTCAACGTTTTCAAATCCGATAAACTCATACTCATCACCATTGACACTGTCATAAACCTCAAACGTGTTATATTTGCGTTTTGGAGACGGAATAGACGGTCTGCCATCGATACAAAGCTTATACGCAAAACAAGACACTCGGTCAATCAAGACCTCAATTCTATCGGTTAACACTTTTCCGCCTCCTTATTCAAATGCTGTATTTTTTCCACGCTGGGCATCGGTGATTCTTTCCATCAATTCATCCACCATTTGTCGGGCGGATTGTGGGTCAGATACATCGCCAATTTCAATCGTAAAGTTATTCGTGATATTTTGCTCGCTGTTGTTGTTTTCTTGAGCGGGCATAGTTTTACTAATCATCTGCCCAATTGTGCCTAAAACGCGGTCTTTCAAGGGTAAAACAGCTTCCTTTCCTGCTTCACCCACACCAATTACATTTGGTCCATCAAACAAGCCGCCCTTTGCATACCAATCAATGCTTAGTTTCGGGATTTGCATTTTAAGAGGATTAAAAGAACCACTTAATTTAAAATGTGGCAACGGAATGTGTGGAATATTGATTTCAGGAAATTTAAGTTTAAAGCTGAACAAATTTTTAATTTTAGTAATGATATCACTGACAGTATTTTTCGCAGCGTTTAATTTCTCACTTGCAAATTTTTTAACTGCTCCAAATGCTTCAGATGCATCATTTTTCAAAGTATTAAATTTTTCCTTTGCTCCGTTAGCCATTTCCGAAGCTTTATTTTTAACGGTACTGGAGATATTCCCCCACGTTTCGGATGTTTTACTTTTAATACCATCCCAATTTTTACCAACCCAACTCGAGAACTGACCCCACTTTTCGGACACCCAGTCTGAGATAGCTCCCCAATTAGTAAATATTGCAATTGCACCAGCTACGGCACCAACGACAGCCGCTATTCCTAAAACGACAGGTCCCGACATTATTCCGGCTAACGTTGTTATTACAGTAATCATGGAAGCAATTATCGGGGATAAAACAGCAAACCCAGCTAATAAGCCTCCAATTATAAAAATAGCGTTCTGCACAGGTCCCGGAAGATTTGTAAAAATGTCACTCAAAGTAGACATAAAACCTGTTAATTTTTGTACAGAGCTGGTAAAAGTTTCTAAAATCGGTGTTCCAACGGTGGCGTAAAAATCTTCTTGGGCTTGTTTTAAGTTACCCATGACATTTTCATAACCATCCGCTTCCCGACTTGCTTGACCAGTAGCACCAGATAATTTCTGCATGTTCTCGGCATATTCTAGTCTGACGGCTTGTTTCGTTTTTTCGTCAAGGTCGGCCCACTTTTGAGTTTGAGGCCCCAATTCTTCATCAATTTCGGTTTGCGCGTCTTTCAGTTTTAAAGCGGCATCGCGCGCTTCCAAAGAGTTTTCGCCATGCTTTTTGATAGCTTCACTTTGCGCTTTCTGAGCTTTTTCCAAAGTGATTATTGCTTTTTCTGACGCTTCTTTAGCGCCTTCCGTGGCCGGAATTAAATTGTTTTTAATAGCAAACGCGGCCATCTGCGTGTCGTTAGCGAAAATACCAATTGACTCTCCGCCTTCGTAATTTCCTTTTAAAAAACTAGTCAAAGAGCCTTGAGCATCTTCCATTGATTGGTCGTAAAAAGCGGCGGCATCGGCGGCAAGTGTGGTAGCTTGTGCGGCAGATTCCATCGCTTCTGATTGGTCCATTCCTAATCCTTGAAACATGGCGGTTAGTTTCGTAAAGTTTGGCTTTACACGATTTGGCAACATATTAAACTCGCTCGCCATATCGTCTACCATCTTTTGAGCTTTATCAGCTCCATCACCAAACACCTGGTCAAATTGGGCTTGTAAAGCTTGTTGAGAAGCGGCGGCTTCAATGGAATTTTTTCCCACATCAATTAATTTGTCGCCGATATTTGCCAGTTGCTCGGAAGCTTGCATGAGATTGGACATATCCATTTTCTTGCCTAAATCATCCACACCAGTGGTATCTACTTTTTCAGCCGCTTCGCCTAATTGAGCAAATTCAGTTTCGGCTTCATTTAATTTAATCGCCATTTCTTTGGCTTCGGTGGAAGTTTCACCAAATTCTTTTTGCGTGGCATCTAATTTTTGACGCATGACTTCTATTTTTTGCTCTGCTAGTTGAGATTGTTTAGCCACATACTCTTGAGATTTAGCCAATTTTTCAGAATCGGTAGCCGTTTTGCCGGAAGTAGCGGACCATTTTTTATACTCAGATTCCACTAATTCTGCACTTTTTTGTAGATCGTTTTGCTTAGCGTCTAATTCCGACATGCTAGAAGCATAAGTTTTCACTTCGCTGGTGGATTCAGAAAGAGCTTGTTTGGTAGTATCAATGCTGTTAGCTAAATTCTGCTGTCCTGTTTGCAAATTGATTAGTTCTTTTTCTAATCGTTGAGCTTCAACGGAATTTTCGCCATAAAACTTTTTGGCATTTGCTAAACGTTCACTGGTCACTTCGACTTTTTGACCTTGTAATTCATAAGCCTTTTCTAAAGTTTTAAGATTAGAAGCTAGCTTATCGGAATCAGAACCAGTGAGTTTTAATTGAGCCTGCATGAGCTTAGCTTCTGCTTTGTTCTTTTGCATTTCTGCGGTAATCCCTTTTAAAGTGGATTTCATGCCATCATCTGTGGCTTTAAAAATTACCTCAGCTTCTGATTTTTTCGCCATTATTTTTTACCCCCTTCCTCCACTAATTTTTGACGTACTTTTCCTTGCCATCCTTGATAAGCCGACTTATTAAGTGCCATTTGAGAAATTGTTTCAAATGGCAAATCGCTCAACACGACTTCGGAGGGCAATTCAAAAACGTCGGTATATAGACTATAAATATCTACCCAAGTCTCGATTTTAAACTTGGGTGTTTTTATTTTTTTCCATTTTTTACCATGATTAATTTTGCTTGTCTTTCAAATTCTTTTTGATAAGCATCGCGAGCACTTTTAAACATCATAAGGCTATAGATTAAAGAGCCAAATTCCATATCAATATCCCAGCGATCAATAAATTCATAAAAATTAATATAGTCCGACATGTTTGCTTGACGATACGCGACATAAACAGCTTTGGCGGCTTGCATAACGGAGATTTCAGCACTTTTGTTTCCCATAGTCAGTTTTGCAAACTCGGATGTGTCAAAATCTTTATCAATCATCATGAGTTTTTTGAGATTAAGTTTGGCGTCGATTTTCACAACGGTTCCATCATTAAAGGTCAATTCGCTGATATTTTCGTCCATGATTTTTCCTCCTAAATAAAAAGCCCGCTAATTAAAGCGGGCCCAAAATGTGTTAAGTCAATGTTATAGATGCCCCGTCTGCGGTTGGGGTTACTGCCCCAATCACTGGGGCTAGGATTTTGACGCGTCGATAACGTCAGCAGACAAGTTGGACATCCACAAATCAGTGATATCCGTTTCCAATTCAGCGACAATAGCTTCGTGATAAAATTTGTTAAATTCATCCACCATAACCTTGCATTCCAATTCAAGAGCTGCGACTTCATCCGCTCCGTTTTCGATGGTAAAGGTCAATCCAGTGTTTGATGTGCAATTTAAGAAAGCTAACAATTTTTCATTTTCTTCAAAATCATCGACAATTTCAGCCGATAACGCAAAATCAGTTCCGACAGAATCAGGACCGTAAGAATAAATACCTGGTTTAATCCGCTCATCTTGTGCAATTCCATAAAATTTACGATAAACATCCACTGGTACATGGGCTGTTACAGTGACGGTCATGGAGATTGGTTTAGATTTGGACTTTTGAACGGTTGCTCCACACTTTTTTTCAATGGTTTGCATTTCCGTTTCTCCGGATAACTGACCATTACAATCAGTGGATACTCCGGCTTCACTGCCCTCAAAATTAAAGGCAACTTTTTTAATCGACACGTTATCAAACGTGGTTACTGTTGTGACTGCCATTTATGGCACCTCCTATTTATTTAATGCATCAAAAGCTCGCATGAGTTCGTCGGTGATTGGATCTAAAGCAATTTCCAATCCCCTGCGCATAAACTCTTGCGGTTTATTTTTTTTAGACGTTCCTATCCCTAAATCGGGATATTTGAGATAATCAAAATTTCCTTTTGGTCTAACTCGGAAACCCAAATTAAAATAAGTGACCGTCAAAGGCTTGCTCGATTTCGCGTGACGATGACCACTCCTCAATTGTTCTGCGCTGACTGGAATAAAGTTGGTGATTTTATCTGTGGCAATTTCTCCTCCGGATTTTTTGAGTGTGTCATTAATGACCCGCTCGCTTTCTTTGGAATAATTTTGCATTTTGACCAGCAATTGGTCATGGCCTTTTAGTGTTACTTCCCAGCGGTCTGCCATTAGCAACCACCCCTAATGATTCGGGTAAAGCTAAAAATGACCTGGTCAATAAACCGGTCTTGATTTTCTAGTTTTAAATGGTTAACTTCGGTTCCCCTAAACCGGAAAACTGAAGAGTGGAGTAACGATAAAACGTCTAACTGGTCACCTGTCAAATTCTCCCGATTTTCCGAATAAAAGGTAATATACACATTTTGAGTAAAGCTATACTTGCCTTTTTCATCAATGGTGGAGTTAAACCCATCTTCCTCCACGATAAAATAGTTGTAATTGTCGCCTAAGGATTTCTTTTCATCGTTGGAAAGAAAATCTTGCACAACAGGCAAGTTAAAGGCTTCTTTCAATTTTTTGATGTTCTCAATCGTTTGATTCGAGAGCCTTGTCTTCTCCTTATCGTTCAGTGTAATCACCCACTTTCTCTAAATACAAAAAGGCGGAATAATCGTCCGTATCCACATAAGTGACGTTGTACTTACTAGACCCAATGACCGCAAAAAAATCACTGCTTGTAAAATCACGACTAATCGGATGGATTGGCGTTTTGATTTTCTTGGTGATTTTCGAATCTAAAGCTTGCATGGTGGTAATATCACTTTCCCGAATGGTCATATTTCTAAAACGCAAAGAAGCAACCGTTTTATCAGTGACTCCAGTTTTTTTACCAGCTTCATTTCGGACAGTTGCTTGTTTTTTGATTTTAAAAATACCGTCATTATAGACTTCTCGCACACGTTTATTCGCCATTGACATCACCATTTTCCTGCCAATCCAACAGCGCATATTTTTGGATAAAAAAGAAAATCTCACGTGCAAAGTTTTTCTCAAATTCATCCAGTGCATTATTCCAGTCATACCGGCATCTTTCAATAAGGAGAGTATGTTCGATATCGTAACCGGAAAAAACTTCTGGGCTTAAAACTTGCGACACTTTAGATTGCAGATACTGTGCAGACTTCGTGATGATAATTTTAATTTGCGTATCGTCATCTTCCCAAGTGACGAAGAGATTGTTTTTAACTTCTGCCAGTAATTCTGGTGTGATTTCGTTAGGATTCATCTGTAAACACATCCTCATAAGCCGGCGTGTACTCCACATCAAATCCCTTGCCATCGTCAATAAAAAGCTTGTACCGGCTATCGGGCAATAAATCCTTAAGTGTGACCTGACCTTTAACAGCCGAGCCAGTATAGGTACCGACAATCTCGCTGTGAGGAATGACTTCTTCCTCAGAAACTTCCTCCCAATAACGCATGAGCGTGTACTCCTGATTTGGCGTGAGCTGTAAGACTGCTGTACCGTCTGCGATAGCGGAAAGCGGGAGATAATTCCGGCGATAATGGACATCAGGTAAATCAGTGCCGTTTTCCGACTTTCTGCCTGTAAAATCGCAAGTCTTGCATGGAGTTTCCACACCGTCTTTAATGTAAAAATAAACACCGGAAATACAGTACACGGTGTTGGTGCTCACATCACGCAATAAGTTTTCTCGTTTCTCGATGAGGAACAACTGCATGGTGCGTCCTAATTCTGTTATCAACTAAATTCGCCTCCTCCTGCTGTGGTGGCGGTGGTGCCTGTGATGTCTTCTGGGGCGGGAGTGTAAGGCCCTTTTGCACCTTTATTTAAAAAGGCTTTGCCAATCCAATAATCCGTAGCGCCTGAAATTGCGTCTCCAGTAAGGACCTCAATTTTTGCCAATTGAGGAGGATTAGCACTAGCTACTCCATTATTAACGAGCTCTTGCAGGCTTTCCGTGACTCCCACATTTTTAAATGGCAAAGTCACGACACTGCCCTGAGCGTTAGAAACGCTTAGTTTTAAACTAATTGATTGAGTAGATTTAGCGGTCATACCTAAAAACAACTCGTCTCCAGGCTCGATTACTCCTCTATTTTGCAAACTATCATTACTTAGGTAGCCCCACAACCCAGAGTTTTTGCCATCGGGTAGCGCAACTTTTTTATAATTGATGCCATCAATTTTATCCGTCGTAACGGCAACGTTGAGAGATGCTGACTTACTGTACGCCCAATTAGCATCAGTATCTAGTGCTGTGTTTAGCAACAGATTACGACTGTAAACAACTTCCCCATCCCCATTTTTAACCAAATCAATCGGCGTTGCGCCTTTAAAGTAAACGTTCATCAGCTTTCACTCCCTTCTGGCATTACTGAATACACAATGTCTGGGTCTACTGCGTTGTTTGCCAACAGAACCAGGTAGTCCGCTTGGGAGATTTCTAAAACTTCGTAATCCCCTGATTCTTCTACCCCGTTCACGACGAGGGTCAGGGGCGTCCTAGGGAATTGGCACTGTAAATGCTGGGATTGGAACGGCCGTTGATTCGCGCCCGAAGTCGACAGCAATAGCCACATAATCTCCTTTTTTAACAGCCGTTCCTGCTGCTAAACCAGTAATCGCCAAAGGAGAAGCTCCCTCGGCGACATTGGTTCCATCTTTTTTATTAATTTTAAATGTTCGTGTCATTAAAAAAATCTCCCTTCTTTAAGATAATTCTACAGTCGCCCCATCAGCAGTGGGAGTCACAGTCCCCACTGTCGGGGCCGTTATTTTGACACTGGTCCTAAATTGCTAACATCTAATACGATAAAGCTATCATTTCGTTTTGGCTGACCGTTGGCGTATTGCTTAGCCAAATAAACGCGTTCGTCTTCTACAAAATGATATTCGTCAGATGCTTCGATTTTTAGAGTAGAGCCAATCCCCATGAAGTAATCATCAGCAACTCCAAGTACGGCTTTTCCTTCAGGAACTGCGATGGATTGCATGTCGGAAACCGGCACTGGTAAAGTTTGAACGTATTGACCATTGTCAGCTAAGACAGTTTTAGCCGGGAACACTTTAGCCCAGTAGTCTGTTGGGTTAACAATCAAGACAACGTCAGATGGATTTACTGTCCGATAAATCGGGTCAGTCACGCCATCAACTGTAAATTTGGATAAACGTGCCATTAAACCGCCCATCGTCACGGCATCTAAAACCGTGATAGGTTCTGCTGTTTTTTCAGCGTATTCGCCGTCAGTTTGAGAAGACATATCACGCATCATGCCAATTGGTTGGTCTTTACCAGTACCGTCAACAATCGCTTGTTCTAAGGCAATGCGTAAAGATTCAACTAAAACAGTGCGGACATAACGATCAATCCATTCCGGTCCCAAGTCAAGCATTGCTTTACAAATTGGGATGTAGCCAGAAAGTTTGAATTGCTTCATATTAATCACGTCAAAGCCATTATCTAAAACTTTCTTAACAGCTTCGCAAAGTTTGCCCCACCAAGCAGGATTTACGCCACGAGAGACAATCCATTCAGACACGCTGGTTACATTGACAAAATTAATTTTTTGCAATAACGGATGAGATTGTTCCAAGTCTTCAAAGACACGTTCAAAGATGGTAGCGGGTACTAATTCTTCTACACCGGCAAAACCGTCATTGGACACAACAGCATTGTAGTATTTCGTTTCTTGGCTCGTTAACACACGTTGACCACGATTCATTAAGATAAGGTTATCTTGGTTTTGAGTTTGTGCTTCCTTTAAAACTTTGTTTTGGATTTCGTTGGAGAAAGCCACCATTGCTTGGCCGAAATCTTCTTCATTTCCGGCTTTAAAAGCTTGTAATAATTGTTCGCTAGAATCGCTAGCATTTTTTAAATTTTTAACAGTCATTTTTAGTCCTCTTTTCTAATTGTTTTTTGTAAAGCATTGGCAAAAGCTGCAAAGCGTTGTTCCCGTTTCGCAAAGACTTCAGCGGTAATTTCCGCTGTTTCTTCCTCAATTTCTTGTGGATCAGTTTCTTCTACTTCATCCACGATTTCATCAACTAAACCATAATTTAAAGCTGTTTCAGCATCCATAAACGTTTCATCCACTAGCAATTTTTGAAGTTCTTCATCCGTGCCATTAAATCGTTTTTTATAAGAAGCTTTAACAGATTTATCAATGGATTCTAATTGGTCAGCAATTCTGCGAAAATCGTCCACGTTGCCTTCTTCCCACGTACTAGCGCGGTGAATCATGAGTTGAGCATTGGAATAAATTTGGATCGTATCACCAGCCATCGCAATAATGGACGCTGCCGAAGCGGCAATTCCGTTAATAATCACATTAATTTTAGCTTTATTTGCTTTTAACAAGTTGCCAATCGCAATCCCTTGGAAAACATCGCCACCGTTGGAATTAATCACCACATCGATTTCTTCTTTATCGCCTAAGCTGTCCAACATGCGTTTAATACCGGTGTCGGTGTTCCCTTCAAAAAACCAGCTTGAACCAATAAAGCCTTGGATAAAGATTTGGGGCTTGGAGGTATCTTCATTTTTAACTGCTAGAAATGTTTTCATTGTCGTTGTCATTCACATCACCTCCCTTCACATTGGATTCCATGTAGTTTTTCGTCATATAGAGTTCATCCGCTCGTGGGTCGTCTGAGCGGTCAGCACCCGTTTTGACACGTGCTTCATTTGGCGTGGACTGCATAGAGCGAATAGCCACATCATTCGCCTCAACCAATTCTTTAAAGCTGGTCACTCGAATCATGGTGGTATCTGCACGGACGTAATCGCCACGCAAATATTCCAATTCGCTATACACCGTGGAATTAAATGCATCTTGGATTAATTCCGCTAATGGCAAAATACAGAACATCAAAAAAGCGTCCACTTGTTCCGCCAACCCGGACATATCGCCCTTAAAAAGGTTTTTCGGAATGTGAAACGCTATTGCTGCTAACTCGTAAATATCATCAATTAAACTTTTGATGTCTCTCGAATTTGGTCTGCTGCTGTCGGAAATATCGTTTAGCTTATTGCCAGTTTGCAATTGGAAAACTGCACCGGCATTATCCGCCTCCATAAAAGTTTTAAATTGTGAAGTCATCATATCGTTAATTTGTTTCTGGTTTGTGCCGTCTTGCGGTCTAAATAAATCGCCTTCCAAAATATATCGTCGGGCATTGGACCGCTTGTAAATGTTCATGGCACTGGCAATTAATTTCCCATAGCTAGCATAAAAACTATCAATGAGCTGTCGGATATTAGTATCGGCAAGCGTAATGTAAATCACGTCTTCTTCGCTAAATCTGCGGTCTAAACTCATATTGCCAATCGTGACATTAGTAAAAGTGTCATACCTAATCGCCGATTCATTTCGATTCCAACCATCCGCAATAAAAATTTCGTCGCTACTTTCCGATGGCGTGACAATCAAAACTTCATTGTAATAAATGAGCCGCCTAATTAATTTCTTGCGAAATTCAGTAGCATTTTCCTTTTTGTTCGGCGCAACGTTCAGCCGATAATAAAGAGAATTTCTTTTGCTCTTTTGCCGTTCGTAAGTTTTAAACTCTACTTTTGACATAGCGTTGGCGATAAGGTCAATTCCAATCTCAATGGCAAACCTTTTATAAGCCATTTCTGCGGTGAGCTGGTAGCAATAATCTTCGATGGTTCTAATTTCTCGGCGCATAAAATAGTTGACCGCTTTTTGAACTACTCCCAAATTTATTCACCTCCCTTCATTAGAAAACTAGTGGCTGAAATGTCGGACTGCCCCCAGATGGATTTGATACTTTAATCGGTTGAGAATCGTAAATTTCATCTAGACAATTCAAGCCATGTAAGAAAGAGAAAAAGCCATCCGTCTTTCTAGTTTCGGGTTCGATTTTTTCATAACGAATATTTCCATTCCCGATGTATTCCTCGTAAACATTGCCACAATACCAACGCATGATGGCATCATCGCCAAAGTACACCTTTTGTTCAATAAACAAATTGTCTACTAATTGTTTCAATTGAGAGTGAGTGATAGCGCCGCTTCGGACAATCTCAACAATAAAACCAGCTTCTTCCAAAGCTGGCTTCAAAATTTTTGCACGATACATATCCATGCATATTTTCTTAATGTAATAATGCTTAGCTTGTTCTAAAAACCAATTGACCACGTAACTCACTTCAATAGATTTTCCGTGGACTATTCTTGCTTTATTTTGTTCCAAAGCAATATCAATGATTTGCCTTTTGATATTTTGGGTTTTAAGAGCTGTCTCGTGGATAAAAGTAAACTGTTTAAAGTAAACATCGCCACTATATTTACCCAGTAAGCCGACGCTTGCAAAGTCGCGGACGTCTGCAAAATCGACAGTTCCGATAACCTCTTCCATCTTTTCAGGCATTTCTTTTTCTTTAGTGTGTACAATGTCCTCATAACTGGCCACCGCGAAACGAGTATCTTCCAAGGGACGATTCATTCTTTTAGTCATAAATGTCATTCTGACTTGAGAGCTTCTTTGCATTTGAGAATATTCCTGGAACATCTTGCGTTTTAACGAATCATTATAGTTAATGGACGGACAAGCTTTCTCCCACAATTCAGGAGTATCTACTTCTTCATCACTATCTAGTTTGCAAATAAAAGGAAACAATCCAGAAAAATCAGCACCTTCACGATCAATACCTAATTCTCCAGAAAAAATCATTTCTGCTTCTTCTATCAAATCATCCAGTGGACCGCCTCGGACATACCCGTTGGTGGTATCGTAAAACTCTCGATAATCTTTAATTTTACCTCCACCAGAAGTAGCAACATTCATAGTGTCGTAATTTTCATTTTCGTGTATTTCATCAAATCTATTCGCGCCTGGTCTCTTACCATCTTTTGTTCGGGCATTGGACGTATTGTATTTTAGTCGGCTATTGGTTGCCTTATTCTTGATAACCATGTTTGTTACAATAAATACTTTTTTATCCAGGTCTGGCCTAGCCTTGATTACCTGTTGGACATCAATAAAGCTGGTCATAGCTTGACTCTCGTTATTGGCGTAAATATCAATATCGTAATTGGTAATGCCATGTTTAGCCGTCAGCATAAAGAAATTATTCCACGCTGCATATCCCGTTTTGCCGTTTCCTCTACCCATCAGAGTTAAGTACCGGTTAAATACTAAAGTGTTATCTTTTTTCCAGCGAAATCCGTAAACGAAGCACTGAATAAATTTCTCCCACGGAATTAAATCAAACGGGAAATATGATGCAGGAATCTTAATGGAATCTTCAACCATCTTTTCGTCAAAATAAATATCATCTCGTGAAAATAAACGCTCTTCTAAATACTTTTTCAAATTAAGTTGTTCTCTGCAAACTTTTATAGTTCCTTTTTCAATCGCGTCAAACCAAGCTTTAATATATTTATAGTTCCGGAATTGTGTCATTTCCACCACTCACCACCTCGGGAGTGATTGCCAGTTTATCGAGCATTAGTCCCATTTGTTTGTTAACAGACACTAGCAGCGCCACTGATTCGTTTTTCTTTCCGTTTTCCAGTCGTATACCGTGCTCACTGATATCTTTCTCTAACGAAATGGCCGTTTCCCAGAGTTTAATGTATCGGTCAATGATATCTAAAAACGGCTCAATTGTTATTTGTTGTTTTTCTAGTTGGTCCATTAATGATCTTCTTAATTTTTCACGATATCTTTTTTGAGCTAACTCATTTTTAAACAAAGCTCACATCCCCCTCTCGCGCGTGATAAATTTTTGGAAAATATCTTTTCCTGCTACCTCCCTCCGTTCGAGACCCCTCCAAAAAATTGCAAAATATTTTAAGGGGGGGGCTTACCTCGCCATCGGAATTTTTTCTTCAGCAAAAGAAATATAAAAATTAATCTCATCCACTGAATAATTAAAGACGTTTTGAATCCTTTTTATATTCTTTTCTTCCAGCACTGCCTTCTTGACTGCATCAAGACGCATCTTATTGCAGCAGCTGTCAGACAGAAGGTCACGAATAGAAACGTACCTCAGATAGATGAGTCTAAAGATTAAGTTGCGCGTATAAGAAGAATACTCTTCAATCTTTTCTGTATCATACTCTCTACCATTGTCATTAATTATCATGAGCTACCACCTCTCCCTTGGGTCAAAGTTCTTAAAGCTTTCCAGTTTCTTCTGCTTCTTTTCCTCTATGGATAAGTATCTGTCGTGGACTTCATTGTGATGATCCACACACAGACAAATCAGGTTATTAATATCTAATGCTAGGTCTGGCCTATCCTTTACCTCTTTAATGTGATGGACGTTTTCCACGCGATGGTACCGTCCAAGATGTTTGCACATCTGGCATTCATTGTTATCCCGCTTGATGGCCTCACGCCTAAGCTTTCGCCAGCGTGCACAATCATAAAACTTTTTGAGCTGACCATCACGAATCAACTGGACTAACCAGCGATAAAACTTTTCGTCCATGTATCTTGTCTCAGATGCTCACTTGATTAATTAAAGCCAACATAGCATCTCTTTCTTCTTCCGTCATAGTAGTTGATGATTCTAAAATTTTTTGTGCTATTTCAATTGCTTTATTGGTTTCAGCATCTTGTGTTAAGAGTTGCATTGTTGGAACATTGAGTTTTTTTGCAATCTTATTAATAGTATCTATGCTTAAATTTCTTTTATCGCTTTCAAGTTCACTCATATATGAATTTGATATTTCTAAAATCTTTGCAAATTCTTTTTGAGTTAGATTCCTTTTTTTTCTTATGGATTTAATATTTTGACCTATTGACATTAATTAAACACCTCCAAAATAAAAAGCCACCGCATTAAGCAGTAGCTCACTGTATGATTGTGCCGCCAGCCAATTTCCGTTAGCAAGCTAATCCGCCCGTGAGGATTGCACTCACTGCTCGGCGTGGGACCGATGGCGGACAGATAGCATAATGGCAAAGTAGGTATGATTGTATGTGTGGTCTTTCCATTTGCTATCCGATAGTATCATAATAAAACGTTTTAAAGCACCGTGCGTCCGAATTTAGTCCGAATTTAAAGTAATTTATCTAGCTCCTCGAAAAACTTATCTCGTAAATCGAACGCTTTACTTCTTCCGCAAGAAATCAGTCGCTTTTCCACCAATCCTTGCATCTTATATCGCGGAAAGCGTCTTATATACAGCTCCCGAATAATCGTCTCAGCGTCGTTTCCGCATTCGGCTAGCAACTCATCCACTGCTTGCTTATTGCGTTTAATCTGATTTAATGCCTTGCAGCTTTCAATCGTCCATAACGTGTCGAACATGGCATCTGGCTGCTTGCCTGAGCCTTTAATACCAGAATTATTATCAGTTTCTCGATATGGCACTCTAATAGATTCCTCTAGTTTTTCAATTTCGCGTTGTGCATTAGGATAATCCTTCAACACTTTTTTACAACGCTCAAACCGCCATTTATCCAATCCGACTAATCCCCCTCGATAAACTTAATAATCGTACCGCCTGTAATATTTTTTAAATGTTCAGCTTGTTCTTTGCGGAAAATAGGCGTGGCATACTTATCTTCTTCCACAAGCTTATATCCGTTAGCGCCATCGTGGCTTAGGAATAGCGTGCCACATTTAATTTTGTAGTAGGTCAATTATTTCCCACCTTTCGCTGACCGTTCTCCAATCAAGAACCCCAACATTAATGTCATGACCCAAAATAATATGCCTAATACTATGACCACAAAAATGCTCATTTCTTCTCACTCCCTTTCGCCGTACCATTATTCACGGCTTTCTCCTGCATCCGCCGTTTTTTCTTTTTGATTTTGGATTTAGTTTTGCCCATTAGGTGCCTCCTGAAATGTAGTAGCGGTAGAGGGAGCTGTTTAATTCCATTGGATTGGAGCGTCAATCTCAACTAACTTCCCACCATATCTTTTTATTATCTCGTCCGCGTTTTCTTTTTGGTACCATGTCGCTCCGCTCTTAAACTCTACTAGCGTTAACTTAGACGGATGTTTGTCTGTTTTTCTATCAACCGACAGGAGATAGTGCCTACCGTATTTAATTAGATAGTGCTTCATATTTTCACTCCAATGTTTGATTAATAATCGGGGTCATCTGTCTCTGTACAAAACCGGTCGTTTTCCAACAATTCTGGTGTCTCATAGATATTTCCGGTCAACGTTACTTGCTTTCTGTTGCCATAAAGTTCCGTCTCATATATCCCTTTACCTCTCAAACGATAGGCTCCATTAGGCTGTTGGAAAACCTCTGCATAGTTGTGCCAATAGGTATCGGCATAGTTTATTGACTTGCTGGTCAAAATGACGATATCACCAACATAAATCTCCACGCCATTTTTGTCTTTCAGGCCGGTGGATTGCATGAGTTGGTATTCGCATCCTTGCAATACAACGGTAAACCACTCGTTGTATTCGTGTCCTCTGGGCGGGCAATGCGCTATCAGATTGTTTTCTTCCCAAATCAATGCTTTAATTTCTCGCATTACTTCTGCTTTTTTATCCCAAGCTCTAAACTTAGTTTTCCCCATGGTTTCCCTCCTCCAACTCTTTCCAAAATGGAAAATGTTCAACCGATTGTAATTCCATACGGTTATTCCTCCACTGGTACAGCAAATTGCCAGTAACGCTCGCTTTTGGCTTTGATTTCCTTTTCAGTGAATTTGTGCTTAATTGTGCAATCGCTATCCATATTCTCCATAGATTCCACCCAAAACTCATCATCCGCTTGAAATAAAATACAATCGCCAGCAAATCGCACATAATACAACTGCTCTTGCTCCACCGTGTGCCCATCTAAAATGGCTCGTGTGGCAAGTTTTTTGTTGTCATGTAACCAATTATCTTGTTTATTTGTAAAACGGTCATTATTATAATCAGTCCATAAATTATAAACCATTTCACCTTTTGTGAAATAACCGTAATCCCTCTCAATCCAATCCGCAAACCACTGTGGCACGACTACTTCTGGTGCTTTGGGTTCGTCTAGTTCTTTAACAACCAAATCTCTTATAGCTTCATACGCAATAAACCTCCCGTGGTCTACTGGGTCTTTCATATGGCGATTTTCTTCTGCTAAAGCCGTCAATTTATCGGCTAATTTCCATTTATTCATTCCGATTCCTCCTTTAATCAAACCAGCGCCGCCTTAACCTTATCCCGCACGCTCTTCTCACCCTCACGATACCCGCGCTGATACTCCGTTTCCGGGACTTCTGATTCTAGCAAGATGCTAATTTCCGATAAATCAATATCTAGCGCTTCCGCTATCCGTACTAATTTTCTAATTGTCGGATTATATACACCATCGCGCATAGCACCAAAGCTTCCCTGCATCTCAATCCGCAAGTCGTCTATCTTATCGTGTGTCTTGGCATACCACATGATGTTGCGACAAACATTCTCGATGGTGTTATCTTCCCGTTGCATCTTTACGCCCCCTCTTACCCTCTAATTTATACAATCTTCGTGCGGCCTTGATGTGCCCTGGTGTGTAGCCCTGTTCCAGTATCCGTTTATCAGTCAGCCCTTGACGGATAAGACTAGCTACCTCTACCGCGGCTTTAGCATAATTTCGGCTATGCTTATTTTTGCGCTCTTGCGTCCAGCCTTGTTGATTGCAGTACATGCACACCCTAGTACGGTTTATCCCGTATCGCTCGCTAATCTCCGCTTGATTGATTTCTTCAGCAATATATTTCCGTCTGATGTCGTCTAGCACGTCCTCCGGCAAGTCCATCGTCACTAAAGTTTTTTGACTCACATCAAGTTTATCGGCATTACCACCAAATAATTTTACGGATAATTGGTGGTCGCCACGATCAAATGCATCTAGTGCTAATTTACGTCTTGTCGCTCGTATTTGTCGCTGTGTTGACACTATCTATGCCCCCTTATGTCTACAAATCCATGCTTGACGGTCACGCCATGCCGGAATTTGCATTTGTATCCTTGATTTTCGTAATAGTTTCGTTTTTCCTGTGCTTCTAAAACGTTGGCTGTCTGCCACGCTTGCCTTGTATCACTGGTTAGGCTTCCGTCTGGTTTGACGTAGAGCCAGCAGTGAGTTTTTATTAGGAGTTTGTACATGTTAGCCTCCTTAAGCACAGAATGCTTTAGCAAACAGAATAGCCTCGCATTCGTCTTCTGATGGTTCAAGATCATACAATTCTTTTACAAGGTCAATGGCTTCTTGTTTGACGAGTTCACGCTTTTTATTTTTAATACCAACACGTTTGCGCCATTCAGCAGCCTTAACAACATTTACAAAATAGCCTTTTTCCTCTAAACAGATTTCTAATGTTCCTTCAAGTTTTGCGAGGATTTCATAAACTTTTGGATTTCGTTGAATTTGTATGCCCTCGATAAACACAAAACCTACTTCAAATTTTTTGCATAAGGTCATACACTTTTTGATTGTGATTCTGATTCGTTCGTTCGTGGTGCCAATTGGGTGGATAGCCCCGTAAGCTACTATTTTTGAGCTATCCATTTCCATCACGCACCAACCCGTTGCTGTTGTGGACTGGTCAAATGCGATTAAATTCATAAGTGTCTCCATTCACGTTCTGCTTTGTATTCTGTTTTTAATTCGTCGCCAATAATGATGAGTTTCTTTTTGGCTCTTGTTACCGCCACATAAGCTAAGTTTTTAGTATCTAAAGCACTAGGCTGATAGGCTACCACTTCCCACTCGCTACCTTGTGACTTGTGAATGGTCAAGCCGTAAGCTAAATCGAAGTTTCCTTCTAAGTCCTTTTGATTTCTAAAGCTTACAATTAAAGAGCTATTTTTCTTTTGTGCCTGCGTTGGACTAATCATTTTAAAAATTTGACCGTTATAGAAATGTCGTTCACGATTGTTTGTTTTTGCAATGATCACGTCTCCCACGCTTATTTTTGGTGATAAAGTGGGCTGTCCATTTTTGATACGTTGCTCTTCATTGATGCGTCCAACGTTTGCGTTGGTGAAAGTTAAAGCGACTTCCGCACCTTTTTTAAAGGCTTGCTCAGATGTTGCTACCACTTCTATATTGGGCATATTCATATTTGCGTTTTGTGGAATCCCTAGAATCTCTCTGCCTAATGCAATGATGTCTGCAGCGTCTGACCGTTTATTATCTTTAAGTTCAGCAATCGGAAAAAGTTCTTGGATTTTTTCAAATGGCCGGCCATACTCAACCGGTGGGATTTGATTTTTGTCGCCAACAAATATAAGTTGCTGATTTTCGTAGTATTCTAAAAGCTTAGCCAGTAAAGGCGTGGATAACATGCCGCTTTCGTCAATTACAATGCAATCGCAGTCGCTAGGGTTATGAACAAAGCTATGAATAGTTCGGACGGTGGTAGAAACATTTTCTTGGTTTAGCTTGTCTTGTAATGCCTCCCTCGCCTTGTGCGTAGGTGCTAGGACTACTACTTTTTTGTTATTGTTCTTTAACTGGTGAACAATTGAAGCTGTCACAAAACTTTTACCTGTACCAGCTCCACCAATCAAACATGAAATTTGACTGGTAAGGCATAATTCTAAGGCTGCAAATTGTTCTTTACTTTTTTTAAGTTCATAAGGTACAGAATTTTCGTAGACTACATTGAATATTTTTTTATTTCGTGGCAATTGTTTTAAACGTTTTGCGACATACAATGTTTTTTCAGTCGTTAAGATATGTGGGTCTTTGTATAACACCACGCCAGTATCTTTTAAATCTGCGGGATCATAAAATTCTGAAATATAGTCTGTTCGGTATTTTTGCATTTGTGTTGTAACATCAAAATAAATACGCGCTTGCCGTTCCTGGTCTTCTGTGTAAGGAATGTTGTAACGTCTGATATTTTCAAAGGCTCGTTTGTAGGCAAATCCGTCAAGTTCCATCAACACTTTGAAAGGATTGCTAGTAAAAAGCAGCTTGGTAAAAAAATCTAAAGCATTGTAATTTTCAGCTCGCCCGTCATACATTCCTTTGTTTTTTACAAAAGAATAAGTATAGGTTCGCTCTACGTTTGCGGTTAGAGCTTTTGTAAAGTTCATCGATAAATCACTTCCACTTCTTTTTCTGGCAAGCCATCAGTCAAAGCTTGCTGTTTAGTTATTTCAATAAGTTCTAAAGCTTCGGCGTGCCAAATTTCCATTTCCGGCTTGTTTAATGTATCTCTTAAATACATGTAGACTTGTCTGTAAGTCTCGTTTCTTCTTCCTTCTTCCACCCCGCCATTTAATACTTTTCGCAACAGTTCGGCTTGCGGATGGTTAAAATCAGCTAAAGATTTTTTGCTAGTAGAGGTAAACGGTACGACATTTTTACTTTGAGAAAAATCAATTTCTTCTTGTACAAATTGGTCAATGCTGACCAATGAACCAGTCAAAACAGACACATCTTTGCCGGCTAATGGATAGCCCATTAATTGTGATACTTTTTTACTTGCTTCATCAATTTCAAGCATTAACACTTCTGCCACACCAGCAACTACTTGCTTGTACTGTTTCTTACTCATTTCGCCGTCTGCCATCATGACAATGCGCCATCGATTGGAATTGTCGTAGTAATGTTTTGCAGTGGGATAAACTAAAGCAAAAAGTCCTTGTGTTTCAATTCGGCTTTCAATTTGTGCTCGATTGTAATCACCATCATCTACATCAATGGAAATAAGTCTGCGTCCACCAAGGTAGTTTTCGTCTTTACGTTCGTCATTTTTATAATTTCCATCTAAGAAGTAAACGAGATTATTTTTCTTAATTGCTTTATATTCCTGCTCGGTTGTGGCCCCTTCTAATAATTCAATGCCATTTACTTTTTCGCTTTCAATATCATCAATGTCATTTAAAAATGTTTGCAGTGTAATGACAGATGAGCTAAGTTGGTTTCCTGTATAACCAATTCGGATATTAAATGGAATTTCAATAGATAGAATTTTTTGAAGCTTGGTTTCTTGTTCGGCGATTATACGCTGTTCGGCTTGTTCTTCCATCTCTATTTGTTCAGCAAATATTTCGTCCTCGTCTTTGTAAGTAAATCCGGTGAAGTTAAAGGCATGTTCTGGAATGATAATCCAGCGTGCATTTTCTTTACCTATTTTTTTATTAGACGAAAGCTGATAAATACCTAATTCAGGCATTTCTTTAATTTGTGTCGCTAAGTTTTGAGAACCTGCAATGCGTTTAAACTCTGCTGGTTTTATTGCCCAGTCGTCGTCAATTTTTAACTGGACTACTTGGCTTAATTGGGTGAGTACGTTGATTACTTCTGCCTCTGTAGAAACGTCCATCTGATATAAGGCAAACATCATCTTTTCTGCTTCGTCCACATTTTCTATTTCTTTGATAATTTCCTTTGGATCAGCATTGCGATTTCTAATTTGTACAAAGCCGATGTCATTTTGGTATCTAAAACGATGCCCTTCATATTGGAGGTTTAAAGACTGGTCGTCTAGTACAACCACTGTCGGTTTATCCCAAACTTGTCTTTGTTTCCCGTCTCCTATAAACCGCTGAGCTGTTGCATAAACCATCATGCTTTCTTCAAAGGCATCTGCCACGTTTAGGTCTAACTTTTTAACGGTAAAGGATAGGTTTTTATTTACGCTGGTTGTATAATTAATTTTTTTGATGTAGATAACTTTCTTTTGGTGGGTTTCCATTAAAAATTGTTTTGTTAGGTTTAAAGTTGAAAAGGTCGCAATATCGTCTTTGTCAGCACCCATCGCTTGTATTAGTTCAAATGTGCGATTATATCCGCCGACTGCTAAAAACAATACTTTGTCTGTGTATGATTTAACGTATTTGCTTAGATTGTTGGAGTTTAGTCTGTTGTATACTTTTTTTAGGTTTTTTTGGGATTTATTAAATACGATTTCCCCCACTTGCTCATCAACTCCTTTCGTGGTACACTTGTCTTAAGTTAATAGGACATTTGAGATATCTTTACTTCATTTCTTGTAAAAAGTTACAGGAAATAGGGTAGAGATATTTTTTTATTATTAAATTTAAAACTCTATTTACTAGTTGTAACTTTGTAACTTTTTGCTAGAAACCCAGTAGCACCAAGGCTTTAAGCCAGTTACAGAAAAGTTATATAGTGGTTATAGTTACAGGATTTTTTCCGTTTTAGATTAAAATTTTCTCATTTTCGGTTATTTCTTGGTTTCTATAACCACTTTTGTAACTTTTTCCGATTCTGTAAAGCCTTGGCGCTCTAAGGGTTTAGCGTTTGTGGTTACAAGCCGTTTTTCTTGTAACCACGTTTGTAACCTTTAAAATGGTAAATCTTCGTCCTCTTCCATGGTCGGAATAGAATCTTCAAATTGTTCAAAATCATAATTTCTGTAAGGATAGTCTGGATTTTTTTTATTTGGTGAGATAGTCAAGTCCATTTTGAATTGTTGTCCAACACCTTTCGCTAAGGCTTCGGCTGCTGAATACTCGTCTTCCAAGTCTTTGTTTTTAAATTCAACACCAACCATTGCTGCAAGTTTAAGTAAAGTACGTCCGTTTTTTTCTAAAACAAAAGCAGGGATGCCTTCATCAAATGAAATGTAGATGACTTCCAAACGTCCTTTGTCTTTACCAGAAATAACTTCCAATGTAATTGCGATTTGATCTTGCTTCATATTGTTTTGACCAGCTTGCGCAGATTTCAAACGTACGCCATATTTGCCGGCATCTAATCGTTGGCTCTTATTAATTTTGTCGTTCTTTGCGTCGAATCCTTCATCCTTAATTGCTTTTAAAGTGTCTAATAATCCCATGTGTAATCTCTCCTTTTATTTTTGTAGCGTGGGAAGTAGTTCCATTTGTTCGATTGTTTCTATATTTCCAATGAGCTGGTCTTTCGCTCGTGTGGACTGGGTCGGTTGTAAAACGATGATTCTTTGTGTTCCTTGGTCTTCTTGGTTTCTTGTAATCACCAAGCGCCCAACGATTGGCACAATGCCCATGATGGCATCTAAATTGCGGATGTCTGGTTGAAACTGGGTGTAAACTCTGCCAGAATCCATCGTGACTTCTACTTTCTTTTCGTGGGCAAAAATCAAAACATTTTTTTCTAATTGTTTAAGACTTGCAACAAAGTCAAAGAGGATGCGGTCAATTACGCCATAGTCTCGCATTTCTGGCATTCCGCTTTTTGTGTCGGTCGCTCGTTCGTTCAGCCAATATTTTTGAAACGTGGATAAGTTATCAATGACAATGTTGTCGTAGCTTTCTTTGTGCTTAACTAAGAAACGGTAGAAGTCGCCTAAATCTTTGTTTGGCTCTTCTGAATCCATCACTTGAATAATGATGTCCTTTTGTTCGGCTAGTACGTGATACATACCATCAACAGATAGCAGCACCGTCTTGCCTTTTAACGACTTAACCATGGTAGTTTTGCCTTTGCCTGGTTCGGAATAAATAAGCGCTGTCCAATGGTCAAAACGTTTAATGTCTTCCGTTTTAATTAGTTTCATGATTCCACCACCTTTCTATCGAATACGAACGCCACGGGTCTGCTCCAATTCCGCACCAGGAATATCGCCATGCTGTAATTCTTCTTTTAAAGCTTTCTTGTCCAGTTTTGGTTCTTGCGGAATGTAGAAACCTTTCGGAATCAATCGTTCGTCTGTCACTTTCACACTGACTGGATTGTTTTGAAGCCAGACGGTAAACTTAGCGGATTTAATTTTATCCACATTGGACTCTTCCATGGCGTCTTGTAAGCTTTCTTGCATAATGCTGATACGTTTTTCAATGGATTGTTTCCGTTCCGTCAGCCGTTTAATCTCGTCCGACAATGCCTTGCTGTCCGCTTTAAACTGCTGAATGACACTTGCGTAGCCAATGGCTTTGTCCTCGATTGCATCCGTGATGGCGTCCAATGTATCGTGGAAGGCCGTTGGGTCTAAATCTTCCGCACGCTCTAATAAGGCCTGATAACTGGCTTTTAATTCGTATAGGTTCATTCAGAATCCTCCTTCAATAATTTAATGACCCATTCCAAAGCTTCAATAATTTCTGCCCGACTGAATTCTGCCGATTCTTCCAGCGCTTCAAACTTAATTGATAAATCGGTGTCGGCGCTGTCTTGATACACGGAGATGCGGTCTTTGTACGGATCAAAAATAATTTTGCCGGCTGGTTGAAAATCATCTACAATCTGCACACGGCCGAGTGTATCTTTAATCACTTGCATGTTATAATCACCTCATAATAGTTTTTTTCTGACTGACTAAGCTTGCCGGCGAGTCAGTCTTTTTTTATTGCTTTTTTCAGCCGTACAATTTCTTCAGCAAGAGCTGCGTTTTTCAATCGCAAAGCATTTTTTGCAAACCGTTCGTCTTCTTCACGCTTGCAAGCGCGCCATAGCGCCCAAGACAACCCGATAAAACCTAAAATCTGCAAAATTAGTCCGATGATGTCGTATTTGTTCATAGCCGCCGCCGCCGTTTCAAACGCGCTTCTTTCGGCGTTTCTGGCAAGGTGATGATTGCGCATAGGGTAATTAGTGACCCAAAAAATACTAGAATAGTTGCTTCCAGATTACGATTGCCCATCCACGCGACCAGCATTCCGACCAAAATCAGCGTAATTACTTTTAATTGATTTTTTTTCATGCATTAACCTCCAAATAAATCTTCTGGCTGTTTGCCAAGTCTTTTTTCATTAGATGTTTCCTAAACTTTAAATTTTTCCATCCAAGCGTCTAGATCTTTGACGTCGTACTTTGGCCAACTGCTTTCCGCAAAGATGATTTGTGGTAATCCCTGTTCAACCCACAAGTTTATCGTTCCTGGAGACGTGCCCGCGTAAGCCGCGGCTTGCTTTTGATTGAGGTAACGTGGCGGAACCCACGAGGAAAAAATTTTGCGTAGTTCTTTATCGTCCATGGTTATGCCTCCTTATTTCGTACTTAAAGTGCGGTATAGAGTAAAAAAAATTAAATTCTAATTCTGTCGGCGTCTACTTTTAGTACATATGCAATAGCAAAAATATGCATCGGTTTTACGGACACCTTTTTGTTTTCCCATTCACTTACCGCTTTTTCACTAACGCCAAGCTTCTGCGCTAGAGCTTCTTGTGTGATTCCTTTTTCTTCGCGCCATGCTGCGATTGATAATTGTTCCGGCATTTATCTCACCTCCATCCCTTGCCTGTGTCTATAATATACCGCACTTAAAGTACGCTGTCAACACTAAAAGTATTTATTTTCAACTTTTTTTACTTTACTTTTAGTAATGTATGCGGTATGATAGGTACATGAAAGGAGGAATATTATAGTATGAAAAATATGACTACCGCCCAGAAACAACGCCAAATATTAGCTGATAATTTAAATGAATTGCTGTTACAAAAAGGAAAAACTCAAGCGGACGTCATCAGGGATACCGGATTCGCTGAAGCTACCGTTAGAAGTTGGTTTAATGGAGATAAATATCCAAGGATTGACAAACTGCAAGCTTTAGCTGATTATTTTAACGTTTCCCGGTCAAGAATCACAGAAGAACGAACGGATAATTTACAACGAGTTACAAGCCTAACGAAAATCCCCATCCTTGGGGAGATAGCGTGTGGCGAGCCAATCACGGCAGAAGAAAACGTAGAGGGCTACATGGAGGAGATTACAGAGTTACTACCTACTGGCAATCTGTTTTATCTCAAAGCCAAGGGCGATTCCATGGCGCCCACTATCCCGAATGGTAGCTATGTCATGATACGACAACAGCCAGAAGTTGAGGATGGCGAAATCGCTGCTGTGTTAGTAAACGGCGATACGGAAATCACGTTAAAAAGAATTAAGCATCAAGGAAACATCGTAATGCTAATGCCTGATAATACGGAATTTAATCCGTACATTATCACACCAGACAATCCAGCAAGAATTGTTGGTAAGGCGGTTAAAATGTCTACACTGTTTTAAAAATATAAGCCTCGCCAATTTGACGGGGCTTTATATAAAAATATTAAGGAGATGTAAGAAAATGGGAAAGAAAAAAGAAGTAATGGGCGAAGATGGGAAAAATTATGTAATGAAGGAAAAGAAACCTTTCTACAAGAAAACATGGTTTTGGGTTTTAGCCGTTGTTGTCATTGTAATCGCTATCGGTTCTGGTGGCGAAGGAGATGAAAAAGCAGCATCTGAAAATGAAAAAACTGAGCAATCATCCGAAAAAGTTAAAGAATCATCCGAAAAAGTTGAATTAACCTTAGAAGTTCCTGCAGAAGTTGAAGTTGATAAAGAAGGAAATGCATCTATTTCTGGAACTGCAACTCCTGAAGCGAGAGTGTCTGTGGGCTTGGGAATCATTGGCGATTCCGTTGAAGCAGATAAAGATGGCAAGTTTACACTTAAATATGAACTTATAGGCGATGAAGAAGAAGAAATCACAATTAACGCATCACTTGATTCAGATACAAAAAATACAAAAGTAAAAGTTAAACCAAACTCAGAAGTAAAAGCAGCAAAAGAAGCGGCAGCAAAAGCTCAAGCTGAAGCCGACGCAAAAGCCGAAGCGGAGAAAAACGACCCTGCAACTTATAATACTGGGATTACTTATGATAATTTAGCTAGAACTCCTGATCAATACACAGGAAATAAAGTAACTTTCCAAGGAAAAGTAATCCAAGTTATGGAAGGCGATGGGTACACTCAATATCGACTTGCGGTAAACTCTGACTACGACACTATTGCTCTTGTCGAAATTGCTTCCGATAAATTGTCAACTCGTGTACTTGAAAATGATATTATCACTATTTATGGTGAATCAATGGGTAACATCACTTACGACTCAACGCTCGGTGGTAAAATTACTATTCCTGCCATCTCAGTAAACATGTTTAATATTGACGGTCAAGGATAATATTATTTTATAGCAAATAAAAAAGACACATCCCCTCCCGCCAAGAAGTTGGATGTGCCTAACACAAAATAAAACCTACAATAGGTCTATTTGTTATCCCTATTCTAGCACAAGACTAGGAGTGGTTACCATGGCAAGTTTTACAGAAATCATCGGAAAAGACGGAAAGAAAGCATATCGGGCGCAAATGTTTCTGGGAATTGACCCACTTACTGGTAAAAAAGTGAGAACCACCCGAACCGTCCGCACAAAAAAAGAAGGTAAGATTTTAGAATCCCAGTTGAAACTTGCTTTTGAAAATGGAAATTTAGAAGCAAAAAATAAACAATACACCTATCAAGAAATATATGATATGTGGATGCTCGAGTACGAGAAAACAGTTAAAGACAGCACACTATTAAAAACTGAAAGGTTGTTTGAAAACCACATTCTCCCTGTTTTATCTGACAAGCTTATTCAAAAAGTATCTCCGTTAGATATGCAAGCGAACCTCGATGCATGGAGCAAAAAAGTATCTAAGGCCGCAGAACTTGCTAATTATGCTGGCATGGTCTTTGACTACGCCCAACGGATGGAGTTGATTACTAATAACCCTGCGCGCTTGATAAAAAAGCCACCCAAACGATCTAAGCACACGGTAGACGAAGATTTTAATTATTATAATACGGACACGCTTAAATTATTCTTAAAAGCATTAGATGGTGCATCGCCAAAAGTTAAAGCCTACTTCCGTCTCCTAGCCTTTACTGGAATGCGTAAAGCAGAAGCCCAAGCGCTGAGGTGGATGGATGTCACATCCAAAACGATTAATATTGACAAGGCTGTTGTCCGTAATAAAAAAGGCTTGTATATTGGACCACCTAAAAATAATGCATCTATTAGACGTATATCCGTTGATAAAGAAACTTACGCAATCCTCAAAGATTGGAAAAAAGCACAATCTCCTGCTCAGGATAGTTACTTAATTTTTAGTGAAGATGGTAAGACATTGCAATCCATGGACACGTCAAGAGGATGGCTACTTAAGATACAAGATAAAATGGATGTGGAAGCTCAGAAAAAATTAAAGCGAATTACCATACATGGTTTCCGCCATACCCACGCATCCTTGTTATTTGAATCAGGCGCTACTATCAAGCAAGTACAGGACAGATTGGGTCATTCAGATGCACAGACTACCATGAACATTTATACACACGTCAGTCAATCATCAAGAGACAACACTGCGGAAAAGTTTGCAAATTATATAAAGGGCATTAATTAGGGCATTCAAACACGCTTAACCCTTGATGTATATAGCCCTTTTGCCACTCCCGCCATCTCCATCGTACTTTTCGTACATGGTAAAAGAGGCTGTGACATAAGTCTCAAAAAAATAAGTCTATGAAATGAATGTTAACGTTCATTTCATAGACTTTTTGTGT
>NZ_BJDR01000009.1 GCF_005405245.1 Enterococcus nangangensis | reverse complement strand
AAAACACCTAAAGCAGACTTGATATCTACTTTAAGTGTTCCATTTTCAGACCTATCAGTCCGATTTGACAAAGAGCCTCTTTTTTTACAGTACGTGTCCAGAGGGATTCGAACCCACGACCGTTCGCTTAGAAGGCGAATGCTCTATCCAGCTGAGCTATGGACACAATTCAGCAACATCATTGATTTTAGCATACTTTAAAAGGCTTTTCAATCGCTAATCTAAAGGCTAGACTGGCAAAAATTCAGCCTCAAGTCTGAGGACGTCGCGCCACTTCTTCCGTATACTAAGCTTAAGTAGAAGGGAAGTTTAGTTATGAAAAAAATTAATCCACTCGCCTTAACGGGCGTCATCTTTTTTAACTTAGTCGTCTTTTTAGGCTTAGCTGCTACAGCTGTCGCCTTACTATTTTCTTTGTGGGTCATTATCGCCTCCTTTATCACTTCACCCGTAATTTTATTTGTTGCCTATCATACGGGATTAACTTCCTTTAGTTTGTGGCAAATTTTAGCTAGTGGTTTGCTTTTTGTGTTAGGATACAAATTAATTATCCCCGCGCGGCAAGTGACCGACTTTTATCACAAGTTTTGGATTACCTATCTTAGTTTTAACAAGAGTTTGATTTATGCTAAAAAAATTAGCTTTTAACCGCTTGCTCAAATAGGGATTTGTTGGAAGGAGTATTATTATGGAATTCATTTTAGATTTTATCTTTTCCATCTTGGGAGAATTACTTTTGGAGAGGCTCAACCGTTTGCCAAAATTTATTGCCCGCTTGCTTTTACTGGTTCCCCTCCTTTTCTTTGGGGGACTCACCGGTTACTTTGGTTATGCAATATTAAAAAATTTATTTACAGGTAACTGGGAATTAGGTCTAGGTATTGGCCTTGTCTTCTTTTTAATGGCGGCAATGCTCACTTACTTTTTAGATTTATTTTTACACGTGGGACTCAGCAACTATGCTCCTAACCGCCGAATCTACCAAATTTTATTTACCGTTTTTGTGGTAATTTTCTTTTTTGGCTTGTTGGCCTTCACGTTAGTTGGTGCCTTTGACCCTATCGTCTGGTGGCGAAAAATTGGCTTTTGTGCTTTGAGTTTGCTGGGTATTGGCTACGGCGTTTTTAAGCTGAAACAAGATATCTTTTTTAAGGGATGACATGCGTCGTCCCTTTTGTGTTAGACTAACCTTAATGATTTAAAAAGATGGGAGTAGACCATGAGTAAAAAACTAAACTTAATCATGTACGTCATTGCGGCGATTTTATTAGCAGTTGTCGCTTGGCAACGGCAAAACAATGCTTTTTATGCGTTAGGATTTTGTTTCCTCGTCTTAGCCTTAGCTAATTTTGCCAAAGACAAACAAGACCAAGATAAAAATAAAAAAGACTAAGGAGCAAACGGATGGCTATTGAAGATCGCGATTTCATCATGCGCCAAGTAAAAACCTTAGCACAAGGTTTAGGGACTTTTTTAAGCCGCAAAACTTTAAAAGACTTACTGGTCTATCATGACGAAACTAGCGCTAAACTTTCTGATGCGGAAATTGAAGTCATACTCTTAGTGACGGAGGTGAGTTTAAGGGCTACGGAAAGAGGGCTATCCGCGGAACAGCTAGCTAGTCGATTAAATTTTCCCCCGGCTCATTGGCAAGAAATTCTTGCCGGTAGCGTCTTACCCACTCCTGACGAATGCGCGCAACTAGAAAAATTTTTAGCAGGATAAGCAAACACACAGGTCGCCCTTTAAAGCAACCTGTGTGTTTTAATATTGACGTAACGCTGGTGCTTGGTAGTTTTTAATGAAAGTGGCGATTTCAGTTAAAGAGTCTGAAAACAAAATTTTCTGGCGATCCTTAGCCGTTAAAAAACCGTCAGTCACCATCGTGTCGTACATTTGTCCCAAGGCATCATAATAATGGTTCACGTTATAGAAGACACACGGATAAGGATTCTGACCAATCCGACTCCAAGAGACCATTTCGCTGATTTCTTCTAAAGTCCCTGGACCTCCTGGTAAGGCAATAAAGGCTGTCGCAAGGTCGGCCATTAACGCTTTTCTTTCCACCATCGTCTGCACCACATGCAGTTCCGTTAAATTACTTTGCGCAATTTCCCGCTCTTTTAAAAACTCGGGAATCACGCCGATAGCTTTGCCGCCATTTTTTAAAACCGTCTGGGATAAAATCCCCATTAAACCAATTTTCCCACCGCCATAAACGAGTTCGTGGTGATTTTTGACTAACCAAAGGCCTAGATTTTCAGCGGCTTGCGTATAAATCCCTTGCTTACCGACACTAGCCCCACAATATACTGCAATTTTCATGTGATTGTTCGCTCCATTTTTTCTCTAGTGTAGCACAAAAATTTTTCTTGCCAAGTTCTGATAGCATTTCTTGACAGCCCTTGGACAAAAAAGCTATAAAGAGATAAAAGCTTATTTTTTAAAGGAGGTTAACGATGGCTAACTTAACGCGGCTTTACCAGTATTCCTTTGCGGCAATTTATCCTTTATATCTGCAAAAGGTTACAAAAAAAGGACGGACGGAAGCGGAGTTACAAACTGTAATTACTTGGCTCACCGGTTATGACGCTACCGGACTGGCAGCGCAAATAAAAAAAGAAAACACCTTGGAAAATTTTTTTGCGGAGTGTCCGGCTTTTAATCCAGCGGCGAGCTTGATTACTGGCGTGGTCTGTGGCGTGCGGGTAGAAAATTTAACTGAACCCTTGGAACAAAAGATTCGCTATCTGGATAAACTAGTGGACGAGTTAGCCAAGGGCAAAGCTTTGGCTAAAATTTTGCGCAGCGCACCTCACTAAAAATAAAATTTGGAGGAAAAATAGATGCTAACGATTCCACTGATTATGGCTGAGATCAATCAGGTCATGGCCGCCGTTGATGAAAACGAACTTACTGCTTCTCTTCCCTACTTTGCCAAAACGCGTCGGATTTTTGTTGCCGGTGCCGGTCGTTCTGGCTTTCAAGGGCAGGGCTTTGCCATGCGCTTAATGCATCTAGGCTATCCCGTTTTTGTCGTGGGGGAAACCATCACTCCGGCAATTCGTGCTGGCGACTTATGGATAGCCATTTCTGGTTCGGGTACCACGAAGGGCATCGTCGCTGAAACGCTGTCGGCCAAAAAATTAGGCCTCACCATTCTCGTTTTTACTAGCGCCAAAGATTCGCCTTTAGCCCATTTAGCAGATAGTGTGGTGGTGGTCCCAGGTGCCACCAAAACTGGCGCTGGTCAAGCATCACAACAACTGCTCTCTAGTTTGTTTGATCAAACCGTGCACATTACCTTAGACGCTTTAACTTTAAAGTTAGCGCAGCGTGATCAAACGAGTAACGCCGATGCTTTAGGACAACATGCTAACGTGGAATAATCTTTAAAAGGAAAAAGCCAGCAAAACCATTACGTTTTGCTGGCTTTTTAGTGCCCCTGCCAAGGAAGTCTAGCATACAAAATTTTATTCTTCTTGTAAAGCTTTGGCGGCTAGTTTCGCTGCTTTCTTTTTCTCCCGGAGTTCACGGAAGAAGGCCGTTAAGATTGCGCCACATTCCGCGGCTAAAATCTCCCCTTCGACGTAGGCCACATGATTAAAGCGGTCATCGGTTAAAAGATTCATGAAAGTTCCCGCCGTGCCCCCTTTAGGATCGTGGGCACCAAAATAAACTTCGGGGATACGAGCTAAAAGCATGGCGCCACTACACATGGCACAAGGCTCTAAGGTAACGAAAAGTTGACACTCCTCTAAACGAAAACCTTTTAAAGCCTCACAAGCGGCATCAATGGCAAACATTTCGGCGTGGGCGGTGGCTTTTTGGGTGGTCTCTCGTAAGTTATGGCCGCGGCTGACAATTTTTTTATCCCGGACAATTACTGCCCCAATCGGCACTTCTCCTAATGCTCGAGCTTTTTGCGCTTCTGCTAAAGCGGCCCTCATAAAATTTTCTTTTTCAATTTGGGTAAAAGAACTAATCGGCAAGCTATTTTCTCCTTTTTTTGTGCTAGAATACACAATGAGGTGATAGATCTATGGATAATCTAACAGAAATTTACCCCTTTGGCAAAATTTCTTCTAAACATACGCAAGATCCTGACGTGTTAGCTCTCCCTTATGGGCAACAATGGTACTTGCTGCCCAAAGCCAAACTTAGCGCGACTGAAATAAAATTATTGCAAAATCTCTACCCCACTACGTCCAAACAATTAGCGCAGGATCATCCTTGGTATGGTATCTTATTTCAAAACGAGCCCGTGTCTACTCCCGGACTTTACCGCATCTTGCAAATCCAACTCCATTCCATGCCGGATTACTCTAAAAAAGAATGGCAAGAAAGTTTGCAAGAAATGCTCCGCCCCAAGGATTTTTTTCCGCTAAACGACAACCAAATCATTTTAGTGGAACAACAAAATAAGCAAAGTTTTTCGGTGGAAGACTTAAAAGGCATTTTCGCCACTTTAGACGCCGACTTTGATGCCACCACCAAAGTTTTTGCCGGCAACTTTTTTGACGCCAAAGAAAATTTCAGTGTCTTGTTTGCGGAAGAACAAAAAATCTTTCAAATGGAAATGAAACGCAACGTGCAAGCAAGTTTTATTAGTTTGACGCAAGCCGCGCTGGATTATTTAGTTTATGATGGCATTGAAAAAAGTCCCCTCATGAAGACTTTCCGCCGTGAATTATTACAAGATGCCGAACTACTAGAAATTATCACTACCTTGTGGCAAAATCAAGGCAATGTCTCTTCCACCGCCAAAGCTTTGTACATGCACCGCAATACGTTGCAGTACCGCTTAGATAAGTTTCACGAGTCAACAGGCTTCCAATTGAAAAATTTAGAAGACTTAACCTTGTGCTATTTATTAATTCAACACTAATACCACGTAAAAAGTGAGGCCGTCAACCATTTGGGTTTGCGGTCTCACTTTTTCTGCATAAACGGTGTGCCAAAAGCAACTCCTGGCACACCTCTTTGCTGTTAATAAATTAAATTTAAAAAGTCAGCAGCTTCGATGTTACCAAAATATTTTTGCACATCGATTTTGGCTACGGCGGCTTTTAAGTCTTCTTTTTCATAACGGACGCCTATTAAAGCGTCCTCCACATCTTTGACTTCGCCAAGGCCAAAGAAATCGCCATAGATTTTAGCGTCGTTAATCTTCCCGTTGACGACATTTAAGCGCACTTCAATGGAGCCAATGGCAAAACGTTGACGGCGCTCTAAGTTAAACTCTGGTGACTTACCGTAGTTCCAATCCCAATTACGGTAATATTCATCAGAAATGGCATTGATTCGTTCCCAGTCGTGGTCCGTCAACTGATATTTTTCAATTTGGTCTTCGTTAGCGACCCCAAAGATTTTCAGTAAAATTTCGTGCCGGAATTCTTTGGTGGTGATGTTTTGTTTATCAGCAGGTAAGAAAGGCTTGATATTGGTGACGCGGGAACGAATAGATTTAATGCCTTTAGATTCAATTTTATCTTTCCGCACCTTTAAGGCTTTGACGACTTCGTTAATGTCGCTATCCAGCATCAAGGTTCCGTGGGCAAACATCCGTCCTTCTGTCGCATACATGGCATTACCGGAGAATTTCATATCGTTAATCACTAAGTCGTTCCGTCCCTTTAGTTCTGCACCGGTGACCCCTAATTCATGTAGGGCCGCAATCACCGGTTCCGTGAATTTCCGGAAGTCGCGGAAGGAGTTCCCATCATCTGGCATGATGAAACTAAAGTTCAAATTACCAAAGTCGTGATAGACCGCACCACCACCAGAAAGGCGCCGTACGACTAAAATCCCGTGTTCGTCCACATACTCTTTGTTGATTTCTTCTAAAGTATTTTGGTTGCGGCCAATAATAATCGAAGGCTGATTAATATAAAAAAGTAAAATCGGTTCGTCGGTTTTAAATTCTTTCAGCAAATACGTTTCAATTGCTAAATTAATGCGGGGATCGTTGTTTTCATTAGGGACATAAATCATGGATTTCACCTGAGCTTTCTAAATATTTATTTTTAAATTTTTTTGCGCTAAGGCGACTAAGATTGCTGGTCCGGCCGCTGCTTGCGCTTGGGCTTGTAACTGCGTCAAGTCCCCCACTTGTGGTAAATGAGTCAAGACTAATTTTTGACAATGGGCCGCTTTAGCCAGAGCTCCCGCTTCCCCTGCGGTAAAATGGGCGTGATGTCTTTCATGACCATTAAATAAATACGTGTCTGCTAAAAAGATATCGCTGTTTTTGGCAAATTCAACAAAGCTAGCAAGGTAACCGGAATCGCCAGTAAAGCACAAGACTTTACCAGTTGCTTTTTCTTCAATGCGCATAGCATAACAAACGACAGGATGTATCGTTTTCATAAAGGTGATGGCAAAGGGACCCACTTCTAAGGTCTCTTGCGGGTCATAGCCTTTCCCCACACTAACGCCGGCCAAGCTTAACTGAGCAAAATGCTCCGCGTCTTCTGTGTGCCCATAAATGGGTAACAACGGCACGTCTTCTGCCGTGGGAAAAAGTTGGCGATAATACTGTAATACACCTAAGTCGGCAATATGGTCATGATGGTAATGACTCAAAATTACCGCATCTAACTGCAAAGGATCTAAATGATGCTGCAAACTATTGAGGGCCTCACTGCCGCAATCAATCAGCAAATGAAGTCTCCTGATTTTAATAAAAAGGAGGTGGTGCCACTATCTTGATAGCTAAAGCCGCCCCAAAACCCTAAAACTGTAAGCTCCAAAAAATCACTCCCCTATCTAGTGTCTTTACAACAGCTTTAGTATAGCAAAAGCGAGGGCTTAAATTAAAGAGAAAGCCCCTACTATTTTTTTTGCCAACGATAAGCGTGGACACTAGTTAGCCAATAAAGCAAGACGTAAACCACCAGACCGCTGCCCCATAAGGACAAACTCACCGTCTCTGGTAAAAAAACAACAAATTGATAATAGATGTTAAGGGCAAAGAAAGCGTGGACTGCCCCTAAAACCACTGGCAATAAAAAAATTAGCGCGTTAGTAAAAAAGACACTTTTTTTAATGCTAGCTTCCGCCACACCTAATAATTTTAAAGTTTGGTAAGTCTCTCGCTGATTTTTGGCTAAACCTAATTGGCGCAACATGATAATACTTCCTGTGGCGATGAAAAAGATGAGCCCTAAAAATCCCGTCAAGTAAATCAAAATCCCCGAAGTCGCTTTAAAGGAACGCCGGGTCAAGAAACGACTGCCAAAGTTAGTACGGTAGACTAGTGGTTGTTGCAGATTCGTCGTTTGCCCCTCTGCCCGAGTAACGGAACCTGTTTCAATATTTTGTAAATCCACCACCAAAGGATCCGTCCACTTAGTCTGAAAACTATCCGCCACCTTTTCCCCCATGGCCGCTTGCTGGGAACTATTTTTTCCTAGTGTACTGGAGGCAACTTGATAAGCAACACCTGGTGCCTTTTCCCAAACCGCATCACTCACCACCAGCGTAGGCTGATTATATCGCAATTCTTTGTTTCCAAGATTATCAGTAAGCTGTGTACTAATCACTAAAGGCGTCCCTCCTAAAAGAGTTAACGCACTACTAGCCAAGCGCTCGGCACCAAAAGGAATCCCTTGACTTTTTAAAAAGACAACTTCATTAGGCGCTAGCGTCTGAATTTCCGGTAAATTTGTATTCACTTGACTCAAGGCTTGATAGCTACTCAAGGAGAGCAAACTCACCAAATGGCTGGTTTGTTCTTTTTCTTGACCAAAACGAATGTGATACTGCGCCCCAGTCGCTTTAAAAGCAGTGGTTAAAGTTGTCTTTAAAGTTAAGTGGTGTTCCGCCAATAGTTGGACAAAGTCGGCCTGCTCTTCCCCCGCCACCTGGTAGTCCATCGAGGTTTCCTGTTGCAAATATTGATGATCAATTGCATACAGACTGCCTGCACCGCCCATTAAACTTAAAGCGATGCCCATTAAAATGGCCACCAAAGCCAAGGTATTGCCGGTACTGCGAAACTGACCGTTGAGATTGCCGACAATCATTAAGCGCAGTCCTCGATAATAAAAAGTTGCCTTGTTACTCAACACATTTAAAATAAAAGGCAACAGTTGGCGCACTATCAGAAAAGTCCCCACTAGACAGCTGCCAAAGATGATTAAAGGTAAAAATAAAGCCAATAAAGTTAAATCAGGATGATCGTTCGCCAAATTAATAAGCCAGCTTAAACGTAAAGCTAAACCATAACCGACAAGTAGTGCGCCGACACCTAACACCCCTAAGGTAGCTTGCCACCAAGGATGAACTTTTTTTAAGCCCCGCCCACTCAATTCCCCCTTGATACGCCAAATGCTCCAAGAATTCCGTAAAGCGACAATTAAATCCAGCACCAGTAAGAGCCAGGCTAAGGCAACAATGGTGGGCCAGGAAAAAAGATAATGAATAGTGAGGGTTAAGCCCATCAAATGGACGAGAATTTGTCCCAAAAGTTTTGACAAAAAAATTCCCACTACCGTGCCGGTGACAAAAGCCGCCGTTAATAATAAACTGTTTTCCAAAAAAGAATAGAAAATGAGTTGGCTACGCTGGACCCCTAGCGCAAGAAAAATTTTAAAATCTTTTTGTTGGGAAACGAGAAAAAAAGGCAGTGCCAATAATAAAAAAGTAAAAAGTAAAAAAACGACTCCTAAGTTAGCTAAGGAGAGTAGCATATCGGTGCGCACATCTCGCGAAAGACGCTGGACCAAATTGAAATTGCGCTGGATGGCTGAAAAGCCGTAATACAGAGTAACCGCCCCGGTAACACATAAGAAAAAAACGACATATTCTTTTAAACGTGAGCGGGCGGTCTTTAGCCACATTTTCAGCATCTTATTCCCCCCCAATCGCGGCTTGCATCTGAATTACCTTTTTGAAAAATTCTTGGCGCGTCCCAGCGCGAATTAATTCCGCAAAAATGCCGTGGTCTTTAATGAACATAATGCGCTGGCAATAACTGGCGGTAAAAGGATCGTGGGTCACTAAAATAATTGTGGTCCCTTCTTCTTGGTTAATCTTGGTTAAGTACTGCAACAACTCCGTAGCGTTTCTGGAATCTAAAGAGCCAGTAGGTTCATCGGCAAAAATAATTTCTGGGCGATTAATCATAGCTCGAGCGGCAGCTACCCGTTGGCGTTGACCAATAGAAATTTGTTCCGGTAAAAAAGTTAGTAGTTGCTGAATCCCTAGTAGTCGTGCCACTTCTTCAACACGCCGACTAATTTCGCTACTACTTTTTTTGGCAATCACTAAAGGCAACGCAATATTATCTTGGACGTTTAAAGAAGAAATCAGATTAAAATCCTGAAAAATAAAACCAAAACTTTGATTGCGTAAATAATTGAGCTGGGGCTCTTTCAAATTAGTAATTTCCTGCCCCTTAAAATAAACATAGCCGGCACTGGGCCGTTCCATCGTGGAAAGTATTTTTAAAAGGGTCGTCTTGCCGGCACCACTAGGACCCATAATGCCAAAAAATTCACCGCTGGCAACTTGTAAAGAAATATTATTGATAATTTGTTGGCGTTCCTGCGTACCGCCATAAAATTTCAGGAGATGTTCACCGGTTAAAATATTCATCTTGTTTGCCTCCTTTCTTTCATTTTACCTATTTCTCTTTAAAATTGCGCTGACGAACTAAAAAAATTAGAATAAAAATTTTTTGCTTATTTTATCCTGCTTATTCAAATGGATAGGCAAGTGAAAATCTGCTTTCATACAAATTCCCTTGAAAATTATACACTATATATAGATTTAATAAGGGGAGGTTTTTGAAATAGGTACAAGATATTGATTGCTTAAAGATCCAGGATGCGATAGAATATCCATTGAAAAGCTTAAAGGAGGACTTCCCATGTTACAGTTAGATGCTAATCCACAAAATACGAATCAACACCATTCAGCCTTAGAAAATTTACAAACCGTGAAACGCGATGGCCGTTTGGTTCCTTTTGATGATGAAAAAATTTACGATGCCTTACTTAAAGCGGAGAAAAAAATCCGGGGCACCATTGATCCGGTTACCCATAAACGGATTCAAAATATCGTCCAACGGGTGGATCAAGAAATCGCCGAACGTTTTGAAAAAAATGTTAAAATTTATGAAATTCAAAATATCGTGGAACACACCTTGCTGGAACAAGGGGAATACGATTTAGCTGAAGAATATATTAATTATCGCACACGCCGCGACTTCTCCCGTTCCAAAGCTACCGACATTAATTTTACCATTGGTCAGCTTTTGGAAAAAGACCAATCCGTCGTCAACGAAAACGCCAATAAAGATGCCAACGTTTTTAACACGCAACGAGATTTAACCGCCGGGATTGTGGGAAAATCCATCGGGTTAAAAATGTTACCCCCTCACGTGGCTAATGCTCACCAAAAAGGTGACATTCACTACCACGATTTAGATTATCATCCTTACACCCCCATGACCAACTGCTGCCTAATTAATTTTAAAGGGATGTTACAAGACGGTTTTAAAATCGGTAACGCCGAAGTCGAATCGCCTAAATCCATTCAAACAGCAGCCGCTCAAGTTTCGCAAATCATTGCCAACGTGGCTTCCAGTCAATACGGCGGTTGTTCGGCTGACCGGATTGATGAAGTCTTAGCACCTTATGCGGAGTTAAACTACCAAAAACATTATCGCGATGCCAAAGCTTGGATTGAAAATCCAGACAAATGGGAAGAATTTGCCAAGAATAAAACGCAAAAAGATATTTTTGACGCGATGCAATCTCTAGAGTACGAAATCAATACCTTATTTACTTCCAACGGGCAAACTCCTTTCACGACGTTTGGTTTTGGTTTAGGCACTAGCTGGTTTGAACGGGAAATCCAAAAAGCGATTTTACAAAACCGAATTAATGGTTTAGGTTCAGAAAAAAGAACCGCCATCTTCCCTAAACTGGTCTTTACTTTAAAACGCGGCTTAAACTTAGCGCCTACTGACCCCAATTATGATGTGAAACAATTAGCTTTGGAATGCGCCACCAAAAGAATGTATCCGGACATTTTAAGCTACGATAAAATTGTCCAATTGACTGGTAGTTTTAAAGCACCCATGGGTTGCCGCAGCTTTTTACAAGGCTGGTGGAATGAAAAAGGTGAAGAAGTAAATTCCGGGCGAATGAATTTAGGCGTCGTGACTTTAAACTTACCGCGGATTGCCATGGAGTCCAAAGGCGATGTGGACAAATTTTGGAGCATTTTAGAAGATCGCTTACAAATTGTCAAAGACGCTTTAGTTTACCGGGTAAAACGGGTCAAAGAAGCCATGCCGGAAAATGCTCCTATTTTATATATGAACGGTGCTTTTGGCGAACGTCTTGGCGCCAAGGACAATGTCGACCAGCTCTTTAAAAATCGCCGAGCAACCGTTTCCCTTGGTTATATCGGACTATATGAAGTAGCCACTGAATTTTTTGGCGGCGAGTGGGAAAATAATCCACTGGCTAAAGAATTTACCTTAACCATTATGAAATCCTTAAAAGCCCATGCAGATGCTTGGGGGGATGAATATGGCTACCATTTTTCTGTTTATTCTACGCCTTCAGAGTCTTTAACCGATCGCTTCTGTCGTCTAGATACGCAAAAATTTGGGTTAGTCAAAGACATTACCGATAAAGAATACTATACAAATTCTTTCCATTATGACGTGCGGAAAAATCCAACACCGTTTGAAAAATTGGAATTTGAAAAAGATTATGCGCCTTATACTTCCGGTGGTTTCATTCACTACTGCGAGTACCCTGTCTTACAACAAAATCCTAAAGCTTTAGAAGCCGTTTGGGACTTTGCTTACGACCGGATCGGCTATCTTGGGACCAATACTCCAATTGATAAATGTTACGCATGTGGCTTTGAAGGTGACTTCACACCAACAGAGCGTGGTTTTGAATGTCCTAATTGCGGCAATCATGATCCTAAAAGCTGTGACGTGGTAAAACGAACTTGTGGGTATCTGGGTAACCCACAACAACGGCCAATGGTTCACGGTCGTCATAAAGAAATTAGTGCTCGTGTGAAACATATGAAATAAAAAATATCGGAAAAAGAGCTTATGACAAGACTTTTGTCACAAGCTCTTTATCTAAACTCAGCTTCTGCTGTGCCCCTTAAGTTAGAGAAAGTAGGTCCTAAGATGCGTAATCCAAAGCCCCAAGAATGGGATGCCAAAGTATTAAGTAAGAAAAAAATTGCCGACTATAAGCCTTTTAACTTCGTGGATGGTGAAGGAGTGCGCAATAGTTTATACGTTTCCGGTTGCCTTTTTGCCTGTGAAGGTTGCTTCAACCAAGCCGTCCAAAATTTCAACTACGGCGTACCTTTCACCAACGATCTTTTAGAGCGAATCATTGCTGATCTAGCTCACAGCTACGTGCAAGGCTTAACCTTATTAGGGGGCGAACCTTTTTTAAACACGGAAGTCTGTTTAACAGTAGTAGATAAAGTCCGGGAAGTTTACGGCGACACAAAAGACATCTGGTCGTGGTCTGGCTTTACCTACGACGAACTGTTGTTAGAATCCCCCGACAAATTAGAACTCTTGGACAAAATCGATATCTTAGTGGATGGCCGCTTTGAACTAAGCAAAAAAAATCTCAGTCTCCAATTCCGCGGCTCCAGTAATCAACGGATTATTGATGTCAAAAAATCAAAAGCTGCCGGCGAAGTCGTCTTGTGGGACAAGCTCCGCGACGCCCAGTGGCAATTTGAACAAATTAAAAAACAAGATTTGATTTAAAATTTTCTTGCCAGTAAGCGAAAAATTAGGTAACATAGATTTAGGTAATGCGTACAGATGCACAGTCATTAGACTGTGTCGAGACAAGAGGCGATTCCCGTATTGAATACGGGAATCGTCTTTTTTTGCCCTTAAATGCAACAAAAAAATTTTCAACGCGCTTTTTGCTGGCTCCTTTGCTGTACGCGGGCGACCATCCCTTTTTAATGAAAACAAAAAGAAATGAGGTATAACATGGAACAACGACAAACAAAAAATGTCGGCTTAGCCGTCTTAGCGACTGGCATTATGGCTTTTAGTGGGGTCTTAATCGAAACGGCGATGAACGTCACCTTTCCTAGCTTAATGGCGGAATTTGGTATCGCCACCCAAGCTGTCCAGTGGGTCACCACCATTTACTTATTGATGATTGCCATTACGGTCCCCATCTCTGGTTACTTATTGAAAAACGTTCCGGCGAAAGTTTTATTTTTAGTCGCTAACTTTTCATTTTTAGCTGGCGTCACCATGAACTTTTTAGCGACTAATTTTTATTGGCTATTAGGTGGACGACTCTTGCAAGGGATTGCTACCGGGATTGCGCTGCCTTTAATGTTTCAAATCATTTTAACGGAGGCTCCGTTAAAGCAGCGTGGCATGATGATGGGCTTAGGCACCTTTGCTACTTCCATCGCCCCGGCGATTGGCCCTAGTTATGGGGGATACTTAACGAATCATCTTACCTGGCATTATATTTATTTTTTCTTAATTCCTTTAATCTTACTGTCTTTAGTTATTGGTTTACCGACTTTTATTTACCGCAAAGCTCCCGGCGGTGGAGTCTTAAAATTTGGTAACACTTTTTGGTTGGCTCTTTTCTTCACAACTTTTTTATGCGGCTTAAGCTTTTTATCTTCTTATTGGGGCTTACTCTTGTTGGCGGCTAGCGCCCTTAGTTTCTACCTTTTCCAACGGGGAAATCGCCGGAATCCTCATCCTTTGTTAGCTTTTGCTTTACTAAAAAATAAAATTTTCGCCCATCTGTTAGCGACGTTTTTAATTTACCAATTCATCTTTTTAGGAATTTCTTTTATCATTCCCAATCTTTTGCAAATCGTTGGCGGTTTAAACGCAGCGAGCTCTGGTTTGGCGATGCTTCCTGGGGCATTAATTGGTGCTGTCTTACAACCAATTGCCGGTAAAGTTTTAGATCAAATTGGTCCGAAAAAGCCCTTGCTTTTCGGGGCCATCGTTGCTTTTTGTGGTTGTGTTAGTTTGACCATCACCCTTTATCTGGGGGCTGGTGTCCAATGGTTCATTTTTAGTCATGTCTTATTCCAAATTGGCGCAGGTTTTTCCTATAGTAACGCCATTACGACAGGCATGAATGCGCTGGCTAAGGAAAGTACAGGCGCTGGTAATAGTCTCTTTAACACGTTACAGCAATTTACTGGCGCTGTCGCTACGGCGGTAGTGGCGGCCGTGATTAATGCCGGTCAAGCTAGCAGTACTTCCTTTGAAAAAGGCAGCCAACTGGGGGGCTTTTTCAGTGGACTCTTACTGGTTGGCTTAATGCTCTTTAGTATTTGGAGCATTTGGAACGTGCGGAAAAAATTACCTGCTGCTTAAATAAGCTTTAATAAAAAAATTTGTTCTAGCCTTTTTCACGGCTAGAACAAATTTTTTTATTTTGCTTCTTTTATTTGGCGGGCAATTTCTGCTTTTATTTTAGCTTCAGGGGCATATTCTTTTTCCCAGTTAGCTGGCTTTAAAACTTTATGAGTTACCTCGTCATAATGGGGTGTCCCATCAGGAAAAAGTTTATGCAAGTTAGCCTGATGAACAATTTCTAAAAGTTGAGTGGGATCTACCCCCATTAAAGCAAATGAACCATAGGCAAAATAAATTAAATCTACTAAAGCATCGGCTTGTTCCACCAAAGGATTTATTGCTGGTACTTGCTTTTTACCTTTTACTTTGGTCACCGCTTTTTGTAACGCTAGTTCTAAACCAGCTACTAGACTAGTAAACTCAGCTTCATCGCCACTGGCCGCATAGACAAATTCCACTAATTCTTCTAGTTTAAAACCAGCGCGAAACAACGCCTCTTGCCCTGAAAAAGGGGTAGGGCTTTGGGGAATCCGCGGGTCAAAAGTTTGATGGAAAGTCCTAGCCATTTGGTAGGTAGGATCTATTGGTCTAGGGTCCATATTATTTTGGGTAGAAGCTGGGCTTGTTTCACGGGAATTAGCTGACATCTTCTTTACTCCTTTACGCTTTTAAAAAGACCTGACAAAAAGCGTCAGGTCCGTTTTTCTTATTATACACAATCAGAAAGCTTTCGCGCCAATATCGTGACGGTAAAAAGTACCAGTGGTCTTAACGGCAGCTAGAGCTTGATACACTTTTTCTTGGGCGACAGCCAAACTTTCTGCCGTAGCGGCTACTAAATACACGCGGCCCCCATCAGCCGTCAAATGACCGGCAACTTTTTTTACACCAGCATACGTCACTTCTACTTCTTCAAACCCACTGAAATCTGGTAAGATTGCGCCTTTCGTGTAAGCTCCGGGATAGCCGAGACTAGCCACCACCACGCCTAACGTGTAACTATTTTCCCGCCACGTAATGGTGGGGGTCTGGTCATTTAATAAATCGTCAATCACTTGTGCCAAATCAGCGGTCATTTGCGGTAAAACGACTTGTGTTTCCGGATCGCCAAAGCGGGCGTTAAACTCAATGACTTTTGGGCCTTTAGGCGTAGCAATTAGCCCCGCATATAAAATACCGGTAAAAGGACACCCTTCGGCTACCATTCCTTCCGCAGCAGGTTGTAAAACAGTAGCTACCGCTGTTGCCACCATTTCTTGGCTAATTTGCGGCACGGGTGCGTAAGCCCCCATTCCACCGGTATTAGGCCCTAAATCATGGTCGTACGCTCGTTTGTGATCTTGGGCGACAATCATGGGATAGACTTCTTCGTTGCGCACGAAGGCTAACAAAGAAAATTCCTCCCCAGCTAAAAATTCCTCCACTACTACGCGGGCACCGCTGACACCAAACTTTTGCCCTTGTAACATCTCTTCTAAGGCACGGTTAGCCATCGGTAAATCGGTGGCCACCACCACGCCTTTCCCTGCGGCTAGCCCGTCTGCTTTAATGACAATCGGACACCCTTTGGCCGCGACATAGGCTTGGGCTTGTTTTAAATCCGTAAAGGTTTGGTAGTCGGCGGTAGGAATCTGAT
The DNA here is from genome assembly GCF_005405245.1 of Enterococcus nangangensis. Lineage (GTDB taxonomy): Bacteria > Bacillota > Bacilli > Lactobacillales > Enterococcaceae > Enterococcus_J > Enterococcus_J nangangensis. The sequence continues at coordinate 53,667 of NZ_BJDR01000009.1, read as the reverse complement.
ATTTCACCATCAAACTTTTGGCAAAATCTTTAGAGCCTTCGATTAAAGCCGCCTCTTTCGTCGGACCGTAAATTTTTAAGCCGGCTTTTTGAAAATCGTTGACAATCCCAGCTAGTAAAGGAACTTCTGGGCCGACAAAAGTCCAAGCAATACCCGTGGTTTTGGCAAAAGCAATCAGTTGTTGATGCTGACTTTCGGCAAGAGGAACCAAGAGAATCCCGTCGTTTTTCATGCCGTCGTTTCCTGGTGCACAGTAAACGGCACTCACTAACGGACTAGCTAATAATTTTTTACAAAGGGCGTGCTCTCGCCCGCCACTACCAATGACTAAAAGTTTCATCTGCTACTCCTTAATGTCTAAAATGGCGCACACCAGTAAAGACCATGGCGATACCGTAACGATTGCAGGCGTCAATGGATTCTTGGTCGCGAATGCTGCCTCCTGGCTGGATAATGGCTTTGACACCAGCTTGGGCAATTAATTCCACACTGTCCCCCATAGGAAAGAAAGCATCACTAGCTACGACACCGCTGGCAGCTTGACTACCGGCTTGTTTCAAGGCAATTTCCACTGAACCGACACGATTCATTTGGCCCGCCCCGATGCCTAAGGTTTGGTGGTCATTGGTAACGACAATCGCGTTTGACTTCACATGTTTCACCACCCGAATAGCAAAGGCTAAGGCCGAAATTTGTTCTGGTGTCGGTTTGACCTTGGTCACTGCTTCCCAGTTGGTAGGTTCAAAAGCGGCTAAATCTTGTTCTTGGACTAAAAGTCCACCTAAAACAGAAACAACTTCTGGTGCATTTGCTTCATTAGCATGCTGGAAGTCAACTTGCAAAAGACGCACGTTTTTCTTTTTCACCAAGACGGCTAAAGCTTCCGGTTCATAACTAGGAGCGATAATAATTTCTAAAAATAATTTGTGCATCTTTTCGGCGGTGGCTAAATCTACCGTACGGTTTAAGGCAATGATGCCACCAAAAATAGAAACTGGATCGGCAGCATAGGCAGCATCATAGGCTAATTCAATGGTGGTCCCGCGACCAATTCCGCAAGGATTCATGTGTTTCACGGCGACTACCGTTGGGGTTTCGGGAAATTCGCGAATCATCCGTAAAGCTGCATCCGCATCTTTAATATTATTATAAGAGAGTTCCTTCCCGTGGAGTTGCGTGGAACGTGCCACTGAGTAGGGTACCGGCAGTGCTGTTTCATAAAAGCTAGCCTGTTGATGACTATTTTCACCATAGCGCAAAGTTTGTTTTAAATGATAACTTAATGTTAATTCATCAGGGGTTGTTTCTCCAGCAAGTCGCGTTAAATATTCAGCAATCACCGCATCATAACTGGCTGTGTGACGAAAAACTTTAGCCGCTAATTTTTGGCGCGTAGCTAAACTAGTCTTCCCTTGCGTCTGTAATTCCGCTAAAACTTGCGCATAATCAGCGCTATCGACAATAACCGTCACAAAGGCATGGTTTTTCGCTGCGGAGCGCAACATGCTAGGACCACCAATGTCGATTTGCTCAATAGCTTGAGCTGGCGTGACGTCTGCTTGTTGAATCGTTTCTTTAAAAGGATAAAGATTCACACAGACTAAATCAATCGGGGTAATCTCGTGTTCCACCATGGCCGCCACGTGGCTAGCTAAATCCCGCCGACCCAAAAGCGCACCGTGAATCGCTGGATGTAAGGTCTTCACTCGACCATCCATCATCTCTGGAAAATGGGTAACCTCTTCAATGCCGATGGTGGGAATATTACAGTCCGTCAATAATTTTTTGGTCCCACCAGTGGAAATAATTTCAAAGCCTAACGCCACTAATTCTTGAGCAAATTGGGCAATACCACTTTTATCTGAAACGCTAATTAACGCCCGTTTAGTCATTTTGTTCTTCCGCCTCCTGAAAAATCTTTTGTAAAACTTGGGGATAAATTCGGTGTTCCACCGCGTGAATTTTCGTTGCTAAACTCGCCAAAGTATCTTCACTGGTGATTGTCACCGCTTCCTGACAGATAACAGGTCCAGTATCCACGCCACTATCCACATAATGAATCGTCACGCCGGTTTTACTAACCCCCGCGGCAAAGGCATCTTCAATCCCGTGCAGCCCTGGAAAATTGGGCAAAAGTGCTGGGTGGATGTTTATTATTTTTTGTGGATAGGCTGTTAAAATCGGCGAGCCGACAATTCGCATATATCCTGCTAAAACTAACCAATCAACCTGATATTCTTTTAATACAGCTAAAATCTTTTTTTCATAAGCTAACTTGCCACCACAACTTTTCACCGTGAAAGTGACACAAGGAATCGCTTGTGCCTGCGCTTTTTTAACGACGGGAGCGGTGGGTTGATCACAAAAAAGTAACGCAAGCTTGCCAGGAATTTTTTTTTCTTGCCAAGCTTTTAAAATAGCGGCAAAGTTCGTACCACTCCCGGAAGCAAAAACAGCAAAGTTCATCTATAATCCTTCCAGTTCTATGGCACTTGTTGTCTTGTCGACCACTATCCCAATTTGATAAAAAGCTTCATTGGCTAAAGTTAAGCGGGCTTTAACCTTGCTTAAATCTGCCGGATGCACGGCTAAAACCATGCCAATACCCATATTAAAAATTTCGTAGAGCTCTTGAACTGGAAGCTTACCGTAGTGAGCCAACGCTTTAAAAATTGGCAACACCGGCCAGGTTCCCAGTTGAATGTGCGCTGCTAAATGTGCTGGAAGCATTCGCGGAATATTTTCCACAAAACCACCGCCGGTAATATGTGCTACTCCTTGAACTAAGTTTTCTTTCACCAAAGGTAGTATTGCATCCACGTAAATGCGAGTTGGCGTCAACAAGACTTCCCCTAAAGGGGCATCTAGTTCTGGAAGTTGCGTTGCACCAGTGAATTGATTTTCAGCAAAGAAAATCTTGCGAACTAAAGAATAGCCATTGGAATGAATCCCTGAAGAAGGTAAGCCGATTAAAATATCATCGGCGGCAATGTTGGCGCCAGTAATCAATTGGCTTTTTTCAGCAACTCCTACGGCAAAACCAGCTAAATCGTACTCGCCCTCAGCATACATTCCTGGCATTTCCGCAGTCTCGCCACCAATTAAACCACAGTGGGCTTGCCGACAACCGTCAGCTACACCAGCTACGACTTCGGCCAGTTGGCGAGGATTATTTTTCCCGGTGGCTAAATAATCTAAAAAGTAAAGAGGTTCAGCACCTTGGGCGATAATATCGTTGACACACATGGCTACACAATCAATGCCAATGGTGTCGTGTTTTTTTTCTTTAAAAGCTACCATGAGTTTTGTCCCCACGCCATCGGTGCCACTAACCAGTACCGGTTCTTTCACCTGAAGCTGGGATAAATCAAAACAGCCACCAAAGCCGCCGAGACTACCCATCATACCCAAGCGTTGAGTGGTGGCAACGTGTTTTTTGATACGCGCCACTACTTCATAGCCAGCTTCAACGTCCACTCCTGCTCTACTATATGCGTTAGCCATTTACTTTGTCTCCTTCTGTTTGCGGGAATGACGCCGCGTATTCTTCTTGATAGTCATAAAGTGGCGTTGGATAATCGCCATTAAAATAAGCCATACATAAGCCAGAATAAGGCGCATCAGCTTTTAAGCCAATGGCCGCAATTAAACCTTCAGCACTTAAAAAGCTTAAAGAGTCAGCACCAATCATTTGCCGAATTTCTTCGACACTGTGACTGGCGGCAATTAATTCTTTCCGCGTTTGAATATCAATCCCATAAAAGCACGGGTATTTTAATGGCGGCGAAGAAATCCGCACGTGGACTTCTTTCGCCCCCGCTTCTTTTAACAGTTGGACGATGCGCCGACTGGTAGTACCCCGGACAATGGAATCATCTACCATAATGACCCGTTTACCGCAGACGACACCGCGAACGGCTGATAATTTCATGCGAACACCTTGTTCCCGTAGCTCTTGAGTTGGCTGAATAAAGGTACGGGCAATGTATTGATTTTTCACCAACCCCATTTCATAAGGAATGCCGCTTTCTTCAGCAAAACCACTGGCTGCTGATAAGGACGAGTTGGGCACCCCCACCACCATATCGGCTGCAATTGGGCTTTCTTGGGCTAAACGGCGGCCCATATTTTTCCGCGCGGTATGGACGTTAATCCCCGCAATGTTGGAATCAGGTCGGGCAAAATAAATATATTCCATAGAACAAATGGCCAGTTGCGTAGTAGTGGTAAACTGGTCGACGAACAAGCCTTGGTCATTAATCCGCACAATTTCTCCTGGCTTTACGTCTTGCACAAAATCGGCTCCCACAACATCCAAAGCGCAAGTCTCAGAAGCAATCACGTAGGCCCCATTTTTCATTTGACCAATGGATAAGGGCCGAAAACCATTGGGGTCAAGGGCAGCATACAGGCCGTCACTGGTCATTAAAAGATAAGCAAAGCCCCCACGAACTTGACACAATGCTTCTTTCAATTGGTCTAAAAAAGTTGACCCCTGACTTTTCCGCAACAAGTGCATTAAAATCTCGCTATCAGAAGTGGAGTGAAAAATAGCTCCACTTTCTTCTAGTTCTCGCCGCAAGGTTTTGGCATTGGTGAGATTGCCGTTGTGGGCCAAGGCCACTTGGCCATCGTAAAAGTTAAATAAAAAAGGTTGAATATTGTCGATACTGCCGTTACCGGCAGTGGCGTAGCGTACATGACCGATAGCACCACTGCCAGTAAGACGGGCTAAACATTTTTCGGCGCGAAAAACTTCGGATAATAAGCCTAAGCCTCGGTGTCCTTTCAACTGGCCTTTTTGATTGCTGACAATCCCGGAACCTTCTTGTCCCCGATGTTGCAGCGAATGTAAACCAAAATAAGTAACGGAAGCAGCATCGGGATGACCCCAAATACCAAAGACGCCACATTCTTCATTGAGACTTTTTACTTCATAAGGCATGGAATGGCTTCCTCCCAAGTGCGTTTCGCCGTAGTGACACTGAGGTGCAAGGTGCCTTCTTGATAATGAATCGTCATTTGTTGATTGCCAGTAACTTCCCCCACAACGGTGGCTAGTTCGCCGAAAATTTCTGCTGTTGCCGCTACTTTTTCCGGAGCCACACTGAGGACAAAACGCGATTGTGTTTCGGCAAATAATTCTTCTTTACTTAAAGCTAACGTCACGTTAAAGCCTAATTCATTTTCAAAGGTTGCTTCGGCTAAAGCGACGGCTAGCCCTCCTTCGGCACAATCATGAGCACTAGTAATTAGACCCGCTTGAATCGCTTGTAAGACTTTCCCTTGTACTTCTTTTTCATAAGCCAAATCGAAGTCGAAAAGACGACCTTCAATTTTTCCCAGCTGTAATTTTTGAATTTCACTACCGTTAAAATCAGGATGCGTTGTTCCGACAACGATAATTGTGTCACCGACATTTTTAAAATGCTGCGTAGTAATGTGTTTTACATCAGTAATCAACCCCACCATACCAATCATGGGGGTGGGATAAATAGCTTGGCCGTTGGTTTCGTTATACAAAGAAACATTCCCAGAAATGACTGGCGTATTTAGCGTGCGACACGCTTCAGCAATTCCCTCAGCGGAATGCCATAACTCCCAAAATACTTCCGGTTTATCCGGTGAACCGTAATTCAGACAATCGGTAATGGCTAAGGGTTGACCGCCACTAGCGACAATATTGCGGGCTGCTTCAGCTACGGCGATTTGCCCCCCCACTTCAGGATTCAAGTATAAATAGCGGCCATTGCAATCGGTGGTCATGGCGAGGGCTTTATTCGTCCCCCGCACCCGTAAAACGGCCGCATCGCTCCCTGGACCCACCACCGTATTGGTGCGTACTTGCGAATCGTAAGTTTCAAAAATACTTTGTTTACTAGCAATGGTGGGTTGTTGTAGCAAGGTGAGTAAAGTTTCTTTCGGATCTTCCACTGTGGGCATAAAATCTGCTAAGGCGGCAAATTCAGCCAGACGAGCTGGTTCCCGTTTTTCTTTGACGTATTCTGGTGCATCTTCGGCTAAGGAATCCACTGGAATGTTGGCAACGACTGCGCCATGTTGGATTAAGCAGTACATGCCATCATCGGTCACTTCACCAATCGTCACTGCTGCTAAATTATATTGAGCAAAAAGTTCTTCTACTTCCGCTTCATGCCCTTTTTTTACACAAATTAACATTCGTTCTTGCGATTCTGACAGCATAATTTCATAAGGCGTCATCCCCGTTTCCCGTTGGGGCACGTCGTCTAAAGTTAAACGCACACCGCTACCGGCTTTTGAAGCCATCTCCGAACTAGAAGATACGAGGCCCGCTGCCCCCATATCTTGAATCCCCACTAAAATGTCTTGATGTTCTAAAATTAAGGCTAAACAAGCTTCCAGTAAAAGTTTTTCCATAAACGGATCCCCTACTTGGACGGCGGAACGTTGGGTTGCTTTTTCATCGGCAAATTCTTCAGAAGCAAAAGTCGCCCCATGAATTCCATCGCGCCCTGTTTTAGCGCCAACATACATGATGGCATTACCTACACCTTTAGCTTGCCCTTTTTGAATATCTGCGTGGTTGATTAGACCGACACACATGGCGTTGACTAGGGGATTACCTTCATAGCAAGGATCAAAACTCGTTTCGCCCCCTACTGTAGGAATCCCGATACAATTGCCGTAACCAGCGATACCCGCGACAATTTCTTCCAATAAATATTTTGTCCGTTGCTTATCTAATTCACCAAAACGTAAGGAATCTAAACAGGCAATGGGCCGTGCGCCCATACTAAAAATGTCACGAATAATCCCGCCAACGCCGGTGGCTGCACCTTCATAAGGTTCCACCGCCGAAGGATGATTGTGGCTTTCTGCTTTAAAGACAACGGCTTGACCATCACCAATATCGACAATCCCCGCACCTTCTCCTGGCCCTTGTAAAACTTGTGGGCCACTGGTAGGAAATTTCCGTAAAACAACTTTAGAATTTTTGTAAGAACAATGCTCACTCCACATCACGGAGTAAAGGCCTGTTTCCGTGTAATTAGGCAGCCGATGTAAAATTTTTTCACTAATCAAAGCGTACTCATCGTCGGTCATCCCCCACGCTTGATAGATTTTTTCGGCTTTAATTTGTTGTGGCGTTGGCTCCGTTAAAGTTTTCATGCGTTTTGTCCTACCTTACTAAAATTTTTCAAAATCCCTTGGAAAAAGCGCCGGCCATCAGCACTCCCTAAAAGTTCTTCCATGCCGCGCTCTGGATGTGGCATCATGCCGCAGACATTGCCTTTTTGATTGACAATCCCGGCGATATTTTCCACACTGCCATTCGGATTTTTGCCCTCATAAGTAAAAATAATTTGCTGGTTTTCTTTCAAGGAAGCAAGAGTCTTTTCATCACAAAAATAATTGCCTTCCCCGTGGGCGATGGGTAAATGAATCACTTCGTCTTCTTGGTATTCAGAAGTAAATTTAGTCTGGACATTGGTTACTTTTAAAGGAACGGTCTGACAAATAAAATGCAAGGAATCGTTTTTCCGCAAGGCACCAGGCAACAGACCCGCTTCCGTTAAAATTTGAAAGCCATTGCAAGTACCAAAGACTGGTTTGCCTTCAGCGGCAAAACGTAAAACTTCCGGCATAATCGCCGAAAAGCGCGCAATTGCACCACAACGTAAGTAATCGCCATAAGAAAACCCACCTGGCAGTAAGACTCCATCAAAGCCTGCTAAGCTAGTGGCGTCGTGGCGGACATATTCGGCTTCAGCACCCATTACGTCACGAATTGCCCACAACATATCTAAGTCGCAATTGGAACCCGGAAAGACAATGACCGCAAATTTCACTTATTCTTCCTCCCCTTCACTGATTTCGTAACGATAGGTTTCCATATTAACGTTGGCTAATAATTTGTCACAGACCTCTTCAATTAATTCAGCGATTGGTCTTTCGCTTTTAGCTACTTTCATTTCAAAATATTTACCAATCCGAATCTCTTCAATACTGGTAAAGCCTAAACGGTGCACGGCCCCTTTCACCGCTTCACCTTGGGGGTCTAAGACAGAATCCTTATACGTAACATAAACTTTTACAAAATACATGTTTTTTCCTCCTGATTGTTTTCTAACCGTCGTAATACTTCTTGATAAACAGGTACCAACTCGCCTAAATCACGGCGATAAATGTCTTTGTCTAAGTGTTCATTGGTGGTTTCATCCCATAAACGGCACGTATCAGGAGAAATTTCATCTGCTAATAAAATAGCGCCGGTGGTATCACGGCCAAATTCGATTTTAAAATCAATTAAGCGAATCTTTAAATGGTGGAAAAGTGCAATTAAAACTTCATTGACTTGACGGGCAGCATCTTTAATCGTCGCAATTTCAGTGGCTGTCGCTAAGTTCAAAGCCAGAACAGTATCATCATTAATCAAAGGATCAGCTAAATCATCGTTCTTATAGTAAAACTCGACAATTGGCTGCGCTAATTTCGTTCCTTCCGCTAAACCTAAACGTTTGGTAAAACTACCAGCAGCGTAATTTCTAACGACCACTTCCAAGGGCACGATGGTTACTTTTTGCACTAATTGTTCGGATTCTGATATTTTTTCAATAAAATGACTAGCAATGCCTGCAGCGCTTAATTCCTGAAAGATTAGACTAGTAATGGCGTTGTTTAAAATTCCTTTACCTTTAATTTCATCTTTTTTTAGCCCATTTAAAGCCGTCGCTTGGTTTAGATACTCTACCCATAAAACGTTGGGATCTTCTGTTGCATAAAGTTTCTTAGCCTTGCCTTGGTACTGTAGCGCTAGTTTTTCCACGAATAATTCGCTCCCTTTTTACTGGACATTTTTCGCCATTTGCGGATAAATGTTCGTTACTAAATTTGTGTTCATTTTAACAAGCTGTCATTACAGCGTCAAGTTTACTCCGCATAATTAACGAAAGTTTTTCTCTTAACGTTCGCGTTTAACGCGCAAAAAAAAGAGCACAACAATATTGTGCTCCTTAAAAATTATGCGTCCCAGATTTTGGTAGCTTGGATTTCTTTTAAAGTTTGCGTCAAGTTCGTCGTTAAAATAGTAATGTGTCCCATTTTACGCCCTGTTTTGGCTAGTGCTTTACCATACAAATGGAAGTTCCAGGACCTCTGCCGCGGAATCTCTCCGTAGCTTTTGGCCAAATGTTCCCCTAAGATATTCACCATCACCGCCGGACTCAACAGACGGACTGGGGGCAAAGGCCAATTACAAATTCCCCGCAAGTGGGCTGTAAATTGACTGATGGTACAAGCTTCGATGGAATAGTGGCCTGAGTTGTGGGGCCGCGGTGCCAATTCATTCACAAAAAGCTCACCGTCAGGGGTTAAGAATATTTCCACCGCTAAAGTGCCAACTAGTTTTACAGCAGTAGCAATTTTTTTAGCTAGGGCTTGGACCTCGTTGGATAAATGGGTAGAAATAGCGGCCGGAACCAAAGTAGCATGTAAAATATTGTGGCGATGGTCATTTTCCACCACCGGGAAAAAGCTTAGCTCGCCTGCTTCATTTCCCGCCACCATAATCGACAGTTCCTTGACAAAGGGTACCCAAGCTTCTAATACACACGCACCATGAGCTAATAAGGGTGCGGCTAAAGCTTCATCTACTTCTGCGGTGAACACCACTTGGCCTTTACCATCATAACCGTCCGTGGTAGTTTTCAACACACAAGGATAGCCCAGTTTAGCAACTGCTTGTCTTAAGTCTCTTATATTTTCTAGCGGAACAAAAGGGGCTACAGGAAGTCCTAAACTTTGTAAAAAACTTTTTTCTTTTAAACGATTTTGCGAGATAGCTAATAAGTGGGTCCCTTGAGGAAAATAAGTGCCGCTAGCTACCCGGTCTAACGTCGCCACATGGACATTTTCAAATTCAAAAGTTAGCACATCACTTTTTTCAGCTAATTGACTTAAGGCCGCTTCATCTTGGTAAGCAGCAATAATTTGCCAATCAGCCACTTGCCCACAAGGACAGTCTGGCGTGGGATCTAAGACCCCAACTCGAAAGCCCATCTCTTTAGCCGCTAACGCCATCATTTGTCCTAATTGGCCACCACCGACAATGCCTACCGTCGCGCCTGGTAAAATAATCTTAGTCAAGTTGGTCACTACTTTCTAACGCTACTTGGGCCATTTGTGCGCGCCGTTTTTGTAAAGCTGCCGCCATTTTTTCATCTTGCAAGGCTAAAATTTCTGCCGCCAATAAAGCCCCATTGACAGCCCCTGCTTGACCAATTGCCGTAGTGGCTACCGGCACGCCACCGGGCATTTGAACGATGGATAATAAAGAGTCCAAACCATTTAAAGCCCGTGACTGCACTGGTACCCCAATCACCGGTAAAAGAGTTTTTGCCGCCACCATCCCTGGTAAATGGGCCGCTCCACCGGCACCGGCGATAATCACTTTTAAGCCTTTTGCTGCCGCTTCTTCAGCGTAACGAAACATTAAATCTGGCGTGCGATGAGCCGAAATAACTTTTTTCTCGTAAGGAATCGCTAATTCATCTAGTAGGGCACAGGCGTGTCGCAATGTTTCCCAATCGGAAACACTCCCCATAATTACGCCAACTAAATTTGTCATGTATAAGCTCCTTTACCTTTCAATTTGCCTTCATTTTAACAACAGCTGCCGACTCAGTCAAAGAAATATCGAATTATCTGTAATTAATAATTCTTAACGTTCGTTTATTTACGTGTAGCGTTTAAACATTCCATGAAAATTGCCTTTTAATTGGCAAAAAAAAGATTGCAACCAAAATTGGCTACAATCTTCATTGTTTATTTGCTTAATACCAGGAAGGTTTCGGACCATCCGTATGGGGTTTGTTGACACCTAGGGAAGCCCCAATATATTTTTCAGGAGCTAAAATAATTTTTGCTACCAGATCAGCGACACTTTTTCGGGAAACTTCCGTTCCTTTAAAGGCTGTTCCTTTCGGCGTTAACTCATAGCTAATCTCGTCGTAATTCGTCAACCAAGCTGGCCGAATAATCGTGTAAGCTAAACCTGAATCCTCAATTACTTTTGCAGCGGCGGCGTAAGTTTCTAAGTAGCCGCCGTCTAACATTTCGTGATTCCACTTGCCGTAAGCCCCAGGCACTTCATCATAAATGCCTAAAGTGGAAATCCAAATCAACCGTTTCACATGAGTTGCCCGCATTGCTTCCACTAGTGCTTCGGCTTCGGCAACAATTTCTCCGGCTAAGTTGGCATACACCAAATCCACATCCGCCAGTGCTTTTGTCAGGTCGCTAACTTTGGTGGCATCCCCTTCAAAAACTTCCTGTTTGCTGACATCAATTTTTTTTAGACGGCTGGCTCGCCGTAAGAATAAACGTTGTTGGATATCGTCTTCCAGTAAGTTTCGTTCAACCAACCGCGCAATTTGCCCATGAGCGCCTAAAATTAACACTTTTTGCATGCTGTTACTCCTCTTTTCTATAAGAGATGTGCTTGTTTCAACAATTCTCCCAAGTAGCTATCTTTATTTTTCTTAATCACCCGTTCCAATACTTTTTGTTCCAAGAAAGGTAAATCCATTTCGGTAATTTTCTTTTCATCAGACAAGTAATAAATAGCGCCTAATAAGTAGCGCAAATCATAAGCTGAGCCGTAAACTTCAGGCACACCCCGTTCCAAATCTAGCAGTTGATAGACAGCTTCCATCGCCGTCCGTACGGAATATTCCGTAGTAAAGACGGTATCTCTTTGGGTATCAGCAAAGTTACCGATAAAGGCCAAGTTCTTGGAGCCATTCGGAATAACTGCTGGTCTGTCCCCTGGTTGGCGTAACATAAAGTAAGACGTGATAAACGGCATGTAAATAGGAATCGTCACCGCACTATTTTCAGCGATTCTTTCGATATCGGCTTCCGGTACGCCCAAATGATACAAGAGTTCTTGCGTAATCTCTGAACCAGTACACTCTTCGATTGGTTTATGAATGTAATTACCAGGTACGCCAGAGTACAAGCCGTAAACCCAAGTGACGGTTTGTTGATCGTTTTGTTCTTTAAAGTGCGGTTGACGGTGAGTGGTGAAACTCAACATCCAGTTGGAATCTTTCACTGTGATAATGCCGCCAGTCACCACTTTACCGCTACGTAATTTACGCTGCGTTAAGCGGGAAAAATAAGGTTCAATCTCTAAGTTTTCCCAAGTGACAGTCGCGGAAACAAACCAACTTTTTGCCGGTAAATTTTCGCAGAAAGCTTCGGGATGACCAAATTCTGGGGATTGTTGCGCCAAATTTTTCCACAAGTTCCAGCTGCCTCCAAGTTCATGGCTGATAGGAGCCGGCGTGTGTTGATCCCCTTGCGTCGAGCTTTCGGTAATAGAACCATTCGTCACAAAGACTAAATCTTTTTCCGTTAAAGGAATTGTCTTAGCTACGCCGTCTTGCGTTAAAATAATTTTTTCAGCGACTTTGGTTGCTGGGGTAATAGCGACTTTAATATCGTTAATTTTCGTTTCCAATTGGAAGTCGACGCCTGCTTTTTCCAGATAGGCGATTAAAGGTTTGACTAAGGATTCATATTGATTGTATTTCGTAAATTTCAAAGCGGTGAAGTCAGGTAAACCTTGAATATGGTGGATAAAGCGCATAATGTAGCGGCGCATTTCAATAGCAGAATGCCATTTTTCAAAAGCAAACATCGAGCACCAGTAAATCCAAAAGTTAGAAGCGAAAAATTCTTCCGAGAAGACATCTTCAATCTTTTTCCCTACTAATTGCTCTTCTGATTTCATAAAGAGTTCGACAATTTCCTTTTGCGCTTTACTGGAAAGGGTAAACTTGCCATCATCAGGGACGCGTTCCCCACGGTTATGAATAATCCGACAGTTAGAAGAGTTAGGATCGTCATGATCTAACCAGTAAAATTCATCCAGTACGGAAGCATCGGGAACTTCTAAAGAAGGAATGGAGCGGAACAAATCCCACAAACATTCAAAATGATTTTCCATTTCCCGACCACCTCTAACAACAAAGCCGTCATGGGGAATCACTTTCCCATCTAAAGAACCACCGGATAAAGAAAGCTCGTCAAAAATGTGAATATGGGAGCCTGGCATTTGACCATCACGAATCAGGAAAACCGCGGTAGCTAAACCAGCTAACCCCGTCCCGACAATGTAGGCACTCTTTTCTTCGACGCCTTCAGGTTTACGACTTCTGGCAAAAGCTTCATAATTACCATTTGTATATCTCATTTTCGTTTCCTCCTCTTCTTGATGACTCTACGATAAGCTGGATTTCTCATTCAGGCAAAGATAAAACTTCCCGCAAAAAAATTTTTTAGACATATCTTTTTGTTTGTCAAAAAAATTCTTTTAAAATAAAAAAGCACTTTCACAAAAGAAAGTGCTGACCGTTTAACGAGTGAATTGGCTAATGAAGGCAATTAGGTAGCGAATAATGCGATACAAGATAAACAGCATAAACAAATTACTGAAAATCATCCGCGTTAAACTCCCAAACGTCGCCTTTAAGTTACTGGGTGTAAAGGCCCGTAACGGACGCGGCACGCGGTTTAAGCCATTGCGTTTCAAACGGAAATTTTCTTCATACTTCAAATCCAACAAGTCGTAGTAAACGAGAACTAAAGGTTCTTTTGCAAAAAAGTTTTTAGCAAAACCCACCATCAAAGTATATTGCTGATTTTTAGAAGGGAAGTTCCGCAAACCTTTTTTCCGTAAGCGATAACTGGTGGGACCTTGAGTGACGATAAAGGAATATTCATCTTCCACCACGGTAAAAATTTTTCCCGTTTCATTTTCAGCTTGCCACTTAGCAAAAATTTCTTCAAATTGTTGCAACTGTTGCCACAAAAAAATCCCTAGTGCGCACAAAATAATGAGTAGCGCACCGTTGAGGAGCCAAGCTTCTCGCATAATGGCTAAATATAAAACAATGATGGCTGCAACTCCACCAATCGCCCCTAGACGCGCTTGATAGTAGCGCTGATACATCAATTTAACGGAACGCTTGTAATAAGCAAAATCAGCTGTCACAAAATCCATCTCAGCACCTCTCCTCTTTTTAAAAGAAAAACTCCACTGCATCATCAGTGGAGCATTTGTTTATTTTTCTAAACTAGCCATAAAGGCGGTCAAACGGGTCATAGCTTTTTCTAATTTATCCATGGAAGCCGCATAGCTCAAACGAATATACCCTTCTCCTGCCGGACCAAAGGCCACCCCGGGAATCAAGGCTAAGCGTTCTTTTTCAGCCAATTGCAAACAAAATTCCATCGAGCCTTGGGTAAAGTAGGCCGGAATTTTAGCAAAGATATAAAAAGCACCGCTAGGTCGGGCGATTTCAAAGCCTAATTGGGTCATGGTGTCATAGACGTAATCGCGGCGTTTCACATATTCGACCTTCATGGTTTGGGCATCATCTAAACCGTTAGTCAAAGCTTCAATCGCGGCTTTTTGCGAAATGGTAGTGGCGGCGGTGACCAAGTATTGGTGTGACTTAATCAGGTGGGCCGTCAATTCTTTAGGGGCGAAGATAAAACCAATCCGCCAGCCAGTCATGGCGTGGGATTTAGAAAGGCCGCTAATTAAAATCGTTTGTTTTGGCAAATATTCGGCAATCGAAACGTGCGTCCCTTCGTAGGTTAGCTCGCTGTACACTTCATCACTTAAGACAAAGATATTATATTTTTGCAAACAGTCTGCTAAAGCCTCGACTTCTCCCCGGGTGCAAGTCACACCAGTAGGATTGCTGGGGTAATTTAAAATAATTGCTTTTACTTTGTCCCCGTGTTCTTCCATCGCCGCATCCACCATCGCAGGGGTTAATACAAAGCCATTGCTGCGGGTATCTAGTTCCACAAGTTCAGCACCGGCTAAAGTAATCAAAGGTTCATAACCGGGGTAAATTGGGGCTGAAACTAACACTTTATCCTCAGGTTCCAAAATAGCATTTAACGTCGCAGAAATTGCTTCTGTTGCTCCAATGGTGACTAAGACTTCATTTTCTGGGGCGTAATGTAAATTGTATTTTTGCGCCATAAAGTTACAAGCCGCTTGCCGCAATTCTATTAGCCCCGACATGCCGCTATAATGGGAAAAATTTTCGTCAATGGCGACTTTAGCAGCTTCTTTAATATGTTCTGGTGTATTAAAGTCTGGTTCTCCCAAAGTTAATTTCACCATATCAGGAATTTGGGAAACTTTTTCATCAAACTGCCGAATCAAGGAAACGGCAATGTCATAAATTTCTGGTTTAAAACGACTACTTAAATCAGCCATAAGCTCCTCCTATAATTGGATGTCCAATAAGTGACGATAGGTATCTACGCCCACAGCTAAGACATTCATATCAAAATTAAATTTTTCATTGTGTAACGGTGGTACATCGCCTAAGCCTAACAAGAAAAAGACACTGGGATAAAACTGCGTGTAAATGCCAAAATCTTCTCCTTGTAAAAAAGGATGGTCTAAGACGTTTAATTGTGGTAAAGCTTTTTGGGCTTTCGCAAAAAGTTCAGGGTTGTTTATAACAGCTGGGTAACCATCTGTATAATTCACTTCAATCGTCGTGTTGTATTGGGCAGCAAAATCATCCACCACGTGTTGAATTTCAGCTTTCATGAAGGCTTGAATCGCGGGGTCAAAAGAGCGAACACTCCCACGAATCGTCACGGAACCGGCAATAATATTGCGAATCGTGCCCCCTTTAATTTCCCCAAACTTCATTAAGTGTTCTTTTTGACCTAGTGGACCTTCTTCTAAATCATAAATGGCGGTCATCAGACGAGTGGCAATTTGCACCGCATCAATCCCTTGATCAGCGTTAGCAATATGGGTCGCTTTCCCATGGACAATAATATCTATTTCACTACATTGTGCTAAGATGCCACTTGCTTTAGAGAAGACCTCACCTTTCGCTAAGCCGGGCCAAACGTGAAAGCCAAAAATCCCTTGGACGTTGTACTTTTCCAGTAAACCAGAATCCACAATTGTTTGGGCGCCGGAACCAAATTCTTCCGCCGGTTGAAAAATCAAAACGACGTTATAGTCCAGTTCATGGATATGCTCATTCACGTAATCAGCTAACCCTAACAGCATCGCCATGTGACCATCATGCCCACAGGCGTGCATCTTACCAGGATGTTTTGAAGTAAAGGGAACTCCTGATTGTTCCTCAATGGGTAAAGCATCAATGTCCGTGCGAAAGGTGATGGACTTTTCTTTTTGGTTAGCAAAATAGACCACCATCCCCGTTGGTTCAACCTCGTGGATGGTGCCATTAAGCGTTTTTAAATGTTGGTACAAATATTTTTTCGTTTCAAATTCGTGATAAGCTAACTCTGGAATTTGATGGAGATCCATGCGGTATTGTTGAATACTCACTTTCTCACCAGCTCCTCGTATAAACTGCGAACGGCTTTTTCATACTCCGTATTTTTAACCCCCACAATTAAGTTTAACTCTTGGGCGGATTTAGAAATAATCGAAGCATTGACGCCGATTTGACTTAAGGTCATAAAAATTTTTCCGGTTAATTGGATATTGCCGCGCATATTGCCACCGACAATGGCAATTAATGCTAAATCATCCACGACTTCCACTTCGTCTAATTCTAATTCTGATTTCAACTCATCAAGAAGTTCATAGAGATTATTTTCCACTGAATGTTTAGAAATCACAATGCCTACATTATCAATCCCCGTTGGCACGTGTTCAATGGAAATCTCGTGGCGTTCAAAAATTTGCATCGTGCGAGATAAAAAGCCGACTTCATCAGACATTTGGCTCTTATATAAAATCAAAGAGATAAAGTTTTTCTTACCGGCAATCCCCGTAATGTCGTAGGTGGTACATTTTTCATCACTGGAAATCGTGGTACCGGGGTCAGCTGGCGCATTGGTGTTGCGAATATTTAAAGGAATTTTCACTTCTTGAATCGGCCGAATTGCCGCTTCATGTAAAACGTTAGCTCCCATATAAGAAAGCTCCCGTAATTCCCGATAGGTAATTTCTGTAATGGTTTCGGGATTGTCAATAATCCGCGGGTCGCCCATTAAAATACCTGAGACATCCGTCCAGTTTTCGTAGACATCTACCCGTAAAGCCCGGGCTAAAATTGAACCGGTAATATCACTACCGCCACGACTCATGAGTTTAATATCACCGCTAGGATAAGCCCCGTAAAAACCAGGCACGACAATTTTGCCGTACTTTTTATAGGCCGCATTAGCCTGTAAGGCAATCCGCTCGGTGTCGAATTTCCCATTGTAATGAAAAGCAATAATATCTTTGGCATCCACAAAGCGGTAACCCAAATAATCACTCATTAAAAGGGCCGTTAAATATTCACCCCGGGAAACTAAATAATCCACACTGACTTTTTTAGCCGCCACCATTTGAATGATTTTCTCTAATTCTTTTTCAATGGGTACGTTTAGCTGTAAAGCGTCCCGTACCTCGACAAAACGTTGATAAATCGTTTGCCAAATCGTCTCGTATTCCACATCGTGTTGCATGTGGGCGTGCAAAATGTACAGAAGATCGGTGATTTTATTATCACTAGGCACGCGTTTGCCTAAAGCCGAAACCACCACCACGGTGCGGGCAGCGTCACTTTCAATAATCTTTTTGACTTTTCTAAATTGAGCTTCGTGGGATAATGAAGATCCCCCGAATTTAGCAAGTTTAATCATGAACTTCTCCTATAACTGATTGTTTTTCGCCATGGCTAAAGCAATTTGGACCGCATTAGCAGCGGCTCCTTTACGAATATTATCCCCTGTACAGTATAAAAGCAAGCCATTTTTCGTTGCGCGATCTTTTCTTAAGCGCCCAACATAAATTTTATCTTGACCGTTAGACAAGGTAGACGTTGGATAATAGTGTTCTTGATTGTTATTGGCTAAAATAACGCCTGGAAAATCAGCTAACACGGCTTCTACTTCCGGCAAGGTAAAATCTTGCGCCAATTCCACCGTCATGGCAACGCCGTGGCTGTTGGCGACAGGTACCCGCACACAAGTTGCACTGACTGGTAATTCTGGTTTATGCAAAATTTTCCGCGTTTCATTAATCATTTTAACTTCTTCTTTAGTATACCCATCTTCCATAAAGACGTCGATTTCGGGAATACAAGTTTCAGCGATATTATGAGGATAAAACTGTGGCTCTTCCCCCCGCAAAGTCCGGGCTAAGTCATCTTTCCCTTTTTGACCACTGCCGCTAACGGCTTGGTACGTAGCGTAGTTGACTTTCGTCACGCCAAAAGCGTCATCTAAAGCTTTTAAAGGAATAATCGATTGAATCGTCGAGCAGTTAGGATTGGCAATTAATTTATTTAAAGCGGTATCGGCTAAGTTTACTTCCGGAACGACTAAAGGAATTGCTGGATCTTGGCGCCACGCGCTAGAATTATCCACCACGGTTAGCCCTTTAGCCCGCGCAATCGGTGCGAATTGTTTTGAAACATCGCCCCCGGCACTAAATAAGGCTAAATCAAAACCGTCAAAAGAATCCGCGGTTAATTCTTCTACGTAATACGTTTGGCCTTTAAATTCAACAGCTTTTCCTTTACTGCGGGCTGAAGCCAATAATTTCAATTCCTGAATAGGAAAATCATATTCTGCTAACACTTTCAAGAAGGTTTGACCAACTAAACCTGTTGCGCCCACAACGCATACTTTATATTCTTTCATTTCTTCCCGACCTTTTTTATAATTCCCGCAAACCATCAATCATTTGCGTGTTTTGTTTTGTTTTATCATCTTTCACTTTTAAAATTCGGGCAGGAATCCCGCCGACAACCACATTTTCCGGCACATCTTCTAAGACAATGGCCCCCGCAGCAACAATGGAACCTTTCCCAACGGTCACCCCTTCAACGACAACGGCATTAGCACCTACTAAAACGTCATCTTCAATGACCACCGGTTTAGCAGAAGGCGGTTCCACCACACCTGCTAAAACAGCACCAGCCCCAATGTGACAACGTTTCCCCACAGTGGCCCGGCCGCCTAAAATGGCCCCCATATCAATCATGGTAGCATCGCCAATGATGGCCCCGATATTAATCACGGCCCCCATCATAATGACGGCGTTATTGCCAATTTCCACTTGGTCACGAATAATCGCTCCAGGTTCAATCCGCGCATTAATATCTTTTTTATCCAATAACGGAATTGCCGAGTTACGACTATCATTTTCAATCACCACATCAAGAATTGCTGCTTGGTGACTAGCTAAAACAGGTTTTACATCGCTGTAATCCCCAAAAACAACGGGGCTTAAAGTCGGACCAAAAACTTGGCAGTTAGGAAAAGCAACTTCTTCTTTTAAGTTCAAATACACTTTGACTGGGGTTTGCTTTTTAGATTCTTGAATAAATTTAATAATTTCATTTGCGTCCATTATTTACCTCCGAATAAGCAGTCTTCCATGGAATAGAGGGCTGCTGGTTTAGTGGTTACCCATAAAGCACCCTTTAAAGCGCCTTTGGCAAAAATCTTTTTAGAAAAAGCTTCATGTTTTAAAGTTAACGTTTCATCCGTACCGGCAAAAAGAACTTCGTGTTGTCCTACAATGGTACCACCCCGAACGGAGTGAATGCCAATTTCTTGTTTTGTGCGGGGAGCAACACCGCTACGCCCGTGGACTTCTTTATAATGAAGCTCTTCATTTATCGTATCTACTAACATCTTAGCGGTCCCAGATGGCGCATCAATTTTTTTATTGTGATGCTGTTCAATCACTTCAATATCAAAGTCATGACCTAAATAGTGGGTCATTTCTTTGACTAAACGATTCATCACAATGACTCCCAGACTAAAGTTGGCACTAAAAAGGACCGGTACTTTTTCACTTAAGGCGTGAATTTCAGCAATTTGTTCTTCACTGTAACCGGTTGTGGCAATTACCACAGGAAGCTCATGAGCTAGCGCATAGGCACTAATTTTCTTTAAATTATTAGGATGGGAAAAATCAATTAAAACTGCGGGTGTTTCTGGATAGTCTAAGACTTCGGCGTCCATGACTGGCGTTTTAGGAAAAAGCGCGGTATCGTCTACGGCAATTAATTCTTTGAGGACTTGCCCCATTTGCCCATCGCCTACTAAACCAATTTTCATGCTTGTTCCTCCTCTAGTTTAGCCATTTCTGCTTTTAAATGTTCATAATGACTAGGACTTAAATCCACTAAAGGTAAACGCAATGAGCCGACATTTTTCCCGGCAATATTTAGTGCTGCTTTAATGGGAATCGGATTGGTTTCACTAAACAAAGCATCAATTAAGGGTAAATGTTTTAATTGCGTTGCCAAAGCTGCAGCGCTTTTTCCCTCTTTAAAGTTTTGCACCATCTCGTGGACGGTCTTAGGCATTAAGTTGGCCCAAACACTAATGACGCCAGCTCCGCCTAACGAAAGAATTGGCAGGACCATATCGTCATTACCAGAATAAAGGGCGAAGTTATCATTTAATAAAGTCGCTACTTGCATCAAGTAGCCTAAATCACCAGAAGCTTCTTTGATTCCCACAATGTTAGGAATTTTAGCCACTTCTTTTAAAACATCAAGGGGAATATTCATCCCCGTTCGACTTGGTACGTTATATAAGATAATCGGTTTATCGACACTTTGGGCAATTGTCGTAAAGTGTTGCAACAAGCCGCGAGGTGAAGTCTTGTTGTAATAAGGGGTAATCACCAATAAGTAATCGGCACCTAATTGGGCAAACTCCTGGCTCTTCGCTACTGCTTGAGCTGTTGCATTACTGCCGCTTCCCACCATCACCGGAATCCGGCCGGCGACTTTTTCCAGAGTAAAGCGCACGATTTCACTTTCTTCGTCAGAGCTTAAAGTTGGGGATTCCCCAGTTGTCCCTAAAACCAATAGACAGTCTGTTTGTTGTGCAATATGCCATTCAATTAATTCGGCAAGTTTTTCATAATTAACGGATAAATCTTCTTTCATGGGCGTAATTAGTGCCACGATTGAACCGGTTAACATGTCTCCACCTCTTTTTCAAATTCGAATTCAGCTGGTCCGGCCATGGTAATTTCTTGCGTACCACTGACAACTAACGGACCACGTTCTAAGTAAAGATTCGTTGCTCCGGTTTTAATTTTTCCTAAATCCCGGGCAACTACATAACTCGCACAGCAGCCAGTGCCGCAAGCTAACGTCCACCCCACGCCTCGTTCAAAAGTCCGCACGACTAACTCGTGGTCATTTAACACGTGGACAAAGTTGACATTGGTTTGTTGACTAAATAAAGGATGATGACAAATTAAATTGCCTCGTTCTAAAGAAAGCTCAGCTATCGGATCTTCCACAAAAACGACAGTATGAATCGTCCCCATAAAGACACTGGACATCGTCACTGGCGCACCAGCAATCTCTAAGCTAAAGTTCGTTAAAACTTGGCCTTTGGGTAAACCTAATTTTTCAGTATCGTAGGCAGGGCGCCCCATATTGACGCTGCAATGGAAAGGTTCCAAGCTTTCAAGATGAACAATCATGGTGCCCGCTAAAGTTTCTACGGGGAAAACTTTTTCATTGACTAAATTGTGATCCACGCAATACTTGGCAAAACAACGAATGCCATTACCACACATGCTAGCGCGACTACCATCACGATTGTAATAAATCATTTCTAAAGGATCGGTTTTTACTGCAATTAAACCATCGGTATCAAACTGTGGATCGTTACATAATTTTTCAGCTAAAGCAGAGTAATCTGCCAAAGCATCGTAGTCTAGCATGACAAAGTCATTTCCTAGACCATTGTATTTTGCTACTTTCAATCCATCACTTCATTTCTTAAAAGGTCTAAATACGTTTGTCGTTTCACCACCAACCGGCTTTGACCGTCTTTGACGAAGACGACGGCTGGTGTTAAAGCCCGATTGTAGTTACTACTCATGGAATAGCCATAAGCGCCGGTGGAGTAGACAGCTAAAATATCACCAGCTACACACGTTGGTAAGTTGGCATTTTTAATTAAAACATCGCCGGACTCACATAATTTGCCGGCCACCGTCACCGCTTGTGTTTTAGGAGCGTCCAGGCGGTTAGCAATATCACATTGATATTCCGCTTGATAAAGTGCGGGGCGGATATTATCCGTCATGCCGCCATCGACAAAAAGATAATGCTTATGGGGTGTTTTTTTCTCAAAGCCTACCGTATAAAGCGTCGTACCAGCTTCTCCCACTAAACTTCTACCCGGTTCAATGATTAAGGTCGCAATTTTTTGTTGTGCTTTCGCCAGCGCTTTTTCGGTATAGGCGATTAATTCCCGTGCTGTTTCATCTGGTGCTAGAGGTCGGTCGCTATCCACATAATGAATACCAAAGCCGCCACCAATATTTAACGTTAATGTTTCGGAAAAATCTTTTAAATAGCTAACTAACTTGTCAATTTCTGCCCGCCAAGCTGTCATTTCAAAAATCTGTGAGCCAATATGGGCATGGAAGCCTTCTAAAACTAAGTAAGGACTAGCCGCAATGGCGGCCAATGTCTGTTGACATTCAGCACTCTCATAACTCATGCCAAATTTAGAATCGATAAAGGCTGTGTTGATGTATTCGTGGGTGTGAGCATCGATGCCCACATTCAAACGCAACATCACGGAAATGGTTCTTTGGGCTTTTTCAGCAAGATTTGCTAAAAGCCTAGCCTCCATCATATTATCACAAACTACATGTGTTAAGCCACTTTCCACAAAAAATTCTAGTTCTTGCGGCGTTTTATTGTTGCCATGAAAATAAATTTTTTCCTTGGGCATTTGCGATTTTAAAGCGGTAAAAATTTCGCCGCCACTCACGACATCTAACCCTAACCCTTGGCTGGCTGCCAAATTAATGACGGCCACCGTTTGAAACGCTTTTGACGCGTATAAAACCTTGGTCGCAAATTCTTCTGACTTAAAGTTTTTAATATACGCTTGCATCATGCCAACAATTTTATCTTCATCAAAAACATACAACGGGGTTTGGTATTCTTTGGCCAAAGTGGTGGCTTTCACGCCTCCAAGCAATAATTCACTCATCTTCGTCTCATCCTTTAGTGTTGTTAGTACGCTTAAATTTCTCAGCTGACCTAAAAAAAGTGCCTATCCATCAAGGGAGTAGGCACTAAAAAAGTCATTAGGTTAAATCTAGCGCCTCTACTTATTTAAGTAGGAGTGATGTCGGTTTTCCCAGACACCCCCACGCATAATGCTCGCCAGCAATTACACGTTCGGCAATGGTTACCTTTCACTTACTCTCAACGAATGCCTTCTCTTGTAAGTTACTCATTTGCATTGCTACCTCTGATTAAATTGTACCGTTACTATAGCACTAAGGGGCGCCCATGTCTAGCACTAAAGAAAATTTTCAATTAACTTTTCAAAATTTTAAGAAAACTACTTTTTACGAATTAAAACAATGTCTTTCACATCTTGCGGAATTGGATAACCTTCGCCAATTAAGCGGGCTTTTTCATCCCGAATAATTTCTACTTCGGTTTCGGTCACGGCCAATAAATTACTAATCAAATATTGAATCTCGTCTTCCCCTACTTTTTTCTTGTGGTTCACCATAAAGACCACCACTTCTTCATAGGTATCGGCCAGGAGTACTTGGTTGTAATTTAAGGTGTAGCGTTTAAAAAATTTCACCGTCATCTTCCGATTAATAAAATTCACTACATTAGGGAAGGCCTGGCGCAAATCTAAGTTGGACGTCAAGGGACTTTCTACTAACTTCATTTTCAAACACCTACCTCAAAATAAATTGCCTAAAAACTGCTACGTTAATTGTACCACGCTAATTAAATTTTTTTTGAAAAAAGCCGTAGAAATGAGGGCTTTTTGAGAAAAAATTAAGTTTTTTTCTACTATTATTTCTCCCGCGGCGCTAAGCCCTGCAACACCACTTGAATCCACTCATGGGAATAGGGCAACATCTTTTGATAAATTCCCGGGTTAGAGATACCGCCGGCCAAAGTTTGAAAGTACATCATTAAAAACTCATCTGAATAATGCCAGTCTACTTTGCCTTCTTTACGTCCCCGGTGAAAAAGATCCAACATCATATGATAACTTTCTACGACGTAGTCTTCCATAATGCGGGACAAACCATCGGAACCTTTTTCCGACATATACGACATCAGGCTTAAATAAAAACTATTCCCCGACTGATTCACCAAGTCTAATTCAAAACGGAGCATTTCTGCCATCGTTTCTTCGTAAGGGCGATCCAAATCAATAATTTTCCGAACACCTGAGCGAATCGTTTCAATGTATTGGCGAAAGACTTCTACTTTTAATTGTTCTTTCGTGCCGAAATATTTAAAAATAGATGTTTTACTGACCCCGGCTTTTTCCGCCACTTCTTCCATCGCAAAATCACCGCTGGCACTTGCTTTCATTAAGTCAAAAGTCGCTGCTACAATTTGTTCTTTTTTAGCGGCTGTCCGTTTTTCAAAACCATTCATGGAAAATCCTCCGTAAGCGCCACCTCAGCCAAAAAAATTTTTAATCGTGAGTTCAAAACTTTAGCGCGAAAAGTCTCGCTTCCCCTCGCGCCGCGTTTTTCAGTCCAGAACTCTCGTAAAAGTTAGTTGACTTCTCAGCTGGCAGTCGATAATATTTAACTCATAAAGATATTTTAGTTTAAAACTAAGGCTTCTAGCAATAGTTATGAACTAAAATTAAAAAAAGATTTAATTTTAAAATCAAAGGAGTTCATGATCATGACCGAAATTGTTAAGATTCAAGGGCTGCAAAAAAAATTTGGTAAATTCCAAGCCCTCCATGACGTTACCTTCACTATAGAAGCGGGTAGTGTCGTAGGGTTCATCGGGCCAAATGGTGCTGGTAAATCTACCACGATTCGCACGTTATTAGGAATTATCAATCGTAGTGGCGGTAGTGCTACCATCTTTGGTAAAGATGTGTGGCAAGAAAGTTTGGCTATCCATAAACGGGTTTCTTACGTTCCTGGGGATGTAGCCTTGTGGGGCAACCTGACTGGTGGCGAAATCATTGATTTATTCATGAAGCTCCACGGCGGTGGCAATCAAGCAAAGCGCGACCGGCTCATTGAACGTTTTGAACTGGATCCCAAGAAGAAAGCCAAGAGCTATTCAAAAGGGAACCGGCAGAAAGTCGGTTTAATCGCCGCTCTTTCCGTAGATTCTGATCTTTATATTTTAGATGAACCTACCTCTGGTTTGGATCCTTTAATGGAAATTGTCTTTCAAGAAGAAGTTGAAGAGATTAAAAACGCTGGTAAAGCGATTCTCCTTTCTTCCCACATTTTAAGTGAAGTGGAACGCTTAGCCGATAAAGTCGTGATTATTCGTCAAGGTCGCGTGGTGGAAGCGGGCACATTGGACGAGTTGCGTCATTTAACCCGCTCGACTGTGACGGTGGAAACCACAGCAGATGTTGCCGCCATGGCAAATGTTCCTGGCGTGCACGATTTCAAACAAACAGGTAGTCACGCGGTCTTTTCTGTCGATAATCAACACCTCAATGGCGTCTTGGAGGAAGCCACCAAATTAGGCGTGAAAAAATTTGAATCTGTTCCCCCGACGCTGGAAGACCTCTTTATGCGCCACTATCAAGGGTAACCAGGAATGGGAGGAGAAAATATCATGAAAGAAAAATTTGCATCCTGGTTTATTTTATTTGCCCAATATTTTAAACGGGATTGGAAAAAAATAATTATTTGGGTGGCGGGTCTGGGGCTTTTCGCCGGCGCTTACGTCCCCGCCTTTGAAGAAATTGCTAAAGGGGACGGCGCTTTAGGGATGTTTGAAACGATGCAAAATCCCGCCATGATTTCTATGGTGGGGCCGACCCCTGTCACCAGTGGAGCTGACTATACGTTAGGGGCGATGTACGCGCATTTAATGTTGTTGTTCTGCGGACTTTTTGCCATGATTATTACCATCATGCACGTGGTGGGTCATACCCGCAAAGAAGAAGATCAAGGACTCACGGAATTGGTACGTTCTTTTGCCGTTGGACGCCAAGCAAATTCCTTAGCCGTTTTATTGGAAGCCGTGATTATCAATGTCCTCTTAGGACTTTTTACCGCCGGTGTCATGGTGAGTTTTGGCGTAGCGAGTATTGATTTACCAGGTTCCCTCTTATTTGGAGCCAGCCTTACAATAGCCGGCATCATCGGCGCGGCCCTTGCACTAGTGATGGCCCAAATTTTTGCCACTGCTGCTGGTGCTACGGGTGCTTCTTTAGGGATTGTCGGCCTCCTTTATATTTTGCGCGGCACCACGGATATTTCTGATGTCGCTTTATCCATGTTTAATCCCATGGGCTGGACTTACCTCACCTATCCTTTTACGAAAAATAGTTGGTTACCCATTCTTTATGGGCTACTTTTTACAGTCGTCGTAGTGCTGGCAGCCTTTGCTTTAGAAGGGAAACGCGATATGGGGGCTGGCTATTTGCCTGAGTGGGCAGGTCGTGCTCATGCTAAAAAATCTTTGCTTTCTACATCGGGACTTTTCTTCCGTTTGAACCGCGGGATTATTATTGCTTGGCTGGTAGCTTACCTGATTTTAGGAGCAGCCTATGGTTCTATTTACGGTGATATGCAAACCTTCTTAGAAAGTAATGAACTGTTGCAACAAATGTTTACAGCTACTAATTCTAGCTTGGAGGCATCTTTCACTAGCACCATTATGATGGTGATGATTGTTTTGGCTTGTATTTTGCCAATTGCCATTGTCAATCGCCTGTCTGCTGAAGAGAGTCGTGGTAACTTGGCCCAATTTTGGTGTACGCGCATGACTCGTGGCAAATTATTTTGGACTAGCATTGGTTTAGCTGTGGGCGCCGGTCTCCTTAGTATCTTAGCAGCGGTCGTTGGTCTAGGGGGAACCGCCCTGAGTGTTATGGCGGGCAAATCCACTATGACGCTGGGAGATTTTATGGCGGCCGGCTTTAACTTTTTCCCTGCCCTTTTATTTACGATTGCTTTAGCCGCTTTAGCCTTAGGTTTTTACCCTAAGCTAGGAAAAGTCGTTTACGCTTATCTCGGTTATTCTTTCGTCTTAAATTATTTTGCCGGTATTTTAGACTTGCCGGACTGGTTAAACAAAACAGCGGTCCAAAGTTGGCTGCCTCGCTTACCAGTGGCTGATTTTGATTTACCAACTTTTGCCACCATTACGATCGTCAGTGTCCTTTTGATTATCGCGGGTTATTTTGGTTACCGCCAACGGGATTTAAAAGAAGGCGCCTAGGAATCAGTCTTACAAATTAAAAGAAAAGTGTCCGTAATCAACCTCTCAAAGGTGATTACGAACACTTTTTTTATGCTTCATTTGGTAATTCGATTTGTAATACTTTGCAAGCACTAAGGGCACGGAAACTATGGTGGAGCTGTGGTGCCACCACCACCATTTCGCCTGCGGTCACCGTAAAACTTTCTTCGCCCAATGTAACGGCTAACTCGCCACTTAAAACTTCCACCATTTTAACTAGGGGACTGGTTTCGTTACTAATGGTTTCCGCTGAGTCAAAAGCCAACAACGTCACCGGTGTCGCGACACCAAGTTTTTTACTCAGGCTACGACTGGTAATTTGTTCTTCATGGACCTTGATTAAACTTTTTAAGTCGATAATCATGCAGTCGGTCCCTTTGGTTTTACCACCACTAAAAGCATTTGAAAAGCTTCTTTGGCGTACAACGCATGAGGAACATCAGCCGGCATGACAATCGTTTCGCCAGCGTGCACTAAAAATTTTCGCTGCCAATGGTAATTTCCGCCGTCCCGGTTAAAATATTTACCACGGCATCGCCATTAGAAGAATGTTTAGGAATTTCCTGTCCAGCCGCCAAAGAAAAGACCGTCATCCCTAAACTATCCCGTTGCACTAAGGTTTTGCTGAGCATTTGTTCTTCTTCAATTGGTACTTCTTTTTTTAAATCCAGCACTTGGCTGTGGGGGATTTTATGAATAAAATTCATTTGAACAACTCCTTTTTTTCTATTTTACACTACAAAAAGCTACGTAGCGTAACTTTTTCCCGGTGTGATTAAAAAAGCGATACATCTTTTGAAATTGCTGGCGATTTTCTTTTTGTAAGCCACGGCGAAGCATTTTGATGGTCCCTAAAAAACCTTCATCCCGCAACAGTCCGCTAGGAGATAACAAAGTCATTTTGCCATGAGTTTGGGTCACCGCTTGAAAACCTTTCGCCGTCAAAAGTGGCTGCCACGCCTCCTGGCCGTAATTTAGTTTTTCCTAGTCGTGCTAAAAAATTGTGTCCCATTTCTTTTTTCAGGGTTCTCACCTCGGTTAATTGATAATCATTCTCACTTAATAAGTGTAGTGGATTGCTTGGCAGGCGTCAAGGAGTTCTTTAAGGTGGGACCACAAAAATAAATGCGACAAAAAAAGAGTGCAACAAGAATTTTGTCACACTCTAAGCTTAGTCTGTTTTTCATTTTTCCGTTTCAAGTGGAACAAATAAACTCGTTTTAAAAAAGTGTAAATAACGAAACAACACATAAAAGACCATCAAACCTGCTAGGACAACTTCAATTCCCTCGACATAATCCAAAAATAGCATTTGCGGATAATGAAGATGCCAAAAATCATTGACGCAAGTTAAGGCTGTAGCGCTAATCACTAAGGGGAAAGTAAAGGCAGAATAGCTAGGATAAAACGGAACGCGTAAGGCCCGCACCACTAAAAAAATCAAAGTGCCTAGATATAAAATTTGCGCTAAACTTAATAAACTTACCATCAAGACTTCATTTACCCCACTAAAAGTTTTCAGATAACCCGTCAGACATAGCGAAGTCGGAGCCGCAATAATCGTATTTAACGGTAGCTGTGGTTTTTTCAAGGGACTGCCGAAAAAAGCGCGATACAAAACAAAAGGTAACATTCCCAAGTAAGCAATTAAAATGGGATAAAATAAAAGATGCGTTAGCTGAGGATAAAAAGCGTTCCCCGTAATGGGAATAATTCCTAAACCAATATAAACAATGTACCAGCTGGGATAGACTTGGTTCAAAGAAAATTTAACTTTAATCACAAACGCCCACGTAAAATAGCATAATAAACCCCAATGCAACACAAAGCCGATTAACCAAAAAAATTTCAAAAAATTTAAAGGTAGCCCCCATTGTAGTAAATACGTTGCCGTCACCATCCACGCCATGGAAAAAGTTGGGGCCACTGAAGCCACTACTGGATCTTTTAAAGCGGTGACTACCGTCTTCGCAGCAAAAATAATTTTAGCCAGCACTAAGGATAATAAAATAATACCGAGACAACCGGTAAAATTTCCCCAGACTAACCAATGCTCTTGTTTCATTAAATTTCCTAAGGCTACTAAACCTAGCGCCAGTCCACTAATGGGGATTGGCAATTTTTGTAAAAATTTTAACACCATCTACTCCCGCCCTTCAAACTCTCCTAGGATAGCATATTTTTCAGCTTACAGACAAGGTGCATTGGGGAAAATTTCTAGTTGTCAGCAAAAAAAGATGGACCACTATTTTCGTAGTTGGTCCATCCGGTAATCTTTTTATTTCTAACTTTCATGTAAAGCTTTAATGGCGTTTATCGTTCTAATGGAAAAGCCTACTACTCCCAAAATTGCAAAGGAAAACATTAAGATGCGTTGTAGGAGATTCATCTCTGTCGTGACGTTTTCCACAAAAGTGTCCACAATCATTAAAATAAGAAAACCCGCCACAAAAAGCAAAGCCAAAAGGGCCACTAGGAGTTTGATAATTTTTTTAAAATAGGGGCGTTCCTGACCATCAAGACTTAAAAAAGCATCCACACACACAAGGATTACCGCCACAAAAAGGCCAAAGACGACAAAACTTAAACCGGCTAAAGGAAAATTACCATCAAGTAAACCAGAAACCGTTCCGTAGGCAAAGAGCAACGCGAAGCCGCCAAAGAAAATTAAAGGGATTGCTAGTAACAGCCAAGCGATTGGTTTAGGCAACTGTTTAGCGTATTTTAAAATTGCTGTGAGGATTGCTCCACCAAAAAATTCAAACATTTTTTCATCTTCCACCAGCTATTCAGCCTGGTGACCTTTCTTTCTCTTTTTAACGGCTTCCGTCAGCAAGTACTCGATTTGACCATTGACACTGCGAAACTCGTCTTCTGCCCAGGCCATTAATTCGTCGTATAATTCACCAGAAAGCCGCAACGGCACTTGCTTTTTAGGTTTCGTCTGTTTGCCTGCCACAATGTACCGCTCCTTTCTTGGATTAACTTTTAATAAAGAGAACCACTATTGACGACTGGTTGAGCGTCGCGATTACCACATAAGACTACCATTAAGTTGCTCACCATGGCAGCTTTGCGTTCTTCATCTAAATCCACAATACTTTGTTCGTTGAGTTTTTCGATAGCCATTTCCACCATGCCTACTGCGCCTTCCACAATCAATTGACGGGCATCGACAATGGCTGAAGCTTGTTGCCGTTGTAACATGGCAGCCGCAATTTCTGGGGCGTAGGCTAAATGGGTAATTTTCGCTTCCAAAACTTCAATGCCGGCAACGTCTACTTTACTTTGGATTTCTTCAGCAAGTTTAGCACTGACTTCTAAGCTGGAGCCCCGCAAACTTTTTTCATTGGCATCTTCATCGTCAGTAGCATCATAAGGATACAAACGGACAATGTTTCGTAAGGCAGAGTCAGACTGGATTGAAAGGTAATCCATAAAATTATCCACATCAAACATCGCTTTAGCGGTATCTTTAATGTGCCAAATTACGACAATGCTAATGATGATGGGATTACCTAGTTTATCATTGACTTTTTGTTTGTTGTTGCTTAAAGCCATGGTTTTTAAAGAGAGACGTTTCTTAGGTAACGCCCCCGCTGCTGCCGTTTTGGCTGCTCCGACAACAGGATCACTGTCTCCGTCTTTTAAGCCAGCTGCTTCTTGACCAGCACTCTTAGGAACAGGCGCGGCCACCATAAAAGGATTGACGAAGTAAAAACCCGCACCTTTTAACGTCCCGACATATTTCCCAAATAAAGTCATGACTAAGGCCTCGTTAGGATGGACAACTTTCAAGCCGGCAAATAAAATCCAGACTGGGAGCACCCAATAAAAAATTGCAAGACCCATCAAGCTACCGCCTAAAACGCTAGGGCCATCATCCAATAAAAAAATTCCCCACACAAATAAAACAATCGATAAAACAATACCTAAAACATTAAGCAATAAAATTGGCATCCCATTCGCTGCTTTTAAATGAATTTCAGCCGTCGCCTCTTTTAATTCCACTTTCTCATTATCCATCTAACACTCCTCCTTTGATATCATTTTGATATCACATTAATTACAAGGAGAGTATAGCATGTTCCAATAACAGATACAATAGCCCCGACAAAAAAAACTTCCGCCAACCAAATGACGGAAGTTTACTTTTAAAAATCAAAATAATCAAAGTCCTGACGCAGTTGAAAATTAGACTCCGCACCAGCGATACCCTCAGCAATCTCTTCATCAATTTCTTTTAGCGCACTGGCAGGAATTTCACCAGCAGCCACCAAAAAGCGATAAAATTTTTTCAAAGCGGTGCCAGCTTTTTTTACAGCGGCTAGAGAGAGCCAAACACCTTGATCGACACCCCAATCCCCTAATCCATAGCTAAGCAGCTCATATTGACTAATGGGCGTCGGCATGGCCATATCGTAAAGGAAAAATTCATTAATAATTATGTCCACGTTTTCCACATGCTTGTGGGCAACTTTAGCACTGAGGTTTTCTTTTCCCAATAAATATTTTTCAAACTCAGCTAAAACTAGCCCATTATTGGCTGCTAAAGCGGCAAAGCGAACATCGTATTCCTCACTTGTTGCTGTTTCAGCCTGAAATGTTCCCCAGTTGGCATAAGGTAGCCACGTTTTTTCAATTTGGTAATTTTGGGCTGCAGTTACATCAGCAGTATTTACTTCTGTAAGCTTTAGTTCTTGTTGGAAAGCTTGTCGTAAGTTATCCACGGGATAGTTTTCCTTCACGATATTCTTCCCTAGGTTTTGGCTAGCTTTAACTTGCAAAATTTCCGTCAAGTCCAGCGGATGATGTTCTAAATAACGCAATTGTAAATTCATTACACCTACTACTACGCGATTAAAACCAGCATTTATTTTGATGTCCCCGGCTAAAGCTAAATATTTTTCAACTCGTGTTGGGGCAATCCCCGCCTCAATAAAAGCAGTATAAACAGCAGAGGGAAAAATTTCTGCCAACTTCTTTTTATTGGCAGCATTAATATCTGCTAAGACGATGGGAAAATAAGTTAAGTCATTCACTAAAAGCAAGATTTTTTTTCGTTGCACATTAAAATACGTAGCATGCCAAGAAAATAATGGATTCGTGGTGGCAAAAAGTTTTCCTTGGGCTGAATCTGCTACAGCAGGCAACCCAGTAAAAATATTTTGGGTTTTAGCGGTTGGATTAATGAGTAACATCTGCAAAACTCCTTTAGATTTTTTAAGCGTAAAAAGCGCCGCCACTCTAGACGAGTCAGCGACGCATTTTCAGTTAGTCTTCTAAACCAATTTCTTGGCGCACTACAGCGGCAATTTTTTCCACGTAGTATTCCACTTTTTCTGGCGTTGGCGCTTCAGCCATTACGCGTAATAAAGGTTCAGTGCCGGAAGGACGTACAAGAATCCGACCATCGCCAGCCATTTCGGCTTCGGCTTCTTCAATAGCGGCTTTAATAGCTGGTACTTCCATGGCCCCATTTTTGTTGGAGACGCGAATGTTCACTAATTTTTGTGGATATTCTGTAATTTCGGCGGCGAGTTCTGACAATTTCTTGCCCGTCTCTTTCATGATGCTTAAGAGTTGAATCCCAGAAAGCATCCCGTCACCGGTAGTATTGAAGTCCAAGAAAATCATATGACCAGACTGTTCGCCACCAAAGTTATAGTCGTTTTTCCGCATTTCTTCCACCACGTAACGGTCCCCGACTTTGGTAGTGATCGCATTTAAGCCCGCCGCTTTCAAAGCTTTGTAAAAACCTAAATTACTCATCACCGTAGCAACTACTGTATTTTTTTTCAAACGATTCTTTTCAGCTAAATACTTGCCACAGATATACATAATTTTATCGCCGTTAACGATATTACCTAATTCGTCCACCGCAATCACCCGATCACCATCGCCATCAAAAGCTAACCCAACATCGGCTGCCTTTTCCAAAACGAAAGCTTGAAGTTTTTCAGGATGTGTTGAACCCACACCATCATTGATATTCAAGCCATTAGGTGAAGTTCCCATCGTGTAAAAGTCCGTGTCTAAATCGGCAAACAACCGATTAACGGTGGTATAAGTGGCCCCATTAGCGGCATCGACACAAATCGTCAAGCCTTCGAGATTGCCTGGCACCGTTTGTTCTAAGAATTGCGAGTATTTTAACAACCCTTCTGGATAATCATCCACGGAACCCAAGCCTTCTGCGGCTGGCCGTGGTAAAGTGTCGTCGACTGCGTCCAACAACGCTTCAATTTCCAACTCTTGGTCGTCTACGAGTTTGTAACCGTCGGAACCAAAAAACTTAATTCCATTATCGGCTGCTGGATTGTGGGAAGCAGAAATCATCACCCCGGCAGCAGCTTTTTGTACCCGCGTTAAATAAGCAACCCCCGGTGTAGAAATCACACCCAAGCGAAATACTTCAATCCCTACGGAAAGTAAACCAGAGATTAAGGCGTACTCCAATAATTCGCCAGAGATTCGCGTATCTCGTCCTACTAAAACACGAGGTTTGCTTTCGCCTTCGTGGTGCCGACTTAAAACGTAGCCGCCACAGCGCCCTAATTTAAATGCTAACTCTGGTGTTAATTCCTGATTTGCGACGCCACGGACGCCGTCAGTCCCAAAATATTTTCCCATGATGATACTCCTTTAATGTAAGTCTTCGATTACTAATTAATTGGCTGTTGTTGAAGTGGTGGTTTCCACAGTGGCAGTGCCAGCAGCACTGCTAGAAGTTGTTGCACTCGTCTCACTTTGCACTCCGCTACTACTACTGCTACTAGAACCGCTCGTAGTAGGCGCTGAACTGCTGCCGCTTTGACTGGCAAAAATCGGTGTTAAAGTCACCTTTACACTCTTTGGCGTTGCCGTGAGACTGTCTTCCGGCAAGGGAATGTCCACTGTCATGGTGGTTTCCTTGCGAATTCCCGTAACATCCACTGGAATTTCAATAGTGGTGAGCTCAGCTAAAAGTGACTGCGGACCAGTAATTATCGCTTCATCGGTTTCCAAGTTGATATTGACGCTAGCAACTCCACTAGCCACTGTTCCGGTTTCTTTTGCTTTTAAGCTGACGGTTTTGGTGGGAGCGACTACTTCCACTTCACCCGTGACGCGGGCAGGTTCGATAGTTACCGGCAAAATGTCACCGTTACTATCAATGGCTTGCAGCTGAACTTCTTCAGAAAAACTTTCCATCGTAGTCCGGTTAGGATTAAAGACTGCTTGAACTTCTTTAATCTGCGTCATGGTCTGTTCACCAGTGGTCACGGTTACTTCCGTCTTATCAAACGTCACGTCGCCTAAAGTATAACCATCCTTCACTATACTATCACTCAAGACTGGTGTCACTTTAAATTTTTGTGAGACTTTCTTTTCAATCGTTACAGAAACAACGGCTGGATCCACAATTGCCTCAACACCAGAAGTTAAGTTCGTCACCCGTAAGGTCACATCCACCGTGCCGCTACTTTGATGACTTAAATCCGCCACCACCTTAAAGGAACGCGTGGAATCATCAGCCTCTTGGTTTAATTTGATACGATTTAGACTACTCAAATGAACACTGACGGTATCTGGCAAACCGGATACGTAATACTTGTCTTCATCGTAATCGACTTGAATGGGCACATCATAAGCAGTCGTATTATACGTCTGCGCACTTTGCGTTACTTGCCGTGAAGTACCAGAGTTAGCATTAAAGAAAAGAAGTAAGGCAAAGAGTAAGGAAATCAGGCTGTAAAATAAATTGCTTTTTAAAAATTTTTGCACTACTTCTTCCCTCCTTTACTAAGGCTAATACCTTCAATAAATTGCTGAAGAAGAGAACGTTTCTTTTCATCCTTATCTTTGGTGTTACGTTCCACTAATTCTTGGTGTAAAATTTTCAAATATTCATCCTGGCTCAAATGGGGAATAAAGGTGTTGTTTAAAGTGATACTGACATCGCCGGTTTCTTCTGAAACGACAAAGGTCAAAGCATCCGATACTTCGCTAATGCCAATTGCTGCCCGGTGGCGCGTCCCAAATTCTTTAGGAATCAGTTGGCTTTCTGATAAGGGCAAGTACGCACAGGAAACGGCAATTTTATTATTTTTAATAATGACGGCGCCATCATGGAGGGGCGTATTGGGAATAAAAATATTAATTAATAATTCCCCCGTAATGTCTGCGTCTAACGGAATACCGGTTTCCACGTATTCATCTAGACCTGTGGAACGTTCAATCGTGACTAACGCGCCAATTTTTCGTTTGGCCATGTATTGAATAGCCTTATCAAAGGCTTTCACCATCCGATCTTCTTCGGCGGCTTCTTTGCGCGTTGGCGTCCAAAACGAACTGCGGCCAATGTGTTCCAAGCCCCGCCGCACTTCTGGCTGGAAGATAACAATAGCGGCGATTACCCCATAGGTAATAATTTGATTCATAATCCACAAGACAGTAGTCAAACCAATCAAACCGGCAATTAAACGGAGGACAAAGAAAACCACGACCCCTTTTAACAATTGCACAGCTTTGGTGCCCCGCACCAACATGATGAGTTTGTAGACTACGAACCAGACGACAAGAATATCTAAGACTTTCACTAAGAAACTCCAAGATAAAAGGTTTGAGGTAAAGAGTTCTTGCCAGTAACTCGCCTCAAAGAATTGACTTAAATTAACATTCATAGCACAACCTCTTTCCTTCCGCGATTCCTCAATAAGTATAGCATATTCCAAGGAATGGTAGCTTTTCTTAAGAAATTTTTTGTAACAAGTTTGGCAAGTCTTTTAAGGCATGAATCTCAAAGGTAGGCGCAATCGTCGCTTTTTCACGGCGCGGATTAAACCAGACCGTCTCAATCTGGCTATCCTGACCTCCTTGAATGTCACTGGTTAAGCTATCCCCAATCACCAACATCTCTGCTTTTTGGTAGTGGGGTAAGGCCGCCACGACTTGCTGGAAGAAACGAGGATCAGGCTTCTGACAGGCCAATTCTTCTGAAATAAAGACGTGGCTGAAAAAGGCACCAAAGCCCGTGTTAGCCAGCCGCGCTTTTTGCGTTTGCGCAACACCATTGGTCACTAAACAAAGTTCATAGTCGGCTTGAAGTTGCGTTAAAAGTGCCCGGGCTCCAGGGATTTCTTTTTTAGCTTCCCCTAGGTAAGTACGGTACGCGTCTTCTGCTAACAGTCCGTTAGCGTCAATCCCTTCAGCGGCAAAAAAGCGGGGAAAACGCTCCCCGGTAATGCCTTCACGCGGAATTTTACCGGCTTCATATTGTTGCCACAACTTGTGATTAATGGTTTGGTAATTGGCAATTTTAGCTGGCGTATAGGGTACACCATAACGGGTAAATACTTTTTCCAAGCCATAAGCTTCAGCGGCTTTAAAATCCAATAAGGTATCATCTAAATCAAATAATAAAACTTTTTTCATGGGACTCCTTTAATTACTGCGTAAATTATCCGCAAATTCGTTAATTTTTCTAATCCGATGGTTGATGCCCGATTTAGAAATCGGCCCACTAGGCACCATCTCTCCTAGTTCTTTTAAAGAAATTTCTGGGTACTGCACTCTTAATTCAGCGATTTCTTTAAGCTTTAAGGGCAAATGATCTAAACCCACGCGCTCGTCAATATATATAATATTTTCCACTTGCTTGGCGGCAGCATCAATCGTCTTATTTAAGTTGGCTGTTTCACAATTCACTAGACGATTGACGGAATTGCGCATGTCCCGCACGATGCGCACATCTTCAAACTTCAACATGGAATTAGTAGCCCCAATTAAAGTTAAAAAGTCAGCGATTTTTTCCGCGCCTTTTAAATAAGCAATATAACCGTTGCGCCGTTCAAACGTTCGGGCGTTTAAATCAAAATAGTTCAGCATCTGACAAATATCATCATTGTGCTCTTCATAAATCGAATAAATTTCTAAATGATAACGACTCGTCTCGGGGTTATTCACCGACCCGCCGGCCATAAAAGCCCCCCGCAAGTAAGAACGCATCTTTTGGGGATTGCCCATAATTTCATTGGCGACATGGGAATGAAACATCATGCCTTCCATAATATCTAAATCTAAAAGCACCCGTTGCGTATCTTGTTTTAAGCGCACAATATAGACATTATTTTTTTTCAGTTTCATCTTGCGCCGCACAAGAAGCTCACTTTTTACATCATAGTGATCTTTTAAGAGGGAAAAAATCCGGCGCGCAATCGCGGCATTTTCCGTTTGCACATTTAAAATAAATTTATGATTCAAAATACTCAAAGAACCATTCATACGGATTAAAGCAGCAAGTTCAGCTTTTGCGTGCTCCCGATGCACTTCTAAGGTGGTTAACTCGCGCTTTACTTCTGAGGCAAAACTCACAGCTTGCCCTCCTTTCTAATAAATTAAACGGAACAATTCCTCCACCACTTTGTCGCCATCGTGAAACACTCCCCCGTTTTTCAGCTCCAGAAAATCAGCGGAAATCACCCGGCAATTTTCGGCCCGTAATCCTTGGAAATCGTGCGTCACTTGTACTAAATACTCATCGTAAATTTCCGGATCAGGAAATCCTACGGGGACAGGTTGGGTGTTGACTAAGACGGTATTGACAAAAGGCTGTTGTAAATGGTGGTGCAAGACCCGAATATGGTCGGCATCACTAAAGTGCTCCGTCTCCCCTTTTTGCGTCATAATGTTACAGATGTACACCACTTCACCACGAGCTTTTAAAAGCGCTGCGCCAATTTCAGGAATGACTAAATTAGGCAAAATACTAGTGAAAAGACTACCTGGCCCTAAGCAAATTAAATCTGCTTCTTCAATGGCTTTAACCACTTTGCGGGCCGGTTGTGCTGTCGTTTTACTGTCTGCCGTCGTGACAAAGACGTGGTCAATCGTCTTGCGATCTTTTACTAAAGAGCTCTCACCGGTGGCTTGGGTGCCATCTTTAAACACGGCATGTAAAGTTAGGGGCTCTTCTGATGCCGGATAAACGTGGCCATCAATGTGTAAAATTTTCCCGAGAATTTGAATCGCGTCGTACATGCTATCTTTCATTTCCGCTAAAGCGGCGATAATTAAGTTACCTAAAGAATGATTGGCAAAATAATCATCCCCTTCTTGGAAACGATATTGGAAAAGTTTTTCGTACAGTTGGGGCATCTCACTTAAAGCCACTAACACATTACGCAAATCACCAGGCGGGGCAATCCGCATCGCTTTGCGTAATTCGCCAGAAGAACCCCCATCATCGGCTACCGTCACAATGGCCGTAATATCTGCCCCTTGATTCCGCAACCCTTTTAAAATCACCGGTAAACCAGTACCGCCCCCAATCACCACGATTTTGGGCTTTTTTAACCGATATGTTTTCATGAGCGGTTCACCGTTTCTTTCCGCTTATCTTTATCACGATGGGTAATATTTACCGGATAGTTTTTTCCTAAAGCTTCTCCCACTCGTTGTGTCAAGGCTACCGAACGATGTTGACCACCAGTACATCCAATGGCAATCGTCACGCTATTTTTACCTTCTTTTTGATATCCGGGCATAATATTTTCCAGTAACGCCATAAAACGCTCATAAAATTCTTCCGTTTCTGGAAAAGCCATGACGTAATCGTAAACTGCCGCATCAAGTCCGGTTAACGGTCGCAACTCATTGACGTAGTGGGGATTAGGCAAGAACCGGACATCCATCACAATATCAGCATCAATAGGTAAACCGTATTTGAAACCAAAGGAAACCATCTCAATACGGAAAGTATGAACAGCTTGCGTTTTAAACTCTTGATAAATCCGTTCTCTTAATTGGCGAGGAGATAACTTGGTGGTATCAATCACCAGTTGGGCATCCCCTTTAATTTCTTGCATAATGGCTCGTTCTTTGCGAATGCCTTCCGTCACCAGACCATCCATCGCCAAAGGATGGGTCCGTCGTGTTTCTTTATAGCGAGAAACCAACTCTTCATCAGAAGCGTCTAAGAACAATAATGTGGTATCAATAATATTCGTATTTTCAATTTCCAATAACATATCTTGAATTTCTCTAAAGAAGGAGCGGGAACGCATATCAATAACTAAAGCAATTTGCGTTACTTTGCCACTTTCTTTAATTAGTTCCCAAAACTTAGGAATCAAACTTGGCGGCATGTTGTCAATACAAAAGTAGCCTAAATCTTCAAAGCACTGAACGGCTACGGTTTTGCCAGCACCACTCATCCCAGTGATAATCACTAATTGCAGATGGTCATTTTTTTCTACTTCCATCTAAATCCCTCCTCAAACCTACTGAAAACAGTATAGCACAACCATGCCGGGCGTGTCTTGCTTATCTCCCTGATTGCTGACTACTTTGCAAAATCTTTACTCCTTTTGCATGATGTTTAGTTATTGACGAGCTTAGGAGACTTAATGGCTGTTTTCGAACGTTTATGATTGCTTTTGATTGATTAAGAAGAAGCACCGTGGTATTCTTACCATAAGGGGGAATGATAATGCTTACAGTGGAACGGCAACAAAAAATCCTGAAAATTATCCAGGAACAAAATATTGTTAAATTGCAAGAACTCACGCAATTATTAGACGCTTCTGAATCGACTATTCGCCGCGACTTGCAAGAACTAGAAGATCAACAGCTATTAGAGCGTATTCATGGTGGTGCTAAAAAAGTACAACACTTTGTCTTAGAACCAGATATGAATCAAAAAACGAAGGCTCACTTAGTCGAAAAGCAAAAAATCGCCCAATACGCGGCGACCCTTTTACAACCCGACGATGTCTGCTACCTTGATGCCGGCACGACTACTTTAGCCATGATTCCTTATCTGCATGCCGAACTCCGCTTAAAAGTAGTCACCAATTCCGTCCAACATGCAGCCCAGCTGATTGAACGCAACATCCAAACGATTATTCTCGGCGGCAGTATTAAGCTTTCCACCCACGCTACTTTAGGGCAGGCGGCTTTACAACAGTTGCGCCCTTTTCATTTTACAAAAGCTTTTATTGGCGCAAATGGTATTGATTTATCAGCCGGTATCACTACACCTGATCCAGAAGAAGCCATTTTAAAACAAATTGCATGTCAGCAAGCACAACGCGCTTTTATTTTAGCCGACGCTTCTAAATTTCAAAAAGTAACCTTTACTAAATTTGCGGATCTAGCAGCAGTGGAAATCATTACCGATTCACTACAGGATGCCAAACGGCAAGCCTATTTAGCAGAAACAACCATCAGGGAGGTGTCACGATGATTTACACAGTAACTTTAAACCCATCTATTGACTATATTGTCCACGTGGAAAACTTCAAACCTGGCGCAGTCAATCGGATGACCAAAGACTTTAAGTTCCCCGGCGGCAAAGGGATTAACGTTTCCCGTATTTTACAACGTTTAGACCAACCCGCCACCGCTTTAGGCTTTATCGGCGGTTTCACAGGCCACTTTATTGAAAGCCAACTAAAAGATGAAGGCTTAACTTGTGCCTTTACCCCCGTGCGCTACGATAGTCGCATCAATATTAAATTAAAGTCGCAAACGGAAACGGAAATTAACGGCCTGGGACCTTTACTAAGTAACGAAGAAATTCAAGAACTGAAAGAGCGTCTTAGCCAAGTGCAAAAAGGCGATATCGTCGTTTTAGCTGGGAGCACCCCGGCATCTTTACCTAAAGGCTTTTACCAAGAACTGATTGAAATTATAAAAGAAAAAGAAGCAGAGTTTGTCATTGATACCACGGGTAAAGACTTAGCCGACGCCTTGTCTGCAAAACCTTTGCTGATTAAACCTAATAACCATGAATTAGGAGCCTTGTATCAAACTGAATTTGAAACAATTGCAGACATTTTGCCTTATGGGCGCAAGCTTTTAAAAGCCGGGGCCCAGCACGTGTTAATTTCCATGGCTGGCGATGGCGCTTTATTATTCATTGCAGAGGGCGTTTACCAATCTAACGTGTTAAAACGACCGGTAAAAAATTCAGTGGGTGCCGGCGATTCCATGATTGCTGGCTTTATTGGCGCCTATGAAAAAACAAAAGATCCCATTGAAGCCTTTAAATGGGGCGTTGCTTGTGGTAGTGCCACTGCTTTTTCCGACGACTTAGCAACACGGGCAATGATTGATAGCCTCTTGCCTGAAGTAGCAATTACAAAAATTAGTGAATAAAGAAAGCGAGGAACCGTGATGAAAATCAATGATTTATTATTAAAAGATGTCATGATTATGGACCTTAAAGCTACCGATAAAGCGAGGGCCATTGATGAAATGGTCCAAAAACTTTATGACGCTGGGCGCATTAGTGATATCGACACTTACAAAAAAGGCATCTTAGCCCGCGAAGCTCAAACCTCCACCGGTCTAGGGGATGGTATTGCGATGCCCCACGCTAAAAACGCAGCGGTCAAAGAAGCTACGGTACTTTTTGCTAAAAGTAAAGCAGGTCTTGATTATCAAGCGTTAGATGGCCAACCCACCTATCTTTTCTTCATGATTGCGGCACCAGAGGGCGCTAATGATACTCATTTACAAGCCTTAGCTGCTTTAAGTCGCCTGTTGATTGATCCAAATTTTGTGGCCCAATTAAAAGAAGCTACCACTCCTGATGAAGTGCAAAACTTATTTGCGACAGCTGAAGCAGCAAAAGAAGCGGAAGAATCGGAAGAAAAAGCCGCAGCGGCGACTATGCCAGACACAGCTGAAAAAGATGAGCCTTACGTCGTTGCCGTTACTGCTTGTCCCACTGGTATTGCCCACACGTATATGGCAGAAGATGCTTTGAAAAAACAAGCAAAAGCCATGGGGGTGAAAATTAAAGTTGAAACAAACGGTTCAGAAGGGATTAAACATCGTCTCACCTCAGAAGATATCGAAAACGCCGTGGGAGTGATTGTTGCTGCCGATAAAAAAGTCGAAATGAATCGTTTTGATGGCAAGCACCTCGTCAACCGTCCAGTATCAGATGGCATTCGTAAACCTGAAGAGTTAATTAATGAAGCCTTAAGTAAACAAGCCCCTATTTTCCATGCTGAGCCTTCAAGTGAAGAAAGTCATGCTGCTAGCGCGGAAGGAACAATTGGCCAACGTATTTATAAAGACTTAATGAATGGTGTCTCCCACATGCTACCTTTCGTTATTGCCGGGGGAATTATGATTGCCATTTCCTTTATGATTGATAACTTTATGGGAGTTCCCCACGATGCCTTAAGTCAATTAGGTTCTTATCACGACCAAGCGCAATGGTTCAACCAAATCGGTCAAGCGGCCTTTGGGTTCATGTTACCTGTTCTAGCTGGCTTTATTGCTTCCAGTATCGCCGACCGTCCTGGTTTAGTTGTCGGTTTTGCTGCTGGTGCCCTTGCTAATGCCGGTGGAGCTGGTTTCCTCGGCGCTTTAATCGGTGGTTTCCTCGCCGGGTATGTCATTCTTTTCTTACGAAAAGTCTTTAGCAAATTGCCAAAATCCTTAGATGGAATTAAAACAATTTTATTCTATCCTTTCTTTGGCCTGCTGATTGCTGGGTTCTTAATGCTTTT
This sequence comes from Enterococcus nangangensis, assembly GCF_005405245.1. GTDB lineage: Bacteria > Bacillota > Bacilli > Lactobacillales > Enterococcaceae > Enterococcus_J > Enterococcus_J nangangensis. The sequence continues at coordinate 10,877 of NZ_BJDR01000009.1, read as the reverse complement.
GATTAACATTCCCATGAGTGCCATCAATACAGCGTTAAATGATTTCTTAAATAGTTTAGGGGGAACAAACGCCGCTTTACTAGGTGCTTTATTAGCCGGCATGATGGCCACAGACTTAGGTGGTCCGATTAATAAAGCCGCTTATGTCTTTGGTACGGCTACATTAGCCACCACTGTAGCTGAAGGTGGCTCCATCGTTATGGCGGCTGTCATGGCAGGTGGGATGGTACCGCCACTAGCTGTCTTTGTGGCTACGCGCTTATTTAAAAATAAATTTACTAAAGAAGAACAAGATGCCGGGATTACCAATATTGTCATGGGACTTTCCTTTGTCACTGAAGGGGCAATTCCTTTCGCCGCTTCTGATCCATTGCGGGCCATTCCCAGCTTCTTAATCGGTTCAGCCATTACGGGAGGCTTTGTCGGGGGCTTAGGTATTCGTCTGATGGCGCCCCACGGTGGAATTTTCGTTGTTCCTTTATTAAATCATCCCCTAATGTATCTCCTCTTGATTGCCATTGGCGCCATCATTTCTGGTGTGATTTTCGGCTTACTGAAAAAAACAGCCACGGAAAGATAATGCCATAAAATAAAAAGCAAGAAGCCAGCTGTTTTGCCCCAGCTGGCTTCTTGCTTTTTGAACGGATTTCTATAGGTGGATGAGTAAGAACATCTCACTTCACCACCGTCAGTATAAACCCATTCTATGAAAAAGAAATAAAATTTCAACGACTTTTTACAATTTCTTAAAGAAGACTGCAAATTCTTCGGAAATTTACACTATTTTGCTAAAACCTTTTTTAAATAATGACCAGTGTAGCTGGCAGGAACAGAGGCAACTTCTTCTGGCGTACCGGTAGCTACAATCTCCCCGCCGCCTTCGCCCCCTTCAGGACCTAAGTCAATCAGGTAATCGGCGGACTTAATGACGTCTAAATTGTGTTCAATCACTAACACCGTGTTGCCATTATCTACGAGGCGTTCTAAGACGACTAAGAGGCGGGCAATATCATCCGTGTGGAGTCCAGTGGTGGGTTCATCTAAAATATAAAAGTTTTTCCCATTAGAAATTTTATGGAGTTCGGCAGCTAATTTCATCCGTTGGGCTTCCCCACCCGATAAGGTCGTTGCGGGTTGTCCCAAGGTCACATAACCTAAACCGACGTCTAAAATCGTTTGCAACTTGCGGGCAATTTTAGGAATCGGTTGGAAAAATTCTACCGCGTCTTCCACTGTCATTTCTAAAATGTCCGCGATATTTTTTCCTTTGTAACGGACTTCTAAAGTTTCTGAGTTATAACGTTTACCATGACACACTTCACAAGGTACGTAGACATCAGGCAAAAAGTGCATCTCGATTTTTATAATCCCGTCCCCTTTACAAGCTTCACAGCGGCCCCCTTTGACATTAAAGGAGAAACGCCCTTTTTGATAACCGCGAATCTTCGCTTCATTGGTCTTACTAAAGAGATCGCGAATATCATCAAAGACACTGGTATAAGTGGCGGGATTACTACGGGGCGTCCGCCCAATGGGACTTTGGTCGATGTCGATAATTTTTTCAATCCCGGCCACCCCCGTGATTTTGTCAAACTTCCCAGGTTTAGCCGTAGCGCGATTAATTTTTTGTGACAAGGCTTTGCGTAAAATTTGATTCACTAAGGTGCTCTTCCCAGAACCGGAAACACCCGTCACGGCGACAAATTTTCCCAGGGGAAAGTCCACCGTTAAGTTTTTCAAATTATTTTCCCGCGCCCCAGTGATGCGAATCTTTTTCCCGCTCCCTTTGCGACGCGTTTTCGGTACTGGAATTTTTTTCTTCCCTGATAAATATTGCCCGGTAATGGAGTTTGGGTTAGCCCGCACTTCTGCTGGCGTGCCGGCAGCGACAATTTCCCCACCTTGGGCGCCAGCACCAGGACCTACATCAATCAAGTAGTCACTGGCTAACATGGTATCTTCGTCGTGTTCTACTACAATCAAGGTGTTGCCTAAGTCCCGCATCTTTTTCAAGGAATGAATCAAACGATCATTGTCCCGTTGATGGAGACCAATGGAGGGTTCATCTAAGATGTAGAGCACCCCGGACAAATTGGAACCAATTTGCGTGGCTAAGCGAATCCGTTGGGCTTCCCCCCCAGATAAGGTACCCGCTGCCCGCGCTAAGGTTAAATAATCTAAGCCGACATTTTTTAAAAAGCTGAGGCGATCTTTGATTTCCTTTAAAATCGGGCGGGCAATAGTGGTTTCTTGTGCACTTAAGGTCAAGTTTTCCGCAAAAGCCAAGGCTTTAACAATCGTCAATTGACTCAATTCACCGATATTCGTATGGTTCACTTGCACCGCTAAAGCTTGGGGATTCAAACGCAAACCGTGACAAGCTTGGCAAGGAAGCTCCGTCATGTAAAGACGCATTTGCTCCCGCGTAAAGTCACTACTAGTTTCTTGGTAGCGGCGTTCAATATTGACAAGGACCCCTTCAAAAGGAACTTCCACGTCCCGCACCCCACCAAAATCATTTTCATAATGGAAATGGAAGGTGTCGCCGTTGGAACCTTTTAAGACGATTTCTTGTTGTTCTTGCGGTAAATCGGCAAAAGGAGTATCTAAGTCAATGCCAAAACTGTCACAAGCTTGTTGCAAAAGTTGGGGATAATATTGAGAACTAATGGGATTCCACGGCGCGATAGCCCCTTCCCGTAACGTTTTACTTTTATCGGGAATGACTAAATCCAAATCCACTTCCAGCTTTAAGCCCAAGCCGTCACATTCGGGACAAGCTCCAAAGGGCGCGTTGAAAGAAAAGAGGCGTGGTTCTAATTGCCCCACCGTAAAGCCGCAATAAGGACAAGCGTAGTGTTCAGAGAATAATAACTCTTCCCCACCAATCACATCCACGATGGCATAGCCTTGCGCAAGACGCAGACACGCTTCAAAAGAATCAAAGAGCCGGGAGCGAATCCCTTCTTTTAAAACAATCCGGTCAATAACAATGGCGATATCGTGCTTTTTATTTTTTTCCAGTTCTGGTGCTTCCGTGACATCGTAGATTTCACCGTCCACCCGGACCCGCACATAGCCTTCTTTTTGAATGGTCTCAAACACTTTTTTATGTTGACCTTTTTTCTGGACGACAATGGGAGCTAAGATTTGCAAACGACTTTTTTCCGGTAAAGCTAAGACCCGCTCCACCATTTGTTCGACGGATTGGGCGGTAATTTCAATATGGTCATTGGGACAAATAGGATGCCCCACCCGAGCATACAAGAGCCGCAAGTAATCGTTAATTTCCGTCACCGTCCCGACAGTAGAACGGGGATTCTTGCTGGTGGTTTTTTGGTCGATGGAAATCGCTGGTGACAAGCCATCAATGCTATCCACATCGGGTTTATCCATTTGCCCTAAAAATTGGCGGGCGTAAGAAGATAAACTTTCTACATAGCGTCGTTGACCTTCAGCGTACAAGGTATCAAAAGCTAAGGAGCTCTTCCCAGAACCAGAAAGTCCCGTCACCACCACCAGTTGGTCCCGTGGAATGGTGACATCAATATTTTTTAAATTATGGGCCCGAGCCCCATGAATCACAATTTTATCGTTTGGCATAACTTCACTCCTAATCTAGTGCTTTCAACTCTAAGATGGAATCCCGCAACGTGGCGGCCGTTTCAAAGTCCAGCGCTTTGGCCGCTTCTTTCATTTCTTTTTCTAATTTGATGATTAAGGTTTGACGTTCTTCTTTATTTAATTCGGTTAAACGTTCCACCGTCAAGCTATGCTCTTCTTCCGCCGCTTGTTTGGTAAAGGAAATCGCATCGCGAATCTTTTTAATAATGGTTTTGGGGGTAATCCCGTGTTCTTCGTTGTAAGCTTGTTGGATGGTGCGCCGCCGTGCAGTTTCCTCCATCGCATTGCGCATGGAATCCGTCAGATTATCCGCATACATGATGACTTTCCCGTTAGCATTGCGGGCAGCCCGCCCGATGGTTTGCACTAGGGAACGTTCCGAACGTAAGAAACCTTCCTTATCGGCATCTAAAATCGCCACTAAAGAAACTTCTGGCACATCGATTCCTTCCCGCAACAAGTTAATCCCCACTAAGACATCGAATTCTCCCAGCCGCAAGTCGCGAATAATTTCACTCCGCTCCAAAGTTTTAATGTCGCTATGGAGATACTTGACTTTAATCCCCATCTCTTTGAAGTAATCCGTTAAGTCTTCCGCCATCTTCTTGGTTAAGGTGGTAACAAAGACCCGTTCGTCTTTTTCCACCCGCTCGTTGATTTCCCCTACTAAGTCGTCAATTTGCCCCATAATTGGTCGCACTTCTACTACGGGATCCAAAAGTCCCGTTGGCCGAATGATTTGTTCCACAATCGTCTCAGTTTGTTCCCGTTCGTATGGACCAGGAGTGGCGGAAACATAAACGATTTGGTGGACATGTTTTTCAAATTCCTCTAAACGTAAAGGGCGGTTATCTAAAGCGGACGGCAGACGGAAACCGTAATCTACTAACATTTGCTTCCGGGCGCGGTCACCGTTATACATCCCCCTCACTTGGGGCATCGTTACGTGGGACTCGTCAATCACTAACAAGAAATCTTTGGGGAAGAAGTCCAGTAACGTGTAAGGGGGTTCCCCTTCTGCCCGTCCTTCTAAATGACGAGAGTAATTTTCGATGCCGGAAGTGTAGCCCATCTCCCGCATCATTTCAATATCGTAGTTGGTGCGCTGTTCCAAACGTTGGGCTTCTAATAATTTATTTTCACTTCGCAATTGTGTTAAGCGTTCATCGAGTTCCGTCTGAATACGGGCAATCGCTTTTTCCAAATGCTCTTCATTCGTGACAAAGTGGGTGGCGGGGAAAATCGCCACGTGCTCCACTTCCGCTACGGTTTCACCGGTTAAGGCGTCCACTTCGCGAATCTTTTCAATTTCATCGCCGAAAAATTCCACCCGCAGTGCGTGTTGATCCCGAGAAGCGGGGAAAATTTCCACGACATCCCCCCGCACCCGAAAGCGGCCCCGTTGAAAGTCGATATCGTTACGATCAAATTGCATCTCCACTAATTGTGTTAACAATTGATTCCGTTCCATTTCCATGCCCACCCTTAAAGAGAGCACTTGTTCTTGGTACTCGTTGGGATCTCCTAAACCGAAAATACATGAAACCGAAGCCACCACAATCACGTCGTTGCGTTCCAGTAAAGAACTAGTGGCGGAGTGGCGCAGCTTATCTATTTCATCGTTAATGCTGGCATCTTTTTCAATATATGTATCTGAAGACGGTACGTAAGCTTCCGGCTGGTAGTAATCATAATAGGAAACAAAATATTCCACCGCATTATGGGGAAAAAATTCTTTAAACTCCCCGTAAAGCTGACCGGCTAAAGTTTTATTGTGGGCAATCACCAAAGTAGGCTTGTTCACCTTGGCAATCACTTCCGAAATGGTAAAAGTTTTCCCCGTCCCGGTGGCGCCCAGTAAAATCTGAGCTTTTTCCCCACCTTCAATGCCTTCGACTAGCTCCGCAATGGCTTGCGGCTGATCGCCGGCTGGTTGGTAACTGGAGACTACTTCAAATTGGTTATCTGTAACGCGTTCAATCATGATTTTCCCCCGTTCTTTTCATGACACCTTGAGCCGAATTTTCTTTTCCCAAAGCTAACTAGCGCAATACCAGAAAGCGTGCAGCTGCTTTTGGATATTCCGCTGTTGGTGGGCACTGACTTTGCCTGAAAGTTCGCCTAAAATTCCTCAACTAGTATAGCATAGGGAACATACTTTCGCCACTGATTTACATTAGGAAAAGATTCCACTGTCTTTAAAAATACGTTACAATGGAATTGAGGTGAAACACGTGAAACGAGGCATTATTATTTACTCCAGTCAACTCCCCTTGAGTTTTCAACGGGGAATTCATTATAAAAAAAGTTTGCCTGACGGACAGTTATGGCTTTTAGCTGACGACCAGGAAGCGAAACTTTTATTAAGGGGTGACGCCTTCCAAGAGATTATTTTTATGCCGGAAGTCAAAGATCAGCGGAAAGAAATTTTACAACACGCCACGGGGCCTGCCAAAATGCGTTTGTTGTCAGAACAACATTTTTTAGCCCAAGAAGCGTTGGCTCAGGAAAAAGCCGCAGAACGGGCCAAAAGTTCTGGTGAACCCCCCGCTCCTATAGCACCAACGGAAGCAGCTGAAAATGCGCCGCTGGCCAAAACACCCATTATCCGCAAACAACAACGCCAACAAAAAAAGCGTCGTAAATTGTTGTTAGGTGGCCTCCTGGTCATTCTGCTTTTCATGATGATCATCGCCGCTTTTTGGTGGCTCTTCTAAAAACTTGCTGACGACTGTCGTTGGCAAGTTTTTTTGCCTTTCAAAAGTAAAGCGTTACCATTTAGGACAAACTATTTCCCTTTTGCAAAAAAGGTGCTATAATTTTTTGTCGAACTTTGGAAAAAGAAAGGATGAATCCTTTGCAACAACGAGCCTTAGAAGAGCAACAACTGCAAAAGAGTTTAGCTTTAATTGCTGAAGAAAAACGCGTTTTACACCAAGCGGCCTTGGACCAAGAACAAGCTTTAAAAAATGAAGCTTTAGAAAATGGTGCCGCTGAAAATAAAATCAATACCTTCTCAGATGAGAGTTTCCGGGACTCTTACATTAACCGCCGCCAACATGAAGTAGACTTACTGGTGCGCTACCACACTTTAGAAGCACAAAAAAAACGTCAACAAGTCTTAAAAATTATGACGAAAAATCCGTACTTTGCCCGCATTGATTTCACGGAAGAAGAGGAAAAAAATCGCCTTTACGTCGGGGTAGCCTCTTTACGGGACGATGCAGACGAGCCGCTAGTGGTGGACTGGCGCTCTCCCATTGCCAACCTCTATTACGAAAGCGAACTCGGCCCCACTTACTACGAGGCCCAAGGAGAAAAATTAGCTGTTACGTTAAACTTGAAACGCCAATTTAAAATTACGGATGGCAAACTTCTTTCCATGGCGGACACTTCAGAAACGATTCACGACGATTTCTTATTGGAAATTTTAGACGAAAATTCTAATCACCATATGAAAAATATCGTGGCCACCATTCAAAAAGCGCAAAACGCCATTATTCGTAACACCAACTCGCAAGTAATGATGATTGAAGGCATTGCTGGTAGTGGGAAAACTTCTGCATTATTACAACGGGTCGCCTATCTTTTGTATACCCATCGCAACTGGTTGAAACCTGAACAAGTCCTCTTGTTTTCGCCTAACCACCTTTTTAGTGAATACATCGCCGAAGTTCTGCCCTCTTTAGGAGAAAATCAAATTCCTACCACCACGTTTGGCGCTTACTTCCAACACCTTTTGCCTCAATATATCGTCACGAAACCGCAAGCTGCCGAAGCGAACTTTTTAGCCGGGGGGCGCAGCGCCAGTAGCTTACTAAAAGCCGATTTAGCTTGGTCGAAAAATTTAGAGACCTATCTGAAAGAGATCACCAGTGTCGGCCCTGCCTTTAGAGATTTAAAAATTAAAGGCCAAGTGAAAATTAGCAAACAGCAAATTCGCCAATACTACCAAGAAGCTAATCCAACCCTGCCGATTCATCAACGCCTTTCCCTCTTACAAACGAAGCTCTACAAAAAACTCGGCGGCTTAATGAAAGACGAACAAAAAGCACAATGGGTAAAAGATTGGGTCCAAGAAAAAGTCACCCAACACTACGAACAAAACTTCCAATTGGAAGACAACGACGTGAACGAAAAGAAATTGCGGAAAGAACTTTCCGTAAAAATCGTTAAAAAATATTTTAAAAAATTAAAACAAGTAGTAGATGACTTTGAGTTTATCGCCTTTAGCTTGCAGTACCGCCACTTCTTACAACAAGCCCCTGCCGAATTATTGCAACAGTATCACGTCACGCCTGAAGCTTGGCAAGGTGAAATTCTCCACATCCAAGAAAATTTCCGGGAAAAAATTATTTTACAAGAAGATGCGGCGCTCTGTTGCCTGATGAAAAAACGCCTCCTACCTTTTTACGTCAGCCAACAAGCCCGCTTTATTTTCGTGGATGAAATGCAAGACGTGACCCCTTTAGAAGCGCAACTTTTAAAAGAAATGCATCCGGATGCCAACTTTACTTTTTGTGGCGATTTGAACCAACAAATTTTTGGCAATCCGACATTAGTGACCCATCTCTTGGATATTTTCCCCGACAAACGCGTGGAGCGCTACCAACTTACCACTAGTTACCGTTCCACCCAAGAAATTACCCGTTTTGCCGAAAGCTTCTTAGAAAATCCGCCGCAAACCGATGCGCCACGGCACGGCACAACGCCAACAATTTATTATCGGGAAGATGCAAAACAATTAGTCGCTGACCTAGTGGCTAGTCTCGAAAAAGAACGCTCCCCACAAATTATGCGCCAAGCTATTCTGACGAAAACCACCGCCGAAGCTCAAGCTCTAGGGGATGCTTTAAAAGAATCAAATCTAGACTTCCAATTAATTTTAAACGAAGACGACTTTTTCAAACGCAACTTAGTGATTCTACCGGCTTACTTAGCCAAGGGATTAGAATTTGACGAAGTCTTGCTTTACAATATTTCTAAAGAAAACTTTGCCACAGCCAGCGACCGTTTGATTTTATACACCATGATTACCCGCGGCATGCACCAAGTCTCCGCTTTTGTCGCCGATGATACATTACCTTTTGCTTAAGGAGGAGTGCTGATGGAACACGCTGTAACTTTTCGCCCCGCTACCATGACGGATGCCCCTTTGATTTGTCAATGGTGGAACGACCCCACTGTTATGAAATGGGTGGGCTTCCCCCGTGGACTAAGCGCAACAGCCACCAAAGTACAAAAATCCTTAACTTATTACCAGCAAAAAAATGCCGCATTTCTCTTAATTCTTGACGAAGAGGAAACGCCAATTGGTGAATTTTGTTATGAACCCTTAGCTGACGGGCACTACCAATTGGATATTAAAATTGGCGACACTACTAAACTGCGCCAAGGCTATGCGCTGAGCGCTTTAACTTTAGGCTGCCAACTGTTACAAGAAAAATTTGATGCGAACCAAATTATTTTAAATGTCAACGCCGTGAACACGCCGGCTCTGGCTCTTTATCGCAAGTTCGGTTTTAAGCAAGTGGACTTCCTTCCTGACAATTGGGAGAACCAACTGGGAGAAAAAATGTCCACCGTAGTTTTAGCAAAAACTTTATAAACAGCAAAATGACTTACCTCTATTTTTGAGATAAGTCGTTTTTGGTTGGGTTAAGTTTTGTCCACGATAAGTGCTATAATAAACCCATCTCATATAAAGGAGCACTGTGTCATTATGAAATTACGTAACCACTCTTAATTTTATAAAAATAATTAGGAGGAAAAAGATGATAACCTATCAAATAAATCAACCCGTTCCTTTAAAAGACAGCGCTGACCTGTATACAAGCGTCGGCTGGACGGCTTATACCAATGATTTAAAGCGTTTAAAACGCGCCCTCGCCAATTCCCTCACCGTAATTACCGCTTGGCAAGATAAACAGCTGCTGGGTCTGATTCGCGCAGTTGGGGATGGCGAAACCATTCTCTACATTCAAGATATTTTGGTACTCCCAACCTTTCAAAACCAAGGAGTTGGCAGTGCTTTAATGACTAAAATGCTAGCGCTCCACCCAAACATCCGCCAAAAGGTTTTACTAACAGAAGAAGCACCTGATGTTCGCCACTTTTATGAAAAATTCGGCTTCACTTCTTGTGACCAAGGAACACTGGTGGCGTTTTTTAAGGAGCATTAACTAAATATTGGGCAGAGAAATAGCCATCGTTTCAAGGAGGATTGAAACGATGGCTATTTTCACACTAATAAGCTAGCAATTGTTTGGTGTGACTGTAGCGCGTCAATCAGCATGTATATTACGATAGTCCTGATGGCAAGGTGGGTGTCGTCATTATTAAAATTGAAAGTTAAAAAGCTGAAGACCTCTACGCCAAGCTTGAAAAAGAATGGCACAGGGGTCTTCAACTTTTTTATTCTTGCCGTAAAAGGAACTTCAGCATCTGGCGACTAGGTTCTAGCCCTTCCTCATAACTTTGCCGGTACACGCGCAAAAGTTTTTTTATGCGGATATTCATTTCTTCGCGGTCAAAGTGTGCAAGGTCGAGCTGTTCAACGCTCAACCATGAGGACAAGTAATCATATTCATCCCCGTGACCTTCTGCAAAAACCTCCGCCACATGCGCTAGGCCACCAGGACCACCACAATCTTCAATAATGCCAAAGCCTTCCCCGGAGATAACGCGAGGAATTTCTTTTAGGGAAATTTCTCTTTCTTCCACATTTTCTACATGAAGATGAACTTCCCAGCCATCACCAAAATCATAAAGCAAGGTTAATTTATCGTCTTTGTTCACACCAAAATTATTCAAGTTGTGCGCTTCTGCTGGGAAACTCATGACACCCTCTTCTTCATATTCTGGTGGCATCATCTGAGGATAAAAACGATAGCGTTGCCGCAGATTCGCTATCCCAAAACGAGGAGCTAGCTGCAAAGTCATCTCGTACAAATGACTAGCTTGCATTTCAAATTGAATCATGGTGATGTACACAAGCTCGGCGATGGTTTTCTGCCCATTTATTTCAAAACGCCGCCAAATCTTTGGCTCATAATCTGCTAGTTCGGCATAGATGGTATAGATTTTGTGTTTAGCCATAATCGTCTCCTTTGAAGTGATATTTGGATAAAGATTCTACAATTTTATCGGGAAAGATAATTTTTTAAAGTTCATCAGGATAAAGTCCATATAATTGTGTAAAAAGAAAAGGCCATATGAGTGCCTGATACGGTACAATGTTTTTAACCACAAAA
>NZ_BJDR01000008.1 GCF_005405245.1 Enterococcus nangangensis | reverse complement strand
ATGTTTTTTTGTTTTTTTTCAAAAAAATTAAGGACCGATAGAATTTTCTATCAGTCCAATAAATTATAGAGCCAAAAAAACGCACAGTGCCGGTTGGTCACTGCGCGTTTTTTTACGTTCAACTAATTTTTAATTTTTCTTCTATTTCCGTCAATTCTTCTTTAGGAACAATCACGTTATGCACCTCTAATTGGTGAGCTAAACGGTTAACGGCTTTTAACACTTCGCGCCGGGTATAAATCCCTAAAAAATGATTTTCTTCATCTACTACTGGAATAAAGGAATGATCCACTAAGATATGGAGCAGATCTTCTAATTTAAAATCCAATGGTAAGGTTGGAATTCCTGTTTCCATTGCATCTTTAACAAATTTACCATTTAAATTTTCAGAATCAATCCGAGTTAAATCAAACATCTCGTCGACAATTTCTGCTAGGCCAATCAACCCGACAAAATGGTCTTCTTTATCCACCACTGGAATTTTAGAGTAGCGAACTTTCGAGAGCACTAATAACGCGTGGCTCAAAGGATTTGTGTCCATGACGCTGGCAATTTTTTCGCCATCAATCATGAATTCATCTTTACTTTCCATTAACAAACGTTGCACGTGAGGACCAATCATCTTTTTTTCATCAACCTTTCTTTCCCACTTCATTGTAGCGAATTTTCCGTGAAAAAGCTTTCTTTCTCCGACATTCAGAGGAAACTTTAATGATTTTTAACTATCTTTTAAAGTTGAAATGCAGTTGCGGAATGACTTCATGTTGCCGATTATAGTACTGCACTTGATAATTATCCCCACTCGCCTCAATGATGGCATAACTGTGATAAGCTAGTGGCCCGCGGGGTTGGGCGATGCTCCCAGGATTTAAAAATAAAATACCATCGTGGCGTTCACAACCAATCATATGAGTATGACCAAATAATGCAATGGTGGCCTTAGCCGCTTGGGCTTTTAACAATAAAGTTGTTAAATCAACGCGTACATTGGTTAAATGACCATGGCTGATAAAAATTGTTTCGTCTCCCATTTTAACGACGGCTTCATTGAGATAGCCCCGATCAAAGTCACAATTGCCACTGACGAAACCATTAAAATTTCGCCACAAAGGATCGCTACTAGGTAACTCCGAATCGCCACAGTGGAAAAAGCCGTCGACTTTACCTTGCCAATGGGCGACAATCTCCACTAAAATCTCACGATCACCGTGATTATCACTGACTACTAAAAACTGCATTACGCTTCCTCCTTCCACCAATTAGGCCAAGCCGTCTGTAAAGCTTTCAGGGCTTTGCCACGATGGGAAATTTCATTTTTTACAGCTGGCGCTAATTCAGCTGCAGTCTGTTGGTACTCTGGCACATAAAAAAGCGGATCATAGCCAAAGCCACCTTCACCTTTAGGAATCAAAGCAATTTCCCCGTCCCACTTTCCGTGCACCAGTAGCGTTTCTTTATGCGGGGCAGCTACTGCTAAAGCACAATAAAAAGCGGCTTGGCGTTGACCTTTCGGAAAAGGTGCCAACTGGGCTAATAATTTGGCGTTGTTACTGGCGGGATTTTTACTGCTGCCAGCAAAGCGCGCTGAATAAATCCCAGGCAAACCATCTAAGGCCGCCACCATTAAACCTGAATCATCAGCAATTACTGGTTGTTGTAAGATAGCAGCAATCGTTTCTGCTTTTAAGCGGGCATTTTCTTCAAAAGTTTGCCCCGTTTCGGCTACTTCGCCAATTTGCGGATAGTCTAATAAAGTTTTCACTTGGAAACCTAAGGGCGCTAATAAAGCGGCAAACTCTTTTTGTTTACCAGGATTGGTGGTGGCTACCACAATCGTTTGTGGCGATGATTGTTGCGATGTATCAACTAATAAAGCTGCTTTTTGCATTTGAATAATTTCGGCAATAGCTTGTTGGCCGTATTGTAATAAAGCGTTCAATTGCTCACCAGAAAAGCCGGTCTTTTCTCCGGTGCCTTGAATTTCAATAAACTCACCAGCTTCATTCATGACTAAGTTAAAGTCCACTTGGGCGGAAACATCTTCTGGATAATCTAAATCCACGACAACTGTCCCGTCACTTAACAGACCACAACTAATGGCAGCCACGTAAGTCTTTAAAGGAGAAGCTGGCAAATGTTTAAGCTGCGTTAATTTCCGTAAAGCTAAGGCTAAAGCCACAAAACCCCCGGTAATTGCTGTGGTCCGTGTACCCCCATCAGCTTGTATGACATCACAATCCACCTGAATCGTACGTTCTCCTAGCTTTTCTAAGTCGACTGCTTGCCGCAAAGAACGAGCGATTAAGCGTTGAATTTCTTGCGTACGTCCTTTTACGCCGGTTTTGCGCTCCCGCGGCGTGCGCCGCTGAGTGGCAAATGGCAATAAATTATAATCGGCATTGACCCAGCCACTACCACTCCCTTTTAAGAAGGGTGGGACCTTCTCTTCAATCGTGGCGGTACAAATGACTTTGGTATTTCCAAACTGAATCTCTACTGAACCTGCCGGATATAGTAAAATATCGGTCTTAATAGTTATTTCTCGTAATTGACGGTTCGTTCGGCCATCATGACGCATGGGGCTTTCCTCCTAATTCGGTAAGCGGCACATGAGTCACCGCTAAATCTTGCAACTGTAACCAGCTGTGGGCAATTTCTTGAAAAAGTTTAGCCGAGCCCGTGGTATAAAATTCATGGTGCTGTACCTCTTGACTAGGTGGTGCCGCCAGTTCAAAGTAGTCTAGTAAAGTAGAAACTTCACTAATCGTTTCTGCTCCTGAGTCAATCAGCGTCACACCACTACCTAGATAATTTTGAATAATCGGTCGTAACAACGGATAGTGCGTGCACCCTAAAATTAAGGTATCAATTTGTAAAGGTTGAAAAGCGCGTAACGTTTCAAAGACTACTTTTTTGGCTGTGGGACTGTGAAACTGATTGCTTTCCACTACCGGCACAAAACGCGGACAAGCTAAAGCTTCCACCTGTACTTGCGGATCTTTAGCCACTAAAGCTTTGGTATACGCCGCACTTTGAATCGTTCCTTGCGTGCCAATGACGCCGATTTTTTTCTTGTGGGTCGCTTTTAAAGCAGCGCGAGCACCTGGCACAATAACTCCCACCACCGGAATCGTCAATCTGGCCCGAATCGCATCTAAAGCAAAAGAAGTAGCAGTGTTACAGGCAATCACTAAAAGTTTAATATCGTGTTGCACTAAAAAATTCGCTAACTCTAAAGAGAATCTTTCCACTTGCTCTTGCGGACGCGGCCCATATGGACAGCGAGCAGTATCCCCTAAATAAATGACGCGCTCATTGGGTAATTGTTTTAATGCTTCTTTAACGACGGTTAAGCCTCCCACGCCAGAATCGAAAAAGCCGATTGGTCGTGTATCTCCGGTTGTCAATCTCTCCATCTCCTATCACGTCGTTTTCTCTTGCTCTTTTGGCGGCAAGTTGCGCAATGGCAATTGCCTTCGCAAACGCGACTCGTACTCTTGCTATTTTCCCTTTTTTCAGGATTTTTTTCAAGCTTTGCCTACGAGTTAAGGATTTTTTTAAAGAATTTATGTTTAAAAGCAAAAAAAGTTATTAGCGACTTAGCGCTAACAACCTTTTCATCTCCTCATCTATCAACTTGACACAGTACTTAACTGCTTACTTATTTCTTTTAGAATATGGTGTTTTAGTCTTGTCCATTGAGTAACACCATCCCAAATAAAAATATCACCTTCCGTTGCAAATAATACTAAGTCCTCAGTACGAATCGCAATTGTTACCTGATGCACCAGCTTTCTATCTTTCCTCGTCAAAATATCAATGTGAGCAACCGGATGGCCATTAGTTAACGTATTAATGCGCAATCGCGTCTGATAATCACCTAATTTACGAAAGGCGTTAGCTAAGCTACTTATACGGGCAGCAAAATATTTATATTGCGTAAAAGAAACTTCATCTTTAATGTACATGATTCTCATCCTTTCTTGGCTCTCTGATTGAAAGTAATCACTAAAATTAGCTGAGAAGCAAGCTTTTTTTAATCCCTAATTATTCAACAATTCTTACAAAAAAATACAACACTTTATTTCATCGTCAAATCTTTACCTCGACAATTCTACACTAATTTCACCCTTAAAAAGTTTCAACTTTTCCAAAATAGCCTCCCTATCTAGGAAAAAATGAGTCCCTCTTAGAATTCATTCGCGTTAAAATAGATTATCAAAGAATTTGATTTTGGGAGGGGTTGTGGTGAATCATCGTTATTTAGATAAAATTCGTTCCGATAAAAAAATTTCCATTGCCCAATTAGAAGCAATTGGTATTTCTAAATCCAAATACTATCGGTGGCGAGACGGCGAGGCAGAACTCACCATTGCCGAGTTCAACCGTTTACGAGTTTTACTAAATTTAAATTTTGTAGAAACTAGTTTATTGATGGAAGAACAAATTTACATTGCTAACTTTTGGGAGTGTTTTGACACGCAAAAACTTTACACGCCAACTTCTTTAATTTCCTTATCTTCAGCGATTACGCAAGTTGACTTTTATCCTCAGTACACACTTGATGAACGGTTGGCGATTCTAAGAAAAATCAAAGAGAATATTTTTGTTCAAAATGAATATGTCCTCTTACTAAATTTAATTGATTACTTTATCGCTTATCTCGTAGGCTCCGTGGATGCCATGAAATCACAACTGAATCTTATTTATCAAGAGCTAATGCGCCGCGATGTTTGGACGGAGTTTGAAATTTTAATTTTAACGGCTAATACGGGTACCCAGTCACGGAAACGTTTCAAACATTTAGAGGAGCATTTAGAACGTAGCTTTACTTTGGATAAAAATAATATTGAAACGGTGGGGCTCATCACTAGCATTCGCTTTAGTTTTTACATGGATGCTCTAATCCATTACGAAACAGAAGACATCCTTAAGATTACAGAAAAAATTAATCACGCCCAATCAGGTGGAATTTTGTCCCAACTTGTAATGGCGAAACGTTTTATCAAAATTACCAATGAGCTGATTCTTGGCGGAAAGCACAGCCAAGCAAAAGAAGAAATTGCTTTTTTCATTAAAGCCTACGAATACACTTCTGAAGGAGAGTTCAACTGGAATTCCTATTTCAATGAAGTCTGGAAAGTAGACAAAAAATGGCGTAAAAAACTTAAGGTTGACGAATTTTTTAATCTTTTACAAGAGAAATAGCCTCTTCCGTTTCGCCAGCCCAAACTTATTTTTCAGAAACGAGGTCCTCTTATGTATCTAGCCATTATTGTGATTATTATTGTCTTAACGATTTTCAGTTGGTCTTATAAAAAATGGCAAATTGAGCGCGTCTATCGGCAAAGAATTGACGTTTATCAGAAACAGCATCAACTCTCAAGCTCTGAACTGACATTATTTCGGGACACCTTGGGGGCTGCGAAGGAACAAATATTAATTATAGACAGCCTGACAAGAAGCTTGCCTAGTCTTAGAGCGGTTGAAGCTGAAACAGGCGGTTTAAAGTCCGCGAAACAAATTTTTCAACAATTGATGCAAGAACCACAAGCTTTGAATGATTTTGGTGATTTTCTTTATCAGAAGCTGCCTAGTTTGGTTAAAGCAGCAGAAAAACTCCAAGAAATTAAAAATTCTGGTGTGAATACGCCAGAAATCAAGAGCTCCGTTAATAAAATTTTGGAAACCATCACCGTCATCGCTAACAGCATCACGGATGATTACGAAAGTTTAATTAATGAAGATTCGCAAGAAATTTCTCTTACAAAAAAAATATTGGAGAAAAAGTAATGCCCCAGCAGAAAAAAACATTTCATTACGGACAAAACATTGGAGAGACAGTAATGTCTAAACAGAAAAAACATTTCATGATGAATATGATCGTCTTTTTATTAAACCGACTTTACAAAAAGTGAAAAAAACAAGTGCCAAAAATAATAAGCGTGGGCATCAGCACCAGAAAAAAGTTAATCAAATCAGCAGTTGGCTCATTGTCTTTGTTGTTATTCTTTTCCTCATTAGCCTCAAACCTTGGAAATGGCTAGCGACTTCTAGTGGAGCTAGTGGTGAATATTTAGATATTTATCCGTTACAAGATGTGAACTTAAAAGTAACTGGCGAGCAAAACTTAACGACGCCGCTCGTCGTTACTCAAGAAAGTCAGACTTTTCTCACCAGTAAAGGTTACCAAATCGAGGTTACTGGCGACGCCGACTTTGAACGTGGCGACAGTGAGTTATCTTTACTCCCGACACAAGAGGATTACCCTGATGAGCGGACGGTGGCCACGCTTAGTTTTTATGAGGGCGACTATTATCAAGGTAGCGCCACCATTACGATGTCTGCTAATCTTTTAAAGAGCACCGAATTTTATCTTGAAAAAGGAAATGATTCTTTTGCCAAAGCCTATCCACAAGCTGATTTAGCTGATGATATTCAAACGGGGTACATCCTAGAATACGATGTCAGTGATGCATATATTTTCCCAGATATTTACCAATACTATCTTTTTTCTGATGGTACTGGCTTAAGGATTGAAGTCACGCCTGATGAAGATGAAGCGAAGCTGACTAAAGCTAGCGACCTTGCCGCTGTCAAAAAAGCTTATCCCAGTGCCTTCACTTCCCTCAAAGAAAATTTTCGCTTTATTAAAACAACAGTAGCTAAGTAAATATATTTTTCCATGATAAAACGCAGCGCTCTTTTTTGCTTTTCCAGCTTAAGAGCAATGCGCTTTTTGTTATTCTTTTCCCCTTTAACCCCTATTGATAATTGAAAAAAAAAATGGTACGCTTTTATTCTATATAAACTGTCTAAAGCTCAACTATTCCTAGTAATCGTCAAGGAGGCCCAATGAAAAAATTAAAAAAAATCCCCCCCGCACAGCAAATCGCTTTGGGCTTTTTCCTGCTTATTATGGCGGGGAGTTTACTACTGACACTGCCTTTTTTTAGTCGTGAAGGTGTCTTTACGCCCTTTATTGATGCGCTTTTTACGGTGACTTCGGCGGTGTGTGTCACCGGGCTCACAACGTTAAACACAGCCCTTCATTGGAATTCTTTCGGTCATTTTTTCATTATGCTTTTTATTGAAATGGGGGGCTTAGGATTTATGATGTTTCCCATCATCTTTTATGTTTTGGCTAAGAAAAAAATTAATTTAAGTACGCGTATTTTGTTGCGGGAATCTTTAAATGTCTATGAAATTTCTGGTGTGATGCGTTTAGCTTTATACATTATTAAATTTTCCATTTTTATTCAACTTGCTGGCGCCATTGCCTTAGCCTTTACCTTTGTCCCGAAGTTTGGTCTAGCTAAAGGGTTGTGGTATGGCCTCTTCCATGCCGTTTCTAGTTTTTGTAATGCGGGCTTTGATCTTTTAGGCAATAGCTTGATTGACTATCAGCAAGATACAGCCATTATTTTGACTATGTCTGTTTTAATTATTGCCGGTGGTTTAGGTTTTTTCATTTGGCGGGATTTAATGAATTATCGTCAAAATAAGCGGCTGACCCTCCACACGAAAATTGCCTTAGTCATGACAGGCGTCTTATTAATCGGTGGCACAGTGCTCTTGTTCTTTACAGAAAATAACGGTAAAACATTAGTGCCGAATGGTAATTTTTTTCAACGCCTAGCTAATACTTTTTTCATGAGCGTTACGCCTCGGACAGCCGGCTATGCTTCCATCGACTACGGTCAAATGAGTAATGCGGGTTTAATGGTAACCATGCTTTTAATGTACATTGGCGGTACATCTGGCTCGACAGCTGGTGGTTTAAAAACTACCACCTTTGCCGTCCTTCTCTTACAAATTAAATCTGTCTTCCAAGGCAGGAGTCGGACGGAAATTGCTGGTCGGACGATTCGTTCAGCAACTGTCCTACGTGCGCAAGTCTTGTTCTTCTTAAGTTTAACTTTATGTATGGTTTCGACGATTATTTTATCTATTACTGAAAAGATTCCCGCCGGTTACGGTATTGAATATGTTGCCTTTGAAGTCTTTTCGGCTTTAGGTACCACCGGGCTATCCATGGGCTTAACTCCCCATCTCACAATTTTCGGTAAACTGATTATCATTTCCTTGATGTATATTGGACGTGTGGGGATTATGACCGTCCTCCTCTCCTTACTTATTCGTTCCACTAAACAAGAAGTACAATTAAAATATCCAGAAGAAAATATTTTAGTCGGTTAAGACAAAAAGTTCCGCAGTAGCTCTTTAAAAGAGACACTGCGGAACTTTTTATTTAGACCCTTAACGAATTGTGGCGTTTAATTTTTCTTGTAAGGCCGTTTGAATTTTTGCAAAAGCACTATTGATTTGTTCTTCCGTCATGGTGGCTTCTGGATTACTGAAGGTTAAGCTATAGGCTAAGGATTTTTCGCCGGCAGCAATGCCTTTACCTTGATAGACGTCAAAGACCGTCACTTCTTTAAGATAAGCCCCACCATTTCCAAAGATTACTTTCTGAACTTCGGCGTTGGTGACTTCTTCAGCTAATAATAAAGCTAAGTCCCGCTTGACGGCTGGGAATTTCGTCACCACTTGGTATTGAATCTTTTCAGCGTGATTAAAGACAGTGGCTAAATCCAATTCAAAGGCATACGTTTCGGTTACTTCGTAGTCGTTAGCTACTTGCGGATGAATTTGACCGATTACGCCAGCTGCTTCTTCTCCTAGATAAATCACACCGCTCCGGCCTGGATGGAAATCTTTTAAGGCACTGGTTGGCTCTAAGCGATAGTCCGTGATGCCAAAAGTCCCTAAGACGCGTTCCAACAAGCCTTTCAAGGTATAAAAATCAACTTTACTCCCTACGCCTTGCCAATTGCCGGAAGGAAGTTCGCCGGTTAGAGCCACTGCTAAGTGATTACGTTCTTCTGGTAAAGTCTTAGTGCTATCTCCTTCTTGATGGAAAATGCGGCCAATTTCATAGTAAGCCAAATTGGTATTTTTCCGCGCCAAGTTAAAGGCAAAGTCATCCAGTAAACCACTGATTAGATTCAAGCGTAAGACAGAGCGCTCTTCACTCATGGGCCACATTAAACGTGTTAAGTTACTATTGTCTAAAGTAAATTGTTGCGCTTTTTTCGGTGTGGTTAAAGCATAAGAAATGGCTTCTAGTAAACCAGCACCATTTAAGCTAGCCCGCAAGCTCCGGACAAAGCGTTGATTTTGCGTCAAAGTTCCCGCAGTTGTCGTTCCACTTGGTAAAGTCGTTGGTAGATTGTCGTAACCATAAATCCGTGCTACTTCTTCTACTAAGTCTGCGGCAATCGCGATATCCCAACGTCTTAAGGGAATGGTTACCGTGAAAGTTTCACCCGCTACTAAACAAGGGAAGCCTAATTGTTGGAAGATTTTTTCCACATCTTCGTTCGTTAAGTTAGTACCTAAGTAGCCATTAATCGTGCTTAAGGTTACGGCAACTTGCGGTTCTGCTTTCGCCAACTGGGCAGCAGTTAAAATGCCCGCATAGCTTGTGCCGCCGGCGAGTTCGGCAATTAAGCTGGCTGCGCGATCTAAAGCTTCCACAATCGTGCCATTGTTAATACCTTTTTCAAAGCGGGCTGAAGATTCACTCCGTAAGTTAAAACGTTTTGAAGTTAAACGCACCGACTTAGGATCAAACAAAGCCGCTTCTAAAACAACCTTCGTCGTTTTTTCGGTGATTTCGCTGTCTAAGCCTCCCATTACACCCCCTAAAGCCACGGGTACACTGCCATTAGTAATGACGATATCTTCTCCAGTTAAGTTGCGGGTTTCACCGTCTAAAGTAACTAAGGTTTCCCCAGCTTGCGCTTTCCGCACTAAAATTTCTTTACTCTTGAGACCATCGTAGTCAAAAGCGTGCATCGGTTGACCGTATTCTAATAGCAAATAGTTAGTAACATCCACCACATTATTAATAGGGCGAATGCCTTCTTTAATTAACAACATTTGCAACCACAAAGGACTTGGGGCAATTTGAACGTTGTCAATCACGCGCAAGTGATATTCTAAGGCGCCACTAGTAGGTTCTACGGTAACTTGTAATTCTTCGGCTGCTGGTGCGGCCTTTTCCGTCAAATGAATGGCGGGAAAATGAGGGGTCACATCATAAATGGCACCAACTTCATACGCTACCCCGCGCATGCTTAAAGCATCTGCCCGGTTAGGTGTAATGGAAAGCTCAATAATATCATCGTCTAAACCCAGATAAGCTAAAGCATCGGCACCGACAGGAGCATCGGCAGGTAAAACGAAAATACCATCGGCGTATTCTTTCGGCGCAACACTGTCACTAATGCCTAATTCTTGTAAGGCACAAATCATACCGTTAGACACTTGGCCTCGCATCTTGCCTTTTTTAATTTTAATATTATCGCCAATTCTAGCCCCAGGTAAGGCGACGATAACTTTTTGACCAGCCGCCACGTTAGGAGCACCACAAACGATTTGGGTGACTTCCCCTGGGGCAACTTCTACTTGGCATAAATGTAAGTGATCGCTATCGGGGTGATCCACACACTCCGTCACGTAACCGACGACGATTTTTTTTAAGCCACTGGCAATATTTTCAATACCTTCCACTTCGATACCGGTAACGGAGAGTTTATCCCCTAGCTCTTTAGCGGTAATGTCCGTTAATTGTACATATTCTTTTAACCATTGATAAGATACTAGCATCTAAACTACTCCTTTGTTTTAAATTGTTGCAAGAACCGTTGATCATTTAAATAGAAATTCCGAATGTCGTTAACCCCATAGCGTAACATCGCTACCCGGTCTGGTCCTAAGCCAAAAGCAAAACCCGTGTACACGGTAGAATCAATCCCGGACATTTCTAACACGCGCGGATGCACCATGCCGGCACCTAAAATTTCAATCCAGCCAGTATGCTTGCAGACGTTACAACCAGCACCGCCACATTTGAAGCAGCTCACATCCACTTCGACTGAAGGCTCAGTGAACGGAAAATAACTTGGTCGCAAACGAATGGAACGATTTTCCCCAAACATTTTTTGCATCACCGCTTGTAAGGTTCCTTTTAAGTCCGCCATGGTAATGCCTTTATCCACCACTAAACCTTCAATTTGGTGGAATTGATGGGAGTGAGTCGCGTCATCGGTATCCCGCCGGAAAACTTTGCCGGGACTAATCATTTTTAATGCGCCTTTGGAAAAATCATGTTTTTCCATCGTCCGCGCTTGCACGGGGGAAGTATGCGTTCTGACTAAAATATCTTCAGAAATGTAAAAAGTATCTTGCATATCACGCGCCGGGTGATCTTTAGGGAGATTCATGCGTTCAAAGTTGTAATGATCGCTTTCCACTTCGTAACCTTCCACGATTTGGTAGCCCATCCCCACAAAAATATCTTCAATCTCTTCCATAATTTGCGTCAAAATGTGACTGTTACCACCACTGATGGGTTTTCCTGGTAAGGTAATATCAAGCGTTTCAGCAGCGAGAGCTTTACTTAAAGCTGCTGCTTCCAACTCCGCTTTTTTTGCTTCAATGGCTGCTTGTAGTTCACTTTTAATTTCGTTAGCAAAACTCCCAATTTTTGGTCGTTCTTCTGCCGTTAAATCTTTCATTCCTCGTAAAACTTCGGTGATAGGTCCTTTTTTCCCTAACAAATTCACCCGAATTTCATTCAAGCCATTTAACTCCAACGCTTCTTGAATTTTCTTCAAGGAATCGGCTTTTAAGGCTTCCAGTTGTGCTTGTAAAGACATACGTGACACCCTTTCTTTTGCTTAGTAGATGGAGGCACATCTGTTGTAATTTTTGGTACAAAAAAAGACTTCGCTTCCTAAAAAGGAACGAAGTCTTCGCGGTACCATCCTCATTCGATAATTTCTTATCGCACTCAACTCTTGCGGATAATGGCGCAAGCCCCAGCAAACTCCGAAAGTGAACTTCATTGGGCTTCTTGGCTTTGACTTCCAGTCTATGATCAAAGCTCCCTAAGCAAGGAGGTTACCAATTACTCTTTTTCATCAACGTTTGACATCTTCCATAGTGTAACCAATTTTAATAAAAATAGCAAGATGCAACTGCGGCAAACTTTAGCCTTCCGTCATTTCTGCCGGCGTTAATTCAATCCAATTTTCACTCCAACGACGCAAGGCTAAAAGCGCCGTACGTAAGTCTTGTCCTTTTTCCGTTAGACAATACTCCATGCGTAAGGAGTCCGGACCTAAACTTTTCCGCGTCACTAACCCTTCCACTTCTAATTCTTTCAAACGTTCCACTAAAACCCGATCAGAAACAGCGGGGATTTTTTCAGCTAACTGACTAAAACGCTGCGCGCCACCTTCTAACAACACATCAAGAATTAGGCCGTTCCATTTTTTTCCTAAGACCGTAAATGTTTTTTGAAACTTGGGGCACAGATGGTAATCCATTGCCATCATTTCCATACGTATCACCTCTAGTGGCCCTATTATAGCACAACTCTTATTAATTGTAAGTAACCTTGCCTATTAAAAAGTTACGGTGGTTAAGTCCGTCAAGGCCACCAGTTCTTTGCGAATCACTACTTGACCCGTTGCTGCACTTAAGGCTTTGGCGTAAAGATTTAATTGTCCGGTGTAGCGCTCTTTTAAATGTTCTTGAGCTGCTGCTTTAGAAAACCGTCCCAGTTGATCCGTTTTGAAGTCTAGTAAAACAATGCCGGCTGGTGTTTCAAAATAAGCATCAATAATCCCGTGAATTAAAATTTCATCTTGGCTATCAGCCGTGGCAAAAAGTTCATCGGCAGGCAACAACATACTAAAAGGTTGTTCGCGTTTTACTTTTTCCCCATGCGCCAGTAATTCTTGTCCCAAAGGCGTCGCAAAAAAGGCGACTAGCGTTGATAATTGAATCTTTTGAGCTACTTCTATACTTAAGATGCCTTTAGCCACCAAATCTGCAGCTAACGCTTGAAAGTCAGCTAAAGTTGGGGCCGTCGTTAAAGGAATCAGTTGGAGCAACAAGTGCGTCGCCGTGCCAATTTCAGCAGCAGTAACTTCTTGTGCACCTTGGATAAAGGCGGGCATCGAAAAATCATCTTCCACATAGCGCTGACCTTGTCCGGCAGGATTGTTGCGGTCATAAGGGAGTAAAACTTTTTCATCCGGATCAGAAAAAACTTGTTTAATCTCCGAAACACTTTGGTAGCTTGCCGTCTTGGTGGCTAAGATGTGTGGATAGCGGGCCTGTAAAATCGCTAAAGCTTCCGGCGTAATGTGGGAAGTCTGCGGCCCTTCTTTGACGGTGGTTTCCTCAGCCGTTGGCACACTAGGTGCAGGCACCAAGTCTTGGGCTTGATAAAATTGTAAACGCACATTGCCGAATTGTTGCAGTTGCGGCAATGGTGTCTCGGTTGTCCCTAACGCTTTAAAAGCCGGATGGCGACTAAGGGTAAAGCCTACCCAATCCATAAAGCTAGTGTTAGCTAAACGCAAAGTGGCTGGTAAAAATAAGTCTTGCGTTTGTCCCCCTCGTTGCCAACTTTTAATTAAGGCTTCTTGGTAATCATAAGAACCTACTAAAAATAATTTTTCTTCCGCCCGCGTTAAAGCGACATAAAGCTTACGCATCTCTTCTGATAACAGCAAGCGCCGTTTATACTCTTTTAAAATCACGTAAGGATACGTTGTATGGCGCAAACGCTCTTCATCTAAATAAGAAATACCAATCCCGAGATTTTTATCGTAAATACTTTTGGCACTTAAGTCTTGCAGATTAAAACTTTTATTCATGTCCAACAAGAAGACCACCGGAAATTCCAAACCTTTACTGCCATGAATCGTCATGACTCGGACGGCATCTTCAGCTCCTAAAACAGTCGGTTCGGCTAAATCTTTACGTTTTTCCTGCATCTTTTCAATAAAACGAATAAATTGAAACAGCCCGCGATAACTCATCTCTTCATAGGCCGCTGCCCGCTGAGTCAAAGCCGTTAAGTTAGCGTGGCGTTGGGGGCCTTCTGGTAAGCCGGAAACATAATCGAGATAGGCCGTTTCATCGTAAATTTGCCACAACAAACTTTGAATATCGTGGGTCTTGCGGTATTCCCGAAATTTTTGCAACTGGGCTAAAAACTCCTGGACTTGTTGGACGAAAGGTGTTGTGGGATTTTCTACAAATTGCAACAACGCTTCATAAAAACTCACTTCTAAATTAGCCGCCCGAATTAGCGCTAATTGCTCTTCCGTGAAACCTACCATGGCACTGCGCAAGACAGCCACCAAGGGAATATCTTGATACGGATTGTCGATAATTTTTAAGAGCGCCAAGACCGTTTGAATTTCCGTAGTTTGAAAATAATTTTCGGCATCCCCCACCACGACTGGCAATTGGAACTGCTTAAAGGTTTCCAACAACGCTAAATTATTTTTTCGCGTTGGGGTTAATAAAACGATGTCTTGGTAACGAATCGGTCGAACTTCTTTTGTTTCTTTGTCTAAAATCGGAAACTCCGTAGCGATTAGTTCTTGAATCTTTTTGGCTACTAAAGCCAGTTCACCGTCCGTTTTATCTTCAAAATGCGGATTATTGTCATCTGCGGTCAAATTAGCAGCTGATTTTTTTTCGTAAATTAAAATTTCGGGGGTGCAATTGGCTGACGGTGTGAAGCTTTTGTTCCCTTGGATTAAAAGGGCATCGCCATCGTAGTCCAGTTGACCGACTTTTTCATTCATTAATTGGCTAAAAATCAAATTGGTAAAGTCAATGACTTCCTTTCGTGAACGGAAATTTTCCTGCAATAAGATGCGAAGCCCATCGGCATTAGGACCTTGATAGTGTTGATACTTATCTAAAAACAAACTGGGTTCAGCCAGACGGAAACCATAAATCGATTGTTTCACATCCCCCACCATAAATAAATTATCGCCGCAAGCCACCGTCTTTAAGAGGGCATCTTGCAGTTGGTTAATATCTTGGTACTCGTCCACCATGACTTCTGCAAAACGTTCTTGATAAAACTGTTGGGCGATTAACTCCTGCGTGGCCGCGTCTGGCGTGTGTAAAATATCATAGGCAAAGTGTTCTAAATCGCCGAAATCTAGCACGCCTAATTGTCTTTTCTTAGCGGCAAAACTTGCCATAAACTCTTGGGTAATGGCCGTTAGTTCTGTGACCAACGATTGCGCTTTTGGCAATAAGTCCCACATCACTTGAGGTGCTTCAGGGAAAAGCATTTGCCACGTGCTTTCCATTTGTTTTCGGATTTCTTTGCGGGCGGCGGTAATTTCTTTACTGGTTTCTTTGAGTTCTGGTTCAGCCTTAGAAACGGCGGTCATCTTGCCAAAGGTAAAACTCGCCACTGCCGCGTATAAGCGGTCTAAGTCGCCACTTTTAGCTGTCGTTAAAACATTTTCAATTCCTTGGGCTTCCAAAAGTAAGGTTTGATGATTTTTTTGTAACCCTGGTGTATCCGTCAGCTGCAACCACTCTTGGTAGGCATGTAAACTGTTGGTCATGGTCTCGACAAATAACGGCAAGAGTTCTGCTTGCAATAAACTTGCGACGCGTTCTTTTTCATAATTCGCCGGTAAGCTAGCTAACCAAGAGAAAGGCTGAGGATGACTGGTGGAAAAATGGGCCAAGTTTAAGACTAATTCTTGTAAGCCATCATCATTGCGGTCGCTGGAAAAATTATTGGTCAATTGATCAAAAAGCGGCGTACCGTAATGAGACTCCCGCACCTCGGCAAAGACTTCTTCTTCCAGCAAAAGGCGCTCTGTTTCATCCGTCAACATGCGAAATTTGGGATCTAAGCCAATTAAATAAGCGTAGCGCTGAATCACCGTCAAACAAAAAGCGTGTAAGGTAGAAATATTAGCTAAAGGCAAAAGACTCAGCTGTTCTAATAAATAGCTCCGCTCCTCATCTTTGGCTAAAGCGAGACTCTCTTTTAAGGCAGCTTCAATCCGCGCTTTCATTTCACTAGCCGCCGCTTCGGTAAAGGTTACGATTAATAAACGATTCACTGGCGTACCGGCTTGGATTTTTTCAATTACCCTTTTGACTAAAACGGTGGTTTTCCCGGAACCGGCAGAAGCCGAAACTAAAATATTTTTTCCCGTTTGATAAATCGCTTGCCACTGGGCATCAGTGAAGCGACTATTGTTGGGCTTTTGTGGAATCGCCATGGTCTTTTTCCTCCTGAATCTGTTTTAATACGTCTTCTTTGGCTAGCTTTTTAATTTCGCGATAGTTATTTTCTGGTAGTAAAACATCAAAGCGACAAATGCTGCGGAATGGGCAATAGGTGCAGGCAATCCGCTCCTTATCGTGATAACTAGGATTCAACGCAATCTTACCGGAAACGATACTCTCGCCAGCCGCTGTCAAGTTTTCCTGATTTTTGGCTAAGAGTAAGGACAATTCATCAGGGGTCACACTTTGCGGGTTATCCACTTTTAATTCTTTGGCCGTTTGGCTAATGGGGTAAATCAAACTCTTGCCGGCAAGGTCTGGCGCTAGCTCCGTTAATAAGTCTGGTTCATTGACTAACAGGCCGCGATACTTATAGGCTTTCAAGCGTTCCAAGTCCACTTGCGGATTCGGCGCTTTAATTTCGGGATTTTTAACATGCAAGTACAAAGCGCCACCGGCTTTAAAGGGCTGAGGAATCTCAGCGTGCCCGGCTTTGACTAATTGTCGCTGTAAATAGCTTTGATTTTCTTCGGCTAAAACTACCCCTAAATAACTCAACATCTGCATCGCCAAGCCGTAATAAGCATCGGCAAAATTAAACTCATGGGCTGAGGATTTATAATCCACCACGGTGAGATAAGGAATTTGGTCCACATAGGTAACATCCACGCGGTCAATAATCCCCCGCAAGTACAAGGACTCACCATTACTCATAGGCAGCTGTAATCCTTTGAGACCATTTTTTTGTAGCGCATCAAAACGCCACTCGGTGGATAAACTACGGGCATGGGTTTGGCCTTGCTGTTGATTCATAGCCTGGACTAACTGGGTTAAAATCGCCACCAACTTGTCCTTAATAAAGAGCATCCGAGCACTACGGTTAAAAATTTGATAGTGCTTTTCTTGTAAAACTAAGTCTAGGGTTTCCCGTAAAAATTGTTGCAACTGGCTAGCTGTTAGTTCCGCGAGATTTTTTTCCTGTTGCCACAAAATTTTAAATAAAGTGTCTAAGGCTTCATGGAAAAATTCGCCAGTTACTTGGGGATTCAAGGCTAAGGTTTCCCGCTCTTTTAAACGCAAGCCATAATTTAAGAAATACTGATACTGACAATCGTAGAAACTTTCCATTTTGGAAACCGAAGCGACAATTTTTTCCCCATAGAGTTCCGTAGCTAGCGCTGGCGTTAAAGCTTGGGGAATATTTTTCCGTAGCAGTTGTTCTTCTAAACGGCTAAAGGTTAACGCTAAAGGACTATGACGCAAAAGTTGCGGCACTGTTTGCCAGAAAGGATGAAGAACTTGCTCTTGACTTAAGCGCCATAAAGCCGGGTACTCCCGTAATAATTGGCGATAGTTCCCTAAACGTCCCAAAGTCTGCTGGTCACTTTCCGCCCCCCTTACCCCTTGCCATAAACCGAGAGGCAATTTAAATAAATTTTGCAAACGCAAAATCAAAGGAGAGAAATGGGTGGTCCCTTTTTCTTGTTGTAAGGCAAAACTAGCGTATAAATAATCTGCCCCACTCAATAAAAACTGGTGGAAGCGAAAATTTTCCTTTTGATTTTCTTTACGACTATCAAAACGTAGAGGTCTACCTTCTTGTAACTCTTGTTTAATCGTCTGGCGCTCTTCATCGGTCAATAAGGTTTTATTGAGAATTTTTTGCGGCAAGTTATCTTCGCTTAATCCTAAGCCGAAGATAACTTTATTCGCATTAGGCAACACATTTTCAAAAATTTCAATTTGCACTTGATCTAAGGTTTGGGGAATTTGTTCGTAGGTAATCGTTTCTAAGCCCACAGCCATATTCTCTTGAAAAGAACTTAAAGAAACGTCGGCTTCACCATAAATCGTGACGTAATCTTCCAACAACTGACAAAAAGCCTGCCACGTTTGTTGATGGACCTTAGCTAAAGATAAGTCGCCGGCATCCAGGGCCTCTTTTCGGAATTGTTGCAGTTGATTTTTTACACCACTGGTTACTAAAAAATCCAGCAGCGCTAGCGCTTGTTCCCGTCCATTGCGCGCTTTTTTCAAGGCCTGTTGCAAGGGTTGGAGTTGACCTGCTAATGCTTCCCGCAACCCATTACTAAAGTCGGCTAAATCTTGTTCTTTTTGATAACGCGGATCAGCTAGTAAACCCGCCGAATCAGCTTGTGGCAAGCTCAGCAACTCCCATGGACCTTGAGTAAAGTCCCGGCCAGTAAAACCATTTTTCAATAAAATATTTTCAAAAATATCGACTTGTTGACGGAAAGATAGCTCATGAAAAGGCAATTCTTCTTTAATGGTTAACGGCAAAAGCTCCGTCTTTAATAAGCGCAAAACATCATGAGTCCGATAATTTCGTTGCAACACGGCAAATAAACTCTGCAAAAATTCCACGAAGGGATGATCTTTCATGGTGCGACTGAGGGCTAAGTTATAAGGAATTTCGTTCAAGGCAAAGACTCGCGGTAACAGTTCTTGATACTTTGCGGTATCTCTGACGTACACTGTAAAATCTTGGTAACGATATTTTTTTTGCCGAATTAAACGTTGGATGGTCTTGGCCACCCCCACAACTTCCTCATAAGGATTGGCTGCTTGATACAACTGGAAATATTCTTCCACGTTAGGATCCGCTTTGGGAGTTGGTGTCTGAGTAAACGTCTCCCGAAAAGTTGCCGCCAGTTTTTCACCTGGCGTGAAGGCTTGAGGCGTACCTAAAGATTGCACCGTATAAGGCACGTCATTTTGCTGACAAAACGCTAATAAGGAATCACGATCCATTTTCTGCCAGTCAAACATTTCCAAACTATCGCTAGGGTAAGGCGCATCCAATAAAATAGGGGCGTCACTTAATAAAATCTGGTGCAAGAGTTGTTGCTCCTCTAGATTAAATTGTTCAAAGCCATAAAAAACAAAACCCGTTTGTTGCGGCGGATTCTCCATAAAATATTGCGTCAAAGCTTGTAGGACACTGGTTTCCCGAAAAGAAAATTTAGCTAGCTCTTGGCAGTAGGCTTCATAAAGCAATTGAAATTCTTTTAACTTTTCAAAACTAGCGCCCGACAACTGCTGAAGTTGCCGCATTTGTTCGGCACTATTGGCACAGTAAACGCCTTGTTGAAACTCTTGGAATAATTGTTGTAGTTGTTCCACAAAGCCTCGACCTTGCGCTTGCGTTTTCAAAAGTACCAATTGCTCTAGATTGTCCTGCAAGACCTTTTGAATCAACAAAGGTTGGGCGGTTTCGCTAAAAACTTTAGCCCCGAAGTAGGCGGTATTTTTTAAAAAGTACCACGCCAAACGCGAAAAGCTAAAAGTCTGGAGCTGCGTTGTCGCTATCGTCTCCCTAGTCGTTAACTGACCCAACTCTTTTAAGATCGCTACTTCTTCAGAAAATTTAATATGGTTGGGAACCACCACGAAAATATTCGTTACTTTACCTTGCTGTTGCCACTTCTCAGCCAACTGCAAAAGTACTCGGCGATGATTTGTTTTTAAACCATCTGTCAGCACAGTAAGACTCATGAAGTACCCTCCTTAATAATGCTCATGTCTTAGCTTCTATTTTAGCATTTTTCCGCGAAAAAAACTTTTGTAAGCAAATAATTTTACTTACTTTTTGTCAGCAAGTATACTAGTTAAGTAATCAAAAAACAAAAGGTGGTAATTGCTCATGTCTGCACAAAAATTTTTAGAAAACTTACGCTTACGTCGTTCCATTTATGCTTTAGGTCGGGACGTTGAAATGCCTAAAGAAGAAATTATTGATTTAATCCAAGACGTTGTGAAAGAAAGTCCAACAGCCTTCAATTCTCAAACCCAACGTGTCGTAACATTGTTTGGTCCTGCTCACGAAAAATTATGGGACTTAACCGCCGAAGCTTTAAAACCTTTAACGCCAGCTGAAGCTTACCCGAATACTTTAAAGAAAATCCAAGGTTTTAAAAATAGTTTAGGAACTGTATTATTCTTCGAAGATCAAAGCGTAGTGAAAGGTTTGCAAGAACAATTCTCTTTGTATGCCGATAACTTCCCAGTGTGGAGTGAACAAGCTTCTGGTTTAACAACTGAAAATGTTTGGGTCGCTCTTTCCATCGCCGGCCTTGGCGCTAACTTACAACATTACAATCCAGTGATTGATGATGCCGTAGCTAAAGAATGGAATATTCCAGCTGATTGGAAGTTACGTAGCCAATTAGTCTTTGGTTCCGTTGAAAGCCCAGCACAAGCGAAAGAATATATCGACGATGCCGATCGTTTTAAAGTTTTCGGTGCCTAAGATCTTAAAAAATGTTGAAGAGTAAAACGACAAAACAGGGTGAGCAAGTTTTCTCCACTTGCTCACCCTGTTTTTGTTTTTTATTCCTCTTCAGAAATGAAATCGTCATAACGTACGACTACTTTGGCCGCCTTCTCTACTACCGAGACGTTATCCTCTTTGGAATGGCTTTTTACGTATAACACGCTACAGCGTTCCATCTTCGCGATAACTTCGCCAACGATTGAATCTTTCAGTCCAATTGCATTACATAGATAGCGTTTTCCTATTTCAATATTTTCCATTTTCATCGGCGGTACCTCCTTTGTCTTTTTGCAAAGTTATTATAACATGATTAGCAAAAAAATAATAGGTACCGTTTACATTATGTTTGTTTTTTATTTAAAATTTCATAATCACAAATAGTTCAACTTTTTCTTAAAAACCAGTACAATGAGAACAAGGAGGAATGACGATGGAAAACTTTATGAATCAACTACGGAAATATCAATGGTTACAAGCATTAGTCTACATGTTAGTGGGAATCTTTTTACTCATTCGTCCCATGGCCTTTTTTAAAGGGGTCACTTATCTGATTGGTGGCTACTTTATTGTAATGGGACTAATTGGCATCTTTCAGCGCCCACAAGATACCACAGCAGCTCGGCGCGTCAGTGCTAGTGAGGTCATCATGATTATCATTGGCTTGTGTATTATTCTTTTCACTGGCACGTTAATTTCATTGGTGAACGTCTTGTTTGGGATTTTTATTTTAGCCAATGGTATCAGTAAGCTCTTGAGTGGTCTAGATTTGCGCAAACAAGTCATCAATGCTGGTATGTCCCTCATTATCTATGGTGTCCTCTTGGTCATCGTCGGACTTGTCATTATCATTAATCCCTTCAGCACCTTGCTCTTCTTATTCCAAATGATTGGCTTGGTGTTACTGTTAATGGGAATTTTTGATTTAGTAGGCTACTTCGGTTTTAAAAAATATTTCTAAAAAAGTAAAAGAGGAGCACACCAATCACGGTGTGTTCCTCTTTTAGTTACGGATTAAAAATCTGGATACTCATCTTCAGGTTTATCTTGATAAAAAGATTTATTTTTAAAGAAGAAAGCAAAAATTCCTGTTTGGTGAGTCGTTGCTAAAGTCCCGGTAGGTAAAACGGTTAGGATAAAGAGGACTAAAGAATAGACAGCCGGCAGTGGATTAATGATTAAGTCGGCGCTAAAGTTACCGTTGGCCAGCATCGTCGTGGTCGTCGCATTGTTCACAAAAATATTGATGACCAAATAAATCAGGAACAAAGTTAATTGGGCGCGCCCTCGTAGACCAGCATCCCGCAAACGGCGAACCGTTAAGGCAATGTTGGGCACAATTAAGGCCAACGCTACCAAGCCAGCAATGATGATAGGCACAATCATACTAAAAACTAAACTACTCAATTGATCCGTTTGTGCGCTACTTAAGTTCGCACCATTTTGAATATCATCTAAAGGAATAATTTCTAGCACCTTTCTAAGGGTGTTTAATAAAAAAACAACGAAAAAAATAATTCCTAACACGCCGAGGATAAGTCGCATCCACCAGTAACCAGCTCGCGTGCTCCGACCTTTAAAATCAACATACCCCCTAAAAAAATCTTTGATAGCTTGTAAAAAACTTACTTGCCCTGGACGTTCTTCAATTTTTCCCATAAGATACCTTCTTTCATTTTTAAACTTGTACCCATTGTAAACTGTTTTTCATAAAAAAAATAGTAAAAACCTACAAATAATCCTTTAAAATTTGCGGATGTTCGTAAGTTTTTACTAATATTATTTAATTACTCTTGTTCTGAAATGACAGCTTGCGGATCATTCAATACGGTACGATCTAAGTCGTGCACGCGAACGCTCGTTAAGATGCCTGCTACCATACTCCCTGAAACGTTAGTAGCGGTCCGGGCCATATCAATCAATGGTTCAACAGAAATAACTAAACCAACGATCGCGATAGGCAAATTTAACGCTCCTAAAACGATTAAAGAAGCAAAGGTGGCTCCGCCACCGACGCCGGCAACTCCGAAAGAACTAATCGTGACAATAGCTAATAGCATCAAAATAAATTGTGGGGTAAAAATATCAATTCCAGCCGTTGGTGCAACGATTGTCGCTAACATGGCTGGATAAACGCCTGCACAGCCGTTTTGCCCGATAGATAAACCAAAACTTGCAGAGAAGTTGGCTGTTGCGTCATCTACACCCAATGCTTCCGTTTGCGTTTTAATATTTAAAGGCAGTGCGCCTGCTGAAGAACGAGAAGTAAAAGCAAAACTCAAAACAGGAAAAGCTTTTTTAAAGTATTTAATTGGCGAAACCCGTACGCTGATTAATAGCAAGGAATGCACCAATAAAACAACGATTAAAGCGGCATAAGAAGCGATCACAAACTTTCCAAGGTCGACGATAGCTTGGTAGTCACTGGTGGCTAACACGTTAGTCATCAAAGCGAAAACGCCAAAAGGAGTCAACCGTAACACTAAGGTAGTAATCCGCATCACGATTTTATAAAGACTATCCATTAAATCAGCAAAGAATTGTCCTTCTTTCGGTGATTTCCGTTTCACACCTAGATACGCTACACCAACGAAAGCGGCAAAAATGACTACCCCAATCGTACTAGTAGAACGCGTTCCAGCAAAGTCGGCAAAAACATTTTTCGGAATAAAAGATAAGAGCTGTTCAGGAATCGAAAAATTTTGCACGGATTCTTGTTTCGTCGCTAATTCAGCAATCCGCGCCGTTTCGGCGGTTCCTTTCGTGAAAGTAGCACCGTTTAACCCAAAAACTAAAGTGGATAGGTAACCAATAAATGCGGCTACGGCTGTTGTACCTAATAAAGAGATCAACACTGTCGAAGAAATTTTTCCAAGTTTTTCCGTCACCTTAAGCCGAGTAAACGCACTAACGATGGACACAAAAACTAGCGGAATAACTAACATTTGCAAGAAGTAAATATAACCGCTCCCCACAATGCCAATCCACGTCATACTGGTGGCAACATTCTCACTTGCAGCCCCCAAGGCTACGTGTAAGATTACCCCAAAAACAATCCCCGCTCCTAAACCGATAAAGACCCGTTTAGAAAACGAGACGTGACGCTTTTGTAAAAAACCAAGCCCCACGAGGCCAGCGACAAAAAACGCCAGCACAACTAATACAACCCATAAATCCATTTGCAAATCCTCCATTACTCATTTTTTAGTCATCAGAAGAGTAAAGGTCTCCCATGGTATTACTACTACCATCCTGCTTACCATAAAAATAACCAGTGATTCAGTTATTCTAACAAAACATCTGTAATAACGCGAGGGATATGCTTATTGGAAGAGCTTGATAAACGCGCTCAACTTATGAGTATTAAGATGGAACGACTGAAAATTTGCTTTTTAATTTTTATGTCGTTACGGATTAATACCGAATAAGTTAGTTTATCAAGCTCGACAACAAAAGAAGAACTTTTTCAACTTGGATAGAAGAGATGTAATATGCTATAAGGTGCGGAAGATTGCTCCACCATCAGCCCTTTTTATTTTCCAGCAGATAGCGCTCATTCATGACAAAGAAACGCAGCGCAAGGACAACAAGTAAAGCCGAAAGTACTACGTCCTCAATAGAAATATTGCTAACCTTAAGAACTGGCGCAATAAGTAACGTTAAACTACTCAAAAAATTCGTTCTTCCTTGCTTAATTTGCTATCATATGAAAAACTAAAAAAATTCATTTGTATTATGGCTTTTTGCTTCAGATAACACCATAAAATAATTGCAACCATCAACGCAACGATTACGACGATTATGGCTATTGAAAAATGATTCTTCAGTTGACGTAAAGAACAAGCCACCAGCAATAACAAACTATACAAGCCAATTAACCCATTCCGCCGTTGGTCTTTTTTATTTTTCATAAAGCACCCTCTCTCCATTTTTTTATACGTTTTCTTATATGATAAGCTTAATTTAAAAATAATTTTCTACAATATCAAATCGCTAAACATTAAAAATATTTTTCTATGAAAAACAAAAAAAGCCCTATCTCTCTTCAACGAAAGATAGGACTCTAGTTCGCTTATTAAGCTTCTTGCGCTACAGGGTAAACACTAACTTGTTTTTTGTCGCGGCCTTTACGTTCGAAACGAACAACGCCTTCAACTTTAGCAAATAAAGTGTCATCGCCACCGATACCGACATTAGCTCCAGGGAAGATTTTAGTTCCCCGTTGACGATAAAGGATAGATCCACCAGAAACAGTTTGACCATCGGCAGCTTTCGCACCTAAACGTTTAGATTGGGAATCACGACCGTTGGCTGTAGAACCGCCCCCTTTTTTGTGGGCGAAGAATTGTAGATTCATTTGTAACATCATGAGTTTGACCTCCTCTACTGATTGATTGTTTTAATTTCAAGATACTCTGCGTTTTCGGAAGCTACGGATTGTAGTCCCAAAAGCAAATTTTCTAGAAGGATTTGCGAAATCGTTAGCTGTTCGCCGTTCATGTCATCGGCTAGTGTCATGGCTAAGTGACCACCTTGATCATTATCCATCACAACAGCTGGTTCAAAACCGGCTAAGGCTTCAATCCCATTCACCGTAGAAATTGCTAAAGCAGAAACTGCGGCGCAAACAATGTCACTCCCGTATGGAGCACTATCGGCGTGGCCAGTGAGGACAAATTGACTAATATGGCCTTCTTCATCACGTTGAAAGGTTCCTCGGATCATTGTTAACCTTCTTTCTAATTGCAATTAAGCGTTGATGGCATCGATGACAACTTTAGTATAAGGTTGACGATGACCTTGCTTACGGTGAGAGTGTTTTTTAGGTTTGTATTGGAAAGTAACAACTTTCTTTTGTTTACCTTGTTTTTCAACAGTACCAGTGACAGTTGCTCCTTCAACGAATGGAGTCCCTACTTTAGTAGCTTCGCCACCGACTAAAATCACTTCATCAAAAGTAACTTTGTCTCCTGCTGCAGCATCTAATTTTTCAATGTAGATTGCTTGACCAGCTTCAACTTTTAATTGTTTACCACCTGTTTTAATAATCGCGTACATGTAACGCACCTCCTTTAATTGACTTAGACTCGCCTAGACAAGTGCCCAAAGGTCTTAAAACTTGTTTCGAGCGGTTGTAGCTTGTGCGCTTTACACAATCACAACAAGAGTATCATAACAAAAAAAGATAGTATCGTCAACTGGTATTGGAAGAGCTCGTTAAACCCGCTCGACAATCAGAAGAGCGCACTTCCCCGCACCGTCAAAAAATAAAACTGGTGGTAGTGCCTTCGATATGGGATTTACAAATCATCGTTTCAAAAACAGCAATCACCGCTTCTTGGTGATTTAATTGGCGCTGATAGTCGGTTAAGAATTCTGCGTCTTCTAGCGTATAAATGCGCAGGGAAAACTTCCCTTTAAAGAGCAAACTTTGATGCGTTGCTTCATTAAAACAGCAAACTGCCCCTTTAGCTTCCCGCAAAATATTTTCCACCGTTTCACCAGTTGCGTTTAAATAAAATTCCATCCGCTGAATTCCTCTTTTATTTAATGGCGTGGAAACGGCAATCGTGGTGGGAAAACCTCTTGTATCCATCGTGGAGATTAAAAAGACATCACTAGTGTCCATTAGGTGGTGAATTTGTTGATAAAGAGCCATATCTTCACCTACTTTGTTTTTTTCATTATAGGTTTTCTACAGCCATTAGTAAACTCCTTATTCTCAAGTCACAAAAAAATTCGCAAAACGTTACCAATTGGTAATAGTTTGCGAATTTTTGTCTTATTGAGTTAAGCCAGCAGCAATTTGTTCCAAGTTCCATTTCATCATGGCGTAGTAGCTATCCCCTTGCGCCCCTGCTTCGGCAACGGAATCGGTATAAAGTTTAGCAAAGATGGGAATGCCGGTGTCTTTGGCCACTGACTTCATGGGGCGATCGTCTACACTGCTTTCTACAAAAAGAGCGGGTACTTGAGTTGTCCGTAATTGCTGCACCAAATTTTTAATCTGGTCTGGCGTCCCTTCTTCCTCTGTATTAATTTCCCAAATATAAGCAGAAGGAATGTCGTAAGCCTTGGAAAAATATTTAAAGCACCCTTCCGACGTGACGATTAATTTTTTATTGCTGGGAATATTAGCAAATTTCTCCTTGGCTTCTGTATCTAGTTGGGCTAATTTAGCTGTGTAGTCAGCCAACTGTTCTTGGTAATAAGGCGCATTGGCGGGATCTTTAGCGCTAAGTTGTTTTTCAATATTTTGGGCGTAAAGAATCCCATTTTCTAAATTTAGCCATGCGTGGGGATCTTCTTTTCCCTCTTCTCCTTTGCCTTCTAGATAAATGACTTCAACCCCTGCACTCACTGGAAAAACTTCCTGTCCTTCTGTTTTTTTGGCATTGGCAATCAATTTCATAAACCAACTGGCGCCACCATTTTCTAAATTAATCCCGTTAAATAAAACTAAATCAGCACGAGAAACTTTTTTCACATCTACCGGCAGTGGTTCGTACTCGTGGGGATCTTTCCCTACCGGTACAATACTGTGCAGCTCAATCTTATCGCCGGCAATATTTTTTGTAATGTCGGCAATAATGGAATTCGTCGCCACCACTTGTAATTTATCGTTATCGTTTGAACTTTCTTTACTTTCGCTTATGCTACAGCCACTTAGCGTTAGTAAAAAGAATAAAACAAAGGGTACCCATAATTTTTTCATCTACTTCATCTTCTTCCAGAGATTTTGTTTTGGTGCAAAAAGAAAACTCACAGCAAAAATAGTTGCGGCCGTTAAGACGATACAAGAACCCACTGCAATATTAAAATGGTAACCAAGTACTAGCCCTAAAAAGGAGGCTAGTGCCCCAAGAAATCCCGACAAAATTACCATGGTTTTCAAACTTTTAGCATAAAGATACGCAGTTGCGGCTGGTGTAATCAAAAGGGCGACAATTAAAATCGTTCCCACACTTTGCATCGCCGTCACCGCCACTAACGTAATTAAAATCATCAAGAGGTAATGGTAAAAATTTACTTTCATCCCCAACGCTTTAGCCATCAAAGGATCAAAGGACGTCAGCAACAACTCTTTGAAAAATAAAAAGATGACTAAAAGTACGATGAAGGAAATGCCGATGGTTAACCATTTATCAAAATCTTGGACGGCTAAAATATTTCCAAATAAAATATGGAACAAATCGGTGGAACTATTGGCCACTCCGATTAAAATGACCCCTAGCGCCAGAAAAGAACTAAAGGTAATCCCAATGGCCGTATCACCTTTAATGACACTATTATTTTTGATAAAGGTGATAATCACCGAAGCTAACACGCCAAAAACAGTCGCTCCTAAAAAATAATTGAAACCGAAAATATAAGACAGCGCCACCCCTGGTAATACGGCATGGGAAATCGCGTCTCCCATTAAAGACATTCCCCGTAAGATAATGAAACAGCCGACAACGCCTGCCACCAATCCAATTACTAGGGCGGTAATTAACGCGTTTTGGAGAAAATGAAATTCTTTTAACCCGTCAATAAATTCCGTCAAGATATTCACTTGGCAGCACCTCCTTTAAAAATTAAGTTGGCGCCGTATGCTTTTGCTAAATGTTCTTCAGTAGCCACTGCTGCCGTAGCGCCAAAAGCAATCACCGTCTTATTCAGCAATAAAATGTGATCAAAGTAAGTCGTCAACTTGCTCAAGTCGTGATGAACGATGAGAATCGTCTTCCCTAAAGCCTTCAGCTGACGCAAAATATTCATGATGGTTTGCTCACTCACTAAATCAATCCCGACAAAAGGTTCATCCAAAAAAATATAATCCGCTTCTTGTACTAGACAGCGGGCAATCAGCACCCGTTGAAATTGTCCACCAGACAGCTCGCTAATTTGCCGTTGACTAAAGTCTGTCATTTCTACTTGTGCTAAAGCTTTATCTACCCGTTGCCAGTTCTTTTTTTGTAGACGATGAAACAAACCCAACTGTGGATAAAGTCCTAAGGCGACGCACTCTCTCACCGTAATGGGAAAAGTATAATCGATACTACTTTTTTGCTCCACGTAGGCAATTTTTTTCAATTTTTCCCTAGCTGGCTTACAGTCGATGGTTATTGTGCCGCCAGCTGGTACAATCTGCAAAATACTTTTTAACAGTGTCGACTTACCAGCGCCATTGGGTCCAATAATACCGGTAATTGTGGGACCCGCTAGCTGAAAATTTACATTATCTAAAACCCGTTCACGTTCGTAAGTGGTATGCACTTTTTGACATGCAATCATAATTTGCTCCTTCTATTTTTAGGTTACCCTAAACTTTTTATATTTTTAGGGTAACCTAAAAATATTCAGACGTCAAGTCCTCACCAACTATTTCTCAGAAAGTCCAGCAGAAGTATGTCTTTTAGGAGGACTGAACATTGTCAAATCCGTTACTATCAGGTATGCTTAGCAAGAGAAAGCGAATGAGAAGTCGAGGCAAAAGCATGAGCCAACATCAAGAGGATTATTTAAAAATTATGTATGAGTTCGGTGACTCGCAAAAATTAATTGCGAATAAATATATCGCCGAAAAGTTAAAGATTGCGCCAGCTTCCGTCACTGAGATGATCAATAAACTAGCCGAAGAAGGTCTGGTGGAATACGTTCCTTACCAAGGCTCTCGCCTCAGCACTAAAGGGCGCACAATTGCTACGAACTTGTATCAGAGTCACGAGCTTTGGGAATATTTTTTAGTCACCCACCTAGACTATCAAAAAGAACAAGCCCACGTCTTAGCTGAAGAATTAGAACATGTCTCCCCTCAAGATTTATTACGTCGTCTAGATTCTTTTTTAAAGAAAATCGAAAACAAAGAATAAACCAAACCCCCGCTATCCTCATTTGCGTTTGAGGACGGCAGGGGTTTTGTCGTTGGTACAGCAAAAACTAAAAAAATTTATTAGCTAATTTTATTCTTTCTGCTAATGAATTAGACTTTTATTTCATGTCAACTCTTACTTGCATTTGCTTTCCAAATCAAAAAAACAGCCCTCACATCCTCAGATGTAAGAGCTGTTCTCAAAAGAGTAGCGAGATTACTTAACAGTAACGCCAGCGCCAACTTCTTCTAATTTAGCTTTGATTTCTTCAGCTTCTTCTTTAGCAATGCCTTCTTTAACAGCAGCAGGAGCGCCATCAACTAAAGCTTTAGCTTCTTTCAAGCCTAAACCAGTGATTTCACGAACTACTTTGATAACTTTAACTTTAGATTCGCCAGCGCTTGTTAATTCAACTGTGAATTCAGTTTGTTCTTCAGCAGCAGCAGCAGGGCCAGCAGCAGCAGCAACAGGAGCTGCAGCGGATACGCCAAATTCTTCTTCGATAGCTTTAACTAAAGAGCTTAATTCTAAAATAGTTGCGTCTTTTAATTCAGCAACGATGTTTTCAATGTTCAATGCCATTTTAAATTTCCTCCAATTAGGGTTTTTGTTTTGTTTTAAATTAGGATGCTAACTTTAAGCTGCTTCTTCTTCTTTTTTGTCGGCAACTGCTTTGACAGCGTAGGCCACGTTGCGGACTGGAGCTTGAAGAACAGATAAAAGCATAGATAGTAAACCTTCGCGGCTTGGTAATTTTGCCAAAGCATTAATTTCTTCGACAGAAGCTACTTTGCCTTCGATTACGCCACCTTTGATTTCTAAAGCTTTAGCTTTAGAAGCAAATTCGTCGATGATTTTAGCTGGTGCTACAACGTCTTCATTTGAAAAGGCGATAGCAGTTGGTCCAGTAAAGACTTCGTCTAAACCTTCTAACCCAGCAGCTTTAGCGGCACGAGATAAAATGGAGTTTTTGATAACTTTCATTTCAACGCCTGCTTCACGTAATTGTTTACGTAATTCAGTCACTTCGGCTACAGTTAAACCACGGTAGTCTGCGATAACGACAGATGCTGCGTCGTTAAATTTTGCAGTTACTTCTTCAACGATGGATTGTTTTTTTGCGATTGCTGCTTCACTCACGATATTTCACCTCCTAGATTTGATGGTGGAATTTTTCCAATAAAAAAACTCCATGCCACCTAGACATAGAGGGACCCATTGATATTCAAAGGTTGTCCTCGGTAGGAAATTAAGACTTGCGTCACCTACTGTCTTAGGTACGATTAAAAAGAATTCTTAACCTTGTCTACTGTACCATAGGCGGTAAACAAGGTCAAGAAAAATTTTATTTCGTTAAAAATTAGAAGCTTGCTTGATCAACATGTACACCAGGACCAAAAGTAGTCGTTACGGTGATATTTTTCATGTATTGACCTTTAGCAGTAGCTGGTTTAGCTTTCAATAAAGTGTCATGAATTGTTTTGAAGTTTTCTACTAATTTAGCATCTTCAAAAGAAACTTTACCGATTGGCACATGGATGTTCCCAGCTTTGTCAACGCGGTAAGTTACTTTACCAGCTTTTACTTCGTTAACAGCTTTGGTTACGTCCATCGTAACAGTACCTGTTTTAGGGTTTGGCATTAAGCCTTTAGGTCCTAAGACCCGACCTAAACGACCGACAGAAGCCATCATATCAGGGGTTGCTACGACAACGTCGAAGCCAAACCAACCGTCTTGAATTTTAGCAACCATGTCGTCATCGCCAACGAAATCAGCACCAGCAGCTTCAGCTTCTTTTGCTTTTTCCCCTTTAGCGAATACTAAAACAGTTTGTGTTTTACCAGTTCCGTTAGGTAGTACAACAGCCCCACGAATTTGTTGGTCTGCTTTTTTAGGGTCAACGCTTAAACGATAAGCAACTTCAACAGTTGCGTCGAATTTAGCGATGTTTGTTTCTTTAGCTAAAGCTACCGCTTCTTCAACAGAGTAAGCTTTCGTAGCGTCAACTTTTTTTAATGCATCTTGTAATTTTTTGCTCTTTTTAGCCATTATGTTTCCTCCTTGATGTGGTTTTAACGGTTACCCTCCCACGGCTTACATGTTATCCATGTAATGAACTGAGAAGCGTACCTCTGAGTGTCTTGTGCTTATTCAGCGACAGTGATACCCATGCTTCTTGCAGTTCCTTCCACCATACGCATAGCGGCTTCTACATCAGCAGCGTTTAAATCTTCTAACTTAGTTGTTGCGATTTCACGAACTTGATCTTTCGTAACAGTTGCAACTTTTTTTGTATTAGGTTCGCCAGAACCCTTTTCGATTTTAGCAGCTTTCTTTAAAAGAACAGCAGCTGGTGGAGTTTTAGTAACGAAGGTGAATGAACGGTCTTCGTATACGGAGATGACTACTGGAATAATCATCCCTGCTTGGTCAGCTGTGCGGGCGTTGAATTCTTTTGTGAAGCCCATGATGTTCACACCTGCTTGACCTAATGCAGGACCTACTGGGGGAGCTGGAGTTGCTTTTCCGGCAGGAATTTGCAATTTAACGATTTTTTCTACTTTTTTTGCCACGAGACATACCTCCTTGAGTCCGTGATGTGGTTGAATGGAGATTCAAATTTCTCCTCCCACTGTCTGTAAACAGACAAATAAGCGTGTACTGACGCACACCTAAGTTAGTATACCGAAGCTGACTGAAAAAAGCAAGAACTCCACTTAAAATTTTAATTTAAAAAACTGTTGTGACCCTAGGATATCGCCTTTTTTCTCCA
The DNA here is from genome assembly GCF_005405245.1 of Enterococcus nangangensis. GTDB lineage: Bacteria > Bacillota > Bacilli > Lactobacillales > Enterococcaceae > Enterococcus_J > Enterococcus_J nangangensis. The sequence continues at coordinate 39,744 of NZ_BJDR01000008.1, read as the reverse complement.
TCTGGGATGTGCTAAAATCGAAGTATCTTCTAATATAAAAAGGTGGGATAAGCGTGAATCCTCGTTTTCATAGTGTCTTTGATATTATCGGCCCCGTGATGGTGGGACCAAGTAGTTCACACACCGCTGGCGCGTGCCGCATTGGTAAAGTGGTCCGCAGTATTTTTGGTGAACAACCCGACAGTGTCGATATTTATTTATATGAATCTTTTGCCAAAACCTATCGCGGACATGGTACGGATATTGCTCTAGTGGGTGGTCTACTAGGGATGGAGCCTGATGACAGTCGTTTAGCCGATAGTTTGAAACTCGCTCATGAAGCTCAGATGGAAGTCTTGTTCGTGCCAACGAAAGAAAAAGCAGAGCATCCGAATCAAGTAAAAATGATTCTAACGAAAGGCGACCGTAAAATGAGTGTCACTGGTCTTTCCATTGGCGGTGGGAATATTCAAATTTCTGAACTCAACGGTTTTAAGCTTTCCTTGTCTTACGGGGTGCCTACGATTGTAACTGTGCACCAAGATATGCCAGGCATTGTCGCCAAAGCTACGCAAATCTTATCTGAGGCGGGAGTCAATATCGGAACCATGACGGTGACCCGTGAAGCTAAAGGTGAAAAAGCCATCATGATTATGGAAATAGATGAACGTGACGTTGCCCCATGTATCGCTGAGATTACGGCCCTACCTGACGTCTTCAGCGTTAACTTCTTCTATTAATAAGGGGGATTTCTAATGATTTTAACGATTAAAGAATTAATCGATGAAAGTAAAAACTACGCCAGCGTCGCTGATTTAATGATTGCTCAGGAAATGGAATATTCTGGTGCGAGTCGCGAAAAAATCCGGGCAGCAATGCACCGCAATCTAGAGGTGATGCGTTCTTCTGTGGCAGAAGGCATCGCTGGTGTGAAATCCGTCACGGGTTTAACTGGCGGTGATGCCAAACGTTTAAATGACTACCTAGCCAGTGGTAAATTTTTAAGCGGCGATTTAATTTTACAAGCAGTCCGCAATGCCATTGCCACCAACGAGGTTAACGCCAAAATGGGCTTGATTTGCGCTACACCTACTGCCGGCAGCGCTGGCGTCTTAGCCGGTGTGTTAGTCGCTGTTGAAAAACGCCTAGGCTTAACTGACGAACAAGCGGTGGATTTTCTCTTTACCGCTGGCGCCTTTGGCTTAGTCATCGCCAATAACGCTTCGATTTCTGGCGCTGAAGGCGGTTGCCAAGCTGAAGTAGGTTCAGCTGCCGCAATGGCTGCTGCCGCCACGGTCTTAGCGGCGGGCGGTACGGTGGAAGCTGCTAGTCACGCTCTAGCCATCACCATTAAAAATATGCTAGGCTTAATTTGCGATCCGGTGGCGGGTCTAGTGGAAGTCCCTTGCGTGAAACGTAACGCTTTAGGCTCTTCCCAAGCTTTGATTTCTGCGGATATGGCCTTAGCCGGTATTCAAAGCGTGATTCCTCCTGATGAAGTGATTGAAGCCATGCACAAAGTCGGCCAAGTGATGCCATCGATCTTTAAAGAAACCGCTGAAGGTGGTTTGGCTGCCACCCCTACCGCTCTTGGTATCACCCGCAAACTTGGTTTTGCCGATTAAATATTGTAAGCAAATAAATACTGCTCTCTTGCCTAGCAAGAGGGCTTTTTTCATATTTTGTAAAAGATAGGTCTGCCACTGTTGTCGCTGCACTAAAGTCCACAGCCGAAAAACTTCCCGTTTGGTAAAATAATGTTGAAAACGCGCCAATAAATAGCGAGACCAAAAAGAAAAAACACCTTGCGCTAACTGGGCAAAATAAAGTTTGCGCAAAGCTTTTCGACAGAGCACTTGCGGTGCGCTTCCTTCTAAATCTTGGCGAATCAGTAACATGGCATTTTCTTTTAAGAGACGTTCTCCTTGGTGATCTTCCCCGTAGCGCTGTAAAATTCTTTTTTCAATCGTCGGATAACGTAAACTAAAAAATTGTTTTGCGGTTAAGTGGGTCGTTAGCATCAGAGTGGCCTCCCTTTTTTCTGGTCACTAAGGTATACGAAAAAAACAAGAAAAATGTTCTAGCACAAAATAAAAAAGTTGTCAGCGCCAAAAATTTTTGACGCTGACAACTTTTTTACAACCACAAGCGTAAGACAGCTAGGGAAATAATCCCCACCGCGACAATGAACAACAAACTTTTCGTGACCACTGCACTAATGATTGTGGGCACCGACGCTAACAAGTTTTCCCAATTGACTTGGGGGAAGTGGCCTAATTGTTGTGTGAATAAACTGTTGAACCATAAAGCCGACATAATCACGATGGGGACAAAACCTAGGTACTCCACTACGCCTTTAGGCAAGTCGAATTTTTTTAACAAGACAAAAGGTAAAGCTCGTGACAACCAAGTTGCTAAGCTACAGCCGACGATGGTCAAAATAATAAAATTAAAAGAAGGCATGTTTCATCATCACTCCAAATCCGCAGCCAATTAAGGTCACCGCTAAAATTAAAAGATTACTAGGAATAAAAATTAAACCAAAATAGGTGCACACTAAAGTAAAAGCAATCACTACTAGCTGTAAACTACGCTTCAAGGAACGATCCGCGATAAATTGCAAATACAACAAGCCAATGAACATCGCCACCAACGCAAAGTCTAAGCCAAACTTTTCGGGATTCGTAATGAAATTTCCCAAAAGAGCCCCCACCAAAGTTGAAACGATCCACGTCAAATAAGAAATCACATTCGCTGTATTCATCCAGCGAAAATTTAGTTGCCGCTCAGTATAATTTAACTTATTCATACTTAAGGCAAAACTTTCATCCGTTAAGAGGGTACCAATCATGATATTTTTTAGGACACTTTGCTTTTTAAAATACGGCGCTAATGTCATACTCATTAAAATCATGCGAGAGTTGACTAAAAATGTCGACAAGACAATGGACAAAATCGGACTGTAAGCTGCCAACATACTGACGGTAATAAATTGCGCCGACCCAGCATAAATAAAAATCGACATTAACGTAATCACTAATGGGCTAAAACCCGCGGCCTTTCCCACGATACCAAAAGCCAAACCAATTCCAATATAGCCAAAAACGGTAGGCAGTGTATCCTTCACCCCTGCCGTCAAATCCAAATCACTATTCACAGACTTCATTCCTTACTCTACTAAAAAAACTTCAGCAGTTAACTTTCAGAAAATTCTAGCTTTTTTCAGATGGTTTGTCAAATTTTTTCTGGAGAAATTTTCTCAGAACAGTTTGTTACCTATTGGTTAACTTTTGCTAGGAAAAGTTAACAGCTGCGCCATTGCTTAAAGGGTCCACAAGCTTTACACTTAAAGCAAAGGAAGTGATAAGATGAATTTGCGTTTAGGACGCGTCCTCCAAGAAAAACGCCGCGAAAAGCAAATTACCCAACAAGAGCTGGCTAATTTTATGAATGTCACTAAGACTTCTGTTTCCAAGTGGGAAAATGATCAGAGTTATCCTGACATTACCTTACTCCCCTTGCTGGCGGCTTACTTTGACATGACGATTGATGACTTATTGAATTACGAACCGCAACTTTCCCAAGAAGAGATTCAACACCTCTACACTTCCCTTCAACATACTTTAAAAGAACGTTCCGGGGCGGAAGCATGGGCCACGTTGCAGCGCTTAACAAAACGCTATTATTCCTGTTACCCTTTGATTTTGCAGCTGGGAAATTTTATTTTGAATCATTTTGATTTATTTCCTGGTGCCGATGCGTCAACAAAAAAAGCCCAATACATTCCGCAAGCCTTGGACTTATTCCAACACGTCACCAAAAATGCTAGCGCCGCTGATCTTTTAGTCGAAGCCGAAAAAATGCAAGCCTATTGTCTCTTAGTCTTAGGGCGACCTGATGAGGTGCTAAAAATTTTAGGTCACTACACGCCACCAGCGATTCCACCAGATTCCTTAATTGCAGGTGCTTACCAATTAAAAGGAGAACTTCCAGCCGCTCAACAAGTCTTGCAAAGTAGTTTGTTTCAAAACGCGGTGCTCCTCTTAAGCAGTCTGACGAATTATTTACAAATTTTAGGTGAGCATCCTTCGAAGTTTCTCGTGACTTATGAAAAAGGTTTACAGCATCTCACAACTTTCCAGCTAGCAACTTGTAATCCTGCTGCCACTTTAAACTTTTATTTAGCTGGTGCCCATGGCTTTAGCTTGCAACAAGATGCAGCGCACACTTTAACTGCTTTAGGCGCTGCCGTCACCCTGCTAGAAAAAAATAAGGAGTTGAAAATTTGCGGCGATGAGTATTTCGACCAACTTACCCCTTGGCTCGAACACGTGGTACGCAGCGGCGAAATTCCGCGGGAAAGTAGTCAAGTCTTCACTTTCGTCAAACAATTTATATTAACCAATCCCCAATTAGCTTTTTTAGCGCACCATGAAACATTTATCCCCATCCAACAACGGGCTCAAGCCCTAACTTTAAAGGAGGAATCAGCATGAACAACACGCAATTTTTCTTTGATAATCTACCCCTTTTTATTCCCATTATTATTTTAGAAGTCGCTTTAATGCTCACTGCGCTGGTTAGCGTTTTAAAAAGTAAAACTTTCCGCTTGGGCAGTAAACCCATCTGGATTATTGTGGTGGTTCTTTTACAAATCATCGGCCCAGTGATTTACTTCGCCTTTGGTCGTGAGGAACGAGCATGAACCTGTTAGAACTGAAAAACGTCAGTAAAAATTTTGGCGCAAAAAAAGTGCTGACGGATGTCAATTTAATCATCCCGCAAGGTAGTCTCTACGGCTTTGTAGGAAAAAACGGGGCCGGCAAAACCACCACCATGAAATTAATTTTAGGCTTAGAAAAATTAAGTGGGGGCACCATTACGGTGTGCGGTGAAGAAGTTCGTTTTGGTGCCACCAAAACCAATCGCTTTACTGGCTATTTGCCCGATGTCCCCACCTTTTACGGGTATTTGTCAGCCTATGAATATTTAGACTTAGTGGGGGAAATTGCCGGTCTCAATAAGACGCAACGAAAAATTAAAATTAATGAGATGCTAGCTAAAGTGGGCCTGCCTAACAATCGGCAAAAAATCAAAGGCTATTCCCGCGGTATGAAACAACGTTTAGGCATTGCCCAAGCGCTACTTTCAGAACCACCACTATTGATTTGCGACGAGCCGACTTCGGCCCTTGATCCGAGCGGCCGTCAAGAATTTTTAGACCTTTTAGCTAGTTTAAAAGGCAGCACCACGATTTTATTTTCCACTCATATTTTGACGGATGTAGAACGGGTTTGTGACCACGTAGCTATTTTAAATGAAGGGAAAATCGTGGTGGAAGACCAACTGGAGGCTTTAAAAGAACGCTACGCTAAACCGCAACTGGCCTTAACCGTTGCTGCCGCTGAAATTGCGGCCTTGACCGCTATTTTGCAACATTTACAACAAGCCGGTGAACTGACTACTTTTACTTGGCAAGAAGGCACAGTCTACGTAACTTTTGATGGCACCGCTAGCCGTATCACTCAAGCTCTGATGAAAGAACTCGTCGCTGCCAACGTCACGCCGCACCGACTGGAACAAGTGGAGCCCACCTTGGAACAAGTTTTCTTGGAGGTGACCAAATGAAATATTTTTATGCCTTTACGAAAAAAGAATTTTTGGAAAGCTGGCGCACTAAACGAATTTTGCTCTTAGCTTGTATCTTTGTCCTTTTCGGCGTGATGAATCCATTAGTAGCCAAAATTACCCCTGAACTTTTACGTTCAACCTTGGGAGAACAAGCTGCAGCAGCCTTCCCTGATCCCACTTCACTAGATTCTTGGCAACAATTTTATAAAAATATTAACCAACTAGGCATTTATTTGTTAGCAATTTTATTTAGTGGTTGCCTCAGTGGCGAAGTTAAAGCCGGCCAACTAGTGCCCCTCGTCACGAAAGGCTTGCCACGCCCAGTGATTCTCATCAGTAAATTCACCGTGATGCTGGTACTTTGGTTAAGTTGCAACCTTCTTTCCTTTGGCATCACAGCAGCTTACACCGCTTATTATTTTCCCGACAACTTGAGTCCAAACATTTGGCAGGCCCTTTTACCACTGCTGTTCTTTGGCCTTTTCTTATTAAGTTTAATTTTACTCAGTTCCGCTTTAGCTCGCAGTAACTACGAGAGTCTCTTTATCACGATTGGCGGCATGGCGGTCCTCTACCTCCTCAGTCTTTGGCCAAAAAGTGCTGATTTTAGTCCCCTTAGTCTGATTAATGAAAATCTTGCTATTTTGCAGCGACAAAGCTCCCTCGCCGATTTAAAATGGATTTTTTTAGTAACCTTGGGCTGTAGCCTGATTTTCTTTTATGGCGCGATTCGCGTCTTTAATCAAAAAAAATTGTAAAAAATGATGCAGCTACCCGACGATTCCTTTCGTCAGTAGCTGCATCATTTTTTTATTCGTTTTCTTCTTGTTGGATCTCTCGCAACATTTTTTCCATCTGGGGAGTTAAAGCCACGTCAGCTAGTAAATCAGGGCGACGTAAATACGTCCGCCGCAAAGATTCTTGTAACTGCCAGTCGGCAATTAATTGATGGTTGCCACTGCGCAAAATTTCTGGCACTTCCATCCCTTTAAACGCTGGTGGCCGCGTGTATTGTGGGTGTTCCAATAAGCCATTAGAGTAAGAATCACCAGTAGCGGAAGATTCGTTTCCTAAAACATCTGGTAATAAACGCACTGTGGCATCAATCATCACCATCGCGCCTAATTCACCGCCAGTTAACACGTAATCTCCTAAAGAAACTTCGTCAGTCACTAAGGTCCGAATCCGTTCATCGTATCCTTCATAATGCCCACAAATAAAGACCAAGTGCTCTTCTTGTGCAAATTCTGCCGCTAACTTTTGATTAAAAGGTTGGCCAGCGGGATCTAGTAAAATAATCCGTTTCTTGGTTGCGGGACTCTCGTTTTGAATCGCCTGCAAGTTGTCATAGATGGGCTGCACTTTTAAAAGCATCCCAGCGCCACCGCCGTATGGATAGTCGTCCACCGTTTTATGCTTATTATCGGAATACTCCCGGAAGTTGGAAACATTTAACGTCAGCTTGCCTTTTTCCTGCGCTTTGCCGATGATGGACTCCCCCATGGGACCGGCAAACATGTTGGGAAAAAGCGTTAGGACATCAATCCTCATCCAACAATCCCTCCATCATTTCAATGTTCACCACACCTTTTTCTAAATCAATGCCTTTCACCACATCATCAATGTAAGGCAAATACCACTCTTTTTTCCCCGGTGCTTTCACTACCCATACATCATTGGCACCAGTTGCTAAAATTTCGGTGACTTCCCCTAATTCTCGCTGAGTTTCATCCACCACTTTTAAGCCAATAATTTCATGATAGTAAAACTCATCTTCGTACAATTCATCATTCAGGTCCGCCACATCGACTTTCAACGTGCCCCCTTTATATTTTTCCACATCATTAATGGAAGGATGATCGACAAAAGTTAACAGCTGAAAATTTTTGTGGAGACGATGACTTTTCACCACTAAAGGAATCGGCTGGGGCTGTCTTTCCATAAATAAGTACAACGTGTTGCCTGCAGCAAAGCGCGCATCCGGAAAGTCTGTTTGAGAAATAACCCGTACCTCGCCTTTAATCCCTTGCGTATTTACTAATTTACCTACATTTAAGTATTCCGTCACGATTTTTCCTCACTTTTTTCGTTTGCCTTCAGTCTAGCAGATTTTAAGAAAAGAAAAAAGACTTTCCAGAAAAAGCCCCAGAAAATCTCCCGCATTTCAGCCACTTGCTTTTCAAAATTACCCTTGCTATAATTCAGGTGTAGGGAAAAGGTACTGGATATACCTCTTCCAATATCTACATGGCAATGACCAGTCGCGACTCTAAAGATTACTCTTTAGGGTCTTTTTTTAGTTCGTGGGCGATTTCAATCATCAACTTAATGATGATTAAAATTTGCCAAATGCTTTCTAGCATTTTTGAACCTTTCCCGCTTCCTGGCGATTCTGTCATTGGCATGTCTAGCTCGTCTCCCTAGAAATTTCGGCAATAAGTGAGTCCAACATAAAAATTGAAAAGCAAATTTTCAGTTGGCCTCCGCTTATTGCTCAATTTCTGACCAAGGGAGTCGAGCTTTTCAAATAACCTCCTTTAGCACCAACTTTTCTAGAATTCGTTGATTGTTGCTTCGGGGTGACCAAAGTCCATGTGAACTACACCTGAACGATAGCAAAGACGTCATTTTGTCCTCTTACAAAGAAGATACGCAAAAGATTCTGAAATGCACTCTATTAAATAATTTTTAGGTAGATTAACTTTAGCAAAATTGCTTATCTTAAAATAATTAAAAGCCCATCAACCTCCCTAGAAGTTAATCGGCTTTTTGTGTTGCTATCCTTTATCGGCAATAAGCTAAACGAATGCGGCCATTGCCTTTTGTCAAACATGTTTGCAAAATAACTTGTTCACCTAAACTTTCATGGTACGCCAAGCCATCCACAAGTTCTTGACCTTCTGAACTATCTGGATACATCAGTCCATCTGCTCCTTGTGTCATGGCTAAATCGTAGATGCGATAGACGTGATATGTATATGGTGTGCCGGCTGCATCCGTCACAATCACAGTACTCCCCACGCTAATATTTTGTACGACAGCAAATGCACCTGGATTATGGCCAATAAAATGAGTAAAGTCGCCATCATCTCCCTTAAAAGAGGCACCATAATAAGAAGATGCAACGCCGTTAGGGTTTCCATTAATAATTGCCATGCCGCTACTTGTGCCGCCATTCGCGTAGTAAATTTCTTGCCCTCCTACATAAATCCGATTTGCGTGATAAGTAGTGGTAGTATCTTTGGGCTTCTGTCCCGTTTCCACAGCATCTGTTGTTCCCTCTTGGCTAGTCACTGCAGACGAGGTGGTTGCAGAAGTTGACAAACGAGTTGCTGGGGGCGCAATAGTCAGTAGTGCTCTTTTTTCAACTTCGTGACCGGCATCATCGCTAACCACATAAATTAACTCTTGCTGGCCACTTTTGTTAAAGTCCGGTTTCACTTTCAAGACCACTCGCTGCGTAAGCTCTCCTGTTTCTAAATCCTCAGCGCTAACGCCGGCCATCAAATCAATTTTTTCACCATAAGCTGCTTGAAAACTTGTCGGTACCGTCAACGTTGGAGGAGTGATGTCTTTTACTTCCACCTTGACAACTTGATAACGAGTTGTCTGCCTTTTCTCATCTTCTGTTTTTACAATATATTCATGGGTCCCCAATTGTTGCTTATTAAACTCGCGCGTTAAAGAGCAAGTTAACTTTTCTCCCGTAGCACTATAGCCGGTATAAGTCGTTAAAGGAAAATCAGCCCCATAGTTAAGAGCCAATACTTTCGGCCCTTTAATCGTCGGCCGCGCTTGTTCTATTTTAAGCATTGCATCACGATGGATTGCCTGTTGCAACGCCCATAGTTCGTCAGAAATTAGTATCAACTTATCAATTTTTCGCGTAAAAGGCGGAATCTCTACAGCCTGAAATAAACGGTACTCAGTATGTAGCACCTTCCCATAAACCGTCATCGTGTCTAGCTGTAAAATAAAAAAGGTCAGCCCCAATAGACCCCATTTCCGCCAGATCTTCACCCCACACTTTCCCATGCCCCATGCCCTTTCTTGCATTTATCTGGCTAGTTACAATTTATCAAAAACTTTCCATCCATAGCCTTATCCAAATTGTACACAAGTGTTTTTTTATTGTATAGCCTATTTCTCAAGATATTTCCATAAGTTTGCGGCTGTGCTGAAATATTTCTATTCTTTTTTCTTTAAGACACCCCAAAGACCTTTAAGAACAAAAAAACTCCACCACCTAAACTAAAAAGTTTAAGTAGTGGAATTTTTTATTATTTACCATCAAGAATATTTAAACGAACTTTTTTAGGACCTTTCACTCTGACGCTATAAACAATCGTCCGAATTGCTTTAGCAACACGACCTTGCTTACCAATGACGCGACCGATATCTTCAGGATTTACCGTGAGATTGTACTCAAGAAATTCTTCAGATTCTGTCACTGTCAAAGCGATGTCTTCCGGATATGAAACTAATGGACGGACGATAGTTAAGACCAAGTCTTGGACATCTGTCATCATTTCTCACCTATCCTTATTTCGTGTATTTTGCTTCGTGATGTTTTTGCATAATTCCAGCTTTGGAAAGAATGTTACGAACAGTATCAGAAGGTTGCGCACCTTGAGATAACCAGTTTAAGATTTCAGCTTCTTCCAATTTAACTTCTGCTGGGTCTTTTAATGGGTTGTAAGTACCAACTGTTTCGATGAAACGGCCATCACGAGGAGAGCGAGAATCAGCAACAACAATACGGTAGAAAGGAGCTTTCTTTGAACCCATGCGTTTTAAACGAATTTTAACTGCCATTTATATGACACCTCCATATCTTATTCACAATGAGTAGTGTACCAAAGTTTTTTTACCCTGTAAAGCTTTTTTTCTTTACAGTAATGAAAAGCTTTTGAACCTTGGGCAACTCTAGAAAAATAAGACAGAAGATGAACAAATTGTTTTTCAAATTTGTTTCAGCTTTTGGCTTATTTTTTTTAGAGTTAGGTTCAAAAGCTAGACAATACGAAAAGCTTTTTCAACGCCCAAAACAAAAAGGAGTACCCAACGTCAACAGTTAGTCAACGTCAGGCACCACTAAGCGATCTTCCAGCTAATCAGCTAGTTTTTATTTTTTCTTTTTCTTCTTTTTCTTTTGGGTCTTTTTCATCATGGACTTCATAGCCATTTTCGAAAGTTTGCCTTTGACGCCTGTACCAAACATTTGCTCCATGCCTGGCATGTCGAAATTGCCTTTAGTCATTTGCTGCATCATTTTTTTCGACTCGTTAAATTGCTTAATCATGCGGTTCACTTCCACCACACTGTTGCCGGAACCGGCAGCAATCCGACGACGACGCGACGGATTTAAAATATCAGGATTGGCTCGTTCTTCTGGTGTCATGGAAAAGACAATGGCTTTTTTCCGTTCCACATCTTTTGGATCGACTTTGATGTTTTCAATGCCAGGCATTTGGTTCATGCCGGGAATCATCTTCATCAAATCTTCCAAAGGTCCCATCCCCATTACTTGATCTAACTGTTCAATAAAGTCGTTGAAGTCAAAGGAGTTTTCTTGCATTTTTTGTGCCAGGTCGGCGGCTTTTTTCTCGTCGTAATCTTGTTGCGCTTTTTCAATTAACGTCAACAAGTCCCCCATCCCTAAAATCCGGGAAGACATCCGGTCTGGATAGAAAATTTCTAGGTCAGTAAGTTTTTCCCCCGTCCCTGAAAATTTAATTGGTTTACCGGTAACGGCGCGAATGGAAAGGGCGGCCCCACCACGGGTATCCCCGTCTAATTTCGTCAAGACAACCCCAGTGATATCCAATTGTTCATTGAAGCTTTGAGCCACGTTGACGGCATCTTGCCCCGTCATGGCATCTACCACTAAGAGAATTTCATTCGGTTGCGCTAAAGTTTTAATTTGTTGCAACTCATCCATTAAGGTTTCATCAATATGTAAACGACCCGCCGTATCGATAATGACGTAATCATTTTTTTGTTGATGAGCTAAGGCAAGTCCTTCTTCCACGATTTTAACGGGGGAAACGTCGGTACCCATATCAAAAACAGGAACGTTTAATTGTTCGCCAATCACTTTCAACTGATCAATAGCGGCTGGTCGATAAACGTCACCGGCAATCATCAAGGGACGCGCATTTTCATTTTTCTTTAAATAGTTAGCAAGTTTACCGGCAAAAGTTGTTTTACCAGCCCCTTGTAACCCCACCATCATGACCACAGTGGGAATCTTAGGATTTTTATTCAGGAGAACTGCTTCGCTCCCTAAAGTAGCGGTTAATTCTTCATCAACAATTTTGACGATTTGTTGAGCTGGAGATAAGCTTTCTAACACTTCTACCCCGACTGCCCGCGCACTAACGCGTTTGGTAAAATCTTTCACCACTTGGTAGTTAACGTCGGCTTCTAAGAGGGCTAGCCGAATCTCCCGCATCATTTCTTTGACGTCTGCTTCGGAAACTTTTCCTTTGCGGCGGAGTTTCCCCATCGCATCTTGCAGGCGTTTTGTTAAACTTTCAAAAGCCATTCTTTACTTCCTCTCTTTACTATTCTTCTTCTAAATCCTCAAAGCGATGAAGGTATAAGGATAACATTTCATCTTGGGGATATTCTTTTGCTACATAGTTTTTTAACTCATTTAAAAGTTCCATCCGCATCACGTAATCGGAAAAAAGATGGAGTTTTTTTTCGTAATCTTCTAAGAGCTTCCCAGACCGTTTAATATTATCATAAACTGCCTGCCGACTCACGCCATATTCTTCAGCAATCTCTCCTAAAGAATAGTCATCCGCATAATAAAGCTCCATGTAATTCATTTGTTTTTCCGTCAATAAGGTAGCGTAAAATTCAAATAAACCATTCATGCGATTTGTTTTTTCAATCTCCAGCGGTGTCCCCTCCTTTTGCGGAATTCTTTCCCTAGTATACCATGATTTCCTAGGAAAAATAAAAACGCCGAGAAAAAAATTCTCGACGAAAAGTTTCTAATAGCATGCTCCCGTTAAAATAAAATGATTATCCACCATCCGATACGTGCTAGTAACTTGCAATTGCTTCTGAACTTTACCTTGACGCACCGTCACCGTTGCCAAACACTCATAAACTCCAGCATGAATCTGCGTCACCGCCTCAGAATTAACCGTCAATATTTTTCCGTAGGTGGTGAAAAATTCATCATGTGCCAACAAGTCTTTGACATCTAATCGTTTTAAATCTGCTTGTTGTTGGAGGGACAATTCAGCTGGAATATCTGAAAGGGGTGTTGCCTCGGCTAACAAAGTCTCATCCTTAACTTCAGGAATTATCGTTTCGGGGTTGCCCATGGGAGTAGCCGGACCAGTGGAGCGCCAAACGTAAATCAAAATCAAACAACTGAAGATTACTAGACCATACAACACTGTACGCACTGAAGTTTTCATAGCACTGCCCCCTTTTTCATGACCGTAAACGCTCTTTGGAGTAGTTTAGCACACTAAAAAAAAAATGAGATTAAATTTTCACCAAAATCTTTTTAAACCTCGTAGATATTTTCTTCATAGAAGAACATTTATAGATAAAACCACGAAAGGCAACGCTGCTGACTGCAACGTTGCCTTTCATTGGGAATTTGGATTTGGTATGCTTATACTATAGCTAGATATTCTTAAGGAAACGTGAAAAATTTTTAAGTATACAGCTAAACTCTCAAGAGTTTTCACCTTTTCCTGCAGTAGTTGTTAGAATATTTTTACCTTTAGTAAAAAGTTGGTATACTAGTGGAGTAAAGAAAGGATTTTGCTGATGAAAATAACTAAAATTGTCACTGGCTCGGCTGCCGAAAACTGCTATTTGATTTGCGGTGACCAAGAATTATTAATCGTCGATCCCGGAGCGGACTTTGCAAACTTACAAGCTGCAATTACCGCACTCCCGCAAAAACCAAAAGCGATTCTCTTGACCCACACCCACTACGATCATATTGGAGCTTTAGATGAGATGCGTGCCACCTATGACATTCCCGCTTACGTCTCAGCCTTGGAAGCCCCTTGGTTGCAAGAACCACAACTTAATTTATCGGGATTAACAGGACGCCCATTTACTTGTGAAGTAGTGGAAAATTATTTAGCGCCAGGTCCTGTCACTTTAGGAGAATTTACCTTTGAAGTGCGGGCGACACCGGGACACTCTGCTGGCTCCTTAAGTTTTATTTTTCCCGAATTTGCCGTAGTGGGAGACACGCTCTTTCATGGTAGCATCGGGCGGACGGACTTTCCCACAGGTGACTATCAAACTTTGTTAACCAGTATTCAAGAACAACTCTTAACTTTGCCGCCAGACCTACCCCTTTATCCCGGCCACGGTCCAGAAACGACGGGCGCTTTTGAAAAACAAACCAATCCCTTTTTAGGAGGTCGCTTATGAGTAATGAAACCAACACGCCACAAGTCGTAGCTTTCTGGCAAAAATTTATCGCTGAAAATAATTTACCGGCAAACTTGTCCTATAGTGCATGGTCTTTTGGCAATGATTCCCAAATGGCCGATGACTTATTGGCGTTGGTGTTAGCCAACAAGAAACACGCTACTTCTTCTTATTATGATTTATACGTGGTAAGCGGTGAGGCTCTCCCACAAGAAGATCAGTATAATGTTCTCTTAGATGGAGCCGGTGTTGCCAAAGCGATTATTAAAAATCGTTTTGTGGAATTTTTACCTTTTAGCCAAGTCACTAAAGCCCACGCTTACTTAGAAGGGGAAGGAAATCAAACACTAGAGTATTGGCGCAACGTTCATCGTCCCTTCTTTATGGAGGAAGCAAACCAATTTGGTTTAAATTTTGCGGAATCTTCCTTAGTGGTGGTGGAAATTTTCGATTTAGTCTATGTAGCAGCATAGAACAAGTCAAAAAAACTGAAGTCCGCCGACTTCAGTTTTTTAATACTATGACAAATGGAAAATCATCCTCACTTGTAGTGTAGCACCTTTCCTGAGGTCTGACAAAAAAAGACGCTTGTTGTTTATTTTCCCTTGGGCTCTGCAAAAAAAGACTACACCTTGGTAAATTCCGAATGTTTTTCAAATCTTTCCACCGTAAAACCTTCTTTCCATGTGCGAAATAAAAAATTCCGGCGTATAATAGGTATATTCTAATTAAATGGAGGAAAAGCGATGACTGAATTTAAACATTTTTATCAATTTTTTCAACCAGAGCATTATGATCTTTATTTAGACATAAATCGCGCAACAAAAATAATTGCTGGGGTTACCACCATTAAAGGGGTAGCGAAACAAGCGAAGATTTCTTTGCATCAAAAAGATTTAGCTGTCACCAAAGTAAGTGCTAACGGTATCGACGTGCCTTTCACTTTGGAAAAAGCAACCGATGCTTTACACATTGAATTAGCAACAGCAGGTACCGTAGAATTAAGTGTCACTTACACTGCACCTCTAACCGATACCATGATGGGCATTTACCCGTCTTATTACGAAGTAGCCGGCGTGAAAAAACAGTTGATCGGCACGCAGTTTGAAACAAATTCTGCTCGCCAAGCTTTCCCCGGCATTGACGAACCGGAAGCCAAAGCGACTTTTGCTTTAGCGCTTAAATTTGACGAACACGATGGCGAAACAATTTTAGCTAACATGCCTGAAAATCGTTGCGTTGATGGCGTCCACTACTTTGATACCACAGTAAAAATGTCCACTTATCTCGTGGCTTTTGGCTTTGGAGAATTACAAAGCAAACTGACTACTACTAAAAGTGGTGTAAAAGTTGGCGTCTTTGGGACTTACGCTCATCAAGCCAAAGAATTAGATTTTGCCTTAGACATTGCCAAACGCTCCATCGAATTTTATGAAGACTTTTTCCAAACCCCTTATCCCCTTCCTCACTCTTGGCAATTAGGCTTACCAGACTTTTCCGCTGGCGCTATGGAAAACTGGGGCTTGATTACGTATCGAGAAGCTTACCTTTTATTGGATGCTGACAACAGTAGCTTAGCCACCAAACGGCGGGTTGCTACCGTCATCGCCCATGAAGTTGCTCACCAATGGTTTGGGGATTTGGTGACGATGAAATGGTGGGATGACTTATGGTTAAATGAAAGTTTTGCCAACATGATGGAATACGTCGCTGTCGATGCTTTGGAACCCGACTTTAAAATTTGGGAAGAATTCCAAACTTCTGACGTGCCAGCGGCTTTACAACGGGACGCTACTGATGGTGTCCAAGCAGTCCACGTCGCCGTAGAAGATCCCGCTGAAGTCGATGCTCTCTTTGATGGCGCGATTGTTTACGCTAAAGGTGCTCGGATGTTAGTGATGGTCCGCGCCTTGATTGGCGATGAGGCTTTACGAACCGGACTTAAAAATTACTTTGCTAAACATCAATACGGTAACGCCACTGGTGCTGACTTATGGCAAGCATTAGGCGCTGCTTCAGGTTTAGAATTAAAAGCCATTATGGACTCTTGGTTGGAACAACCAGGTTATCCTGTCGTCACCGCTAGTGTCAAAGACGGCCAGCTGACTTTAAGCCAACAACAATTCTTTGTGGGGGACGGCAAAGAAATTGGTCGCATGTGGCAAATTCCTTTAAATAGTAATTATTCCGTAGCACCAACCATTATGGCGGAAAAAGAAATTACTTTAGGCAATTACGCTACCTTACGTCAAGAAAGCGGCGAACCTTTCCGTTTAAATGTGGGCAATAACTCCCACTTTATCGTGAAGTATGATGAAACACTACTAGCTGATATTTTAGCCGATGTCACTGACTTCGATGCCATTACCCAACTGCAACTGTTACAAGACTTGCGCTTATTGGCTGAAGGAGAACAACTTTCCTTTAGCGACTTAGTGCCATTGTTACCGCGTTTTGCTGATAGTTCCGCTGCGGTCGTTAGCCTGGCTTTGTATCGCATCGCCAACAGCTTGAAACGCTTCGTTACCCCAGAAACGGCTGAAGAAACAGCCCTGAAAACTTTCTTTAACCAATTAAGTGGAGAGCAATTCACCCGTCTTGGTTTAACTCCCAAAGCTGGCGAAGCAAACGACGACCAATTTGTGCGGCAAAACGTGATTAGTGCTGCCTTGTACGCTGAAAATACAGCCGCAATTGACGCCGCTCATGAATTGTTTACCCAATACGCAGATCAATTAGTGAACTTAGACGCTTCAATCCGGCCTTTAGTTCTAGTAAACGAAATGAAAAATTTTGGTACACCAGCCCTTTTCCAAGCGTTTTTCGCTAGCTATCCCAATACGGCTGATGCTAGCTTAAAATCAGCGTTAGGTTCCGCTTTAACGCAAACTAAAGACGATGCCTTACTAGATGAAGTCATCGCCAAGTTTAAAGATGCTAGTGCCATCAAGCCGCAAGATTTACGAGGCTGGTATTACAATACGTTGTCCAATCCCCACGGCGAACAAAAAGCTTGGGACTGGCTCCGCACCAATTGGGAATGGTTGGAAGAGACAGTGGGTGGCGATATGTCCTTCACCAGTTACATCACGGTGACAGCGGCTGTCTTCAAAACACCAGAACGCCTCTTAGAGTTCAAAGCTTTCTTTGAACCAAAATTAACCACCCCTGGTTTAGGTCGGGAAATTACGATGGGCATCAAAGTGATTGAAAGTCGCGTGAACTTAATCACTAAAGAAAAAGCTGCCGTCAATGCGGCCATTGCCAAAGCTATTACTGAATAAATCAGCGCATGAAAAATGGTGTACCAGAAACAATTTCTGGCACACCCTTTTTGTTTACTTATTAAAAATTTTAGGACCTTTCCGCATATTTTTGCGGTCATTTTTCGGCGTGGCCATTTTTTTAGAACGACCGCCCCCAGCTCTTTTTTCATCGATTAATGCTTGCATTTTTTCTTTGGCATTTTTTTCCATAGGTACCGCCTTTATTTTAATTTGTCTAAAGCGTTTTGCGGAATGGAACCTTCTTCCACGGTGTTAGGACCTTCTACAATTCTCTTTTTGCTAATGGTCGCTTTAATGTAACTACCTGGAGTTAAAGGTTCAGGATTATCACCAGAAACTTCCACTGGAAAGTCTAAAGTTTCGCCGTCTTCATTGGCCCAAGTAATGTCATATTTATAACTGTAGCTACCACTGACTTCTTTTCCTTGATTATCTACCGTTACTTCTTTAGCGGGAACTTCTTCAGGCACGATGGCGTAGTACTCTTCCCCTTTATAGGTATCTTGATAATATTGGCAACCTGATAAACCTACTAAGCCAAGGACTAATAAAAGGCCGGCTAAAATAACTTTTTTCTTCATTTTTAAATTCCTCCTTATTTTTCCATAACAACCCACATTTTACTGGGCTTGTGGGTATTTGACAACTAAAAATACTACTATCACGTAAATATTAAAAAGTTTTTATACTTTTCCGGCTTTCTGCCAAAAGCGCTGTAACCCTTCTGTTAGTCCTTGCGGATTGTGGGCAACACCAATTTGCCATTCGTCTGGTAAAAATTTGCGGTACTGAAAACGAGTAAAGCGTTGATCCAATAACAGAACTACCCCGTAATCTTCCGGCGTCCGAATCACCCGACCCGCTGCTTGGAACACTTTGTTTAGGCCCGGCAACTGGTAAGCGTATTGAAAACCTTGCTGATTTTTCTCTTGGTAATAGTCTTTTTCCAGCTCTAATAAAGGATTGATTTGCGGTAAGCCCACGCCGACAATGGCCGCACCAATTAAACGTTGGCCGACTAAATCCACTCCTTCTGAAAAAATCCCCCCCAGTAAGACAAAACCTAGCGTGGTCTGCAGACTATCGGCGACAAAATGAGCCAGAAATTCCTCCCGCGCTCCTTCGTCCATCTCCCGCTCTTGCAAATAGATGGCACACTTATGAGGCGTCTGTTGAAAAGCTTGGTGGATTTCGTTTAAGAAACTGTAGGAAGGCGCAAAAATAAAATAGTTGCCAGGACGGGCGTCAATCATGGCGGAAATAGCAGTGATAATCTTCGTTAAATTTTCCGTGCGCTTGTGGTACGTCGTGTCGATATAATTGGCCACAATGACTTGTTGATGACTTTTCTCAAAAGGCGACGACAAGGCGTAATGCACCGCTGTTTGTTGCGCTCCCAGCCGCTCTTCATAATACTGAATTGGACTAAAGGTGGCGGAAAATAATAAAGAATCGTAACAATCTTCATGGCGCTTAGCTAAAAATTCTGCTGGATCTAGACACACTTGGCTGACGATAAAATCAGCCCCTTGCTGTTGAAAGGTCGTCACAAATTTTTCGTTGTAATGTTCCGCAATTACTAGATAGGCATGAACTTCAAAGGTCCACTGCCGCAATTCTTCCTGGTGGGCAAATTCATTTTCTGCTAGCCAAGGACGTAAAGTCTCCAATAAATTGACGAGACTCAGGTTAAATTCTTCTAGCGCCTCTGTTTGTTGCGTAAATTCTGCTGTAAATTTATCTTGATAATCTTCCAAAAAGTGCCGCGCTTTTAAAAATTGGCGGCGCCCTTTTTGCGTCAAGGCATCTTTACTCTTGACCTCTTTAAACCACTTGTGGGCCTGCTGCAACTGCCACAAGCTCAAGTGCTTCGTGTACATCTCCTTGGCGCGATTCACCAAGTTATGGGCTTCATCCACTAAAAGGAGCGGTCCTCGATCTTTAGGAATCTCTTCAAAAAAGCGGCGCAAATAAACTAACGGATCATAGACATAATTGTAATCACAAATAATCGCTTGGCAAAAAAGACTAATGTCTAACGAAAATTCAAAAGGACACAATTGATGCTTCGCGGCATATTCTTCAATTACCGGCCGGGTCATAAAATCTTCGTGACTTAAAATATCCATTAAGCCCCCATTGACCCGATCGTAATAGCCTTTTGCTAGGGGACAATTTTGCATACAACCGTCTTGTTGGGGGCAAATTTTATCTTTTGCTGTTAAGGTAACGGTTTTTAGTCGTAAGCCTCCGACTCCTAAAGCCGCCAACCCACTTTCCACCACTTGGCGGGTAATCGTCTTGGCCGTTAAATAAAAAAGTTGCGGATACTTTGCCAAGTTTAAACCTTTCACCGCTGGAAACAAAGTGGACATGGTTTTGCCGGTTCCCGTAGGTGCCTGCATAAAAAGTTGGCGTTTGCTGTAAATAGCTTTATAGACGACCCCCATCAACTCCCGCTGCCCTTTGCGATACGCCGGAAAAGGAAAAGTCATTTGCTCAATACTCATTTGTTGTTCTTGCCGCATTGCTGCTACAAAATCAAACCAAATTTTATATTCCGCCATCAGCTCTTGAAAAAAAGTTGTCAGGGCCTCTTTAGTGTAGGTACGGCGCGTACGGCGCACATCTTCTTGTAAGACTTCCACGTAGACTAATTCCACTGTTACCTCTGTTAAATCTTTTTCCAGCATTAAAAAGTAGGCGTAACACATTCCTTGGGCAAAGAAGAGATCCACTTGAGGGGGAGCCAGCTCACTTAAAAGTTCTTCTGAGGTTTTAATTTCTTCCACAACCCATTGGCCCTCTTCTTCCACGAGTCCATCTGCGCGGCCGCGAACCGTGAAGGTGACTCCGGCTAGCTCATACTCGTAAGAAAAGGAGACTTCTTTTTGATAGTTGGGATTTTTCTTTTGCCCTTGCTTTTGTAATTTACGATGTAAGGCACTGCCAGCTTGGGCCGTATGCTGAGAATTTTGGCTCGTTTGTAGGTCACCGCACCTCTTGATAAACTCCACTAATTGCCGTACGGATATTTCTCGACTGAACTCCACTGACACACCCCCTTTTTACTTGCCTTCCTATTATAGTCGAAACTTCCCCGCTACGCAAAAAAGCCTCCCCTTTCCAACTAGGGAAAAGAGAGACTCTTCATGGATTAATTTCCTGGATTGTTCCGGGCTAAACCAAAAGCGTCTAGCATGTCAGCTGATGCATCTTTGTAAGGTGTTGTAACCGTTAACGTCCCTTGAATAATCAAACGCGCAGTTCCCTGATTATCACAGGTAACTAAGGTGACTAAAGATTTTCCCGGCACGTCTTCAATTAATTCCGTTTGATTAGGAGCTACCGTTTCAATAAAGTCGGTTTGATAGGTGTAAATATTAGTTAAGTCTGTTAAATAAATCGGCTCCCCCATTTTTAAATTAAACAGTGGGCTAAAGAGCAAAGACTTGTCAATCATATGGTGACTGGCTAACGGATAGTTCCCCTCCCCCATCTTCTGCTCCGGCTTTAAGGTGGCAGCGCCATACAACAAGTTGTCATCACTGACCCCTTTATAAATGGCTAAATTAATCCCCACAGTCGGTACGGCAATGCCCCCTACGGCATTTTTCGGCGCGCTAGCCAATTGCGCTTTCACCACCGCTTCCGTAGAAACAGCCTCCACTTGATCAAAATCAAAAACCGCCGCTGCTTCCTCGTTGGCTTTCACATCTTCGACAGTCAAAGTGCTGATATCGTAATTGGACATGCGACTAATCAACAAGTCCTTAATTTGATTATTAAAAACCAACGCCAAACCTACCAATAGCAATAACACAATGGCGATATTTACCAACCAGTTACGGAGGCGATGCTTTTTTTCTTTTTTTCTCTTCATAAAAATGCTCCTCGAAAATTTTCTAAAGTGTAGCACACCTTAGTATAAAAAGCCACGATGCTTTCTCGGTGAAGTTTTCCCAACTTTGGGAGACTTTTCTCCTTTATAGACACGGGCACGTTGCAAAAAACTCCCCGCAAGAAGTTCTTCCGGAGAGTTCCAGTCAGTTACTTATTTTTCAGCTTGTAATAAAGCTAATAATTCTTTAGCAACTTCTTGAATATGGGGATTGTGAGAACCCACCACTTCCGTATAAGCGACTAATTCTTTGGCTAATTCAACTTCACGTTCCAAATGACTCACCTCTTCTTCCATATTGTTCCATAAAACAGGCGCGGTGACAACTCTTTTGCTAATTTTTTTCAGTTGACGTAGTGATTAAAGAGTAGCGTTCATCATGTAAGACTAGCGTCCCTTGCTTTTTGTGTAACAGTTGCAAATGGAACTTTCCATCTTTGGCTTTTTTGATTTTTATTTTCAAGCGACCACAATCCCCCACTAAGCGATAACGCCCGCCTTTTAAATCAGGGAAAGCGACTAACCCTTTATCGTCACTAGTTAAAATAATCGGTTCTTGATTGCGGGTGACGTTGCGCTTGCCGTTTTTGGTTTTGATAGCAAACGTTGCCCCGACTACCGACTGATTCTCACTGTCTAATACATAAAATTCCACGGGATAACGTTTCTTCCCAATTGCTAACAAACGCAAGAAGCGCAACAAACCCCAGAGTAATAAGATAAACGCTGCCGCCACACTCACAAGCCAAAAGACTAGCTTATTGCGTTTGGCGGTGGTGACTTTTTTAATCGCTTTTTCCGCTTTTTCTGCCGTATAAGGGATGCGGTGACCAGTGACTAAGAGGCGATGAGTGTTCACCATGTAAGGTGTGCAGGTCATTAAGGTCACGAGGTCGCGCCCTGCTTGGATTCGCAGCGGCTCCGTGTCGGTGGGTTCAATCGTCTGAATCTTTTCCACTTCATAAGCTAAGGTTTCATTGTTAATCTGAACAAAAAATTGATCGCCAATGACGAGTTCTGGCAAGTCGGTGAAAAGCTTAGCTTCCGGTAAACCACGGTGTCCTGACAACACAGCGTGTGTACTCTCGCCACCAGTGGGATAAGAACTCCCCTCCAAAAGCGACAACCCCTTTTGTAAAAAGATTTCCGTCGTCTCATCAAAAATCGGCAAGTTCACATCAATTTTAGGAATACTCAAAATCCCAATCGTGTGCTCTTCATAAAAAGAATTGTTGGCGACATCCGTCTGGGCCACCGCATCCACTGCTGCATTATACGCATCCATCCCTGGAAGAGCCTCTTTTTCCGCCAACTCCTTATTCTTCGCTGTCATCTCGGCTTTCGTTTTAGCCAGTTCCGCTTCATTTTCCTTATTGGCTTGCGTTTGGTAATGAGAGATTAACTCTTGCGCCAAATAATCGTTCAAAGCATCCTGCACAAACGGATAGGCTAACACCCCAACGCCCGTCATTAACAGCAACACCATGAAAATATCTAGCAGCCGAATGCGCCGTTTCCCTTTAGCACTTTTATTCTTTTTTGTCTGTTTCGCTTTTTTCATGAGAGTTGCTCCTCTTCGAACTTTCTTTACGGAAAAAGGACTGTGTCACACGCGACTTTGCCCTTTTCCATAAAACTATTAACCTTCAGTCGTCCGTTTCCGCCGAATGAAATAATACGCTAGCACAACTAGGAATACACTAGCACCATAGAGGAAATAATTTTGCGTCCCTTTTCCACCTGTGGAAGGCAAGTAACCTTTGGCTGGCGTCTTTTTGTCGTATTTCAGGAAGGTGAAATTACCGTCCTTGTTTTGGATGATGGTGTCGTAATTTACTGCCGTACTTTCGGCAGTAAACTCATTTACCGCACCACTTACTGCATCATTTTCTGAGCGTGGTTTAATTTCCCCTTCACTCGTAAATTCAAAATAATACTTAGCATTCGTAACTTCATAACCAGTTGGTGCTGTGGTTTCTTCAATCACGTAAGAATGACCATATTCCAAAGTATAATCGCCAGTGAAATCATCAGTTTTTTTCGTAGTAGTATCGGTAATCGTAAATGCCATCGCCTTAAGCGCATCTTCATCAATCTCTTCTGGATTCGTGATGATTCCTTCTGGTGCTTCAGGAGCATCAGGTAAGCCAAGTTTTTGGAGATTGATTGTCCTTGGCACTTTTTCATCGTAAATCTGGAAAACAAAAGCAGTATTAGATGTTAATGCGTTAGATACACCTGGTACGACCTTATCTACATAATTATTCGTTACGGTATCTTCAGTATATTGTGTGATGTTTCCTTCATTATCTATAGAAAAAGTAAATTCAATCTCTGTTTTAGCTATATAGCTAACATCAGCTTGCTTTTCAATAATTGTATATTTCTCTCCTGTTTTAAGAGGTAATGGTTCTTTCCCTGTTCCCCGATAAATTTCCGTTCCTTCATTATTTAGGATTGAGAAGATAAAATTATCTCTTATACCGGGTTCTTCTACTTGTGCTCCTGTATTAGCATCATATTTATCTATTTCCAAAGAAATCGGCTGCGAAGTAGCTTTATCATGCTTATAAAAAATTAGATTTCCCTTTTTATCTTGCTGAATACTATCTAGATTGGAATGAATAGTATCTCCTTGAGCATTGTTATCACTGGTAGAGATTGTTCCATCCGACTCTAAAGTAAATCCAAATTGAACAATAGAATAATCGGTAACACCTAATGTGTCTGTAATCAGATAACCCGACGGAGCAGCAGTTTCTTGAATCGTAATCGATCCTGCATTTTTAGGAATATCCCATGTTCCATCTGCATTTTGCACAATTGTACCTACAGCAGTCACTATAGATATTTTCATTCCTTTATCAAAAGGATTGGTAACTTCATTTTCGGCAATGTCCACTTGTTCAAGGGTAGCTTTATCTTTGTTCTTAGCAAATTCCTCTTTGGCTAACCCTAATTCTTCAAGTGTACTCATTACTTTATTGTAGTCGTACTTCTTGACAGTTAGCTTAATCGTATCTGTAATAGGAATATCATATTTTGCAAAAACTAGTGTACCATCTTCATCTACATAAAAATCATCAGAATAGTATCCGTCTGTTTTGGCTCTTTGTGCTATCCAATCACTAGTTTTTAAGTTCTGGACCTCTTTCTTGTCTACCGTTATTTTTCCGTTTTCATCAATAGAAAAATTTCTTTCACTTACTTCAAGTAAATAACCATCTGGAGCTGAAGTTTCACTGATTGTATATTCACCAGCTGCTAAATCAGAAATTTTAAATTCATTGCTACTGCCTAGGTTTGTTTTTGTTCCATCTTGGTCTGTGAGGGTAAAACTCATGTTAGTTGTTGTGTCTAGCTTCTCGCCTGTATCTGCGTCATACTTCACAACTCGAAATTCTTGGGTAGTCGTAACTGGTTCATCAGGGACAGTAGGACTAGCATATCCACCCCAGTTCCAACGAAAGGCGCTACCTCCTTCTGTAGTAACGTTCCTAGCAATTAAATTACCATAAGTATTTGTTCCAATCCCTATTGAACCGCCGGGAACTAGTGTTGCACCTATCCACAGTCCTCTAATAGTCAACTTACCAGAAAATACTGTAGGATTAGCACTCATTGAATTATTTACAAACGTCCAAAGTATCGGATTAGTATTTTTTAAGTATCCCGTGGCTTCACTAGAAGAGGTAATTGAGTTACCCTTAGAATCAACTAATTTAACCTGTATTTGAGTATCTATATTTTCTTTTCCGGTTGTGTCCACCACGAAAATGACGTGAGGAGAGATTTTCCCGCTATCGTCTACATTTAAACCTTTCACGGTAATCGGTGTAGACGACCCAATTAACTCATCAGCACTTAAATGAACAAAAATAGTTTGATTTTTATCTGTAACTTTTGAAACATCGACATATCTATTATTTTGATCTACTTTAGATGTACCCTTAAACCCGTTAATCTCAACCTCATCTTTATCCGTCGTAAAGATATCATTATTACTTTTATCTGAAAAATTGCTACTTAAATAACTTGCTAATGTTAAACTTTTGTCTTCTTCAGCATTAAGAACTTGTTTTACTTCGTCAGTAGACGTTACGGGCATCACTTTTGTTCCGAGATATGGAATATCCTTTGACTCAAGAAAAGTGTTTTCTTTAGATAAGCTATCCAAAGACAAGGTGACATTGCCTAATTTAAACTTATTTTCCTCTAACTGCAAAGTGTTATCTGCTCCAAACATAACCTTGTCATCTTTAGCTTTAAATGCAGATGCATTAATATCGGTTACTTTACCAATATAATAATGATCTCGAATTACAAATTCTTCTCCATTTTCTTTTTTCCCTACAGTCTCGTCTGTCCCAAACGTATTTTTTGCAGTAAGCTCATCCGCAGCAATGTTGCCATTCACAGTATTTGCTACCGTTACTTTTTCACCAAACAAAGTAAAAAATTGAGCAACACCTAAAAACGAATTTTCAACATAGCCCGTTTTATGGTCATACATATCTTCGTAGTCTTGTGCAAAAGTTGAATCGGAAATATTCACTCCATCTACATTAGTCGCTGAAAAAACCTGCACCGGTAGAACCGACACCAAGCATAGCAACGCCATAAGACCCGTCACAAATTTTTTCATTAAATTCGACTCCTTTACTGCATAATCCATATTTTTTACGGAAAAATTGCCATTTTATTTTTGTACATTATTCAAGCGAAAACACCACTGGTCGCCCCAATGGTGCATCAATTTTTTGACTGTAAGAAATTATTGTTAGTACATATATCCTATGTTCTGTGGAAATTCCCACAAAAATCTATGTAGAAGCTAGGGAGCAAACTCCCTAGCTCAAATTTTTAAAAATTAAGCTTCCGTTTCTTGACGACGTTTAACGAAGTAGAAACCTACGCCGGCGATTACAGCAGTCCCGACAGCCACAAAAGCAATAATCCCCATGCCACCTGTGTGCGGTAGGACACCTTTAGGTTGGTTGTCAATTATTTTAGTATCAACATCTGGTTCGCCTTCATCTTTTGTTAAATTAACTTTAAATTCTGTGTAAGCATTTGTAGGTAAAACGTAACCTGCTGGTGCTTTTGTTTCTTGCAAGTAGTACGTACCCTGTTTCAAACCTTCAATAGAGTCAGTAGCATCTCCATCTAAGTCAATTAATTTTCCTTCTGAAGTCCCAACATGGGCTTGAACAATCCCGTCTTCATTAGAAACAAGAACAACTTCTTCATAGCCAGTTAACTCAACTAGTTTACCTTCAGCGTCTTTTTCATCGGACCAGGCATAATTGTAACCTTTAGAGTCTAAGTTTACTTTTAAAATACTATCTGAGTTATCGTTCTTAGTAATTCTAAATTCAGCGCCTTGTAAAGGAGCTTTAGTATTGACATCTTCTTTAGTGAACTTGAAGTTTCCAAAGTTAAGTTCATTTTCAATAACGATGGTATTTTTATTAGCTTCATGCTTAGCTTCAGTCTTATTGCCTGGTGTACCGTAGTCATATCCAGAAACTTCATAAGTGATGCCGGCATCATTGTTAGCAAGTTTGCCATTTTCAATCGTAAAAGTAAGAGGAGATTGATTCTTAGCAACTTGATAACCATCAGGAGCATCAGTTTCATTTAAAGTATATGTTCCGTCTAATAAACCAGAAACTTCAATCGTACCTTCAGTTCCTTTTGTTTCTACTAAAGGATTTTCCCCACCATTAGCTGCTTCAGCTTCAGCTTCGGTACCATATAAAGCAACACCAGTATTATCATCGTTACCAACGTAAAATTCATTTATATGCTTGTTGTCTTTAGGTCCAGTAACTTGAATAGTGAATTGAGCTCCCTTCAAACCATCAGCTGCATCATCAAAGTTCCCAACTTTTTTTAAAGTTACGGTACTTTGTCCAATTACATTTTTAGGATATAAGTGGATATCTGTATTAATTTCACCGGGAATAGTTGAATTTGCAATGTTAAAATTAGTGTATACAGGTAAAGCTAAAACTAAATTAGCTGCTGGTTCAACCCCATCCTGAGGTGTTTCAACAAACATATAAACCGCATCAACTTCGCGAGATTCATTTGCAATAGTAATCGTTTCTTTTGCAGCTAAATCAGAAAAGACAGCTAGTCCACCATTTTTAGTGGTAACTGTAGCTTCAGATTTTTTACCACTAACGTCCGTTTTTGCTACAGCTTCTGCAGCAACACTAGCTGCATCTGATTCAGAACCATCATTAGTATATACCTTCCAATATTCTTGTGTTACATCGTAAACATTAAACTCGACACCATTCAATGGTTCACCAGGGAAACCATTGATGACTTCACCTGTATTAGTAATATCCTTCTCAAGTGCTTTATCCATTCTTACTTTATGCAATGTAACCTTCACTTTATCCGTGTCTTCAGCCGCACTAACACTCTTCACATTTCCTAACCCTAAAGCTAGTGGTAACAACATTACGGCGGTTCCTAACAGTGCCCAAACTTTACTTTTTGTCTTTGCTTTCATTGTGGTTCCTCCTAAAAGTTTTAAAACTAATTTTTAGCATCTTTATTCTTGTTTCTTTTATAGAGTACAAAAAGCAATACTCCACTAATTAACGCTAAACCAATCCAATGCAGATTGTTTTTGATGGCTTCACCGGTTTGTGGTAAAAAGCCAGTTGGTGGTACGCCAGCATGTGGTCGTGTCGGTTTTACTTGGTTGACAACGTCTAGTGCTGCCGCTTCTTTTTCAGAACTAGTAGCGTTCACTTTAAAAGCCACTGTCGTGTCACTTAGCACGTAGCCATCCGGCGCTTCAACTTCTTCCAACTGGTAAGTGCCGTAAGCTAAATCATAAATGGCAAAGCTCCCATCAGCCGCTGAAGTTAAGGTGAATAAGTTTTCTTTTTGGTAATTGTCAGCTACTTGACTGACTGTCACCCAAGAATCGGCAGTGGTACTACGCTGTAAATATTCACCTGCGGCATTTTTCACAACGAACTTGGCGCCAGCGAGCTTTTTCGTTTTGTCTGCTGTATCGACTTTAACAAATTGTTTGCTGCCTGTTTTTACTTGAACTTCATGATGAAGTTTTGGATGATTGCCAGGTGTCACCGTTACATCATTTTCAATCGTGCTATTTTTAGTTACTTGGTTAAAAATCATCGCGTAAGTAACTTTGATTTCTTTCCCCACGTAGTTGTTTAACACTTGCGGATCAAACGCCAGTGAAAAACCGTGTTCTGAAATATCTTGTGCAGTGATAGCTTCATTCACAGCTTGACCGTCAATGGTTACTTTCAGACTATCCGCCACCATACTCAACGGGCTTTCTGCATTATCTTCCACCGTGTAATTCGTGTATTCCCACACATCCACCGGAATTTCGGTCGTGATGGTAAAAGGAATCGTCTCACCTAACTCAACATCTGTTTTGTCAGCAGAAATTTCCTTCTCCAACTTCGGCGTGGTGTACGCTAACTGTTCGTTTTTCGGATAAAGAGCAACCTCCCTTAGTGCATGGTCACTTGTGTCATAAATCGGCAAGACTGCAACCAACGGTGTCGCCTTTTCCGCCACGATATTTTCCGGGGCTGCCGTTTCGATAAAACTGTAAACCGCATCGCGATTCTTGTTATCCTTGCCCTGCAAGGTAAAACCCACAATCCCTTTTTCACCGTCTACCGTTGTGGTAATCCGCTCATCGAGCTTACTTCCCGCCGCACTGCCTTGGCTAGCCAAAACATCTTGAGCTTCAGCCATCGTTTTACCAGCAGCTCGCAACGTGTAGTACGCATCCGACACATCATAGACTGCGAAAGTAACATCATTCAACCCTTCATATTGATCCGTTAAGAAAGGATTGCTTAAGCCATCATTTTGAATTTCAGTTGGCACGTCACCATTTTCAAATAGTAACTTATGGAGTGTGAAAGTCACTTGAGTTTCTTCAGCAGAAACTGCCGTGTGCCCTACATTCGTGCAGAAGATAAATCCCAACAAAACACTCATAAAGGCAAAAAGTATTTTTTTGAACTTCATTCGACCCTCCCCATTTCTTTCTTTGATACAAAATTTTATTTCCTTTACCCAAAAAGAAAGAACGACTTGAAGCACTGATTCATTCTTGAAAAAAATCCATCAGTACAGTTGCGTGCTTATTATATGCGCTTTCTTTCTGGAAGTAAAGTATTTTACATTTTATTTTCAAAAGTTTTTATTTTTTTAAGCACCCTTTATGCCGTTGACGCAAAAGCGTTTTGTCAATTTACAAAGGCTATTTTTGAAAATACGGTTTGCAAAACATATAGTTTATACTTGTCCGAACCAGCTACATTATAGGTTCGTTTTTTATCCTTCTGTTACTTTTTTCTTAAAGAAAAAGTAACAAGTCGTCATTGTGATGATAGACAAACCAACAGCAACATCGTTGGTTGCAGGGAGTGGTCTTCAAATTTAACTACACCATCTTTAACAGAAACTGCGTTAACTATTGGACTAGCTTTTCCACTTAATATAACCTTTAGAGGAGCTTTGTTAGCATTCACATAAGTTTTTACGAAAGGAAGATTGTAAGCATTGCTGTTATAGAAAAAGTATTTATCACCGACATAAGATAAGCCGCAATTTCCAGAAGTTTTTTTAATATTCAGAGCAACTCTTCTTTAATTTTTAGCGCAAAAAAAGCCCTCATCTCCTACCTGAAAAGTAAGAAATGAGGGCTTTTTCTGTGCTGTTTTTACTTGTCTAATTGTTCTTTAATTTCTTCAGCGGTTTCTTCCACTTGGTCTTTCACTTTAAACGCTGCATCTTCCGCTTTATCGGCGACGTGATCGGCTTTGACACTTACTTCGTCTTTTTTCGCTTTAGCCACATCACCTAAAGAGTCAGCCGCATCCTCTAAGGAACCTTCTTTACCAGCTAAAACATCTTTAGCGTCCGCTTTTAAGTCGGCAACTTCTTTATCGGTTTTCGCTTCAGCCACGACCTCTTTTACTTGGTCTTTGGCATCTTTCACTGTGTCCTTAGCATCGGCGAAGCTGTCTTTGGCTTCAATGACAATGTCTTCAGCTGCATCGGCTGCGTCGTCTTTCAAATCTTCTGCGGATGCTTTAAAACGGCTAGCTAAGTCTTGATGGGTTTCATGCAGCGGTGCATAGATGTCAATGTCTTCTCCTAGGTCGTCTGCAAAATCGGAACCGTAGTCGGCAACATTATCTTTAAAGTCTTCAGCGTTTTGTTTTAAATCTTGCGCCTTTTCTTTGGCAATCTTGGTTAATTCACTGCCTTTTTCAATTGCGATATCTTTATAGTCTTTCGCTTTATCCAGCAAATCGTCTTTGCGTTCAGCCAATTCCTTTTGCAATTCTTTGCCAGATTTTGGTGCTAAAAGCACAGCGGCCGCAGCAGCTGCTGTTGCGCCAATGATTGCTCCTAATAAAAATCCACCTTTTTTACTCATACAGTTTCCTCCTCATTTTTTGCGACACTACTTTTGTTGGGACGAATCAATTTAAATGCAGTTTTACCAACTTTGGAAACGACAGCTGCCTTCCCTGTTGTCTTGGTGAAACCAGAAACTTTAGAGACCATGTTACGAGATGATTGATTCAAGTCAGAAACACTTTGACTTAGATCAGCGACAGCCGTAAATAATGGATCAATGGTGGCAACTTTTCCATTCACATCTGTTAGCAGCTCGTTACTGCGTACTAATAAACCTTCTACTTGCCGCGATAAAATGTCCACATCTTTCGTCACCACAGTAATGGTGGTTTTGGTCTCCTCGATGGTTTGGTTAATCTTGTCGGCAGTTTTCATAAATTTTAAAACAAGTAAAATCAAAAAGATCACTAAGGCGGCAAACGCCACCGCAGCGATAATCGCTGCAATTCCTCCTCCTGACATCTAAAAAACGACAACTCCTCTCTTGATAACTATCTAGTTTTAGCATACCAAACTTGTTTTAAAAGAACAAATTATTCCCACAAAAAAATACCAACCACCAAAAAAATTATTTTCTTGGCGGTTGGTATTTTTTATTTTTCAGTTTTAGGTGCTTGTGGTTGGTCTTGTGCTTCCAACTCATGCCCTAAGTTAATGATGTATTCTTTCAAATTATCTTTGACTTCAGGGTGTTTCAAGCCGTACTCGATACTTGTCTTCATAAAGCCGAACTTGTCCCCCACATCATAACGTTTACCGGTAAATTGATGAGCAAAGACTCGTTGTGTCTTATTTAACCGGTCAATAGCATCCGTTAATTGGATTTCATTACCCGCACCTGGCGCTTGCGTTTCCAAGACTTGGAAAATTTCTGGCGTGAGTAAGTAGCGGCCGATGATGGCTAGGTCACTTGGTGCTTTCTCTGGTTTTGGTTTTTCGACGAAGTCTTTCACGTTGTAAAGACCTGGTTCCACTTCTTCGCCAGGATTGATGATACCGTACTTGGAGGTGTCTTCATGGGGCACTTTCATGACAGCGATGGTGGAAGCGTGGGTTGTTTCGTAGTCGTCCATCAGTTGGCGCGTCAAAGGAATCTCGTCTTCCATTAAGTCGTCTCCTAGCATGACGATAAAAGGTTCATCGCCAATAAAGGCTTTAGCTTGTAAAACGGCATGGCCCAAGCCGCGGGGATGAGATTGACGAATGAAGTGTAAGTTGACGTCCGTCGTTTCTTCCACTAATTTTAACAATTCTGTTTTGCCTTTTTCTTTTAAATTAGCTTCTAACTCGTAATTGGCATCAAAGTGATCTTCAATGGGACGTTTAGCTTTCCCTGTGACGATTAAAATATCTTCAATCCCTGATTTTAAAGCTTCCTCCACAATAAATTGAATGGTGGGTTTATCTACAATGGGTAGCATTTCTTTAGCCATAGCTTTGGTGGCTGGTAAAAAACGTGTACCTAGACCAGCGGCCGGAATGACTGCTTTCCTTACTTTTACCAAAATTCTCCAGCTCCTCTTATTCTAATTCGGCGCGACCGTCCCGCAACATTAAAGCGCGGGTAGCTTCTTTGACGTCGGCACCGTCATACAACACGTGATAAATGGTTTCTGTAATCGGCATTTCTACTTTCAATTGGCGGGATAATTCGTAAGCCGCTTTGGTGGTAGCTACCCCTTCAATAATCATGCCCATTTTGTCTTCCACTTCTTTTAAAGGGACGCCTTGACCTAGTTGGTAACCAGCGCGCCAGTTTCTAGAATGGCGTGACGTGCCAGTGACGATTAAATCACCAACCCCACTTAAACCGATAAAAGTTAAAGGATTTGCCCCTAAAGCGACACCTAGGCGGGAAATCTCCGCTAGCCCTCGTGTCATGATGGCGGCTTTGGCATTATCGCCAAAACTTAACCCGGCCACGGCACCTGCCCCTAAAGCGATAATATTTTTCAAAGCGGCGCCTAATTCTACGCCAATAACATCATCATTGGTGTAAATGCGGAAGTAGTCATTCATGAAGAGTTGTTGGACAAACTTGGCGGCGGCTTCATCTTTACTGGCGGCTGTAATCGTAGTTAAATCGTGCACCGCCACTTCCTCAGCGTGGCTGGGACCAGATAAGACGACGATTGGTCCGCGTTTTTCTTGCGGCAACTCTTCTTCTAAAATCACCGAAATGCGCTTATGAGTATCTTGTTCTAGTCCTTTACTAGCGTGAATAATCACGGGCTTTCCAGAGATGACCGCAGCTACTTGGCGAGCCACAATGCGGATAGCTTTAGTAGGGATAACGAATAAAATCGCGTCCACGTCAGCCAAAGCCACCTGTAAATCCGTTGTCGCCACAATGCTTTCAGGAATTTTTAAATCAGGTAAGTAGTGACGATTCGTGTGATAATGTTGAATCTCGTTAATTTGCGCCGGATCATTGCCCCAAAGGCGAACATCATGACCATTTTCGGCTAATACTTGGCTTAAGGCTGTTCCCCAAGAACCGGGGCCTAAAACAGCAATCTTTTTCAAAGGCTTAACCTTCTTTCACTTATTTTGTCCGTACATAGCGGGGGAGTTGTGGATAAAGCTTCCGCCGCACAATAATCAAGGCAATCGCGCCAAAAAATAGCAGCAAGGACAATGCTTGGGAAACGCGAATCACGCCGAAGACATAAAGGGAGTCCGTCCGCAACCCTTCTACAAAGAAACGACCAAAGCTATACCAAATAATATAGCTTAAGAAAACTTCCCCTTGTTTGAATACTTTTTCCGTATGTCGCAAATAAATAATTAAGAAAAAGCCTAAGACATTCCAGGCACTTTCATAAAGGAATGTTGGCGTGCGATAAATGCCATCAATATACATATTATCAATGATAAAAGTAGGCAAGTGCAGCTTTTCTAAAAAGCTACGAGTCGTATCGGGGCCATAAGCTTCATGGTTCATAAAGTTGCCCCAACGACCGATTGCTTGCGCTAACATCACAGAAGGTCCCGCCACATCCAGAAACGTCCAAAAGTTAATAAAATGGTAACGGCAGAAAACATACAACGTGATGGCACCGGCAATTAACGCACCATAGATGGCTAACCCACCATTCCAAATGGCAAAAATTTCTAAAGGATGCTTCAAATAATATGGCAGTTCAAAAAGGACGTAATACAAACGGGCGCCGATAATGGAAAGGGGTAGCCCCCACAACATAAAGTCCACTACGTCGTCGTCTTTTAGCCCGACTTTGACGCCTTCTTTGGTACTAAGATAAATCGCTAATAAAATCCCTGTCACAATAATAATGGCGTACCAGTGAATCTCGAGGCCACCTAAGCGCAGGGCAATGGGATCAACTTGCAAAAACAAAATTTTCCACCTACTCCTTTGAATTTTCGTGAATCAATTGGGTCAAGCGATCTTCAAAGGTTTTCGTCGCATCAAAGCCCATGGAGCGCGCCCGATAATTCATGGCGGCGACTTCAATAATAATCGCCACGTTCCGACCAGTTTTCACCGGAATTTTGATTTGCGGTACATCGACGTTGCCAATATTGATTAAGTTTTCATCAGAACCAAGGCGATCATAGCGTTTATCTTTCGACCATTGTTCCAAGTAAACGACTAATTGCACTTCCATGGAATCCCGCACCGCACTAGCTCCAAACAGGCTCATAACATCAATAATGCCGATACCGCGAATTTCAATTAAGTGTTTTAAAATTTTCGGTGGTTCGCCAATGAGGGTCAATTCATCTTGTTGGTAAACGTCCACCCGATCATCGGCAATGAGACGGTGACCACGTTTGACTAGTTCTAACGCGGTTTCACTTTTCCCAATCCCACTGTCCCCTTGAATCAGCACACCGAGGCCATAAACGTCCACTAATACACCGTGAATGCTAGTCCGTTGTGCTAAATGTCCTTCAAGGTAACTGGAAACGACCCCTAATAAACGGGAAGTTGCTAACTTGGAACTTAAGACGGCGATATCGGCTTCTTGACACGCTTGAATTAATTCTTCGGGAATCTCTAAGCCCCGCGAAATAATGAAAGCCGGCGTTTCTTTGGAACACATTTTCCGCATAACGACTAAACGTTCTTCCGGTAACATTTTTTCTGCAAAGGTAATTTCTTTTTTTCCTAACATTTGTAAACGGTCATTGGAGTAATACGTAAAATAACCGGTTAATTCTAAGCCTGGTCTGGAAATATCGCTGGTGGCGATCTGGCGCTCTAAACTAGCTTCCGAGCCAGAGACAACTTTTAAAGGTAAGTGCTCTACGAGATCGCGAATGCGTACTGTTTCGCTCATTTATCTTCCTCCACAATAGATTTAAAACAAGTCTATTTTACCATGGAATAAGCGCTTTTCCTAGGTACTTAAAAAAACAGCGGCTAATTTTGCGAAAATTTAATGGCCGGCCGGCTTTTTGTTGATGCTAGTTTTTTTCAGGACCAAAATATGCTACACTCCCATTAAATGAGGTGGAAAAATGCAAACAACTTTTGAAGTCATTGTGGTGGGGTCAGGTCCCGCTGGCATGATGGCGGCGCTTGCGGCAAGCCAAGCTGGCGCTTCCGTGCTTTTACTAGAAAAAAAGAAACGAGGCGGCCAAAAATTATTATTAACTGGCGGCACTCGTTGTAACTTAACCAATCGCAAAGAAATTCCCGAAATCATCGCCAACATCCCTGGCAATGGTAAATTTTTATACAGCGCCTTAACCCAATTTGGTCCAGAAGCCATTGTAGATTTTTTTGAAAGCCACGGTCTGCCTTTAAAAGAAGAAGATCACGGACGGATTTTCCCCGAAGATGACCGTGCCAAAAGCG
The DNA here is from genome assembly GCF_005405245.1 of Enterococcus nangangensis. Lineage (GTDB taxonomy): Bacteria > Bacillota > Bacilli > Lactobacillales > Enterococcaceae > Enterococcus_J > Enterococcus_J nangangensis. Next base: position 4,253 of record NZ_BJDR01000008.1, on the reverse strand, counting down.
TTTTAGCTTGTCTGCAACAAGCATTGGCCGACGCCAACGTCACTACGCGCCAAAATATTACCGTAGAAAAAATTTTACACAACGAAACGCAAATTTTAGGCGTGCGCACCGACTTAGGGGACTTTGCCACTCCGGCGGTGATTATCGCAACTGGCGGTAAAAGTCATCCGGAAACAGGCTCAGATGGCACCGGCTATCAACTCGTGGCAAAATTAGGCCACACTATTACCGAACTAAAAGCCGCCGAAGCTCCCCTTTATCTGGTGGACTCCTTTATTCAAGAGCGCACTCTCCAAGGCTTATCTTTGCAAGAAATCAATTTGAAAGTGTTGAACCCTAAAGGTCGCGTCATGGCTAGTCACACGGACGATATTATTTTCACCCACGTTGGACTTTCCGGCCCAGCGGCGTTGCGGTGCTCAACGTTTGTCAACAAACTCCTGTTAAAGGAAACACCAGTAACCATCGCTCTAGACTGCTTCCCTACCCGCAGTGTGGCTGAACTACAAGCACAACTACGAGAACTTGCCGCCAACTCCAAAAAGCTTTTACACAACGCGTGGCAAAATATTTTACCTGAACGCTTGCTAGTTTTCTTTTTGACAAAACTAGGCTTAATGGCAACCACTGCTGCTCAACTTCAACCTAAGGACTTACTGGCCTTTTGCCAACTGGTGAAAAACTTTCCCCTTCACGCCACGGGTACTTTTCCTTTGGCGAAAGCTTTTGTCACCCAAGGCGGTGTCGCCTTAAAAGAAGTTCAACCAAAAGATTTACAAAGTAAACTTTACGCTGGCCTCTTTTTTGCCGGCGAAGTGCTAGACGTTAACGGCTATACAGGCGGCTATAACTTGACCGCCGCCTTTGCCACTGGCTATGTGGCCGGCAGTCAGGCAGCTTTACTTTCATAACAAAAAAAGCCATACGAGTTGCGTATGACTAACTAGTGGTGATTCTATCATTCCACATCCACCTCTTCCGCTGCTTCTTTTTTCATTCTGGCAAAATAACTATTTAAATCTTCGTCATGGATTAAATTGCTGTTGGCAATTAGTTTATCAGTTTCTGTAAATGCCGCTGAAGTATCTACTGTCGGTTGAAAAATAGCAGTGTTCATCCTGTCTTCAGCAAACATTTCATCAGCACTTTGCCTTAAGTCATCATTACTACGGGTAGTTGCCATCAAAATCACTCTCCTCTGCTAATCAAATTGTAGCACAAACAAAAAATTCGGCTCACCTTTTCAGTTGAACCGAATTTTTTTGTTAGCTTAATTTTACGGCTGTTCCGCTACAAGTTACCATGAGCATACCGTTATCCGAGCCTAAGACTTCGTAGTCCATCTTCATGCCCACAACAGCATCAGCACCTAGACCTTCAGCACGACTGGCCATCTCTTGTAACGCTTCTTCCCGAGCTCGTAATAATTCGTCTTCGTACCCTTTGGAACGACCACCAAAGACGTTACGCAAACCGGCACCTAAATCTTTAAAGACGTTAATTCCGGTAATCACTTCTCCAAAGACAATACCTTGGTAAGCGGTGATTTGTCGATTTTCAATCGTATTCGTTGTCGTAATAATCATTTACTTCACTCCTTTTCTTTTTATTATACCCTTTCAGGAAAAATCTTGCGCTTTTTAAGCAACAAAAAATCCCCCAGAATTTTCTGAGGGAAATTTTCGTTTAATATTTCTGAACGTTGTGGTCCGAGATAATCATGTTGACAATTGACATGAGAATGGAAGCGAAGATGGCCCAACCGAAGCTGGAAAAGCCAAAGCTGCTGCTGCCTAAGACCGCTGAGGTTAAGGTGAGCATGAAGCCGTTCACTACCAAACTAAACAATCCAAAGGTGACTAAAGTCAAAGGTAGGGAAAGAATCACCAAGACAGGTTTCACCAGCATATTTAAAAATGAGAGGATGAAACTAGCAATTACTGCCGCCACCCAGCTGGATACGTGGATATGGCTAGGAAAAACAACTGCTAAAGCCATAAATGTTAAAGTATTCAGCACTAACCTTTGGAAATACGTCATTAAAAGTCACTCCAATTCTCGTCATCATCATCGTCTTGCACTTTTTTCGCTTCTGGCCGTTTAGGCTCGTCGTTACCAGTGAAGTACGGATGACCTTCTTCATGTTTGGGTTGATTTTGTTGATAGTAGTAACGGGGGCGATTATTTGACGCTTTCGGCATCAGGATTGCAAGGACGATGTAGAGTAAGACTGGCGAACCCCAGCCTAGGAAAAAAACTACCATATAAATGACCCGCACAATGGTGGGATCAATATTAAGGTACTCCGCAATCCCAGCTAAAGTCCCCGTCAAAACTTGGTTGCTACTCGATTTTGTTAAACGTTTTGACATGTTACTTCCTCCTTTAGTGGGTTATTGTTGGTCAGTATCTTTCAAATAGATGGCTCCAGTCGTGGTGTTGGCTTGGACAGTCGCAATATTTTCAGCTGCTACCCGACGAAATTCTAAGTAAGAGCTAAGTTTGCCACCGCCAAAGTTTTCCCCTTTGCTGTTGACGCCACCGTTACGTTCCCGGATAATTTCCAAATCACTTAAACGATTGTGGACTTTACCAAGAGAGGTGGAAACTTTACCTTCTAAACCAAGACTGACTGGCAAGGCTAATTTCACATCGCCATTCACAGAGCTGGCTTGTAGGCTCTTCAACCCATTGTCGATTAAAGTTCCACGAATATCACCATTGACTAGCGAAGCATTTACACTGGTAATCGCCGTTTGTTTGAAGGTAATATCACCGTTGACAGATTCTACAGACAGGTCTAACAAAGTCCCGCCGGCAACTTCAATGTCGCCATTCACACCGTGCACTTCTAACATGCTGGCGTTGATGTTGTCAAAAGTCACATCGCCATTTGTCGATTTTGCGTAAACATCTTTAGCCGTTAAGGTTTCGATATCCACATCACCATTTAAAAGCTTGATAGAAACATGATCGTAGGTGCGCATTGGCAAGTAGAAAACGAGATCTGCTTTAACCCGTTTGTTAGGGATTTGGAAGGAAATCATTTCATCATCCACATCAATTTGCGATTTTTCTAAAAAGGCAGCTAATGGTGTTTCACTATCCATTTTACCATACAATTTAATGTTGGCTTCGACTTTTAAATCTTGCGTATTACTTTCTTTAAAAGTCACGCTCCCGTTGGCTAACTTCACATCAATGAGGGAAGCAGCTACTTCTGGGTAATTAAAAGTGTGTTGGAATTTAGTTGAGGCCATGCCAGGAACTTTAATGTTAACGTCTTTCCAGTCCACGTTGTCATTAACGGCAACCGCAATGCTGGATAATGTTTTCTTTAAGAAGCTCCCAAATTGGTTGCCCGCTTCGGTTACTTTGTCAGATGCTTTTTCAAAAGTATCTTGCGCTTGGTTTTTCCAATCATCAGGAATCTCAAATTTTTGCGTAACTTTTTCTTTTGTATTTTGGAAACGTTGCTTGTTGATGGCTTTTAATTCTTGTTCTAACTCTTTTTGTTCACCAAGCAACTTGTCTTCTTCCAATTGTAAATCTTCAATGGCTTGCACCACTTCTTTTAATTCAGCTTCTTTGGATTCCGTTAAGGTCCCCAATTCTTCCATCGTGTCATACACTTGTTTGGCTTCAGCTTTGGCTTTCAAATCAGCTTGAACTTGGGCTAACTTTTCATTGACTTCGTCTAAGTTGGCCGATGCTTGGTTCGCTTTTTCGGCTAACTCAGCAAGTTCTGCTTCTAAGCGCGCTTTTGCTTCCGCTTTTTCGGCATCTTTGGCAGCTTTAGCAGCGGCTTCAGCTTCTTTGGCAGCCGTCACATCTTCTTCAGCAACTTTTTCGGTATATTTCGTCGCGTCTTTTTCGGTGGAAACTTCTTCAGCGGCTTTCGCTAATTGTTGGGCATCTTTTTCTTGAGCCATACTCTCTAAGAGAACTAAGGCTTCTTCGGTGGAGAGGACACCTTTTTTCACTAGTTCTAAAATTCTTTCACGATCTTGCATATAAATTGCCTCCTTTGAGCAATGAGTAACGTAGTATCTTTCTACATGTTTATTATGCCTTGGATTGGCAATTTTGTCATAGGACTTAAGTCCGAACTTTTTCTCAAACTAAAGGGAGGAGTTTTTCTCAGCCTTACGAAAGAAAAGGTCGAAAAATTTAAAAGGGTCTATGATATCTGGTGTTGTTACACAGAAATGTGTAGGAACACCAATATTTTTTTACACAAAAAGACATCTGGT
>NZ_BJDR01000007.1 GCF_005405245.1 Enterococcus nangangensis | reverse complement strand
CGAACACAAAAAGAGAAGTACCGAAGTACTTCCCTAAGCGAATTTAATGTGAAACAACACCAGTTGACAAAGAGCCATTTTTATGCCGTGTTTTTTTATTTATTTTACTGCAACTTTTCGGTTAAAGCCGCATTTACTTCATCGGTGGCTTGTTGCAGCTGTTGCGTCAGTTCTTCTTGGTTCATGGCTCCTGAGGCGAAAGCTAAATAAAGATTCGCCACGTTAGTAGCTTGGGCAGAAGCGATTTGCCATTGACCTTCTGCTTTAGTAAAGGTTACTGCAACATTCGTTTGTTCTGGTACCACCGTAGCCGCAGCTAAATTCGTTTTTAGACTAGCGAGAATCGTCGCTAAAATTTTGGCATCATCTTTGGCGATACTATTGTCTTTTTCCACCGCCGCAATCAATGCTTCATCCGTCTTTTTCACGATGGCGGGAAAATCTAAACCGCTGACGTGGTAAACAACTAATGCTGTCTCCTCATTTTCGGCCTTCACTTCTACGGCGTAGCTTGTTTTCGTTTGCATTTGTTCCAAAAGTAGATTCGATAGTTCAGCTGCTTGTGCTTCAGTAATTTTTTCATCAGCATCCGTTAAGCCGGCTAAAAAGTTTGTTTTAAAATCATCGGCATTTTTGTCCATTACTTTTTTTAGACTAGCGCTATCTTTAAAGTTCGTTTCAAACTCTTCACTTTCTTTTTGATAGACGAGACGATTGGCAAATAAAGTGGCGGCATCTTCAATGGCAATGGGCTCCTTTGCACCACAAGCGCTTAAGGCAAAAAATATTGTCACTAACAGCCCACAGACTACTACAATTTTTTTCATGGGGCATCCCCTCCGTATCTTTAGTTAACTAAAAATTAGCTTTTTTGTCAAAGTTGACGGTAAATGGGAAAATTTTAACTTACAGGAAATTTTCATTTGTGCTATGATAACCCAGTTGAAAAATTTTAAGGAGGAACATCATGCCCACCAATGCAAAAGAAGGAGTGCTCTTTACTAGTCTCATGTGCAGTTTAATGGTCTTAGGAATGAGCGCTTATAATTTAGTTTTACACCATGCTTTTACCGTCACTCATTTAGTGCAAGGATTTTTTCCTGGACTCGTGGTGGCGTTTGTCTTAGACACTTTAGTCGTTGGCGTCTTAGCCAAAAAAATCGTCTTTCGTTTACCCATTAATCAGGAAAATAAATTGTTGTTAATTCTAGCGATTTCTTCCTTGATGGTTCTTGGTATGGTAACGTGTATGTCGTTATTTGGGATTTTAATGGAAGAAGGTTTCCAAGCAAATATTGCTACCCTCTATCCGAAAACGTGGCAAATGAATCTATTAGCCGCACTCCCCTTACAACTTCTTATCGTCGGTCCAATTTCTCGTTTGGTGTTAAAGAATTTTCAAAAACGGACGGCTGTAGCGGAATAAAGGAAAAGCTGAGGTCCCCTTGCCCGTCAAGGAAAGGAGCCTCAGCTTTTTAGTCTTCTTGTTGATTTTTCCCATTGAGATACCTAATCAAGATGACAATGAGAAAAATCATGGCAATCGTCATGAGGATGGTGGAAATTAATGCCGCGACGAAAAAATGACCCGCACTATTTTCCAATAAAGAGATATCTTGGGCTTGCATGCTCATGCCGACTAGCATGACGGCCAAAAGGGCCACCATGTCGGCAAACAAGCCGCGGTGAAAATCTTTACGGTAAACTTGAATCCCCGCAAAAATTAGCGCTCCTAAAGCGATGACTAACAATAGATACAACAACCAATAAGGTAAAACAATACTTGGCATTTTTTCCACTCCCTTCAACTAATTTAAGTGTAGCATGAAAGCGGTTTTTTGTATTGAAAAAAATTTTAAAACGACGACCAGCACTGGCCGCCGTTTTTCTTTACTTTAAGGGAGTAAAACACTGCGTTTTTTTAGCTGTTCTTCCACTGTAGTTGGGGCCGTATAAGCTGCCAATAAACCAGTACTAAAGCCCAGTTGAAACATTTCATACAAACTATCCGCCACTTGAAAGGCGCGGACTTCTTCGGTTACGGGAAAAGTTAGATAGCTTTCACCGTTAACCATAATTTGATAGCAATCATCAGTCAAAACAATTTGAATCAAGGCGGTCTCTTGCACTAGACCAGTGGCATCATGTGTCTTTAACATCTGAAAAACCCCTTTCTTGACGGTAACTGAAATGTTTTTACAACTTAATTGTGGCAGATATACCAGTTAGATGCAACTGACTTTCACTAGTCTAAAGGGATGTGGAGCGTTTCATTGGCAAGCGTCACCGTAAGTTCATTAGGGCTTAAGGCAACGCGGGGCGGCTGTTGCCAACGCTTTAAGGCGTAGTCCGTATCTTGATGCGCATAGACGGCGGTCACTAACCAGTGCTCACCGGCACCTAAAATTTTTTCTAGACCTGGTAACGCGGTGAGCTCACTAGTCATTAAATTCGTATTAGGATAGCAATTCGTCGTAACTGCCTGCCGTAACGCCGTAGTAGGCTTCAAATCTAAGATACCAGTCAAACCACGACTACCTTGAAAATAGACGGCGCCTAGCGTTGTTTGCCACGTACCAAAATGATCCGGATTATTTTCCACTGCGTATCCCGTCTCGTAAAGGGTGTAATCACCGTCTAAAGTAATGTGATGGCAACGAATTTGCCAGCCGAAAAGAGCCGTTAACCAAGTGCGAATAGCTACGTGGTCTTTCAAAGGCCAGGTGGAGGCTATCGCATTTTTAGTAAGCTTGATATCCGTGACCCGATTGCGGACAAAAAACTGCCCGACAGCTTCAACGGTCTGCCGGTTTTTACTAATTAAAATTTTCGTATCGCAAGCTTGCAACCCTAACATGGAGTCCATGGCCGCTTCTTCTTTTAACTGATTCCCCCGCGGCACAGAAAAACCAAACTGACTGGAGTAAGCAAATTTCAAATATTTTTCGTTAGCTAAAACGTGATAGTTGGGCGCCATTTGACCCGCGTTTAACAGTTGCGTGTGTCCATGGTCATGACTGGCTAACATTTGTGCGTGGTGTAATATTTTTTCCCGAGGCACTGCAGGATAGTCCTTTTCGTCAGCTAACCAATAAGGATGATCTGTCGGCAACGCTAAGAGCAAAAATATTTTATTAGACCAGTAAGGAGAAACGTTACTATTATAAGGCTCAGTCATAGATAATTGCGGATACGTATAGCCTAGCGTCAAGAGTCCCTCGCAATTAAAAATATCTTTAGCTAACCAGTAGCGCAGATTGCGATTAATCATTCCTTTGACAACACCAAGATCAAAGCCCGGTACTTTGGCGTAGACCAAAGCTACCCAAAAAGCCACGACTGCATAACGATACGTCAAACTACGACCGTAAGGAACGTTGGCCCCATCTGCCGCAAAGAAATGAAGATATTCTTTGGCAAACGCCGCAGCCCGCTCTTTAAAAATCGTACTGCGAGGTTCTTTCGGACACAAGGTGCTATACATTAACCCATAATAGTGAAAAGCAAAGGGCGTGTAATAATCTTGACGCCCGCGGGAACTATCTTGATACCAGCCATCCCCTAAGTAACAATTTTCAATCAGTTGAAGTGCCATAGCGTAGTTGCTTTCCGGCACGATTTGTCCTAATTTTTGTAAAACAGCCGCCACGATTACTTTAAAAAATTGCCAATTGCCATCAGGTGCCTGGTGTTGGAAAATTTGCCGCAACCAAGTGACGACTTTTCCTTGGCTGTCTATGGGCAACTGGTGCCACAATAATTTATCGGCGGCTAATAAGGCTAAAGCAATGGCGGGCATCTCTACCATCCGTTGATCAAAGTCTTCTAGTATCCCCCAATAGGCTTCATCTTCCGGATCCGTCCCGGCGATAATCCCCTTTAAAATTCCCTCTTGTTCAGAGGAACTTAAATGCGCAAGGGCAGGACCGGCCCCCCATAAGTAGCGAGCAAAACCTTCAATGCCGGCTAAGTTGCGGCCATAACCAACACCATTGGCGCCAAAAAAGATGCGACTATTCTTTTGGAGAAAATGATTGGTTAAAGGATCGTTTAGCTGGTGAAAAAGCGCTAAGTAATCAGCGGAACTTTTTAAAGGTAAAGGTGTCACGTTACTACCCCTTTTCGTAAATTTTTAAGTCTTTGCCTAACAGCCGTAACAAAGCTTCCAAATAGAAATAATCGCCATAAATAATCGGCACTTCTTGGTCCACGTCCCCATGATACTTGGCTGATCCATGGGTGAGTAGACCATCCGTTGCGGGCTCAAAGTCACAAAACTTCGCCGTTAAAGCTTGCACCATTTTTAAGGCTGCTGTTTGATAGAAGGTCTTTTCAGCTGGCGGCACGTGTTGGGCTAAGGATAATAAACCACAAGCCGCAATCGCCGTTGCCGTCGTATCATAGCGCACCGGTTCTTGCGGCGCGCGAAAATCAATGACAGAAACAAAATCGGTTAAGGCAACGTTAGCGATAAAGTAATGGGCCACATTTTTAGCGGCGGCTAAAAATGCGGGGTCTTGCGTATTTTCATAGGCTAGTGCCATGCCGTAAATGGCCCAGCTTTGACCACGAGACCACGAAGAACCAACGCCATAGCCTTGGCCGCCGAGACTTTTTTCAAAAGCTCCGGTGGCTGGATTCAAGACTACGATATGATTAACCGAACCATCGCTACGCAACAAGTAACGCAACGCGGTGTGGGCATGATTGGTCGCAATCGCCCCATAGCGGGGATCTCCTGTTTCTTTCGTTCCCCAATACAGTAGCGGTAAATTCATCAGACAATCGATAATCATTTGTCCTTGTTGCTCTGGTCCGTTCCAAGCTAACAGAAACTGGCCAGTAGGATTATAGCGACTCGCTAGGGCTTGGAGGGCTTTTAAGCCGCGCGTTTTAGCGTTGGGATTTTGGGTCAACGTATAATCGGCAACGGCCGCACTTAACCACATAAAACCTACGTCATGGTCGAGTTTTTCATATTCGTTTAACGCACCATCCAGCAAACTTTCTTGATAACGGGCCGCAACTAGGTACTGTTCTTCTTGGGTGAGATGATACATTTGCCATAAAATCCCCGCCCAAAAACCATTGGTCCACCAATGAATATTTTCTTGAGCCATATCGGGATAATGGCCATTAAAAGGAATATAGGGAATGATTGTCCCATTACGTTTGACTGCAGCGCTAAATTTTCCTTGAACTTTTGCCAAAGTCGTGGTTAAAAAATCTTCTTGTTCAGTCGTCCATTGTTTACTCATGGTTTACTCCTCTACTTACTTACGGGGTCGCACTTAAAATTTGACACTCGTAAGGTTGTAATTTTTGCAAGACAGCTGCTTTTTGATTAGAAAAAGTCAACGTCAACTGGCTGGCCTCGTAACTTTGGGGTGTGTTGGTTAAATTAGTGAGCCAGTATTGCGTCTGCCCATTAGTGGTTTGCCGCTGATAGTAGACGACCCCTGCCGAAACTTTAAGGGCTACAAGGTCAGGTGTCACAACTTCCTGTAAAAAGTTAGACCAAAAGTTGGTCGTGGCATAATCTTGCGGCAATGCCCCTAGATAAAGACAACGACCGGCCCCTACTTGTTTTTCACTAATAAAACTACGCCCGCTGGCAAACTCGCCGGAAGCTTCCCCCAAACTATGCTGGGTTGTAAAAAGGAGGCTATACCCAGCTAATGGAAAACTTGTGCCAAAGGCTTTGCCCGTCACGCTGTCTGCGGCTAAATTTTCCTCCACAATATCTTTTAAGTCAAGGTATTCTCCTAAGGCTCCTAAACCATTGTCGGTTGGCCAAGCGTGTTCTTTGGTGCGGTCGCCCGTCATGGGACCCACCACACAAGTTCCACCTTGAGCCACAAAGGTTTTGATTTTTGCCAATAATGCTTTAGACACATAATGTAAATAAGGAACAAACAAAACTTGATAAGGCGCAAAATCGGCTTCTTCTGGCAGACAGTCCACCATAAGGCCAGAAGCTAACAAACTACGATAAAATTCCGTCAAACGCCCGCGATAGCTTGGTTGACCTTTGCCGCCAGTTTCCGTATTCATAAAGCGCCGACCACGGTCTGCATAGAGCAACGCTACTTTAGGCGGTACGACAACTGAATTTTCACCCCAAGCTTGAATCGCCGTAAAAAGTTTCCCTACTTCCACAATGTCATCATACGCATAAGTCGGTTCTCCCCAACTACTAATAACGGTGCTGTGAGGTTGCTCAACTCCTTGGGGATGCCCGCGAAAATGCCAATAGTTAAAGAGCTCACTACCACTAGCAAACGTGACAAAAGCTTCCGCCGGTAAATAGCCTTTCGGATGGGGGCTGCCATAACTTGCTAAGTGGCCGGCATGGGAAGTGGAGGTTTCTAACAACATAAAACGATGGTTGGGTTTAAGATTGCGGAATAAATCTAAATTAATGGTGAAGCCAGGATAATTAGCCGCTGCAGCGTAAGTATCAAAGCCAGCGATGTCTAATTCATTAAACAAGGCCGCATTATTTAAATTAAAGCCCATGCCACTATTGTGGGTCAAAGGAATTGACGTTTCTTGCCGCAAAGCTGCGGCAAGGGCACCACAAAATTTAGTAATCCCGTCTTCTGTAAACTGGCGATACGCGTTCATTAAGGAAGCATTGTGTAAAAACGGCGTTGGCTGCGGCTGAGGAACTTCAGCAAAGTCCTGATACTCTTCACTCCAAATAGCCGTTCCCCAAGCAGTATTGAGTTTTTCAATCGTCTGATAGTGCTCTTTTAACCAGTGATGCCATTGCTTTTGACAACGTTCACAACCGCATAAATCGGTGTGGGCTTTAAACTCATTATCAATTTGAATAGCGATAATATTGGGATAGTTTTTGGCTACTGCCGCAATTTTTTCCGTCAGTAACAGCGCCCGCTTTTGAAAATATTCGTTGTTGGTACAGACGTGTTGCCGCGCCCCATGTTGAAAAGTAGTGCCCTCAAGGGTTTGGGCTAAACGTTCAGGATGTTGATACGTGAGCCAGCGGGGCGGTGTTGGGGTGGGGATACAGAGAATCACGTGCATTTCAAATTCGGCAAAAAGCGTTAAATATTTTTCCAAGTAATCCATTTGAAATTGGTTTTCTTGCGGTTCTAATTTACTCCAAATAAATTCGCCAAAACGTACTTCATTCATGCCGAGGCTCTTCATTCGTTGTAAATCAGCGCGGACAGTGGCCTCATCCCATAATTCAGGATAGAGGCAACTACCGTAATACAATTTTTTGGGCGTTGACATTTCTTGACACCTTTCCTGGTCCTAATTTTCCGTAACAATTCGTAAAACATTAATTTGGTCATCATATTGAACGGTAGTGCCCATAATGAAAGGCACGATGGCGTTGACTTCCATCACGAGTTGGCCTTCTGGGGTGACGTAGGGCTCACCGTCCATTAAGTTTTCTTCACCATCCACTAATAGATGCGTCCGACCTACTTCGGCTTCAATCGTATGCCCGGCTGAATAAACCGTTAGCTTTTTAGCAGCTGGTAACCAGTCAAAAGTAAAGGAATTATTCATAGCTGGCTTCAATCGCTCTAGAATAACTAAAACATTCCCCCAAATACGGCCATTTTCATTGACTGTGGGAACACCACGAGAGTCTGGTTCTTGACCATTAATTAAAATTTTACTGAAATTAGCCGCTGGGGCGGTGTATTTCAAAGCGTCGGCTGCTAATAAAGCAGGAAATTCTGGAGTAGCACAAGGAGCGCTAGCTTCATAGTCATAATAGTACACAGGTAAAGCATCTTGGGTTAAAGGCGTACATGGCGCCTCTTGCGTCGTTAAAGTAACTGTGGCACTAGGAACACCTGCCATACTAGCGGTTAACTCCACGATTTCTGACAATTGGCTGGCCCGCATAAAGACGCGGTTGGTGCCACATTCAGCGTAGACGTAATTTTCATGAATGACACTTTCTTTCGTCCCAAAATCACTAAAGCGTCCGCTATTATATCCTCCTAGAAATTCAGCAGTTCCCTTGGTGGTAAAATCGATTCTTGCATCAGCTAAAGGACAAACTCTTCCTTTTTCATCTAAAACAGCAATATCAAAATAAGCAATATCATTGCCATCTGCTAACCAACCTTGCGGGCCTACATGAGGCGTAACTTGTAAACGAGCTGGTTTGCCTGTAGTTGTTAAAACATCTTCGGCTACTAAAGCGTCATTAAAATCATAAGCTAAGGCTTTTACAGTCCCATTTTGGGTAATATCCACCTTAGGAAAAGCATAGACAAAGGTGTCTTGTGGTGTTGTAGAGCTGCCTACTAAGACATCATTTACTAAAAGTTCCACCCGTTTCACCGGATAACTAGCCATTACATAAACAGTTTTGTGTTTTGGATCTCTTTGGGCAAATTCACCTGTTTCTGCATAATATTCGCCATTAAATTCTTTCACTGGATAAAGATAACTGTCTTTGGTTAAAGCGGGGTAATTCCAATGACCGACAATTTTCACAGCCGGCTCTTCCCCTTGCATCACGCGGTAGTAGTCAAAGCTTTGTTTTTTTACCCGCACAGGATCCACGCGGCCACTCATACGGCCGTTTTCACTGAAGGCTTGACGCCCGTGTTGCGCCGAATCCGTCCAACAAAGAGCGGCACAGCCACTGTAAAAATCATGGTGGGAAGCGCCCCCTGTCCGATTATTGAAAAATTCTTGGTAGCCGCGGGCGTTGGCTAAGGCTAAATCTTCACTGGTTAAATCGTGGAAGTCGGTACCCACTTGTTTTTTACCACCTTTACCGACCCATTTATTGCGATAGTCAAAGTCAGGTGGCGTAAAATCGTCCCAAATTCGACGCGGTGCTTCTTCGCGGGAGTATTCCGTTTCCATAATGGGGCCATGTTCTGCTGTAAATTTAGCAGCGTGGCGATTGAGCATCGTGCCGACATATTCTGATTCGTTGACAACTTCGACAGTATTTAACGTCCGACAACCCATAAAACGACCGCCGTCAGGATCTAGTTTTTCTTTTAATAAGCGCATCTCTTGCATATGTTCTTTAGAAATGGAATTATTGCCGGCTTCCCAAAAAAGAATAGAAGGTTGATTGCGAAAAGCAATGATAATATCCCGCATTAATTCCACCCGTTGATCCCATTGCCGACCAAAATTTTCTCGCTCTTTATCACCAGCTGGTTGTGTACAAATAACCCCATGACGATCATACGCCCGCACATCCCCTAAAGAACCGGCAACGTGCATAAAGCGAATATGGTTGGCGTTACTTTCACGAATTAATTTTGCATCTACATCTCGTAACCATTCAGTAGGAATCCCAATAGCGGCCCACTCATTGGTGGCGCGTTGCGCATAGCCCCGCAACCAAACTGGCACATCGTTGATTAAGACACCGCGTTTAGCATCATAACCTACTTTACGGAAACCAGTTTCCACAACTTCTTCATCAATAATTTCATCATTGACCACTAAAGCAATCGTGACCCGATAAAGGTATGGATCATTTAATTGCCAAAGGCGGGCCGTAAAGGCTGCTGAAGCTCCAGATAACGTCGTAACAGCTAGGGATTTCGTTTCAGTAGGTGCTACTTTTGTTTCATCTTCTACGGCTACATAGCCGTCTTTTTCAGGAGACCAGACATAAGCATCTTGAGGCGTAATACTTAAAGGTGGCACAATTTTTTTGCCACTAGGAAGCTGGACTGTTTCAGTGGTAAACTGAGTTACTACTTCTCCAGTTAAGGTTTTCACTGTAACTTGTAAATGAGCGGCAACAGCGGCTTCATTTTCATTGCGAACTTCCGCTGTTACGCCTAAGGTTACTGTTTTATTCGCGGTGTCAATAGTAGCTGTATATACATAGCAGCCTTTCGTTTGTAAATTAGAATACAAAGGTAAGGTTAAATAAGTCTGGGGTTTAAAGTGTACTTTAATCGGCTTACTTAATCCCCCCACTGAAGGATTAAAGTCGTTACAATTCCAGAAAAAAGGAACGCCTTCTCGATTTTTAGGCGCTTTTTGTTCTTGGGATAGTAAATATGACCCAGGAATAGCGTCTTCTTTATTAGGGGTTTCGGCAATACATAAAGGAATATTGCGGGTAGTAGTATTATCGGTGGCAATCGCAATTAAGTTAGGTTTATCGGGTACCACATAAGAACTAATATCAAAACCAATAGGAGCAACTCCAGCTTCATAATAGCCCACCATTTGGCCATTAACATACAGGTAGCAAGTTTGACGAATTCCTTCAAACTCTAGTAAAACTTTTTGACCGGCATGCTCTTGCGGTATCGTTAACCAGTTCCGATAAAAACTCGTTGTACGTTTTTGCCCACTACCAGCATCTTGAATTCTCTTTTTAAATAAATCTACATCATTAAAAGTATGAGGGACTACTACTTCTTGCCAATTCTTTTCTTGATAGTCTACTTCATAAAAGAAGTGCCCTTCCTCATCTTGCCATTTGGTTAAAGCATCGGCTAAAGGAAAAACATCCGCTAATAAGAAATGCCAACCGTGATGAAAATAAAAACTTGCACCTTTTGTCGTTTTCATAAAATACTCCTTATTGACCTTGCTTAATTTTTAATTTTTTAACTCTGACTAAAGTTAAAATAGCTTCTAGGCGGGTAACTTTTTTAGTCGGTTGATATTCTTCCCATAAAAGGCCCCATTCGTTGGCGTATTCACTAGCTTTTAAGACACTAATTTGCCGTTGTCCTTGAGGAAACAAGCTCCGAACCGCAATGTTCAATAGTTCTCCTACTTGTAAATCATCAGCTACCCGTAATGTATCATTGGTTAACGTTTCTTCGGCAATGAGTTCAGCATCTACATATCCTTGCACCATGTTGGCAATCCATTCGTGGCTGGAGATGTCCATAAACTTGCCTTCATAAGGGCGAGATTTAATCGGTCCCACAATACGCGTCGCGAAATAAAGGAACTGACCTTTGGAAATAGCATCAAAAGGATGTAAATACAACACACAAGGATCCAAAATACCAAAAATTAATGCTTCTTGGATTTCTTCTTGGATTTCTGGAGCCAAAAAAGCAATGTCGCGGTATTTTAAAGCCGGTTTATCCTGTTTAACAATAGGCAGCTCCCCGAAAAATTCATGGGTAGCATCCCCTTCTTCTTGCAAATTCGCTAATAACTTAGCTTCAGGATTGAGATAGTCCTTTAACACAGTGTTCTTAAATAGCTTTTGTAACCAGCTAGCGACTAAGTCAGCACCTAGATCATTGGTATGGGCGGCATCTTTAAACAAGTTTGTTAAGACTCCTTGTTCTTTTAAAACTAATAATTTTTCATAGCTAAAATCATGGAGATTAATAAAAGGCACATTTAGTTCTTGGCTTAATTGTTCCACAGCTGCGCCATACTCTTTTAACGAGTCAAAAGCGTTGCCGAAAGCATCAACACTAGGAACTCGACTTAAAGAAGAAATTAAAACAGGCGTCCCCTCTTTGGCTAACACTTCCTTAACGTAACGTCTTAAATTAGTTGTGTACGCTAAGTGCGGTGCTAAATAAGGTCTTTTTTGGTCATTATGTCCTAGGTGAAAAAGAACAATATCCCCAGCTGCTAAATCATCTAAGATTAGTTGCCAATGACCATCTTCTCTAAAACACCGGGTAGTCATACCGCTATGGGCATGATTATTCACAGCTATTTTCGTTAAATATTTTCCTAAAGTTTGGCCCCAACCAGCGTAATTATTCTTTTCTTGATGGGGAACTTCACCTTCATTATCAGCAGCAATAGAATCCCCCACGACATGAATTGTCGGAACATTGACTTTTTCCACCGTGATACTTTGTAAAGTCGTATCTGTAGCTAATCCTAAAAGGCTAACCGGAATCGTGAACTTACATTCGCCGTTATCCCCAACATTATAAATATAAGGTCCCACATGGGTTAGGAAACTAGTAGTATATTGGGTGCCACTAGCTAACGGACCACTAGTTACCATTAAGTGCCGACGCTCGCTGTAAATATTTACGTTAGGGACCGCTTTTTTTCCTACTTGTAAGTGTAAGGTAACTTGATAATTTCCTGGTTGCCCCACCGGAACACTATAAATTAAAGGAATATCACTACCACTAATGGTGAGGCCTGTTGTACTAAGCACTGGCGTTAATTCTTCTTGCGTGATGTTTTGCGCTAAATGCCAGCCGCCATTTTCGGCAAAAGAAGCGGCCGCATTTTTTAAGTTAGGAAGCAAATAACCGGCTTGGGTGGCCGTGGCCTGCTGTAAAAAAGTGTCAGTATTAAAAGCATAAACTTGCATGAATTAGTTCTCCTTTTGGGCCGTTTGGCTTAAATCATTTAAGCCTGGTTTTAAGCAGTGGACCGTCTGATCCACCCGCATCCAAATGTCATAGGCTGAAGGGTTCAAGGCCGCAGTGCCATCCATCGTAAAAATCACTTGGTGGGCAGCTGTCATGTATTTTTTAAATTCAATATTGGTACAGAACCAGACATCTTGTTGTTGCCCCATCAAATCCGCAAACTCTTCCAACACTGCCCAGTTATTGTCGCGGGTAAATTCAAAACTGTGACCCCAAACATACATTAAGTACAAATATTGACTCTTAAACAACTTACTAAATTCGACGCCGTGTTCCATTAAACGTTGGTTGTGATGACAGGTTGCTTGCCATTGGTACCAATCTTTGGGTAAACCAAAGTTATGGCTACTACCGACGACGCGACTGTATTCAATCCCTAAAGCGGGTAATAATTTTTTAATCTCTGCCGTATAAGAACCATTGGGATAAGACAAGCCTTGCACTGGGGCATGGGTGTAACTTTCTAAAAATTTACGGTCCTCTAAAACTTCTAAGGCAACCTTATCTAAGGGGCAGCGTTCAATCGTCGGATGGGTATAGGTGTGGCAGGCTACTTCATGGCCTTGGTAGAGGGTGGAAATTTCGGTAGGATCAATCCGTTCTTCCCCCGGCCGCGGTACCCCAAACAACCCACTATTTAAATGGAAGGTCGCTTTTAATCCATTGCGATTAAAAATTTCAACTAAACGACGATCTTCAATCCGACCATCATCATAACTAAACGTAAGGGCTTTAAATTTACCTTCTGGATAACAAATATAAAATTGAGACACACTTATTTCCTTCTTTCCTTTTAATAAAATCTAACGACATTAGTGGCTGCTTCTAAGCCACAGTAATTATAAGCTGCTTGTTGGTAGTGAAATAAATCTTTCATTAAAGCATGTGCTGCTGGTGTTTTTAAGTATTGTGAAACTAACGTACAATAAGGCACTTTTTGACAAACTTCTTCTTGGGCTTCTTGAATCGGCACATATAAATCAGCTACTTGTTGGTGATTGCCAATTTCGATTACAAAAATTTCACTAGGAAACAATTCATGATACCTTTTAAAAGTTTGCTGTAGTAATTTTTGATATTGAGCCTTAGAAGTTTTTAAATCGCCATCTGTTTCTCCTTGTAACCACAAGATATGACATCGATTTACACGATAATTCTTTTTCTTTAACCACAAAAGAGCAGCTTCCAATCGGGCAACACTATCTTGAAAATATTTTCCTTCTGGTTGCCACTCTCTAATACTACTGCCTCCCTTACTAGCAGAAACCCCCACTAGCATCTGCTGCGTTAACTGATAGTACTCTTGGCAAAAACTAGCTACTAAACTTCCTGTCTTTTTCCCGGGCTCATCAATACCTGCTGGATTATTTTCATTGATGCCAAAAGGTTCCACTAAAGGATGTAATTTTTCTGGTGCCGAAATAGCACGGTACTCATAAGCTTGTCCTAAAGGTAATTGCGGTGCTAAGGCAGCCGTTCCGCGTCCTGCCATATTGGATTGACCGGCAAACAAAAAGATATCGACATTTTTTAACAAAATCGTTCTCCTTAAAACACAAAAAGTGGAGTCGCCTCCACTTTTTGCCGATTATTAACCTTTTACAGAACCTACCATCATACCTTTGGCAAAATGTTTTTGCAAAAATGGATAGAAAATTAAAATAGGTAACGTCGCAACGATAATGACGGCAAACTTCATTCCTTGTTCTGGCGGAATGTAGTTAGGGTCAGTTAAAGCCGCATCGTTTAAAGCACTAGATTGCATCGTGATTTGGCGCAATAACAATTGGATGGGCCATTTGGCACTGTCATTAATATAAAGTAACCCACTCATAAAGTCGTTCCAAATCCCGACAGCGTAAAACAAGGTGAAGGTCGCAATCGTTGGTTTAGACAACGGCAACATAATTTTAGTGAAAATAGTAATTTCCGACGCGCCGTCCATCCGGGCTGATTCTTCTAACTCTAAGGGAATTTCTTGGAAGAAGTTTTTAATAATCATTAAGTTAAATGGACTAATGGCTGCAGGTAACATTAAGGCCCAGTACGTATCTAATAAGCCTAAATTTTTCACCACTAAGAAGGTTGGAATCATCCCACCAGAAAAGAGCATGGCGAAGATGACCATGTTTAAGTAGACGTTCCGTCCTCTTAAGTAACGACGTGACAAAGGATAAGCAAAAGAGAAAGTGAAGAACAATTGAATCAAAGTCCCCACGATGGTTACGCCAATGGTTACCAACAAACTTCTAAGAAAGGCACTTGTTTCAAAAATATATTTATAAGATTCTAAACTGAAAGTATGGGGCCACAAGAAAAAGGACCGGGTCGTAATTTCAGCTTCTGTCGCAAAGGATGCGGCAATAACGTAGATAAACGGAATGATCATAATGATGGCCAAGGCGGATAAAAAGATGATATTTACCACGTCGAAAATGCGGCCACCTCTGGTATTGTGTAATTTATGCATCTTGCTTCCCCCTTAATAAAATCCGCTTTCGCCAAATTTTTGAGCTAACTTGTTGGTGGACAAGACTAAAATAATCCCGACGACTGACTTGAATAACCCAACGGCAGTGGAGTAACTATACGCGCCTTGGGTAATCCCCATCATATACACGTAAGTATCAAACACATCGGCTACCGAACGGTTCAAGGAGTTGGTCATTAAGAAGATTTGGTCAAAGCCAGTATTCAAAATGGAACCTACTTTAAGAATTAACATAATGACAATCGTTGAACGAATCGCCGGTAAAGTAATGTGCCAAACCCGTTTAAAACGACCAGCACCATCCATAATAGCGGCTTCGTATTGTTCTTGGTCTACACCAGATAAAGCGGCTAAGTAAATAATGGTGCCCCAACCAATTTCTTTCCATAAACTTTGTAAAATAATTAAAGGCCGGAACCAAAATGGTGAAGATAAGAAATCAATTTCTTTACCTGTAAGACTATGCGCCAAGTTGGTCATAATCCCACCGTCAAAAGAGAACAAAATAAAGGTCAAGCTACAAACAATCGTCCAAGATAAAAAGTGCGGTACATAAACCATCGTTTGGACAAGTTTTTTATAAAGCGCATGACGCACTTCATTTAACAGTAAAGCTAAGATAATGGGCGCTGGGAAAACAATTAAAATATTTAAAAAGGCAATAATCAATGTGTTCCCCATAATCCGCGCAAAGTCAGGGTTAATAAAGAAGTCTTTAAAGTTTTCTAAGCCTACCCATTTACTACCATTAATGCCTAGAAAAGGCACATAGTCTTTAAAGGCAATAATTACGCCGTACATTGGTGCGTATTTAAAAATTAAAAAGTAAGCTAAGCCTGGTAAGGTCATTATGTAAAGCCATTTGTTATTACGGACATGCGTTTTAAAGTTGCGCCACTTGTCTTGCCGTGTTTTCTTGTGTTCCACCACGGGAGCAAGTTCAGCAGCGTTTGCCGGTTTCATCATTATGGTTCCTCCTTTTTTAAAATAAGGAGTTGCTGGTTTAAACCAGCAACTCTTTATCCTGTAGTTACTTGTTTAATGCGTTAGTTTCTTTAATTAAATCATCGCCACCAGATTTAGCCCATAAGTCTAAAGCATCTTGCCATCCTTTGTCATCAATTTGATTGGCAAAGTATTTAATCCGCGCATCAGCGATAATTTGGTCTAATTGCGCACCTTTACTGGTGTAAGTGTCAGTGATGAAAGAAGCGGCTGGATTGAAGACCGCTGTTTCGGCATCCCGTGTTTCTAAAGAAGCCCGTAATTCAGCAAACGCTTTGTCGCCATCTGTAGCTGGTGCTGCTTTTGGCAACTTCCAACCAGTAACACCCATGGACATTTGCGCATAGCTTTTAGCGGCAGCAGCAACTTCTGTAGCTTCATCAGTGCCTTCAATGGCTTTCGTGAATTGTTTGGTATCATCCGTGTATTCGAAGTTGACGCCTTCAATCCCTGTATTTAACAACAATTGCATATCGTCAGAGTTCATTTCGTCTAAGAAAGTTAAAACACGATCTAAGTCCTCTTCAGTTTTAACAGAAGCTTTCGGAATAGCTAAGAAACCGGAGTAACCATCTGTTGGTAAGGAGTAAGTGTTGCCATCTTCATTGGCTAAGTTCCCTAAAATTGTTACTTTAGCGGCACCAGAACCAGCTTCTTGTTGATCAAACAATTTAGAAATGGAAGCGGCCCGTGAATACGTATCTAAGATAATGCCGGCTTTGCCGTTGACAAAGTTTTCGTTCCATTTTTCAGCATCTAAAGTTGCATAGTCTTTATTGATTAAGCCTTCGTCAATCATTTGTTTAACATACTTCATGGAGTCTAAATATTCGTCCGTTTGGAAAGAAGGAATTAAGTCACCATCTTTTTCCGTCCACGCATTGCCGGCCCCAAACCAAACAGCTAACATATCGTAAGGGCTAGAAGAGTTGATGGAACCAGGCCATTTTGGCATGTTAATCCCAAAAGTATCAGCTTGACCGTTGCCATCTGGATCTTGTTCCGTGAAGGCTTTAGCGACGTTGTATAAGTCTTCTACTGTTTTTGGTTCGTCTAAGCCTAATTTTTCTAACCAATCTTTACGAATAATTACCGTGGAACGAACTAAGTCCCGTGAGCGATACACGCCGTAAACTGTTCCGTTGACGCTAGAAGCTTTCACGACATCTTCATTGGCTTTTGCTAAGTTCGGATAATCTTTTAATTTATCGGTTAAATCCCAGAAGGCACCATTTTGGGCGGATTTAATAAAGCCGGCATCTTTACCTTGGATGACCATGACTTCTGGAATATCATCACTAGCTAAGGTGATATTCATTTTATCGGCGTAAGAAGTATTGGGTACCCAAGTCACGTCAATCTTTTCACCCGTTGTTTTTTCGATTTCTTTTTGGATTGCGTTGCCTTCTTTAGGGGGTGTCGTTTCAATGTAGGGCACCATCAAACTGATTGTGTCATCAGAACCAGACTTGGCAGAGCTTTTATCACTGCTACCGCCACAAGCACTTAAGGTTACCGCAGCTAAGGCACCGAGCCCTAAAAGAGGTAATAATTTTTTTAATTTCATCTTTCTTTCCTCCAAAAAATTATTTTTTATTTTCAGCGGGTAAGTACTCGCTAATAAACTCTAAACACATAATGACATTGAGACACCATTGGGAAACACAATTGGTGGAAATCCACGGCAACTCTTTCACCGTCTTAAAAATAGTAACTTCTTCAGCAGAGTCAGCTACGGGTAAAGGAATACCTCCCAGCTCTTCATGGAGCAAGATATCCCACGCGTGACGCGCAAAGCGCTCTTCATGGAAATACTTAGCCGCATAGCCCATTAAACCGGTGGCAAACATTGGCCAATTTAATTTACCTTCCACCAGTAAGCCGTTACTATGAGCTGCTTTTTCTTCCGGCGTATAGGCATAATGACGACCAAACTCGGCTAGCATCCGTTTCAACTCTTCATCGTGGGTATTTTCAGCAATTTCCAGCCAATATTGTGGAGCGCCAAAAGAGATGATCATGTGGTAACCTCCGACGCTGTTATCGCCGATGTAATTCATTTCCTTGGTTGCTTTATCAAAGAGGTACGTAGGCCCAGACATTAAACCATAAGGCGTTTGCTTAATCGTCTTTAACCCCGTTTCAATTTTGGCTAAATAAGCTGGATTGCCGGTACGTTCCCATTCAGTAAACCAGTTGGAACATAAGGAAGACCAATCTGGACCGACACGAATCGGATACTTATCGTCGACTTTTTCCGGATAGAATTCTCTTAAAGGCGCTAACTCATCAAAGATTTGATTCTCGTTATCTTTCACCGCCGTTAATAAATCGCCAATCCGTTCATCGCCAGTTAAATAATAGTAGTAACGGTGCAGACCCGCTGCGGAAATCCGAGCTTCTTTACACTGGCAACCCCAATGTAAAACGTTATGGCGTGAACCTAAGCCTTGATATTCTCCTAAGTGGTATTGATCCACATCGGCAGTGTGTTTCGTCATGGCTTCCGCCAGCTTAAAAGCACTAACATCGCCGGTGCGTAAGAAATCTTGCCACAGCCAGATGTTCGGAACTAGCTCGGTATTTTGCCAAGCATAGCCGCCAAGGTCATAGCGCCAGACGTGACGGTCAGCATCATAGGTATGCATTACATCCCCGTAATTCCAAAAACCGTACCAGTCTCGTTGTTCGACTTCCTGGACATAAAACTCCCGCAAATAAACCATTTGATCTTCTAAAAAGTTACCAACCGTTGTCGTGCGTTGCGGTAAGGACCAGACACCAAAGACTTGCGTTTGATAGTAGTCCTTGGGGGTAGCCACGATTTTTTTAGGCTCGGTAATTTCTGTGGCAAAAGCTAGTAGTTCTTCACTGGTGATGGCATCTTGGGTGAACTTAAAAGTGACGGTATTGGTATTGGCAATCCCTACCGGCGTGGAGCGAATCTCTTCCATCCCTTCATAAGCACTTAACATGTGATCACGTTTGGAATAATGGCTAAAGTCCATTGTGCCGCCATGAGGACTCCATAACCAGATAGTCATGGTGGTGCTGGCTTGATTCAAGCCCCGAATTTCCAATTGGCGGGGCGCTTTTTGCCAAAAGTTTTCCACCCCGACACTGACGGAACCATTGATACCGCCAATCGCGACGACCCCTTTGGCGCGACTGCCGTAACCAATATCAATGGGGGCGTAACCATCTTGCGTTTGTTTAGTTAAGCGATAGCTGCGATGATTCCCTTGTACTAAATCAAAATTATTCCAAATGGCATTTTCTTTAGCGTGGCGCAACATTTCTTCGTCAGCCGCGGAAATTTTTACTACTTCGCCGTTGACTTGTTGGTGATACAACGCATTGTTTTTCCAGTGGCGCCGGGAAATTAATAATTGCGCCGCTTCCGTGTAGACGCCATCTTCCCCCACTAAAGAGATGTGGCGATTCCAAGGATTGCCTGCTAATGGCGCTTGGGCACTTAAGTAGACCCCTTCAATCCCTAAGGCTTCCCGAATCACTAAAGTGTGCACCACTTCAAAAGTATTGAGGTCTTTAAAGAAGCGTAAGCGCAAAATAAAATCTTGCACCGGACTGCCATTTAAAAGCAAGCTCCCGGTAATTTTAATGACGGCTTTAATGGGACCATTTTCTTCTAAGGCTAAGCTTTCGATTTGAGTGGTGGTAGGTTTCCCTTCCATCCGCGTGCCTAAAGTTAAATCCGTCAGTTTGATATCGCCATCTACTTTTAACCACTCCATGATGTTTTTGCCAGCACCATGTTTCGGCAAGTAAGCCCTTAAGTGGCCGTTATCAATGTAGATGCCATTATATTTTTCTTCAGCGATAAAGTTTTCCTTTGGGACCGGTTGAAAAGTAAGGGCGGCCGCTAAAGAGCTTTGCGGCGGGAAAATTCCAGTATGTGCGGTCCATTTAATGGAACCATCAGGCCAATAGGCTAAAATTTTTGACTGGAGGGGCGTTGCCCCCAGTGTTGCGTTGGTGGTGAAATTATCTTTGACTAGCGCGCCCTTTGTCCACGGATGGCCAAAGGTGATGGCTTGCGGGAGCGTCGGTGCTTGGGTTAACCACTTCAGCGTCATGATTGGTTGTCGCCTCTTTCGTTAATTTTTCTTCGTTGACTTCAAACAAACGTAAATGAATACCCATTACTACCATGCACCAAAACCCGATGGCAAAAAAAGGAATAATGCCTGGTAATAAGTACGAACCGTAAAAACAAATGCCGCTAAAGAGTAGCGTCAAGATACTACCGAGAAAATTGTAGAAGATAAATTGGAACGCTTTTTGTAAACAAACTTTCGGGGTCAATTGATAAAACTGCCACATGCTGCTGGCATAAATCACCATTAACGCCAAAATTACTTCTACCACTACTAAGGCTACGAGGACGCCGCGACTGTCTTGGAACAAGTAGCCGTCCCAGATGGTAAAGGCCATCACGATAAACAGCGGCAATAACATTTTGTTAGCGGTTAAAAAATGTTCCTTGTAAAAACGCCAATACTCTTTAAAAGGATGGTTCAGCTCTTGACGATGATGTAACTTCGCCAAATGGAAAGTGGTGAGTAAACTAGGTGCCAGGCCAAAAATTCCTAAGCCGGCGACTGTCCCTAAAAGGAAGAGCACATTTAAACCGGCACAGACATAAATCAAGGACAAGCCGCGATAAATTTTCCCCACCCAAGAATCACTGTTCATAGAAATCCTCCTTTATCTTTGGTCTAAGTCATAAATTTTCAAGTTGCGATACTTAGCCACCATTGGGGCCATCTGTCTTAAGCCAATATAGCCCTTTTCTAAGACCGGTCCAAATTCTTGGCCGTCATCTTGCCATGAAAAAATTGCTAAGTCGTTAATATAAAATTGAATTAAACCATTACGCTTCATGATTTTCATTTGATAAAAATCGGTTGCATCCTTAACGTCTGGTAAAGGGTCGCCCCCTTGGGTAATAAAATGAAAGCCGGCACTCTTCCGTAAGTTACACGTGCGAAAAGCTCGTTCGCTAGGATGTTTATGGCGGAAATAAGAAATGTGATAGGCGTTAAGGTCACCGGAATGATATTGCGGATAAAAGCCATCCCGTTTGGCTAAGTTTTCACTAAAAATACTCTCGCCGTTTTTCCCTAAGGCGCTGAAAAACATCATACATAAGCCCGGTTCCGCAATAGGTAGAAACTCCCATTCAATTTGTAGATTTTTTGGAAAGACTTCAGGCAACCAGTAAGTGAAGTGGGCGTGATCGCCAAAGCTGGCATCCTTGCTGCTAGCTAAAATCAAACCTTCTTGAAAACTTTGGTTAATGCCTCCTTCGGCTACCCAACCCCTTACATCGGTTGCTTGCTGCAATGGATTGTCATAAATTAATTTGCCAATACTCGCCAAAATTTTTCATCTCCATTCCTTGGTACGCTCCTAATGTAACCGCTTTTCTTTTTTCTAACAATTGACTTTTTTTGCTCAACAAAAAAGAAACGTTGATTTCTCAACGTTTCCATGGATAACGGTCAATATTTTACAATTTTTTTAGTGCTTAGGAAATTTTTATTGCTGTTGACTCTCGTTAAATTTTTTCCGATATTGTCCAGGAGTAATGGCAAATTTTTTCTTAAAGAGGCGATTAAAGTAGCTAGGATTGTACCCCACTGCCTCGGCAATGTCGTTAATTTTTAAATTGCTTTGGGCCAATAGATTTTTCGCTTGCTCTAAACGGAAGTCCGTCAAGTAATCGATAAAGTTGACTTTGGTAATCCGTTTAAACTCGCGGGAGAGATAGCTAGCTTCTAGACCCACGTAATCAGCGGTTTCTTCTAAAGAAAGACTAGGATTTTGATAATCTTCCTTCAAGTAGGCGATGGCTTTTTCCACCGCGCCTTCTGTTGAGGTTTGTTGACTTTCTTTAATCAATTCCATGCCCGGTGCTAAATAACTCTCCATAAAGACGGCGGTAATTTGTTGCGGCGTTACTTGGCGCCGAATTTTCCGCAGCAATAATTTTTTCGCCATATAGCTAGTTTCTGAAACGTGTTTATTGGTTAAGACATAACTAATTTGATCGTAGAGCTTGCCAAAAGTTTTGACAGCCACTTCTAATTCAGCCCCACTAGGCAAGACAAAATCGCTAAAGGCTTGCAAATCTTTTTCCACAGCCGCCACTTCTCCCCGTTGAAATTCCCCGACAATTTTTTGAGCGATGTGTTCAGGATAGCTGTACTCCCTTAGCCGTTGCGGTGCTTCTGCCGCAATTACTTGATTTTCCGCGACAATTTTTTGGTAGTTACAGAGTCGTTCCACTTCATTCACGCGGAAACTCAGACGCCCTAATTCATTTTCGGGGCGGCTAATGGTAATCACCACGTACTTATGAATAATTTTATTGACAAAGGTAAAGACATTTTGCGTGAATTCTTGAAGTGCTGTACTTTCAGGATTAGCAACAAATAAAACTAAACCGTCTTCGCGGTACTCCACCTCACTAAAGTCAGGGAAGAAACGCTGCGCTAAGTCGTGGATGAGGTTGCCTAAAATAAAAACTTCCGAAGTGTTTACCATTTCTTCGGCTTGAGCTGTTAACTGCCCTGTCACACGAATAAATAGTATTTGGTACTGACTGACAGGTTTATTCCAGCCATTTTTTTGCAGGAGCTGTTGTAAATCTTTTTCGTTTAAGTAGCTGTATTTCCCTTCCAGCATGTGGGACAAGACCGCCTGCTTTAATTTGCTAGCAGCACTGTGGGATTTCAATTCCAACTCACTTTTTTCTCGCACGATGGTTTGCCAACGCTGAATCAAGTAATCAAATTCGTTACCTTGGGGATTTTCTGTTTTATCGTCTAAGATGCGGGCCATTAAGTTGTCCACTGGTTGATACGTTCGGCGCGCAAAAATTTGTCCTAAAATTAAGGAAATAAGGAAGAGCAAAAACCCAATTAAAAATAAAATATTGGAAAAATGGTTTAACGGCTCAATGATTAAAGAAATGGGACTAGCCGAATAAAAAATCCACTCTTGCGAAAGGCGCGTCATGCGGGCAGCCACCAAGCTGTACTTGACGCGGTTTACTTTTTCTTGCCATGCTAACGTATCTTCTGTTAACTGCGGTAAAGTTTCGTGGCTAAATAAAGCGCCCGAACTGACGACTAACTTTCCATCCACCCCTAAGGCTACTGAGCCATCCTCGGTGGCACTGACTTTCAAAAGCGACAAAACTTTTTCTTTATTTAAAGTGGTGGCCAAATAGGCAGAACCTTGCGCCACAATGGAGCTGATATTTTGCACAAAGACGACTTGCTCTTGATTATCGGTCAACCACTGATAATTTTTACCGTTATTGATAATGTATTGACGATAACTTTTTAAGTTACTCATGGGATACGTTCCCCCATCGCCAATTAAAAAAGATTCATCGCCGTTAAAAACGAGGATCTCTGCATTTTTAATTAAGGAATTACTATTTTTTAAAAAGAATAAATCCTGGCTCAAATTGCCAATTTCTTCATAAGAGCTTAAGCCTTGCAAAGGTCGCAAATCAAAATCCGTCGTGAAACTTTGCCCTTGAGAGCTAACTAATACTTCGATTTGCCCCAACTGTTGATCCAGGTAAGCGACTTCTTGCATCACGGAGTCATTGTGTTGACTAATATAATTGCTTTGGATTGGTCCGTTAAAATAAATTTTAATGACAATGGCAATGAGAATAATAGGCAAACAAAAAAGTACGCTAAATAAGCGCATGGAATTCTTAAAACTGCGTTCTTTAAAAAAATGATTCATTGCTCCTCACAGCCCCTTTGTCCTAAATTGTACCGACTTTTAAATTCAGACACAAGGATTTTTCCGCCTTCTTCACCAGAAACTCATCCTTGCTGGCCTTCTTTCCTACAACGAAATATTAATTGTGCACTCCTTTAGCAAAGGAAGAAAGCGCTGTACCTTTGATTGTAGAGCTTTTCTTTAGAATTTCCTTTCACTATCTTGATTAACGACTACACTATCTTGTCAAAGAGCTCAAGCTCTCCTTAAAAAATAAAAAACAGCGACTCCCACTACTGCCGTCTTCCGCTTTGTCCCCACTAATCGGAGGGAAGGACAGCCCTACGTAATCAGGGTCGCTGAATTATTTAATTTAAGTTTAGGCTTTTTTTAAAGCCGCCGCTAACCACTGAGCGTATTGCATCGCTCCTTTTTCATTTAAATGGACGTGGTCTGCTAAATAGTAACTGTCTACTTCGGCTGAGCTTAATTGACTGAAGTAGTCGCTACTTATTTGACGTAAGTTGATAAAAGGGATGTCTTGGTCGGCAGCATACTGGGCCATCACTTGCGTATAGGCCCCTAACTCTTCATCTAGCGCTTTTAACGTCTCATCTTTAGTGGCTGCTAAACTAATTGGCGCCAGTAAAAGTGGCGTCGCCTCGTTTTCTTGAGCCACAGCGACAAATTTTCCTAAAGCCGTGGGAAAATCAGCTAGGGGCACGTAGCGTTCTGGTTTTTCCCGATTGACATCGTTATGGCCAAATTGAATTAATAAGGTATCGCCTGCCGTAATTTTTTCCGCAATCTTGGCTAAGCGTTCTTCCGCCAGAAAGGTCTTAGTAGAACGGCCCGCTTTAGCAAAATTCACAACCGTGGTAAATTGGTTCGTAAAACTGGAACTTTCTGCCGTGTGTTCTGCGGCAATAAAGTAATCTGGCGCCAGGGCCGCTAATAATTTTTCACCCCAACCAAACTGCGGGCGTTCTTCAGAACGATAACTTTGGGCCGTACTGTCCCCGGCAATAAAAATTTGTGGTTTCCGTTTCAGCGCCGGAAGGACTTCCGACATCTCCATGTCGCTAGCGTAATAAAAACTTGGGTAACAAGGTTGATTGTAGCAATTATTTTGCCAAGCTACACCACAGCGATATTGCGGATCATGCATCAAGGTCATTAATTTATGTTGACTGACTTCTGTATTAGTATAAATCCGCAGTGCAGCATCATCAGCGGTCCGCAAAACTAATTCTTCCCGATAATCGCCAAAAAGATCGGCCACTAAACACGGATTGCCTTTCGTACCATTGTTAACCGCTGTACCTTGGGGTTGTAAAACAACACCGTGACGATAATCATTCACTACCCCGGAACCATTGTTGGCTAAATAATCCACACCGTCAATAATTTGCGTTGTAAAGTCGGGGGTAAAACGAATCGGCATGTTGGTGCCTAAGGTTTCTTTTTGGACAAGGTTTCCATGACAATCAAAGGTCCCGATGGTATTCACCCAACAAGAATACCCACGACCATCAAGAATATCTCCCACCATACAGCGCCCAAGGTCGCGTACAGCTTCATGTTCACCAAAAATGGCCGTCCCATCTTCAGCCCGTCGCAAGGCGTACCCATAAGGCGCATGACTGGCTTCTTCAAAGACGTTAAAAATTTCTAAACCAGGGCGATCAGGATCAATATCCGCTACGTGCATAGCATCACCGTGACCAAATTTCGCTAAGGTCCCATCCGGCAAGTAATCATAAGAACTGTACAGCAGACTACCGTCGTGATCGATTGTCGCGCCACCGTAAATAATTTCCATTTTACCGTCTTGATCCACGTCGGCAAAAGAAAGAGAGTGATCCCCTTGGGCCGCTAGTCCACCGTAAATTGGATCCGTTCCTTCTTGTACGTGGAGCTGATTGTTAAAAGGATTATCCATCGGTACATGACCACTATCGGCCCGCCACTCTTCTTGCAAGTTTTGACCATCAAAACGATAGGCAGCCACACAAGCTCTCGTATAGTAGCCACGACAAATCACCAGGGATGGATGGACACCATCTAAATACCCAACGCCGGCTAAGAAACGATCCACCCGGTTACATGGTTCGATGCGGTTCCACGCATAATCCCCCCACATTAAACCATCATCCCCCCGTTCAAAAGGAAAAGGAATCGTTTCAAGTTCGTGCCCATCACCGGCAAAAATCGTCAAGTACTCTGGCCCTTGATAAATAAAACCAGCAAACTCATCTAAAAGATTTTTACTACTTCGTTGTAAGGCATATTCTTCGATAAAATAAGTTACTAAAGTTTCGGCATCCTCATGACTCAAAGGATAATCGTAACGCACCGGAATCGCGAAACATTCTTCTAAGGTTTGGGGCCAATGATGCGCGATAACTTCCGGCTGACGCTGCCAGTCCATAAACAGTGCCACTAAATGTTGGCGATAATCAGCCGGTGAACAAACGTAATTGTCCGTATGGGTTACCCCACTAGCGATATCTTCTGCCGGTAGCGTAATATAACTTTCTTTGGTGACCTGACCATCAGCGTCAAACCATTGAATCTTCGTTCCCGGCGCAGTTTTAAAAGCAATCTCCCCGCGGCCATCACCATCAAAGTCGTAACACATAAATTGCGTATAGTGGGCCCCAGAACGAATATTGACCCCACAATCAATGCGCCATAACAAGCGACCGTCCAGCCGATAGCAATCTAAATAAGTATTCCCAGTATAGCCCCGTTGGGAAACATCATGGGAATTACTAGGATCCCATTTTAAAATAAATTCATAAGCACCATCGCCGTCAACATCCATCACCGATAAATCATTGGCGTGATACGTGTAGGCATCCCCCACAGGTGTTACCCCGTCGGCTGGCTTTTGCAAAGGTAATTCTAAATAGCTGTCGGCCCACGGTGTGACGCTAGCACAAGGCGTGCCATTAGTTGGCGCCACGCTGTAAGCATCGGCTGCCGTTCCTTTAGCATCTAAAAAGTTCGTGCTATCGGTGACGTTGGCAATGGCTTCATCATTACGATACACAGTGAAGTCGGCTCCTGTTAATTGGCGCTCATTAAACCCGGCAACTTCATTTTTTAAAAAGCGCCACGTCAAAAAGATGCCTTCCTTAACCGGCACGGCAATTAAACCGCGATCTAATTTTTCTAATTGCACTTCCGGTTGCCAACCAATCGGCGTTTCAAAAACCGCGCTAGTTTCAGTACCAGCAACTACTTTTAAATAATGAGGAACGTTAGTCGCTTTAGCCAAAGTAAAAGAGGTTGTCCCCACAACTTGCCCAACTGGTAAAAATTGTGACGTTGGCAAATTTTTGTCCGACCATAATATTTCATAAGAACCGCTAGTGCCAAAAGCGGTCCATTGAATCGTAACAGACGCTTCGTTTAGTTCTTTGACTCTAATCATTGTAATTCTCCTTCCAGTGAAGCCCTTTCTTTAATTGTAAAGCGCGGCGAAAAGAATTGCTTTTCACTTTTTTGGGAGACCCTTACATTATCTTGGTGGACAGTAAAAAGACTACCCATTCTGTGGTCAACAACCTATCATGGTTCGTTTCCTTTAAACGAGTAGTCTTTACTAGCGTAACAAAAACAAATTATTCTGAATTATATTTTCTTTTTTGTAACTGATGATGCAGCAAACCCCAAAATAAAACGACCCCTACTAAACCTGTTGCCGTTAATATTTTTAAGAAAAAGAGACATTCATAACTCGAATCCATGGCTAAAAAGACAATCGCTAAAAAGCCTTTAAAAAAAGTTGCCAGGGCCAACGCTAAAAAGGTGACAATCCACTTCATGTTACGAACCTCCTTTATCTTATAGTTTAAGCTTATCAGAGGATTCCGTTATTTAATATAGCTTAGAATAAATTTAAATTAAAAACAAAATAAATCTAATTTAGCTATCAGCAAACTATCACGTAAGTATTGTGTCCCGATAATTTTTCTAAAAAAAGACACCAACAACTCAATTGTTAGCGTCTTTTTGTAATTTTATTTTTTTAGTGCAGCTAATGCTTTAGGGGGAATTTTATTTTCTTCAATATTATTGGGACCTAGGACAATTCGTTTTTGACTAATTTCCGCTGTAACATAACTGCCTGGGGTTAAAGGTTGCGGATTGCTACCGGAAACTTCTACTTCCCATTGACGAATCTTTCCCTCTTTGTCGGCCCAGGTAATATCATAGTTATAGCTATACGTATCTGGAACTTCTTTGCCACTGTTATCCACGGTGGCTTCTTTAACGGGAACCTCTTGCGGTACGATGGCATAGTAAGATTGTCCTACGTAAGTTTCTTGATAATATTTGTAACCGAAGTAGCCCCCGGCCGCTAAAATGACTAAGGCGATGACGCCAAAAATTTTTTTCATCTGGTAACTCCTTGCTGTTTATTTATTAATGAATAGTAGTAAAATTTATTTTTCTTTTTTCAACACGATACCTGTATAAATCCAGGTGGTAACAAAGTAATAAGCCAAGTAAAGGACAAAGAAGATAGCAAAAGGTAACCAAATGCCTTGATAAGGATCAGCCAACAAGACGGCAAACATTTGTAAGCCAAAGAGCACGTGGACCACGCCTAAGATACCCGGTAAAGCGAACAAGACGCCGATTTCTTTGCGAATGGAAGACCGTAATAAGCTGTGCCGGGTCCCAATTTTATCCAGCATGCTGTAACGTAAGACATCGCTGTTGGCCCCTGATAAAATTTTAAACATTAAGCAGCTGGCTAACATGGTTAAAAAGGCTAGCCCTAGGAAAAAGCCCATAAACTCTAAACTAGAGTACATGCTGTTAGACACTGAGTAAGCATAATATTTTTGCGTAAAGTCTTCCATCGGTAAAATAGATGGATTATTGGTTTCGTTTTGGGTGACTAACTTGCTAATATCATCTAATGTATCTTTAAAGTCGGCGACCTGCACCACTTGTAATTGCGTTTCCGGCAAACTCAAAGCCGCAAATTCAGCCGCTGGGAGTACTTTGATTTCTTTAAGACCTTCTTCAGAAAGTTCCAAGTCTCGCAATTGACTTTGTGCCTCTTGATTGCTGGCTAACGTTGCACCATCTAGTTCTACTGTTTTCCGTGGCGCAGTGCTGTCGACAAATTCTTGATAGCGCAAAGGATGTTCATCAAACTCGGCTTGAGAATAATAGATGGTATTGGCATCTGATTTTTGCGTATAAGTGACATTTAAGGTTGGTTGCAAAGCCGTTACCTCTGCTTGGTCAATCTTTTGCGCATTATTTAACACGAGATCATAGCTGGCCATCGCGTTAGTGAGACGATCAATTTCATTGTGAAAACCAAGACCCACCGTGCTGGCGCCTAAAGCTAAGGCAAAGAGAATCGCCACCATGGAAAGCATTTGCGTGTAATCCCGCACCCGAAAAGATAATTGGGACAACGTAAAGTTGTTTAACCCTTTAAAGGCCAACTTATCCGATTTTTTCAAGAGGGTAATAACCGCCACAATCACGGAGCGGAACAAAAAGTAAGTGCCTAAAACAATGGTGACTAATGCTAGCTCAATGCCAAACATTTGCAAGTCAGCAATATGGGCTAAAGCCGTGTAACCCACTCCTAAGAAGACAAGACCGATAATGGCTTCAGCGAATAAACGGAATTTATTTTTTTGCAGCCGGTTAGGTGTCGCACTAGCTCGTAATAATTTTAAAATTGGTTTTTTAACGGTGGAGCCGGCATTCAATAAGGCTGCCAAGAAGAAGAGTACCGTATAAAAAAGTAAGGTGACCACAAGGCCATTGACACTGAAGGGTGAAAAGTTAGCTGCACTAACATGGAGTTGCTGGGTTAATAACTTATTTACCAAGGCAGTCAACCCTACCCCCACAACTGAGCCGGTAACGGTGGCCAAAATGCCCACCGCAAAGGTTTCAATAAAAATCATTTGCGCGATTTTACCACTTTTCGCTCCTAGCATCATAAACATCCCGTAATCTTTTTGGCGCATCGCCATTAAAAAGGAATTGGCGTACAAAATATAGACTAAGGTAATCAGCCCCAAGAGAATTGAGCCAAGACGGAAGGCTAACATAATCATGGACATGGAGATGACTGAAACACTGGCGAGAAAATCTTTATTGGTAGCAATGGCTTCAAACATATAAAAAATAGCTGAAGACATGACGAGACCGAAGAATAAGACGACGTAGTCCCGCAGACGTCCTTTAATTCCCGTAATTGATAATTTCCAAAGCATCATTTTTCCCCCTTACTGTTCCAAGTTGCCTAAAATTTGGAGGATTTGGCGATAAAAATCTTCCCGCGCCTGATTTTCCCGGTGCAATTCTTGGTGAATTACGCCGTCTTTAATAAATAAGATGCGATTACAATAACTCGCCGAAAAAGGATCGTGGGTGACTAATAAAATCGACACTTGGTCTTTTTGATTCAGCTCTTCCATCATATCTAGTAAGTCC
The DNA here is from genome assembly GCF_005405245.1 of Enterococcus nangangensis. Lineage (GTDB taxonomy): Bacteria > Bacillota > Bacilli > Lactobacillales > Enterococcaceae > Enterococcus_J > Enterococcus_J nangangensis. The sequence continues at coordinate 43,516 of NZ_BJDR01000007.1, read as the reverse complement.
CGCGCACTTTCTGAATCTAACGCCCCCGTTGGTTCATCCCCTAAAAGGATTGTCGGTTGCGTGATTAAAGCGCGAGCCGCAGCTACCCGTTGTTTTTGTCCGCCAGAGATTTCTGCGGGATACTTGCTTAGGATTTGGGTAATGGATAAGCGTTCAGCGACAACTTGAACTTTTTGCCGAATTTCTTTGCCGGATTTTCCTTGTAGCGAAAGAGGTACGGCAATGTTTTCAAAGGCCGTTAAGTTTTCTAGCAAGTTAAAATCTTGAAAGATAAAGCCAATTTCTTTGCCGCGAAAATCAGCTAGCTTATTGCCCTTTAGACGTGTAACGTCTTGCTTACTAATTAAAATTTTCCCGGCCGTTGGTTTATCAATGGTGGATAAGATATTTAATAAAGTAGACTTCCCAGAACCAGAAGCCCCCATAATCCCCACAAATTCGCCTTTTTCTACTTCAAAAGAAATGCCTTTTAAGGCGTGGGTTTGCTCTTCATTTTTTTTACCGTAAGTCTTTTTGACTCCTTGTACTTCGACAATTTTTTCCATCTGGTTTCTTCACTCCTATAATGATCGCCGTCCCGCTGAAAAATTGGTTACTGCGGCCTAAAATATTTTTTTAATAATCATCAATAATTCCTGTTAACAGTTGTGATTCTAGCTTACCTTTGGGGGATTGACAAGCTATCTGGTCCTTCTTAACTTTTACTGAACCATTATTACATTTTTGTTAGACGCTGGTAAGCTGTTGCTAGCAACAAGTGACAAAATTGTCGGGAACAAGAAAAAACCTGCGCAATTTTTTGCGCAGGTTTCGTTTTTTTTAAGTAAGCTTACATTAAGCTTTGATACAAAGCGATAATGTCTTCAATGTTCGTATCTCTTGGGTTACCTGGTGTGCAGACGTCTCGTAAAGCATCTTCAGCAATTGCTGGTAGATCTTCAGCTTTGACCCCTAATTCAGAAATTGTAGCCGGGATGCCGACTTCTTTACTTAAGCTATCAATAGCCGCACAAGCAGCGTCTCTGGCTTCTTCAATAGACATTTCTTCAATGCCGGCAACGTGTAATACACGAGCGATGTCCCGATATTTTTCACCAGTGAAGTCTTTATTGTATTTCATAATGGTTGGTAATAAGGAAGCGCAAGCAACTCCGTGAGGAATGTTATACCAAGCAGATAAAGGATGCGCCATCCCGTGAACTAAACCTAAACCAACGTTAGAAAAGCCCATGCCGGCAATATATTGACCTAAAGCCATTTCTTCTCTAGCAGTTTGCACACCTTTTACGGAATCAGGTAAAGATTTCCCAATGATTTCAATCGCTTTGATATGGAGCATATCGGTCATTTCCCAAGCGCCTTTAGTGATGTACCCTTCAATGGCGTGGGTCATGGCATCCATCCCGGTAGAAGCACATAAACCTTTCGGCATCCCCATCATCATATCTGAATCAATGAAGGCGACGATGGGCACATCATGCGGATCGACACAAACGAATTTGCGGTTGTTAGCTTTATCCGTAATGACGTAATTGATGGTGACTTCTGCGGCCGTACCGGAAGTAGTTGGAACAGCTAAAATTGGTAAGCAAGGATTTTTCGTATCGGCGACACCTTCTAAAGAAAGGACATCAGAAAATTCAGGGTTGGTGGTGATGATCCCAATCGCTTTGGCGGTATCAATTGGTGAACCGCCACCGATAGCGACTAAACAGTCAGCTTCAGCTTCTTTCACAAAAGCTACACCGTCTTTCACGTTTTCAATCGTGGGGTTAGGTACAATGCCGTCGTATACTTTGAAGTCGATGCCTGCTTTTGCCAATAAAGCCGTAACTTTCGTAGCCACTTCAAATTTAATTAAGCCAGCATCCGTAACGACGACAACTTTTTTAAAACCCCGCCGTTTGATTTCAGGTACGATTTCTGCAATTGCCCCTTTACCAAAATAAGATGTTTCATTTAAGATCATACGATTTGCCATGATAACTTCCTCCTAAAATATATTTTTATTTTTTATGAGCTTTTGCTCAAACAATCACAAGAAAGTTTAGGAGAAAAGGCCAACCACGCTGGCTTGACCTTTTCATTTTTTAGTCTAAATGGAAAACTTCTGGTAAGTCATAACTGACAGGTGAATTGTCAGGATTCGTTTCCATCACGTCTTTCATAAAGTCCCACCACTTACGATTAATAGCGGTGTCGGCCATTTCCCCCCACAACTTTTCATCCGTAATTTCTACATAACCAAAAAGTTGACTGGTTTTTTTATCTAAGAAAATGGAATAACTTTTTAAACCGTGCGCTTTCAACTCCGCCGCCATTTCTGGCCACAACTCGTTGTGGCGTTTTTCATACTCAGCATGACAATCTGGATAGACTTGCATACAAAATGCTTTACGAATTGTATTCATCTTATTTACCTAAATAGCCAGGATGCGGCGTAACACCAAAAGCATTGGCTAAGGCCCAAAGATTTTCATCAGTAATGGTTTGTTTTACGCCGCCTTGTGCTTGAACGTACGTGTAGACTTTGGCTGCTTTTTCAGCTGTTTCGATTAAGCCGAAGACTTCATCCATCGTTTCCCCAGCGCCATAAACACCGTGTTGCGGCCATAAAACTAAACGCGTTTCTTTCATTTTTGCAGCGGTTGCTTCGCCGATTTCATTAGTTCCAGGCACCATCCAAGGAATAATAGAAATACCTTCAGGGAAAACAACTAAACATTCCGTACACATTTGCCATAACGTCCGGGTGAAAGCTTTTTCGTCTAATTCATGGGTGAAGGTCATGGCTAACAAATGGCTAGCATGGTTGTGCATCACAATGCGGTGCTTAGGATCGACGGCTAAACGGGCAATGTGACTCATTAAGTGACTAGGAAGTTCACTAGTTGGGACAGCATCGTTTTCTAAGCCCCATAATAAATCTAATGTTTTACCATCTTCACAAATGCGGATGATGCCCATATTTTCAGCAGGCGCTTTTTCCACATTTTTAAAATATTTACCAGAACCAGTGACGATAAAGTAACGACCTTTTAAAGCAGAGGCATCAAAAATCATGGGAATTTGACGGACAACTTTATTTACATCGAGAAAAGGCGTCACGTCTTTTTCGTCTAACAAGTAAGAAACGTTCCCACCGTTACGTTCATCCCAACCTAAGCGGTATAAGTTAGCCGTTGTTTCCATCATTTCTTGGACATAAGGGGCCGTTAAAATATCTAATTTTTTCATGATTGTTCTCCTATCTTTTGGCTAAAACATTTTTTTCGTAATTTTTAACTTCTTCAAACCAATCTAAGCCAACAGGCACATTGTTTTGTTCACAGTAATAATTCCAGACATCCGCAAATGGGAAATCTTTTAATTCTTCAGTGAAGACTAAACGTGTCGTAAAGTCGCCGGCCAATTCTTTTTCTTTTAAGAAAGCAGTTGGTTCCAACATCGCTTTTAATAAAGCTTTTTGCGTATTGCGCGTTCCAATCACCCAAGCGGCTACCCGGTTAATGGTGGCATCAAAAAAGTCTAAACCAATATGGGTTTTTCCTAAAAGATCGTTACGGACTAATTCTTTACCGATTTCTTGTAACTCATCATCCATAATAACTACGTGGTCAGAATCCCAACGTACGGGGCGAGAAACGTGTAACAAAATACCTTTGCTAAATAAAGCTAAAGAAGAAAGTTTGTTAGAAATTACTTCCGTTGGATGGAAATGGCCAGCATCCAGACAAACTAATTTGTCCCGCGTTAAGCCATAACCCATATAAAATTCATGGGAGCCTACAGTATACGCTTCAGCACCTAAACCAAAAAGTTTGCTTTCTACCGCATCTAAGGTGTATTCATCCCCAAGATCTTCAGCAAAAATTTCATCTAGTGCTTCCATCAAACGTTTGCGAGGGGTGTAACGATCAATGGGATTATCTTTATAACCATCTGGTACCCAGAAGTTATTGACACAGACTTGCCCTAATTCTTTCCCAAAGTAAGCGGCAATTTTGCGGGAACGTTTGCCGTGTTCAATCCAGAAATCCCGGACTTCAGGATCAGGTGACGCTAAAGTGAAACCATCTTTAAACATCGGATGGGAGAAGAAGGTTGGGTTAAAGTCTAAACCTAAACCTTGTTCTTTAGCCCAAGCCACCCATTTTTCAAAATGTTTGGGTTCAATTTCGTTTAAATCTACTTTTTCATCTGTATCTAAATAAATAGCGTGTAAGTTTAATTTATGTTTCCCAGGAATTAAAGAATAAGCTTCTTCTAAATCTTGACGCAATTCAGCAGGCGTCGTCGCTTTACCAGGATAATTTCCTGTTACGGAAATTCCACCGCTTAACGCTTCATCGCTTAAAAAGCCTTGCACATCGTCTCCTTGCCAAACGTGCATGGAGATTTTAACGTCCGCCAAACGTTTTAAAACTTCGTCAGTGTCGACGCCAATTTCAGCATAGCGTTCTTTGGCTTGTAAATATTGATCAGTAACTTTAGACATGTTGTATTGCTCCTTCTTGTAAGAATTTTTCATAAGCTGCTAGAGGAACAGCTTGGTTAGACTGGGGGGTAAAAACTTTTTGCGGGAAAGATTGTTTTAACACGTGGCGCGCTTCAGTGACATCTTTAAGTTCGCCGGTGGCTAACATTTGCATCATGACATTCCCTAAAGCGGTAGCTTCCACGGGACCGGCATAAACGGTGAGTCCGCTGGCATTAGCTGTCAATTGATTTAAAAATTCATTTTGACAACCACCACCCACAATATTTAAACTGGTGAGGGGTTTTCCTGTCAGCTGTTGTAACTCTTTCAACTCTTTGGCGTAACACAAAGCCAAGTTATCATAAATGGCTCGTGCTAGTTCACCCGGTGAAGTGGGTACTTTTTGTTGCGTTTTGCGACAATAATTTTGTAAAGCCGTCACCATATTATCGGGATGCAAGAAATCATTGTCGTTAACCTCAATAAATTGGGCAAAAGCAGGTTCTTTTTTCGCTAGTTCCACAAACTCAGCAAAAGAAATATTGCCATCAAAGTTACGAGAAACTTCTTGAATCAACCACATACCCATAATATTTTTCAAAAAACGATAGGTGTGGTTGACGCCACCTTCATTCGTGTAGTTAGCGGCAAAACTTTCAGGATTAGCGATGGCCGTCGCATTCTCACTACCTAGTAGCGACCACGTGCCACTGGATAAGTACGCCCAGTTTTCGTCAGCTTCTCCTGGCGTTGCTAAAACCGCCGACGCGGTATCATGAGAAGCAATCGCAATCACGGTCACTGCTGGTAAATCAAAACTTGGAAACTGCGCCGCGTTTAACTTACCTAAAATGGTGCCTGGTTCCACAACTGGCGGGAACAAGTCACGGGAAATATTTAGAACCTTTAATAACTCTTCGTCAAAGTCATCTGTTTTTAAGTTAATTAATTGAGTGGTAGATAAGTTAGTTTTTTCTAACGCTTTGACACCGGTTAAGCAGTAGTTCAAATAATCAGGAATCAACAATAAACTTTGCGCTTGGGCTAAGCGTTGCGGTTCTTCTTTCCACAATTGGAACAACGTATTAAATGGTAGGATTTGAATCCCGGTCTTTTCATAAATCTGCGCAATGGGGAACACTTGATTCATTTCCACAATAGCATTTTCCGTACGGTCATCCCGATACGCAATCGCCGGTCCTAGCCGCTTACCTTCAGCATCTAATAAGCAGTAATCCACTGCCCACGTGTCAATGCCCAACGTACACTGGGTAATCCCTTGCTTTTTCGCTTGGGCTACACCAGTTAAAATTTCTTTTAAAAGACCATCCACGTCCCAAACTTTATATTTGCCTTGTAACGTGGCGCCATTTTTAAAACGGTGGAGTTCCGTCAATGTAATTTTACCAGTGTCATCGCGTTGACTTAACATCACGCGACCGCTGGATGCCCCTATGTCCACTCCTAAATATGCCTTCATCTTTTCACCTCGGAAGTGTTGTTATTCTTTACTATGTATCCGTTTCACATCCTTAATTTAAAACAAATTAAAGACTTTTACATCAAACGATTTTGAGATATAATTGCACTATCTTGGCAAATAAGTTTGCGCTGTTTTTTTAACAGCCCTGCCAAAATATGTTTAAGAAATGAGGGCTTTGGATGAACTACTTTCAAAATGCTGACTACTCTTGGTCGGAGGACTCCCTGCGCTACATTCACACGCCATCGCAAAAGACACAGGAACTTTTTTACTATATTCAAGAGATTGGTCACTTTAAGGCCTTTCCGCCGTACTTTACGGAGCGGGCCGGCTTGCCTTCTTACTTAATGAAGTTTACCCTCAAAGGCCAAGGGGAATTAACGTATCACGACGAAACCTTTACCTTAGACGCCGGCTCGGTTTTCTTCATTGACTGCAAGGACTATCAGTACTACCACACTAAAAGTCGTGACACCCCTTGGGAAATGGACTGGATTCATTTTTCTGGTGGCAATACCGGGCGCTTTTACCAAGAATTTATGCGCAGCGGTAAAAATGTTTTCCAAGTTACCGGTAATCCGCAAGAAAATGCCTTGCATTTAATTATGCAGCAACTCTTAAAATTGCAAGACCACCCTAACGCCAAGTCGGAGTACCAAGCTTCCGTCTTGATTCACCAACTTTTAAATGAACTCCTCTTGCAAAAATTTCAACAGGATTTTACCGAAGAAGACATTCCCGCCTATATTTTGGGGATGAAGGATTACTTAGACACCCACTTCCAAAAAAATATTACGTTGGACTCTTTAGAGCATCGCTTCCATTTAAATAAATTCCAGTTGAATAAGGAGTTTTCTTTTTATATGGGCTTGCCCCCCATTGACTACGTGATTTCCAAAAAAATTTCCTACGCCAAAGATTTATTGCGCTACACTAAAGAAAATATCCAAACCATTTCGGTGGACTGTGGCGTTGATAACCCCGCCTACTTCTCCCGCCTCTTTAAGAAAAAAACCGGCTTTAGTCCTAGCGAGTATCGGAAGATTAATTAAGGACTTCCTTCTTAGCTTGAAAATTAGTTGCGCCTAACTTTTTTTTAAGCCAAGAAGGTTTTTTCTTTGACTTTATAATAATTCTAATGTAACACTATTGAGTGGGAATGCCCGAGAAAATTTTAGGAGGTCTTTGTTATGTCATTAGTTGGAAAAAAAATCGGTGAATTTAGTGCTGAAGCTTATCGCCAAGGAGAGTTCATTACGGTTAGTCACGAGGATTTGTTAGGCCATTGGTCAGTAGTCATGTTTTATCCTGCAGATTTTTCTTTTGTCTGTCCAACTGAATTAGAAGATTTACAAACGCAATACCAAACATTAAAAGAGTTAGGGGCTGAAGTATATTCTGTTTCCACCGATACTCACTTTGTTCATAAAGCTTGGCATGATCACTCCGCAGCTGTCGGAACAATTGAATACACCATGATTGGTGACCCTTCACAAAAAATTTCTCGTTTATTTGACGTTTTAGATGAAGAAGCAGGCCTTGCCCAACGGGGAACTTTCATCATTGATCCTGAAGGTGTCGTACAAACGATGGAAGTCAACGCAGACGGCATTGGCCGTAACGCTTCTGAATTAATTGATAAAATCAAAGCTGGTAAATACGTAGCCGCACACCCTGGGGAAGTTTGCCCGGCCAAATGGAAAGAAGGAGAAGAAACTTTAACACCCGGTTTAGATCTCGTAGGTAAAATCTAAGGAGGTCATTACATGTTAGACAAAAATTTAATTGCTCAACTTAAAAGTTATTTAGCGCTATTAGAAGAACCCGTGGTAATTGTCACTGACTTTTCTAGCCGTGAAAAAGAAGCACAAAAAGTCGCCAGCTTTTTAAATGAAGTCGTGACTCTTTCTGATAAATTATCTTTAGAAACAGGAAATTTCAGTCGACAACCCGCTTTTGGTTTAAAAAAGCCTCACGATGAAAATCCCCGGCTAGTTTTTGCCGGACTGCCTTTAGGTCATGAGTTTGCTTCTTTTGTTTTAGCGTTACTGCAAGTTTCTGGTCGCCCGCCAAAAATTAGTCCTGATGCTCTAACTCAAATTCAAAGCATCGCCACGCCTTTAAACTTTGAGACTTATGTCAGTTTAACGTGTCACAATTGTCCTGATGTAGTACAAGCTTTAAATATTATGGCCGTCTTAAATCCCAACATTACTTCTACTATGATTGAAGGAGGGATGAATCGCCCTGAAGTTGAAAGCAAAAACGTTTTAGCCGTTCCTACTGTCTTTTTAAATGGTGAAGAATGGGCCAATGGTCGTATGTCTTTAGAAGAAATCTTAGAAAAAGTTTTACAAGCAGCTGGTCCTAGTCACGTAGCACCGGAACTTTTAGCCACTACCTTTGATATGCTAATTGTCGGCGGTGGCCCTGCTGCCAGCAGCGCAGCCATTTATGGCGCTCGTAAAGGCTTAAAAGTCGCCATGGTGATGGGTCGCTTTGGGGGGCAACCCTTAGAAACTCTAGGAATTGAAAATATCATTGGTACACCTTACATTGAAGGGGAAACCTTAATGGCTAACGTGGAACAACATGTTGCTAAATACAATGTTCCTTTAATTAAAGGTCACCTGGCTGAAAAGCTCACGAACCAAAACAATTTGAAAGCTTTAACTTTAGACAACGGCGACGTTTTAAAAGCTAAAACTGTTATCTTAGCTACTGGTGCTCATTGGCGGGCTATCGGCGTGCCTGGTGAAGAAGAATTTAAAACGAAGGGCGTTTGCTACTGTCCTCACTGTGATGGTCCTTTATTTACAGATAAAAAAGTAGCAGTCATTGGTGGCGGGAATTCTGGTATTGAAGCGGCTATTGATTTAGCTGGAATTTGCCAAGAAGTCACCGTTTTAGAATTTTTACCTGAATTAAAAGCAGATGATGTACTGCAAGAAAAGCTAGCAACTTTAAGTAATGTCCGCGTAATTACTAATGCCGCCACTAAAGCAATTACCGGCCAGCAAAAAGTGGAAAGCATTCAATATGAAAATCGCACAACAGGTGAACTCCAGCACCTAGATGTTGCAGGCGTCTTTATTTTAATTGGCCTCCAACCTAATACTCATTGGCTACAAGATACCCTTGATTTAAATTCCCGAGGAGAAATTGTAGTGGATGAGCACAACACGACGAGTCTTTCTGGCGTTTTTGCTGCGGGAGACTGTACAACCGAACCTTATAAACAAATTGTCATTGCTATGGGGTCTGGTGCTACGGCAGCCCTTAGTGCCTTTGACTACCTGATTCGTCAAAAGTAATAACAAGAAACGCCTCATTAAAGTTTATTGGCCAAAAACTTTAATGAGGCGTTTTTTTAGTTACACCGCAAAACTTTTAACACCTTCCATAAATCCTTTTTCCAAAGGGTTATCTTTACTCAAAATTTAGAAAAGGTGCTATGCTCGACTCATAATAAAGCTTTGGAAGGAAAGGTGTCATGATGAGTAACGAAGCACAGGAAAAGTCAGCAGCCCACTATGAAGACTTGCATCCAAATGAAGTCTTCGACGCTCTGGCCACCCGCGCAACGGGTCACACAACAGCGGAAGTGGCAACGCTGCAACAAAAGTATGGAGCTAATGAAATCGCTGAAGTAAAAGGTGAATCCACCATCATTAAATTTTTAAAGAACTTTATTAGTTTGATGGCGATTTTACTTTGGGTAGGCGGTGCCGTAGCATTTTTTTTCACCGACACGCCGCAACTAGGGATTGCCATCTGGTTAGTCAACGTGATTAACGGGCTCTTTAGTTTTTTCCAAGAAAATAAAGCCAGTAAAGCAACGGAAGCTTTGAAAAAAATGTTGCCACAATACGCGCGAGTGGTGCGTAACGGGCAAGAAGAAAAGATTTTAGCCGAAGACTTGGTGCCAGGAGATATCATGTTGATTGAAGAAGGCGACCGCATCTCGGCTGATGCCCGCTTGATTGCCACCACCGATTTACAAGTCAATCAGTCCGCCTTAACTGGGGAATCTAATCCCGTGCGGAAAAATGAACGGCCAGTTTTCCAAAAAGATTTAGCCGTCTTTGAAATTAAAAATCAAGTCTTTGCCGGCACCACTGTTTCTGCCGGTAGCGGACAAGGGGTAGTGACTAATATTGGGATGGCGACGGAGTTTGGGAAAATTGCCGGCTTAACTCAAAGTATGGAAGAAGTGAAGAGTCCTTTACAAATTGAGCTAGATAAACTCACTAAACAAATTTCCATTATCGCCGTTTCCATCGGGATGTTTTTCTTAGTGGCAGCTGTTTTATTTGTGAAACAACCCGTGGCGCAAGCCTTTGTCTTCTCCTTGGGGATGATTGTCGCCTTTATTCCTGAAGGCCTCCTCCCTACCGTGACCTTGTCCTTAGCCATGGGGGTGCAGCGGATGGCTAAAGAGCACGCCTTAGTCAAAAAACTTTCTTCGGTAGAAACGTTAGGCTCCACCTCCGTGATTTGTTCCGATAAAACAGGCACCTTAACGCAAAATGAAATGACCGTCAATCACGTCTGGTTGCCCCATGAAGAATTAACAGTCACCGGACTTGGGTACGCACCTACTGGCGATATTTTAGCCGGCAGTACAAAAGTCAGCGCCAAAACCGATACGAATTTGCAATTAATTTTAACGGCAGCAGCTCTTTGTAGTAACGCGCGGGTCTTGCCCCCTGATGAGGAGCATCCTCGTTATACCGTCTTAGGAGACCCCACGGAAGCTTGCCTTGGAGTGGTGGCGGAAAAAGCAGGACTAACCTTAGCTGATTTAGAAAGAGATCTGCCGCGTTTGCGGGAATTGCCTTTTGATTCCAGTCGCAAACGCATGACGACCATCCATCAATTAAAAGAACCTTTAGCCGGCAGCAAACGCGTCGCCTTTACTAAAGGTGCACCGAAAGAAACTAGTGAGCTTTGTCAGACGATTGCTGTTAATGGTGAACTGCGCCCCATGACTGCAGACGACCGTAAAAAAATTATGGCCGCCAACGACCAATATGCTAGAAATGGCTTGCGGGTTTTAGCGGTGACTTACCGCCCTCTCGATAATGCTTCCGACTTACCCAAAGCCATGAGTGCTTACACGCCAGAAAACATCGAACAAGATTTAACCTTTGTTGGTTTAGTCGTGATGGCCGATCCTCCGCGGGTGGAAGTGGCCGCTGCGGTGGAAAAATGTCGTCAAGCTGCCATTCGCATTATTATGATTACCGGTGATTACGGGTTAACAGCAGAAAGTATTGCCAAGCGCATTGGCATTGTCCAAGGTGAACATCCGCGGGTGGTGACTGGTCAAGAGCTGGCTAAAATGAGCGACGAAGAACTAAAAACGGCTTTAGCTGACGAAATCATTTTTGCCCGGGTGGCTCCGGAACAAAAATATCGCGTGGTGACTAATTTACAAGCCATGGGGAAAGTTGTCGCCGTAACAGGTGATGGTGTCAACGATGCTCCGGCTTTAAAGAAAGCCGACATTGGGGTCGCCATGGGGATTACCGGTACGGATGTCGCCAAAGAGTCCGCCGATATGATTTTAACTGACGATAACTTCGCTTCGATTGTGCGAGCAGTGGAAGAAGGTCGGGCCGTTTACAACAATATTCAAAAATTCCTGCTCTACATCTTTAACTCCAACATGTCAGAAGCCGTGCCTTCTGCAGCGTTCTTGTTTTCCCGCGGCTTGATTCCTTTGCCTTTAACTGTTATGCAAATTTTAGCCGTTGACTTAGGGACAGATATGATGCCTGCTTTAGGGCTAGGCACGGAAGATCCAGAACCGGGCATTATGGAACGGCCACCGCGGAAGCTTTCTGATTCCTTGCTAAATAAAAAAATCGTCATTAAAGCCTTTTTATGGTATGGCTTACTGGAAGCAATTATTTCCATGACTGCTTACTTTTATACCAACTGGCTGAATGGCAATACTTTCCAGACTTTAGCTAGTAGCGGCGTGGAATACCGGCAAGCCACCACCATGGCCTTAGGCGCGATTATCTTTTGTCAAATTGGAGCGGCCATGAACTGTCGGACCGAGAGCCAGTCTGTTTTTAAACTGGGATTATTTAAGAACCGTTTGATTAACCTAGGGATTATTTTTGAAATTTTGTTATTCTGTGCATTAACGTATCTGCCGTTTCTCCATCAATTGTTTAACACTGCACCCCTTGGTCTCCCCCACTGGATTTTCCTCATCTTGTGTCCGGTTCCCATGGTGTTGTTGGATGAATTAAGAAAGGCACGGCTGCGTCGCAAAAATCAAGGAGGGCCAGTACTATGAAAATCATTATTGTCGGTTGTGGGCGCCTAGGCTCCGGCTTAGCTATGGAGTTAGATCGCCTCAAGTATGAAGTCACCGTCATCAGTTCCCAACCTCAACAATTTCGCGCTTTAGGAGATGACTTTAACGGTCACACCTTAACTGGGGTAGAATTTGACCGGGAATTATTGGAAAAAGCTGGCATTATGCGGACAGACGGTTTGATTACTTGTACGGAAAGCGATGAAACCAACGCCTTAGTAGCCCGCATCGCCCGCAATCATTATCGGGTCCCGAAAGTCATCGCGCGCTTGTATGATCGGCGGAAAGTTGATATTTATAACGCTTTAGGTATTCAAGTCATCGCTACTACGCAATGGGGCATCGCCCGCGCCAAAGAGCTTTTGACCTTTAGCCATTTGGAAAGTGTCTTAAGTATCGGCAACACGCCAGTGGAAGTGGTGCGGGTGAATATCCCAGCGCTCCTAACTAGGCGCACCATTCAAGAAGCGTTTCCCATGAACGAAGTCCGGGTGGTGGCCTTGAGTCGCGGCAACGACTCCTTTATTCCCGCCAACAACACCTTACTGCAAGAACACGATACCCTTTACCTAGCGGCCCAAGCCGAAGCGATTCATGAAATCCGCCGCGTCTTACAATTTTAAAGGAGAGAGACACCATGAAAATTATTATTATCGGGGGCGGCCAAGTAGGTTCTTACGTGGCTAAGTTAATGTTAAAAGCGGGCAATCAAGTCAAAATTATCGAGCAGCGGGAACGAGTCATTCGCTTTGTGGAAGGAGAATTTCCTGCTAACGTCTTAGTAACTGGCGATGGTGCCGACCCGAATATTTTAGAAAAGGCGGGCATCACTGACGCAGACGTGGTAGCAGTGGTGACTGGTCAAGACGAAATCAATCTGGTAGCCGCCACCATTGCAAAATTTGAATTTGGTGTCGAGCGCGTGATTGCCCGAGTGAATAATCCCAAAAACGAATGGCTCTTTACCGCCGAAATGGGTGTCGACGTGAAGATTAGTCAAGCCAGTTTACTGGCGCGAATCATTGCCGATCAAATTGATATGGAAAACATCGTCACTTTAATGCAACTCAACCACGGCGATAATTCCATCGTAGAAATTACCGTCAATCACGGGGCGGAAGCCGAGAACCTACCTCTGAAAAAAATTCCTATTCCGCAACAAACCGTTATTGTGGCCATTCAGCGCCAAGATGAAAATATTCCCGCCCGAGGTGAAACGATTTTGCGGGCTGGCGATCATTTGATTGCTTATACTCCCACTAGCGAAGAAGCCGCCTTACACCGCTTGATGCGCTAAAGCGACAAAAAAATCCTGAAAGTTCCCTGCCCCTAAAAGGCGTTAGGGGAAACTTTCAGGATTTTTTATTTTAAGTCGCGCTTTAATGCCTGCAGCTCTTCATCCCGAAGCTCAGCATTGGAATAGCGCGCTTTTTGGTACAGCTGTCGCAAATTTTGCGCAGCGTTAGGTTTTAATTTTAATTCCGCCGTCAAAGTCGTCGGGGTATCCCCAGGGCGGACCATTACCCGGGCTTTTTTTACTTGCCGCTTAAAAAGACGGCGAACTTTTTTCCGATTGCTGCTCTCTTTTTCCGGCGACGACCTTTTAGTTAAAGGCGCGCTACCGACAACTAAATCGGCGAGGTCAGCGTCTAGCCACGGCTGAACTTCTTCCTCCTTAGGCTTAATTTTTTGCACCGCGTGATAAATGCCCACAATTAAAAGAGTCACTAGCACGGCGCCTCCGACCCACGGCAATAAGAAAGTCACGATTTTTTCCAAAATTTGCCAAAAGGCTGACCACTTGGAATCTGGCTGTTGGGCCTTTAACGCCGCCATGATGTTGCCTGACTTGTTACTTACCGGCGGTGTACTAGGTAGCGTAATGTCGACTTTTTTGGTGGTGGTGGAAAAGTGCCACGGCGTAAAGGTAGCAAAGGGACGCCAAAGCGTGAGGGTTATAAAGAGTAGGCCCGTTATGCCTAAAAAACCCACTAGGAAATAGTGCCACTGCCGCTGCACTAATTGTTGAAAAATTTTTAAGGGAAAGTCTGTGGTGGACTGCCCAAAAATTTCCGCTGCTTGCACTTCTGCTTGATAGCGCAACAAACACCAGACAAGTAAGCTAATAAAAAACAATAACGTGGCGGCAATCCGGGTGAACTGTAAATTTTGGAGATAACCCAGCACGTAAAAAACGCCACTAAGACTAAGGTAAAAAAGAGGCAAGCGTTGTTCCTCTTGAACTAAAGCTAGAGCTAAACTCAACAGCACCACTAGTGTATCCCAAATATTTAACGGACGCACTAGCACAAAGAGCACACCAAAAGCCAGCGCGAATAAACTGCGTAACAACAAAGGATAACGTAAAGCTAAGCGACTACCGCTGTAAAATAAAAGCAGTGCGCCGACCCAACTAAGCCAGGTCACTTGATTATTTTGGTGCATCGCCGTTTGTAAACTGTAGCCCGCTAGCCAGACAAAACCACTTTTTAAAAAGGCTAACAACCACGCTAAAGATTTAGCACTCCTCATACGGGTCGCACCTCCCAATATTGTTCCATGGCCGAACTTTTTTCTTGTAAGGCGGCCTTTTCCACCACCGTGAACCAGAGGGCGGCCCCTTGACTTACTTGTTGTAAGGCGGCTTGATGTTGCGCCTTTTCTTGATTGGCGTAAGACACCACCACCCAACTGACCGCATCACTAGTTAGTGGGGAAAATAACCCTTGTCGCGGACCACTCTTTTCTGCTACGACGTAAGCCAACTGCCGAAAAATTGCCAATGAATTAAATACTTGGCCTGTTGTGAATAAGTTAGCTCCTGCTTCATCACAGGCGTTACTCGTAACTGTTACTTGCCACCCTAGTGCCGTCGCTTGTTGAGCCAACGTCGCCACTAAAGAAAGCTCTTCTTCCACAATTTTAGCCAGTTGAAAATGATAGGGTTGCGGTAATTCCAAAATAATCCGTAAACTTCCTTGGGCGACGGGTTGATATTGATTGACTACTAAATTTTGTTGTTGCGCCGTTTTTTTCCAGTTAATTGCCCGATAAGGATCCCCTGGTTGATAAGTGCGCAAGCTAAAAAAGCGCAGCGGGTCTTGCGTCAAAGAAATTTTAGCTAAGAGATCCCCTAAACCCATTTGATACCGTTCAAAAAATTTTTCTGGTGGCACTAAAGCTGGATAAACAAGAATATCTTTTTGCATCGGATAGACTTTTTGATAACGAGGCGTGAAAAAAAGGTTACGACTGTGAACTACCAGCGTCCTTAGGGGATACGCCCCCCGCTTTTCCGCTTTTAAAGGAAAGCGTCGCTGCAAAAAACTCCCGCCAGCTAGAGCAAAAATTTGGTGAAAATCATTGACGGGAACACTGTGTTGCATTTGGCGATCCACTAAAGCAATGCCGTTAGCTTTAAAAGGAATCGTCAATTGTAAAAAAGGCAGTGGTAAACTTTTGCGATTTTCTACCTTTTCCGTTAAAGAAAAAGTTTCGCCACAAAAAATTTCAGTAGCACTTAATTGAATCACCACGAACAACTCTTGCTCCCACCGGCGCTGAAAGTACTGCTCTAAGCCCCACAGGAAGCCCAAGCAGACTAAAGCAATGATTACTAACACAGCCAACATCTCCTCACATCTGATAATCCGCTTTCATTTTTCCTATTTTACCACGATTTAGGTCGCTAAATAATGAAAAAAAGAAGAAGATTCCTCTTCTCCTTTTTTTCGATAAATGGCCGCTCACACCTGAAGCAATCGCCCTTTACCCTTCGTACAAAATATGCGCTTGGCGCAGCGCTGCTTTTAAGGCGTTGACCTCTTCAACGGTCGGCGTAATCACCGTGTGTAAATGGACGCCACCTGTCAAGCTAGACAATAAGACGCTGTCAGTGGCGGCAAGTTCGGCCATAAAGTTTTCGATGTCTTGGGGCGTTTTAATATAGAGGCTGCCCTTCAGTTCGCCATATAATGGATGCTCTACTAAGACGTCCACGACTTCTGCGCCGCTGGCCACCATAATTTGTAACTCTTCTGCCGTTTGTTCCGGCGTATGGAGGCAAGCAATTTGACTGACAATCCCCGGTGTCTTAGGAGCATTTAATAAATAGCCGCGAGCAGTTGCCGTAATCTCTTGGCCACTAGCTCGTAATAAGGCCACGTCCCCCACAATAATTTGGCGACTGACCCCCAGCTCTTTGGCTAAACGGCTCGCCGATAAAGGACCATCTTGTTTTGCAAGCTGCGCTAAAAGATGCTGGCGCCGCTCTTCCCCTTTATTATTGGTCATGCGCGTCCCCTCCTAAACCTAAAGCGCCTTGATAGTCTTTGGATGCTTCCATAATTTTAACAAAAGTTTCTCCTAAGTAGCGTTGGCTTAAGTCGGTCGAATCCGTAACATACTTGGCGACAACTTCTTGTTCCCGTTGACTATTTAAAATCGGTAAGCCGGCTGCTTTTTTCGTAGCGGCAACTTCTTTCACCACTGCTAAACGTTCTTTCAGTAACGGTGCTAATTGTTGATCCAAGCGGTCAATTTTTTGCCGCAATTGGGCTAACTTTTCTGTGGGTGTTGCCACCGGTGCTTCATTATCTACCGCGATCGTCTTTAAGACCCGCGCCGGATTACCGCCTAATACAACGTTATCGCCAAATGATTTCGTCACCACCGCGCCACTTCCTACCACAACATTATTGCCGAGGGTCACGCCAGGTAAAATGACCGCACCGCCACCGAGCCAGGCATTATCGCCAATTTTAATCGGTTTGCCGTACTCTAAGCCGCTGTTGCGTTTCACTGGTTCTAACGGATGAGTTGCCGTATATAATTGTACATTAGGACCAAACATACAGTTGTCACCAATGTGAATCGGACAAATATCTAACAAGATATTATCGAAGTTACAATAAAAATTTTCTCCGACAAAAATATTGTAGCCATAATCAAAACGCAACGTTGGTTCCACATAAATTTGTTGCCCCGTTTTGCCAAAAATTTCTTTAGCTAAGGCGCTGCGCCGTTGGTTGTCGCTTTCCCCATTTAACAAGTGCATCACTTGTCGCGCCCGCGTGCGGTCGGCCACTAGTTCTGGATCTTGGGAAAAATAAAGTTCCCCCGCAATCATTTTTTCTTTTTCGCTTAAAAATTTCTCAGTCATAATGCCTCCTAAAGTTCTTTAAAAATTTCTTCGGCTGAGCCGTAATATTCTAAAACATCCGCTGCTAAGGGGCGACTAGGGGCTTCACGGTTAATCACCACCACTTGGCTGTCTAGCTTTTTGGCATCCAATAAGCCAGCAAAAGGATAAACCTTGAGACTCGTCCCCACCACCACCAGCAGCTGCGCTTGCGCCACCATTTTTTCGGCCACTATTATTCGTTGCAAAGGTAAACCTTCTTCATACAAAATAATATTGGGGCGCAAACGGCCACCACAATTGGCATGCACATCACTAGTTAAGTAATCCGCTACCGGCACTGCGGCTTGACATTTTTGACAATAAACGTCACTTAAATTGCCATGAAAAGCGACCATCTGAGGTGTTACCGCCCTTTGGTGTAACCCGTCAATATTTTGGGTCACTAAAGCCGAACCTTGACGACAATACTCGGCAATTTTTTCATGAATGATATTAGGTTTCGCGTCAGGGTGATATAAATGTTTGACAAAAGCATAAAATTTTTCTGGCTCGTACTTTAAACAAGTGGCGCTTAATAAATACTCCGGCTCTTCCAAGCCGTGATAGACCCCCGTTAAGGAGCGATAGTCAGGAATCCCTGAAGGCGTTGAAACCCCCGCACCAGTTAAAAAAGTAATGTGTGCTGCCTGTTCTTGCATGAAAGAAATTAATTTTTCGCCACTGATTTGTGTCATTGTCCTCACCCTCCCTCATTATAGCCGAAAACTCTAGCTTTTTTCACGGAAAACAAAAAAAGCGGCAGCGAAATCCTACCGCAAAATACTTATCCTTTATTTCGTCGCCGAGCAATCCCTTGTTTTAACGCTTGATAAAACGTCAAGGAATGCACTAAACGATCAGCTGGTACATATTTATTAATGGCCCGCAACACTTCTTTGGGTTTTTTCGAGGAAAAAGTGTACGTCCCGTTTTTCTTCGTACGGATGGCATAACGGGGAATCCACTTGCCTTTAAACATGACTGAAGCAATCACGTAGTCCACCTCTTCCCAAGGAATTTGCATAAAATTGTTGGGATTGCGGTTATCGTAAAACTCAAAAGCATGATCCCCCACCATTACTTTACCGTAATCGGCTATGCCGAGAAAAGAAGTTGCGTCACAAGTTAAATCTACTTTCGTATTTAACGACTGCACCATGGCTTGCGCCCCTTTCTAAAACTGTATGTACTTTATTATACCTGTCTTTTTTTATTTGCCAAATAGTAAAGAAAGCTTGCTGCCTACAATAAAGAAAAAACAAAGGACTTGGCTGTAGATTAAGCCAAGCCCCTCGTCCATTTTTTACATAATGTGTGCTAAGTGAGCTAAGACACCCACAACGAACAAGCCGATAATGATAATGATTGGCGAAACTTTTTTCTTCAACAACCACATACATAAGAGCGTCAATAAGACCCCTGCTAAACCAGGAATTAAGCTATCCAAGTTTTGTTGCAAAGTGGTTTCTTTAAAGTTTGTCATGGACAAACCATTTTGAACATCCGTTAGTGCTTGTCTAATTCCGTCTGTGCCAGCTGGCAATTTATCCCAGTCGATAAAAGCACCATCTGATAATTCAACTTTGGAAACCACGGGTGTAAACTTAATGGATACCCAACGTTGAACTAAAGATCCTAAAACGAACATCCCTAAAATAGAAGCTCCTTTAGTCACCTTTTGCAATAAACCACCAGATAAGTCATCGGTAATTTTAGAACCGGCTTTGTAGCCGAACTCTTGCGTATACCACATGAAGGCCCAACGAATTAAGTTCCAGAAAACGAAGAAGATAATTGGTCCTAAGATGTTTCCGGTTAACGCTAAGGATGCACCGAGAGCACCTAACATTGGACGAACAGTAAACCAGAAGACTGGATCTCCGACACCGGCTAAAGGACCCATCATCCCAATTTTAACCCCTTGAATCGCTACGTCATCAATGGGTGCACCATTGGCACGTTCTTCTTCTAAGGCTAAGGTTACCCCGATGATTGGGGAAGCCAAGTATGGGTGCGTATTGAAGAATTCCAAGTGACGTTTTAAAGCCGCTTTACGATCTTCATCAGATTTGTATAATTTTTTAATAGCGGGAATTAAAGAGTAACACCAGCCACCATTTTGCATCCGTTCATAGTTCCAAGACCCTTGAATGAAGGTAGAACGCCATGCAACGGCTAAACGATCTTTTTTACTTAACGTAATTTTTTCTGCCATTTTATTTCTCCTCCTTCAAGTTTAATAGTCATTTAAAATGTCGCCGAGAGGATCCCCGGTACCGTGATTACCACCACCAGCTGAACCACTACCTGAACCACCTTCTGTGATGTTCAAGTAAATTAAAGCGATGGCTACAGCTAAAGCCCCGATGGCAATTAAAGTTAATTGTGTAATAGCAGCTACTACAAAACCGATAACGAAGAATGGCCAAACTTCACGAGTAGCCATCATGTTAATAACCATGGCATAACCAACGGCTACCACCATCCCACCACCGATAGCCATCCCATCAGATAACCAAGCAGGCATCATTTCTAATAATTCTTTTACGCTGTCGGCTGGAATCATTAATAGCAAAGCAGCTGGTATCGCAATCCGTAAACCTTGTAAAATGATAGCGATAATGTGCCATGTTTCTAACTTGCGGATGTTTCCTTCTTCAGCAGCCCCATCCATAATGTGAACGATTGGTACAGCTAAAGTACGAACTAACATGGTGATGAACAAACCGGCTACAGCCAACGGAATAGCAGCAGCAAAGGCGGCTTGAATTCCTTTTGTGTCGTAGTTCCCACCTAATACTAAGATGATGGCTGAAGCAACGGAAGCTAACGCTGCATCCGGTGCAACGGCGGCTCCAATATTGGCCCAACCTAAGGCAACCATTTGTAAGGTTCCGCCTAAGATGATACATGGTACTAAGTGACCCGTTACTGCCCCGATTAGGGTACAAGCAACAAGTGGTTGGTGGAATTGGAATTCATCTAAGATACCTTCCATCCCAGCAAAGAATGCCACAATAATAACTAAAATTGCTGAAACAATATTAATTGACATTTCCTAACCCTCCTATTTTTTTATTATGCTTTGGCTAATTCCGTTTTAGCCTTTTTCAAGATTTCGTCCATATTATCTTTGGAATCATTAGGTACTTTCCGTACGTCAAAAGTAATTCCTTTGGCTTTTAATTGTTCAAAAGTATCCACATCATTATTCCCCATGGACAACACTTTACTTACGACAACTTTACCAACAGAATGGGCCATGGAACCAACGTTGACTTCTTTAATTGCCACGCCGCCATTTGCTGCCCGCAAAACATCTTGAGGATTTTCAAAAAGTAACAAAGCTTTCGTTGCGCCAAAGCGAGGATCTTTTGCGATTTCAATCATTTTGTCTACTGGAATAACGTTCGCTTTAACACCTGGAGGCGCTGCTTGCTCGATTAATTTCTTCCGCAAGTCATCTTTAGCTACATCATCAGAAACTACTATGATCCGATCTGGATTCGTTGATTTCGTCCAAGCAGTAGCAACTTGCCCGTGAAGTAAACGTGAGTCTACCCGTACTAAAACAAATTTGATATGCCCGTCCCCTAAAACTGTACCTTTAGGAATACTTCCTTGAACAGGTGCTGCCGCAGCTTCGGCTTGTGGTGCAGCTTGTGGTTCTAAAGCTTCTGGCAAAATCCGTACGCCTTCTCTTGCGGTGGTCACAATGTGTGCCGCAATTTCGTGAGCTGTGTTCATGGAGAATCTTGAAGCATAAGCCTCAATCACCATTGGCAAATTCATGCCGGAAACAATGGCCCATTTGTCCTTGTGTTCTTCAAAGAAGCTGTTTGCCTGATTAAAAGGCGTGCCGCCCCAAAGATCAACTAAGAATAAAACTTCTTCTTGGTCGTCAAAAGAAGCAACTGCATCTTTGATTTTACCTTTGATGTCATCAGGTCCTTCGCTAGGCATCAGAGTGACTGCTTTGACGTTTTCTTGTTCGCCAAAAATCATCGCCCCTGATTGTAAAATACCGTTAGCGAATTCGCCGTGACTCGCAATGATAATTCCTACCATCTTTCTACCTCCTCTTTTATTGTTACAGTCTAGCTTGATGCGTAGCGCAAGCGACGTGTCAAACCGTTGTGCAAAAAAGTTTTTCAACTTCTGTAACCAAATGTTAAGTGTGAAGCATTTTGTCCTTTTGAATCAGTTGCAAAAGATCCAGCTTGCGGTCGTTAGGCACTTGGCGAATTTCTAACTCAATGCCATATTGGCCAAGTTGCTGAAACGCAGCGACGTCTTGTTGATCCAAAGAAATAAAATTCGTCAGCATCTTTTTCCCTACCGTGTAGCGCAAACCGCCAATGTTCACTGACGTTAAAGGAATTCCCGCTTCCACCACCGCCAAAACATCTTGCGGGGTAGCAAAAAGCAACATCACCTTTAGCTGGTCAAACAATTGATGGCGATAAACTTCCACTAGCTTTTGCTTAGTAATCACGTTGGACTTAATGCCAGGGGGGGCTGCTTGTTTTAATAAAAACTTGCGCAACTCATCATGGGCGACTTCATCACTGATCACCAGAATGCGTTCTATGCCAGTGGTTTTGGACCAAACCGTCGCAACTTGGCCATGAATCAAGCGGTCATCGATGCGCACTAAACGGATATCCATTCCCATTTCCTCACCTCCATGTTTACTCAGGTGAATGGCAGAGGTTATACTCTATTGATCACCTTGCTATAAAGCAAGAACCGTGCCACAATACACTAGAGCAACTTCACGAAGAAAAGCGTTTCCTAGCGATACACAAAAAAACGATACACTGTTGTGTATCGTTTTTTGTGTATCGCCTGTTTTTTACTTAAAAGATAAGAGGGATTCGGTGATATATTGCTGAACATAATATGCTTCGCTGGCGGGAATCGCCATTTGCAGTTGCTGCCCTAAAGCGTGTAAGGCTGCCGTCACTTGTGGATCAGCTTGTACCGTTACACCTTGGGGTTCTTTTAACGGATGCTGCAAGATAGTGCGCTCCACACTTCCTGCTAGATGCAGCACTAGATTCATTTTACTGCCAATGGCCTCGGGCGTTTCTAGCGTGCCTAAGAGTTCTTCAGCCACTTGCCAAAGAGGAGCGATTAGCTTCTTCCCATTGATGAAGGTATAGCTTTCCTCCATAAATTGAATACACAAGCGGTACCCTTGCTCTTTATTTAAAGGAACTTGTTGAACTTCTTGTAATTCACATTCTAAAAGCAAACTTTCTAAAACATCGTCGGCAGCTTGATTAATTAAATTTTCCATCGGGATGTGGGGCACACTTAAACTCGTTTTCACAATTCCCGTGGTGGCCACAATTTCATATTCTTGTTTTAAACGCGGCAGTTGACTCTTTAAATCCGCAACGGATAAAGTTAAAACTTGCAACCGTTTGAAGCCATGCTGTTGTAATGCTTGTTCTAACAATTCTTTTAAGCGCAATGCGGTCCCTTCCCCAGAAGCACAGATAGCTAAAATTACTTTTTCTTTACTGGGATTTTCCGTCAGCTCCACCGGCAAAGCGCGCTCGTAGCCGCGAAAATCTAAAAGGGACTCATAAAGCTCTTCGGCATCGGCCCCCACGGTAGAAGATTTACGTGCGGCTTCCAGTAAAAGTGGTGTCGTCACCATATCTAAGGTGCGCACCAGGACGCCGGTTTTCTCTTGTAACTCTTCATTGAAAGAAGCCAGGGATCCCATATCCACTAAGAGTAAAACCCCGCTCCCTTCATCGACTTTTTCCACTGCTAATTGAATTTTTTCAAAAGCTGAGCGCGGGTGCATGTCTAAAGGCATATCCACCGCTAAAATATTCGTGGCATCCAGCAATTCCCGCACAACTTGGACCATGGAAGTGGCGGTAGTGTTGCCGTGAGCTGCCACAACAATGCCAATCCGGCCCGCTGGTTGATTTTCCCGCAAAGAAACCAAGAGGACGGTTAAATAATCATCTTCACTTTCGGGAATCACCACGTGAAGTTCCTTTTCCACCATTTGGCGGACTTCGCGAGCCACCCCTCGTTCTTGCGGGTAATCCTTAGCCATTTCATTAATATTATCGTTAAGTTCCCGACTTTCTCCCATGTGCAACTTTTTTAATAAGGATGAAATGTGAAGACTTAAGGCATAAATAAAGTTTTGGTGTAATTTTTTTTGGAGCCGCTGACTCACCATGACCGCCACTTGATTACTAATTTCAATTACTTTCTCGTCAACAAACTCTGCCAGACGCGTCTTCGTATCAAAAGTAAAACCGTGATCTTTGTAAAAAGACTTCAGATGGATATTAATATCAGTAGAAATAAAGTGATTGATTTTTTCTTGGTCGAGACCTTCTGCTTTTAATAATTTAGCTTTGTCGCCGATAATGTCGTACAAGTTGTATGGCAACTCGTAGGGATCCGTTTTAATCAATTGATCGATGGCATTAGGCGTAATCACCATCTCTGATTCCAAATAAGGAGAAAGATCCATCGCCTTTAAACGGTCCGCCGCTAGTTGAACTAACCCCGACTTAATATTTTCCGTTAAATCATTAATAGTAATGGAAATTTCTTGCTGATTCATGTGATTCATAAAACCACGCGCACAAATCAGCTGGACATTGGATTTTAGCTGTCCGATATTGCCATAAGAAACGCTACCAATTAGCGCCTTCACTACATCTTCAGTTAAAATTATTTTCCGCTGAATACGGTTGGCCTCTAAAGCGACTAAAACCCGCACCAAATCAATTTGCTCGGCAGCTGGTCGTTTGTCAAAAGGCGGCAACTTAATGGTAATAGGAATGCGCCGCGTAAAAGTATCCAGCAAACTAGAGCTAGGGTTTTCCGTTGTCGCCCCCACAATCCGGACGTTGGCGTGATTATTTTTACTACTTTCCCCTAAACGAGAGTAGCTGCCATGATCCATAAAATAAAAGATCATCTCTTGCCCTTCTGGCGGCAAACGGTGAATTTCGTCCAGAAATAGCATCCCGCCATCCGCTTTTTGAATGAGCCCTACTTTATCTGTTTCCGCCCCGGTAAAAGCCCCTTTGACATAACCAAAGAGATGACTCATTAAAAGCTCGCCATTGTTGGCATAATCGGCACAGTTAAAAACCACCAGCTCGTGATCTTGCGAAATAATTTTTTGCGCCTGGGCAAATTGAAACATGGAGTGGGCAAAAAAAGTTTTCCCTGAGCCGGTGGGGCCGGTAATTAAACAATTTAACCCTTTCGGCGGATATAAAATCGCCGCTTTAGCCTGATCGACAGCGTTACGCATACTCCCCGTCGAACCGATAATACTGGCAAAAATATCGCTGCTCACATTCGTCTCCGTGTCTTTGGTCTTTTCTTTTTTGTGAGGCTTATTTTTCGTAGGCGTTGTTGCTTGCCACGCAGAGGGCGCTTGTTTCACACTTGCTAAGCTGTCGTCCCCCACACTAAAATAGCGCACCGGTCGACTACTGGTTTTCCGGAGCAGACCTTGGGCCACCAGCTCGTTTAAGTCTTTACTAACATTCGTGCGCTGTAAGTTAAGACTAACGGCGACATCTTGTGTCGTAACATTATTATGTCCTTTGACAAAATCATAAATGCGATCAATTCTTCGTTCCATACCTTCACCAATCCCTTTAATCCCTTAGCGACGTGTCTTTTGCTGTAAAAGAATACACTAATCATGTAAATAATACACAAAAAAAGCTATTTTGTCCTGTAAAAAAATTTATTAGTAAAATTATGTTCGCAAAAAAGCAATTTATGCCTAAGCTTCGACAATAAAAAACAGCCACCTCGATAAAAGTCACTGCTTTTTAACGAGATAGCTGAATTCTTTTAACTTTAGCCGTCATAAAAACCTAATACAGCAATCGCAATCATCACAAATAAAACCGCTACATATTGTTTGTTGCTGAGTTTTTCTTTTAAGAAGATACGAGCAAAAATGATGGACACCACACTGTAAGAAGCAATCATCGGTGCCGCGACAATAGCGTTCCCACTCATGGCAAAAACATAGAAAAATTGCCCCAAGGTTTCAAAAATTGCCGCTAAACCTTTATCTTTTTCCCGGAAAGGATTGACCTTTTCCTTTTTCACCAGGGCTAAGTACCCCCACACCAGCAAGGCCACGATAAAGAAAGTCAGCTCGTAGCTCATGTTGGCCTGATCTTCCGGTAAAATTTGTCGGTAGTCTAAATAAATGCCATCAAAAAAGGTCCCTAAACCGTCAATCACACAATAAAGGAGGGGGAAAATGATGGCGATCGCTCCCACACGATACTTTGGATCGACCTTTTCACCCCTAGCTGCTAATTCATGGTCAAACTCTTGCTTTTCAAAAACAGAGAGTAAAAATAAGCCGAGTATAATGACAATAACTGCCGCCCATTGCAGTGGCGCCATCGTTTCTTTCATAATGAAAAAGCTTAAGAGCACCACCACTGCCCCTGATGAGTTACCGATGGGACTAGATACCGAGACTTCAATATAACGCAACCCGAAATACCCTAATGCCATGGAAAGAATGTACATACTAGAAACCGGTAAATATAAAATTAAATTGCTGAAATCATAATGAATTCCTTCATAGACAACATAATAAAATAGCGCGTGCAGCCCCATGACAAGCCCCACCATCACCACTGTCTTTAAAGCACTATAGCGATCCTTCGCGTTATTGCCTTTTTTATAAAATAAATCCGCCGCGCCCCAAGCCACCAGAGTGACTAGCGCTGGTAAAAACCACATATTCTCATCCTCCTTCATTTACCTTTGTGCTGTGTAACTACCAACCAACACGCCTTAAGCCTACAAGAGACTGCTTTTTTCGTCAATAAAAAGTTAAAATTTGGTCTGAATCTTTTATGCGCCAAGCAACTGGTCGGCCGCCTCTCAAAAAAGTATCAATAAGCTCCCTTTACTGGACAATAAAAGAGAGGCCTTTTAGGGGACCTCTCTTTAGCTAAATTATTTTGCTTGCCGTCTCCGCCAGAACCACAAGGCTACAGCAACTAACACTAAAGCACCTAAAATGGAAAGGCCGCTTTGAATCGTGTCACTGGTTTGTGGTAAACCGGTACGTGGTAAACCAGGTCTTGGAGGTGTCGGTGGTGTTTCTGGTGTGTGAGTATTCGTTAAATCATACCCAGCAACAGCTACCGTGTACCCATCAGGTACATTAGCTTCACCAATTGTGTAGACATAAGCTTCACCATTAGGCGCAAGTTTTGGCAAATTACTAAAGGTATATTGCCAGTTGTCTTTAGCCGCAACCTCTTGTGTTTGGAAAGCTGTGCCATTTTGATAAAGCGTAACGGTAATTTTTGTTGGCCGCAAGCCATCTTGATCATCTTGATCATTCCACGTCTTGGTACCAGAAATTTCGGTGGTGATTAAAGTATTGGTGACGTTCATGTCCTTGGCTACTGCAGTGTAGTTAGCTGGAACGTCTACTTCTTCAACGGTATAGACGTATTCTTGACCTTCCGCATCAAGCTTAGGTAAATCGGTGAAGGTATATTGCCAATTAGCCGCTGCGGTGGTGTCGGCAGTGAAGCCGTCTAACTTGTCACCGTTTTGATAAAGTTGAACCGTGACATTTGCAGGGCGACTGTTAAATTGATTGTCAAAGTCGATCCAAGATTTTTCGCCGCTGACTTCTGTGGTAACCAAAGTGTTGGTAACGTTCATGTCTTCAGCTGCGGCGGTGTAGTTAGCAGGGACGTTTACTTCTTTAACAGTGTAGATATAGTCTTTTCCTTCTTCATCTACTTTAGGTAAGTTTCTGAAGGTGTAACTCCAATTATTGTTGGCGGTAGTTTGTAATTCGTAACCTTCAACTTTATTGCCGTTTTGGTAAAGTTGCACCGTTACTTTTTCTGGTCGACTGGTAAATTGATTATCAAAGTCGGACCATTCTTTTTCACCAGAAACTTCCGTGGTGATTAAAGTATTGGTGATATTTAAAGTTCCATCCTCCACCTTGTATGCAGGAGTTTGTTGGTAATTTTTCTTAATATTTGTTTCTGTGACAGTGTAGGTTAACTTGCTACCCTCTTTGTCATATGCTGGCAAATCAGTAATGGTATACCCTTTAGTATAATCAGCAGCTTGCAGGGTAAATTCTCCTGACGGATTATCTGGTGTTGTCACTGAGGTAGTAACGCCAGCCTCATTAGTTGCGGATAATTCAAAGGTAATTTGACTTGGACGCAAGTTAAAGTGATCATCAAAGTCGACCCAATCTTTGGTAACGGTAATTTGTGTTTTGGCTAAATTATTTTGTAGTTCAGCATTTTCCCCATTGGCCACTACTTGACCATCCGGCGTTGTCGTATAGGTGTTGCCATTACTTAATTCTTCTTTAACTGCATAAGTAATTTCGTTGCCGGCAGCATCGTAAATTGGCAAGTTATCAAAGTCAGCTACCCAAATATTTTGATCACTAGTTTTTGTTAAAGTAGCTGTTTTTTCAAGACCAAAAGCATCGAAGAATGTCTGCCAATCGTCACCATTTTTAACCATCAAGGTGGCCTTTAACTCATCAGGACGAGTTTGATAGTAGTTATTTACGTCATCCCAAACCTTTTTCACGTGAATCTGCGTTGTCTTTAGTTTGTTTAATAAGTTGGTTTTATCCGTTACTTTCGGCGTGAAACCAGGAATGTCATCTGTAACGCGATATTCTAACTTATTATTATCTTTGTCGTAAAGTGGAAGGTCTGAAAATTCATAGTGCCAATTGTCGGCGGTGACTTCTGTGGTAACCGCGGCGCCCTCTTCGTTCGTAACATTTTGCCATTCATCTTTACTGTCTGCAATACGAGATTGTAGATTTAATGTTACTTGATCTGGAATTAATCCGTGAGTATCCTCTAGAAGGTCATCCCAAATTTTATCACCAGAAAGAGCGGTGGCTTCGACGTTTTTCACCGTTGTCGCCGTTTCTTCTCCAGATCCTACTTCTACAGTTGGATTGGCATTAGTTATCAGGTAACCCGTTGGCGCACTCACTTCATGCCATTTGTACTTCCCAGGTAGTAAATTATCTACGCTAATCTCGCCATTCTCATTTGTTGTATATTCAGCGGGAAGGTTTTTACCATTCGCATCGGTAGTTACAATCTCATCGGTATCGTTTTGTAGCAATTGGAAAACTGCGCCTTTTAAGGGCCGACCATTAGTATCTTCTTTAATTAACTTTAAAGCTCCCGTTGGTGTATTTTCGACCTCATAGGTAGCTGCCACTTTATCTTTAGTAACTTCAAAAGTCCAAGTTTTATTTGCTTTAGCGTAACCTACTGGTGCGGTATCTTCTTGTAAAACATAAGTACCGTACGTTAAATTATTAAAGGTTACCAAGCCCACATTATCCGTTACTTTATCTGAAGCTACAATGGTATTTTCGGAAACTGCTCCACGGTAAAGGGTAAATACCGCACCTGCTAGTACTTTGCCATGATTGCTAGCATCAACTTTTTTGAAGGTTAAGCTACCGGTAGTCCACTCAGTATTTCCTCCTGTAACCAGAGTTTTAATTTTAATATCTACGTCTTTACTAGGTATCGACTTGTCAACATTATCTCCTGTAATTGTTACTTTGTTGGTGGCTTTAGCATTTTCCTTATTATAGATTACAGTTCCTTGGTAGGAAATACGATAATGCTTAGTAATTGGTCGCATCACACTAGTGTCAACTTTACCATCAGCACCCATCACAACATCTTCATCACTTAAGTAAATGACCATTTGTTGTTCTTGGAAGCTAACATAATATCGAGAAGCCGCAACTTTTTCTTCGTTACCTTCGTCGGTTACTTCATAAACTGCTAATGATTCTTTGATAACATTTAAGTTTGTCCGTTCGTCAACAAGTTTAACATTTTGCAAAGGCAACTTGTCCTTGTTAACTTCAATCGTATAATCTACGGTGTCGCCATCGTTCTTTTCGGTCCCAGATGCTACATTGGCAGTCTTACTGATATAACTATCTACCTTAGTATAATCCGCCGTACCGGTTAAATCTTTAGGTTTAACATTATCATCGTGGTAAGTAGCGGTGTTAGTTACTTTCCCTGTTGGCAAAGTCGTAGTTTCCTTAAGCTGTGTACTAAAGGTAATTGTATATGGCGCCGTGCTATCTTTGGCAAAGCCGGTAACTACCAAGACACCATTATCGCCGCCGTTAACTTCTTCTCCAAAGAATGTTTTTGTTGCGCCAGCTTCCACTAACTCAGCTGTTAACTTGCCAGCAATTTCTGCACCTTGTTCATCCAAGGTCGTGCTTGTAAAGTTGGCTTTAGCTTCATCATAGGTAACCCCAGCAGGAATTGGGTCAGTTAAAATACCATTCTCTCCTAAAGCAACCTGGCCATTATTAACAACAATCTTCCAATTTACTTGCTTATTGGCAAGGTCATATGCTCCCTCTTTCGACCCACCAATTTCTTTGCGGAGATCTTCGTGAGGATTAAAATCATTCGTTCCTTTAGTATCCGTTTGAGGATTATTTCCCAAATTATAAGTAAAGGTTGCGCTATTATGAACTTTATGGTCATATTCATCTGCTTTGACTTGATAGCTTGATGTGTAAACCACTACAATTTCTTGCGTAGTTTTACTGTTGTCTTTACTTTGAATCGTAAAACTCTTAGCGTCTTCAGTTTCAGTCAGAGTATAATCTGTATCTTTAACCAATTTTTCTGCTTTAGTTAAATCATCAGCTGTTTCTCCTGCATCCAAGGCATAAACGGTAATGGTGTCATCTTTCCCAAATGAACTGCCCGTTAAGGTATCGGCAAAAGACCAACCTTCAATCGCATAATGTTCAGGATTGGCGATTAATTGCCACTGCGCTTGCCCTGCTAATTCTTTTGTTTCATTTAAGTTATCAAAGTGTAGGCGTTCCTTATCAAAGCTTGGCTGATTAG
The DNA here is from genome assembly GCF_005405245.1 of Enterococcus nangangensis. Lineage (GTDB taxonomy): Bacteria > Bacillota > Bacilli > Lactobacillales > Enterococcaceae > Enterococcus_J > Enterococcus_J nangangensis. The sequence goes on along the minus strand of NZ_BJDR01000007.1, from coordinate 13,081 downwards.
TAGTAACATGACCAATTCCATTGCCGTCAATCCCATCACCATTTAACGTATTAGTAAACGCACCGGAGGAAAGATTAGAATCTGGAGTACTCGTTTGATAATTAATCGTAAAGTCATTGGTAACTTCGTCAAGAAAGTGCCAGGTGTACGTTGTTTTGCCATCAGCATCCGTAGTACCTTTTTCAATCTCAATTTTAGGACTTTCGCTGAATGTAGCTTTACCATTTTCAAAGACCAATTCGTTACCTGAATCATCTAGCAACACTTGGTTACGGTCCATGGTGTCGGTAATCGTCGTATCTTTAGCTAATGGTTCATCATTGACAGTGAAATTAACTGTCCAATTAATTTTTCCATCTTTCACTTCGCCACCAGTTTTAGTAAATTGGTGCTTCTTTAACGTATAGGAACCACCTGGATGTTGGTCGTTCCAGTCGATAGTGTTTTTATATTCGGTTCCAAATTCTGCGGCTATTTTGGTGTAATAAGTAAAGTCAAAGTCTGATGAAACGCCATCAGGAAAAATTAATTTATATTGGCCGGCTGTATCGGTAATTTCGACTTTAATATTAAGACCACTTTGTGCAGAAAGATATTCGCCAATTTCATCCGCCTTCGTGAGCTCAGTACCATCTTCTTTGGCGAAAACTTGCCCATTAGTCATGGTTTCAGTAAAAGTGGTCCCCGCTGGTAAATTCACTCCTGTTTTAGTAAATTTCAAATGCCATGGTGCGATACCATTTTTTATCTCTTGATTTGAGCCGGCTGTTTTTTCTAATTTAGATTCATAACCAAAGCGTGTAGCAGCATCCACAGTAAGATCATCCCAACCATTTTGAGACAAAGTAGCTTGGTTTACAATTTCTTTAGTGGGGTCACTTACTAGGGATTGATCATTAAAGTTCACATTGGTTTCTAGATAAAAGGTGTAGGTGTCATTGCCATCAGGAACTGACAATACTAAATCTGGCTGTTCAGATTTAACATAGCCATAATCGCTAACCGGGACTTCTACACCATTTTTTTCCACTTTAGCTAACTTAGTAAAAGTTATCCCTTGTGGTAAAGCGTCTTTGAGTGAAGCACCATTTAACTTTAATTTAGCTTCGTTAACTGTAATCTTCCAAGTAATCGTTCCTTGATTCTGCTCATCAGCAGGTGACGTCTGACCAGAAACTTCTTTTTTCAAGACTTTTTCTTTGGGAATATTTATTTTAGGAATCTCAATTTCATCATTGTCGACAAAAGGAATCGTTAGATCATTATTTCCTGGGTTATCGTTTTCCCCTTTTACAGCTTGACCTGAAATATAAAAATCACCATGAACATCAGAGTGATCTTCGATTGCTTTTTCAAAAACAATATGCACTTTTCCGTCTTCGGTAATCGTAAAATTCCCAAAAACAGTTCCTTGCGCATCTTTTAGCTGCCCTGATAAAAGTTGACCTTTTTCTACTTGAACTTTGAACTGTGCAGGTAAATCAAAGTCAAAATAATCGCCTGCATGAATTTGTGTCCGAATTTCTTCAGGGATATCCCAAGTATATTCTAAAGAAATGTCTTGTCCGTCAGAAATAGTCGTATCTTTTAATAACGGGTTCCCATCTTTATCTAAAATTACTACATCAGAAAAAATTGTCTCTACACCGTAACTTGTAATATTTTTTGCTGACTTTGTCGGTGGACTCAGCAATTTTACAGCGTTATCTGTAATTTCTTCAGTTGTCGTTGTTGAATCAGATGTGGTGGTTGTACTTTCTGTCGTGGAAGGACTTACCGTACTAACTGTACTTTCTTCAACGCTTTTTGCAGCAGTCGCAGTGGTTGTACTATCGTTAGTCGCGGTAGAAGTAGTGCTCGTTGTCGCAGACGTTGCCACCTTAGCGGCTTTAGTGTCGATAGTTACCGGCTTTGCTGCTGCCAGTAAATTTTTCACCGTCCCATCCCCTTGCGTTTCGTTCCAGCTAGAAGTAAACGTTACGGCATCTTTAGCCGGTATGGTAAAGGTCAAGGCTACTTGTTCTGGCACTTGACTGGCGACATTTTCCACCAAAGCATGCGTTTCTTTTTGATAACTAAACAAGTTAGCAGGCGTTGTTTTGACAGCGGTTGGCTCGATTTTTTCAGTGCCGGCTGTTAGTTGAAAGCCTACTTGGCTTGTTGTCGTCGTTGTTTTGGTCAATTGAATTGTCCAATCAATTTTTCCGTCTTCGGTACGCTGATAAGCTGCAGTTGCAGTTCCTGCTGGCAGCTTAAATAATTCTATCGTTTTAGCTTTAGCTGCTTCTTCAGCTACAACGGTTACCCCTTGTGCTAAGTATTGTACAAAAGGTAGCAATGTAATAATTACGGTTAATAAAGAAAATATTCTGGTTGAAAGCTTTTCTTTGTCCCTCATTTGTTTCTTTCATCGTCCTTTAAAAAGATTTTATTTTGTCTCCCATTCCTTAGCGGCTCATCTTAAAAGCTGCTCCTTCCTAACACCGCTGCTTAAGTTTCCATTATCTCGTCCACGAACATTTTTCTGGGGGCAATGATTATTTTGTGAACTTTGCCCCTCCTGTTTTGATATTAAAAAATGTTCGTTATTTCACAGCCTTTATTTTAGCTCACACTGCTATGTAAATTCAACCTGTTTCTTCCCATTTACGGGAAGTTTTCTGTAAAAAATCCAACTTTTTTCGTGGTAATATCTTACCCCTCAGATTTTTTAGTTACAGCAAATTTTTTTGTGAAAAAGTCCTCGTCTTTGACGACTGTTTCATGACAAAAAAGAGAAAGTCTGTTAAACTGTGAACGTAGAAATAAAAGCGAGGTGAAAAAGTTGGTACCCTTCTTTATTTATTGGGCGGTAATCTTGGTTTGCTTGGCCTGGGCCGTCTTAAGCCTGTGGTTCACTATTTTTTATCTTTCTCGGAAAGAAAATGGAAATTTATGGGCCTTTGCCTTTTTCAATGTTTTAGCCGCTATCGTTTTAGCGATTCTCTTAGTCTTTTATCGGACATGGGGCTGGGGCATTACCCAATACTCAAGCTTCATCTACCTAGTACTAGGCATCCTTGGCGTCTTAACAATCGCACAAGCAGTGCTTGGTCGGGAGAAAAAAGAAGTTAAAGCTGCATAATTTAGTCAAAGAAAAAGAGCTGTCTCGGTTGGAGGCAACTCTTTTTTGCTGTTTATAAATAGTTGGCGATGATTTGCACTAAACGTTGCGGCAAGGTTTGTAAATCTGTCAGGTCGATAGTGTTTTCACTGCCGTAAATCTGGCTAATTACTTCTTGGTCTTGGCCAATGGCACAAGCGAGATAGGTAATGCCTTGGTGACGAAATTCTGCCAAAATGGTCTGCATATCGGCAATCGCCCGCGCTCCCGCGTAGTCCGGTAAGGCTTTAGGTTGACCGTCACTTAAGCTGATTAATAGTTTAGTAGTTTGGGGCATTTGCAATAGCCGTTGGGATAAAATGCGTAAGGCCATGCCGTCACGATTATTACTGCGAGGTTGGATATGCATTAAAGCATATTTTTCATCTGGATTTTGGCTCGCAAAGTCCACGTAAGCGTAAATGGACATTTGTTCCAGGCGCGTACGGTCAGCCGTGTCCCCATAAATCATGATGGGAATCCCGCAAGCGTGACAAAATTCATAAAGAGCAAGCGCTGCTTTTTGCGCCGCGGTGATGCGCCCAAAAGCTGACATGGAGGCCGATTCATCGATGCGTAGAGTCACCGCCAAGGTTGGATTTTCGGTTGGCGGTGTTTTGCGAGCAAAGTAGTGCAAGTCTGGTGTGGCGACACGTGCTGCTTGAAAGGTATTGCCGTAAAGTTGGCCGCCCCGCAATTCATTAGTAGTCTCGTGGACCAGTAGCGGCTGGGTGCGCTGGATTAATTCTTGAATCACCGGTCGCAAGACGCGAGCTTCTTTGTTATACGCCGCCTTTTCTTTCGGCGTAGCACTAATGCGGTGCACCACTAGTTTTGTTTTTTCATGGATGCTCCCTTTAACACTAGCCCGCGCCTCTTGATTCAAGGTTTTCCGCAATGTTTTTTCCGCATCAGCCAACGTTATCGGACTCGTTAACTCGTGGTAAATAGGCGAGCCATCTGTACCGTTTTCGCTGCTTTGGGTTTGGGCGCTAGTACTGGCGCTAGTGGTTTCCGTGTGCCCTGTACTGTCGGCGGCGCGCCGCAAACGCAAGGCGTTAGGATGAGTCGCTTCCGTTTCCGTTGCCGCAAACGTGCCATCAGTTGCCACATGAACATCAAGCACTTCCGTGTCCGTTGCAACGGGCGTTTGAGTCTGAGGCTGGGATGGTGCTTGTTCCGTAAGTTCGGCTAATTGTGTCATGAGACCTTGCTTGGTAAGGGCGGCAATTAAAATAGCAAGCTCAGTGGGATCGGTGGTCATTTTATAAAGTACTTTCTGATAGATACTGGTGGCAGCCGAAGCGCCATTAAAGACCGCGTCCAACCAGAAAAAGTAGGAACGCATACCGGCCGCACCTTTAATTCCATTAGCTTTAGCCGTTTGATCCAAGACCATAATACTTTCTGCTAGCACCGACAGTACTGCCTCATCCGTACAACCCGTCTTGGCTTTCCCTCGGGCCATCATCACCTCTTGCGGCGGCAAATCCATTTTTTCACTGTGTTGCATCCGATCCCGCAACGCTTCATTTAAAGGTCGACAGCCATTGTAGCCGCGATTAGTGGTAATGACGGCGATAAAATCTGGATGCCGTTTTACAATACGGGTGGGTAAATTAAGCGTGCCTTCTGCTTCCAATGCCGCATTTAAAGCCATCAAGACGGCGGCATCACGAATCATGGTGGGCTCTTGAATTTCCAAAAGCCAGCCATTTTCAAAAGCTTGGACGATTTCGGAGGGATAATAAGTATAGCGCACTGGACCCGTACTGGTGGCGTCCGCTTCGTCAACGACAGGCAAAAGCGCCCCCAACACGTCGGACTTATCCATATCGGCAAAGCAAGTAATTTTCGTGTAGGGCAAACCGAAGTCAGCAGCTAAAGCTTTGGCTAGCTGCGTCTTACCAGAACCTGCGTCTCCTTCCAGTAAAATATTAGTGATTTTCAACTCTGGATGGTGCCAGTTGCGCTGCACCTCGTGACAAATGCGGGTCTCGTATGCACTAGTAATATGGGTCGCCGGCTTATGCCACAGGAGCGCTTCTTCGGTGGCCGTCAATTGGCGGGTCGGATCAAGCAGATAAGGTGCCCTCATCTTAATACTCCGCCAATTCATTGATTAGGCGGGTTAAGACCCGTAAACGCTCACCCGTCAACTCGCCTAAATTCGCTAACGCTTGATCAAATTTTTTCAAGTCCGCTACCACCTCAGGATTCTCTTCATTGACTTGCACCGTCATGGCACTTCCTTGCAGTCCTACTCGCGCCAAAACTGGTTGATTTTCCGGATACATTTTAGGAAAACGATAAGCTTCTTTAAAATGTAACATGGTTTGGGTCACGATAATCCCTAAGTCCAACACTTGGTGCACCGGTAGTTCCAGCGCTAAAGTTGGCTGGCCGTCAGCATCCTTTTGCCAAATTTGAGCAGCGATTTCCATTTTTTGATTGACGGCAAGCTTCGGTGTGCCTAGGGTAATTTCCGTAATCGCGGAAGCGTAGGCGTTACGACCGTCCACTTGTTGATAATCTGGCACGGCAATCACCGTTTCCTGATTCATGGGATTTATTGTTGATTTATTTTCTTCCATTATATTCACCTCGCCTTTATTATGGGGGCGGGTCGGCGAAAAAACAATCCACGTTGCGTAGAGTCCCAAAGTAAGCTTTATTTAATGACTAGTAATTTTTAGTCCGATAATACCGATTAAAAGTACTCCGACAAAAAACCAAGTGCTGCCACTCAAACGATCACCAAAGAAAGTAACGCCAATCACCACACTCCCCACTGCACCAATTCCCGTCCATAAAGGATAGGCAATACTCATAGGCAAACGGTGCGTCGCTTTTGCCAAACAAATAAAACTAATAACCATCCCGATAATGGTTAAAGTGGTCATACTGGGCTTACGGAAACCGTCACTCATCTTCATAAAAGTCGCCCATACTACTTCAAAAATCCCCGCTACTACTAAGTAAAACCATGCCATCTTTTTTTCTCTCCTTAAAATAAAAAACACCGCGCCTTCATCCTATTTAGCCTAAAGGATGAAAACGCGGTGCTGCCCGGCGGCAGAATGATTACCTTGTGCATTAAGATAGCACAAGATTTTTGGTGAGTCAACTCGGAAATTTTAAGAAGACAGCAGCTTTTTGTAGATTAATTTGTTGCTGGATTATCAATTGTAACTTTTTCTAGGGTAAATTCTTTTAAGGATAATCTTCCTAAGCCATTGTAGCGAATATAAATTGCTTGTACACCGTCTGGTAGCAATACGTTCACGTCATGTGTCCGCCATTCAGTACTCCCAGCTAAATTAACTGTAGCTATTGCTTTCCCATCCCATGCTGTGGCAATTTCAATATTCGTTAAATTAGATCCCCGCGTTGTCAAACTTTTTAAGACCGTATTTTGACAATCAAAATATTTAAAGCCCATGACTGTTCCCTTGCGAAGATTTGAAATATAACCTGGCTCTTGATCGCCATCGCGCCCTTCTTGGGTAATCCGTGGAAAACGTGCGTCCATGAAATCGCCTGGGGCACCTACAGTAGCTTCAGGAGTGGCACCGAATAAATTACAAGCAATATAAGCAGGATATGTTCCTTCCCCTCGTAAAGGACCATTATTAGGGCCACAAGAAGTCATCTCTACTTGCGGAATCGTGCCATCCGCCAAAATAGTGATGGGTTCTATTAACCCTTGCCGGCTGAAGTTTGTACCATTCGTATGGCGATGATAAAAAATGTACCATGCGCCATTAATTTTTTCAATTCCTCCGTGGTTGTTTCCACCGTACGCCGTCGTCATCGTTGCTGGTTTGTAAGTATCAATATGTGAATCATTGTTGCTTACAATAACTCCGCGATAGACAAAATCACGATTTGGAAACTTGCTTGTCGCATAACATAATTCATGATTGACAACAGAGGAGTACACAAAGTAATACGTATCGCCTACTTTGCGAATGGAAGAAGCTTCAAAAAATTCATGACCTTCATAGCCCGTTCCTTCCCCATAAGGTTTACTTGGTACAATGTACTCAGGATTAGTCTTCACCGTGAGCATATCTTCTTCTAGTTCGGTCACCATCGCACCGTGTCTGGTTTTGTCATGCGGCATGGAAAATCCGGTATAAAGATAGACCCGCTTTTCTTCCGTTAAAACGCCGGGATCAAATTGTGGCTCATCTGTCGCAGCTTCCCCTAAACGCGTTCCATCAGGATACTTTACATAGCCATAAAATTCGTATTTTCCTGCAGGCGTATCGCAAACAGCAACGGAGACAATTGGCGCATGACTTAAAACATAATATAGGTAGTATCTGCCATCTGGCCCTTGTGTAACATCCGGAGCAAATAAGCACATATCCCCATCTCTATTTTCTGGATCATCTGTTTTTTTTGAAAATGACCCCTTCGTATTGCCAATCAGTCAAATCATTCACTGAAGCAGAATAGCAAATATAATCATTTAAGCAATAAGCATAGCCGTTAAACCGATCATGAGAGCCATACACATATACTCTGTCCCCAAACACGTGGGGCTCTCCATCTGGAACATATTCCCACGAGGGCATATAAGGATTAAATCCTTGTTTTTTCATCGTTAACCTCCTTAAATTCTACACATTGACAGTACTATTAATATACCTATCCCCTACTAATTTATCATAAAGTAACCCAGCGGTTCAGCTGATTGGAATCATAGATTCCCCAAATGATAGCCAGAGCGTACCGCGCGTCCAATCCCGGTAAATACTCATCATTCAAAGCGTATTGTCCATTAAGCCGATGACAAAATGCTTCAATTAAACGCTTATGACTGTCCCCCCACTGTGCCTTATGCTCAGCAGATTGGGTGATGCTTTGAATATCGACTACTTGACCATCAATCATCAAGGTTTCCATGGATAACACAATCGATGATTTTTCAAAATCAAAAGTAATAGTTGGCGAAGGGCTGGAAGAAAAATTGTTAGAAGCATGAATGACAATCGGAATCTCACCGATTAAGCCGGTGGCCATCGCTGCATCCTCAACTTCAATGACATCTTCCAGTAAGCTAGTCATAATTTTCCCTTTAATTTTATCAAGAGGAGCAATAAACCAAGTAATGGCATCAAGCGTATGAATCCCTTGATTAATTAAAACACCACCGCCTTCTTGGACTAAAGAACCTTTCCAGTCAGCAGCTGCATAATAGGCCTGATCCCGATGCCAAGTCAGTTCACACTTCACACCGTTTAAGTTACCAAACTTATTTTGCTCAATCATTTTTTTCAACTTAATAAAAGGTGGATTAAATCTATTTTGGAAACAAACCGCGTAGACTTTTTTACTTTTTTCAACGGCAATCGCTAAAGCAGCTGCATCTTCTTTCGTGGTGGCCATTGGTTTTTCACACAAGACGTGTTTACCTGCTGCCAAACTTGCCAAGCTCATTGTCGCATGTAAATAATGTGGCGTTGCAATGATGACGGCATCCAACGTTTTATCAGCCAAAAGGGCGTGATAATCATCGTAAAAGCGACAATTATTTTTCTGAGCAAAAGCTTGACCGCGTGTCACGTTGATATCACAACACGCGCCAAACATCGCACCATCCAGCTGTGCAATCGCTGAAGCGTGGGTATTAGAAATCGCACCACAGCCGATTATTCCAAAACGAATCATCTTATCCCTTCTTTGTAATTAATAGGTATTTTCCGTATCTAAAACTTTTTCTTCTACCGTTTTCAGTTTTGACGTTGCAATTCTTTTTTGCAGCTCTTCAAAGAATAAATCTTCATCAATTGGCAAATCAACCCAACGTTCTTGCCAAGCAGATAAGTGAATCGCATTTGAAATCATTAAGCCATTAATGCCTTCAACCCCTGGTGATTTCAATTCTTCGCCAGTCAAAATATTATTCACAAAATTTTGAACAACTTTTGAATGACCGCTGGCGCTATCAAAGGTTGTTGGCACTTTGATTTCCCAGACTTCTGGTTCTCCAAAGCCGCCTTCATAAGTGGCATTCCATTCTGCTTCATCCACACGAGTTTGCCAGAATTTTAATTGATTATCTTCAATGACGATTTTTCCTTTTGAGCCAACGATTTCAAAACGATTGGTTCCTGGAGTCTCCGTCGTCGTTGTTACAAAAACACCGGTAGCTCCATTTGCATACTCCACGTAAGCTGTAACGTCCGTTTCAACTTCCACATCGCGGAGTTTTCCAAAGTAAGCAAAACCCATCACTCGTTTTGGCATGCCGCAAATCCACTGCCATAAATCCAATTGATGTGGATCTTGATTAAGTAGCACGCCGCCGCCTTCACCGGCCCAAGTTGCGCGCCAACCCCCTGAATTATAATAACTTTGCGAACGATACCAATTGGTAATAATCCAGTTAGTGCGGCGCAGTTCACCAATTTCACCTGCTTCGACTAGCTCTTTAGCTTTTCGGTAAGTAGGATTCATTCGTTGATTATACATCAAAGCAAACGTCAATTCAGGATACTTTTTGGACTCTTCGATTAACTCGCGGACTTTTTTCGTGTAAACACCCGCTGGTTTTTCGCTTAAGACGTGTTTGCCTGCTTTTAAAGCAGCCATGGCGATGACTGGATGATCATAATGTGGCGTTGAAATGATAACCGCATCAATTGCTTCATCAGCTAGTACTTGTTGGACAGAGTCATAAAATTTATAATTTTCACCGTATTTACGTTTAGCCACCACCAATTTATCGGGATTAATGTCGCAAAAGGCTACTAACTCTGCTCCTTTAATTTCGTTGTTGGACAAGTATCCGGCATGAAGATTCCCAATATTCCCAACCCCAATGATTGCAATTCTAACTTTTTCCATTATTTCCACTCCTGATCCATCTCTTCAACAAGAATTTTTTTCAAAGCGTTACTAGCCACAGTAAATAATTTTTCACCATCAGAGTCGCTTGGTTCAATTGAAACATTTTCTTTTTCCAATTGAGCAAAGCCATCAAAAATCGATAAATGTGGTTCTAAAGACGCAAAGCCTTCAAAATTTTGGACTACTAATCCTTTTAAGACGTCTGCAACTTTACCATCCCCGAGACCCGCTGGCGTTACTTTGTGGTTAGCATAAAGCGCATCTTTGATATGCAAATACGCGATTTTTTCTTTTAACATGTCAAAAGCGTGAGGATAAACTTCCACTTCACATTGAACAAAATTCGCTGGGTCAAAGGCGACTTTCACTTGATCGTCATTTAAAGCTTCCAGTAGTGCTGCACAACGTTCAGGGGTATCACCATAAATACCTTTTTCATTTTCATGCAAAAGAGTGATTTCAGGATAGGCTTTAGCACTGGCTAAAAATTGTTGCCACCGTGCTACAACTTTGTCTTTGTAATCGTCAGGATTTTTTTCATTTTCCATAAAGAAGCTGAACATCCGAATGTAAGGCGCTTTAAAAATACGCGCAATCGCTAATACATGTTTGAATTTTTCTAGATGCGCTGCAAAATCATCTTCAATCCCAATTTTTCCAATTGGCGAACCGATACTTGACACTTTGATTTGATTTTCATTTAAGATGTCAACGTAATGCTCCGCTTCCTCAAGCGTGAAATCACTAACGTTTTTACCAGCAATAGCTCGTAATTCAAGATGACTGATTTTATTTTCTTTTAACACACGAATTTGTGTAGCCAAATCGCCACTAATTTCGTCAGCAAAGCCTGTAATCGTAAAATTATTTTTCATTATCCATAATGCTCCTTTTTATTTTTAGTTAAGCGCTTTAATAAGACCATTGTAAAGTAACAAAATATTAAACTAAATCCCCAAAGTGAACAAAAAATAGGACTTTTGTGCTATTATTCTAGTGAAGTCACATGTTGCAAAAAAAATAGGAGCGCCCATGAATAAAATACTTTCTAAAAAGTCGAATGATAGTATCCTCTCAGCAAATTTTGATCTCCATTATCAAAAAAATGAAGCTATTGACGGTGTCGATTTTCACCCAGAAAATCATTATCACGAATTCCATGAATTATTTTTTTTAATTGAAGGAGAAGTGGATTTTTTTGTTGAAACCGCCCGCTACCACCTTACGGCAGGGAATACCTTGTTGATTCATCATCATGATATTCATCAAGCCATTTTAAATAACATCACTAAATACCATCGTGTTTTCATCTATTTGGATCCTTCCCTATTAAAAAAATATAACAGTGTACAAACACCCTTAGATTATTGTTTTTCATCCATCGACGGGCACCATAGTCATTTAATTCAAACTTCTTTAGAAGACATCCTCCCTTATCTCCGGCAACTTGAAAGACTGCAAAGAGATAAAAGCTATGGCAAAGATACCTTGGCTCTTTGCACGATGTTAGAATTACTCATTTTTTTAAATCAAACCTTGATTGACCAAGAAGAATTATTAGATAAACCGCTTGTAACGGTTACCTCTCCATTAATTAAAGCTACTTTCGAGTATATTCAAGAAAATATCGCTGAACCTTTTACCGTACAAGATTTAGCTCAAAATTTATACGTCAGCCGGGGACACTTATCGCGGGAATTTAAAAATTATACCGGCGTCACTTTGCATGCATATATTTTAAAAAGAAGACTCCTATTGGCAAAAAAATATATCGCTCAAAATGAAACCATCAGTAACGCGGCACTACAATGCGGTTTTGTTGATACTTCCTATTTTATTAGAGCTTTTAAAAAGGAATTTCAGATTACCCCCAAGCAATACCAAAAAAAAATAAACAAAACACCTTTCTTAAACCTTTGATAGCTAAAGCGCCTCGGCCTTCTTGTTCCCTGTTTTCTCTTTCGTATTTGTGGTTGCTTTCGACAAAAAAATTAGCAGCTCCCAGAAAAAATTTTTCTGAGAACTGCTAGTTTTTTATTATTGAATCGGGTGATAGGTGAAGCCACGCCCGTTAACATCAGAAACATTGTAGGCCACCATAAAAGTCGTGGGATCTACTGCGTGAACCAGTTCTTTAACGCGGAGATATTCTTTATCGGAAACAATAATTAAAATCATTTCCCGACCTTCATCGGCTTGACCCCCGCGAGCATCAAAAATCGTCAAGCTGCGATCGAATTTTTCCAACAAGGTTTGGCGAATCACTTGGGTGTTATTAAGACTGAAAATCATCACCGCTTTCTTCCGATCAAACCCGGTTTCCATATACGCCATTACAATAGAAGTAATTACTAAGGAAAAAATCGCAAATAAAAATTCTTCAAAGCCAAAAACGTACAAACTGGCAAAAACAATGACCGTATCAGTCAAGAGTAACCCTATCGAAGTGCTGAGGTGGAAATACTTTTCAAAAATCAGCGGCGGAATCGTCGTACCACCACTAGAAGCTTTCGTTTGATACAACGTGGCTACCCCCACCGCAAAAATCGCACTACCTACAATGACCGACAGCAAGCGATCACTGGCAACCATTTTCCCAGGAACGATTTCCAAGAAAAAGGGAAAGAGAATACTGCCGTATAACGTGTTAAAGAAAACTTTCTTCCCTAAAAAGAATAACGCCAAGACCAACATGACGACGTTTAACACCAGCACCACTAAGGCGCGGGGAATTTGTAGCGTGGCTTCCAGCAAAATCCCAATCCCACTGACGCCACCAGCCGCAATATCATGAGGCGCTAAAAATAAATTAATCGCAATAGCTAAAAGCAAACACGCCAAAGCAATTTTTAAAATTTTAAATGTAAATTTTTTCATGGAGCACCTCCGTTAAAAAATTGTGGTGTTCTTCTTTTATTTTAGCAAATTTCATAACACACAACAAATAGTCCTTTAAAGAAGCGCTAAATTCTTAGGAGACTTTCAGATAACGTTTGTTCGCAAATAAGAAAACCCTCGGATAATTATCCGAGGGCTTCTTTGATATTTGCGCATGCTGTTTTATTGCTCGCTGAATCG
>NZ_BJDR01000006.1 GCF_005405245.1 Enterococcus nangangensis | reverse complement strand
CCATATGTTTTTTTGTTTTTTTTCAAAAAAATTAAGGACCGATAGAATTTTCTATCAGTCCAATAAATTATAGAGCCCAATTAATCTAAGTAGCCTGAGGTTGTGCCAGCAGTAACTGCTGGCACAACCTTTTTTAGCTCGTCCATGCAAAAAAAGAATGACTAAAGTCCTGACTTATGCTTAAAAAACTTGTATACTATTTTTGAGGTGTTTAATATGGATGAAAAAGATTTAGCTATGCTTTTGGCAATGGAACAAACAAAAAGTATCACCCACGCCGCAGAGCTACTCTTTATAAATCAATCTTCCCTTTCTAAACGGTTGCAAGCTTTAGAAAATAAGTTAGGCAAAAAACTTTTTATTCGCTCCAATACGGGGGTCAGTTTTACGCCTGAAGGTCGCTTAGTTTTGGAGTACGCTGAAAAGATGCAGCGTTTATCCACTGAATTAAACACGCGGCTAGCCACCAACAGTGCCGAAATTTCGGGCACCTTAAACCTCGGTTGTTCCATTGAATATGCCCACTTTTTATTGCCTAAGATTTTGGCAAATTTTCAAAAGAAATTTCCGGCTATTCAACTGAGAATTATCACAGACTACAGTCGCATCATTCATCAAAAACTGTTGGCTGACCAAATGGATATCGCCATCATCCGCGGCGACTTCCCCACGGCTATTCCAGCCCTAGAGATTGCCAGGGAAAACGTGTATCTCATTTCCTTAACGAAAAAGACCTTGGCCGAGTTAAAGACGATGCCTTTTATTAATCGCAATAGTGACCGTAATTTTAAAAATGAAATGGAACAATGGATGATTGAAAATGACTTGTACCAGCTGAACAAGCAAACTATTCTTATGGACAACGTTACTTCTTGCGTTGCCTTTGTGCAAGAAGGTCTCGGCTGGGCCATTGTCCCTGCCATTGCCTTAGGAGATTTTCACGGTTATGCCAAACAATTATTTTTTAAAGATGGTCAGCCCTTCACCCGCTCGACCCATTTAATGTATAAAGAAAGTCGCTTGCAGCTGCCTGCTGTTGCGGCCTTTAAATCGATGTACGATACTCAAAGGTAAAAATACGTCGCGAACCTCTTAACTCATTGAGGTCCGCGACGTATTTTATTTTTCTTGCAATAAAGCGATTAACTTTTCTTGGACATTTTTTAATTTTTCGCGTCGTAACTGTAACACTTTCAACTCTTCCTCGACTTTTGTTAATTCTTCGGCCACGATTTGAGCGTTGGCTTGCCACTGCAGGGTTGTCCCACACTGAGTGGTATGAAGCTGACGAATTTGACAAATTGCTTTAATGGAAAAACCTAACTGCTGTAAAGCTCGAATCTCCTTAAAGTCTGCCACTTCTTGTTGACTATACCAGTAATTACGCCCACGTTTTTCCGGCAGTAGCAACCATTCTGCTACATAAAACCGCACAGTATCCTTCGTGGCTTGACACTCTCGACAAAATTCTCCAATGAACATTTCATTACTCCTTGCTGCGGGGTGCACCCCATATTGTTTAATAGTCCTCAAAGGGAGGGAAAATGATGAAACCAACTTTAACAATCCTCACAGTTATTTACGCTAGTTTAATGCTTGGAGCAGTCTTAGCAACACGTAGTCTACCTAGCCATCTACGAATTTTCACCATAAGTGGCGCCCTTAGCATTCTTTTAGGGCTCTATTTTGCGCCTTTCCTACCCTTGGGTCTTTTGCTTTTACTGCTAGCAGCTATCGCCAATGGCCACTTTTTATATGGGCATCTGCACTGGCGGCATTTTTTGAGCCGTTTTTTGATATCTTTGCTCATTCTTTTCCTCTGGTGCAAAGTTCAAGGTAGCGGCTAGTTAATAAAAAGCAGTCAGCATAAGCGCTAACTGCTTTTTATTTTACAAGAAATAGGGGAATAATTCTTCTTTGGTTAATTTTTCTTTCGCCTCAGCATCAAAAGTAGCGGCAACCTGTCCGTCTTTTAAAACGACTAGTTGATCGCCATACGTTAAGGCATCTTGTAAGTTATGAGTAATCATTAAGCAAGTGAGCTTTTCTTGGCGCACCAACTCGTCAGTTAAGGCCATAATATTAGTGGCACTCTTGGGATCAAGAGCCGCTGTGTGCTCATCCAGTAAAAGTAATTCTGGTGTTTGGAGTGTGGCCATAAATAAACTCAAGGCTTGCCGTTGTCCACCAGATAAGGTGTCTGTCGCTTGATTTAAACGTTCTTCTAAGCCGTTTTGACTCTTGGCTAAGAGGGTTTTGTATTTAGCGGTGACACTTTTAGGCGCTACAAAATGGAATAAACTGGTCTTCCCTTTATTTTCTGCTAACATCAAATTTTCTAAGACCGTCATCCGGGGTGCTGTACCGAATTTAGGATCTTGAAAGACGCGGGCAATTTTTTGCGCTTGTTCTTTTAAAGGTAGCCGGCGAATCTCTTGACCATTTAAGGCAATGGAGCCAGTTGTTGGCGGATAAGTACCATCTAACAAGTTAAAGAGCGTCGACTTGCCTGCCCCGTTGCCCCCGAGAATTACCGTAAAGCTTCCTTGTTCCACCGTTAAATTTAAATTGTGGAGGATTTGTTTGTTTTCATTTTGATTTTTGACTGCAAAGGATAAATCGCGAATGGTTAAGTAACTCATGCTTTTTTTCCTCCTTCCATAAGATGGGGCAACATTAAGAAGAATGCTAAGATGATGGCCGTTATTCCTTTTAAGTAAGTGGTATCTAAACCTAAAGCGATAATCACAACTAATAATAATTGATATAAGATAGCCCCTAAAATTGTGCCCCATAAGCGTTTGCCTAAGGTGATATCTCCAAACAAGACTTCCCCTAAAATAATCGCAGAAAGGCCAATGACAATCACGCCAAACCCCTTGTTCACATCAGCGTAACCGTCGCTTTGGGCTAACAAAGCACCACTTAAACTAATTAAACCGTTTCCCAGCATTAAGCCGACAACTTCCATTTTGTTGTAATTAATGCCTAAACTTTTAGTCATCTTGGGATTGTCACCAGCGGCGATAAAAGCTTGGCCAAAGGTGGTGCGGGTGAAGAAGAAAAGCAATAAGCCAATGCCTACACACGCAACTAAACCAATCACTACTTCACGCGCGTCAGCGGGAAAAATTTTTAAAATTCCCAATTGGTTCAGCTTAGTAAAATGAAGTAAAGATAAGTTGGCTTGCCCCATCACCAAAAGCATCACGGAATTCATTCCCGACATCACTAAAATTCCGGCTAACAGTAACGGAACTTTCCCTTTGGTGTGTAGAAAACCTGTGACACTACCGGCCAAAGCACCGGCAATAAAAGCAATCAGGGTAGCTAAAAGCGGTGTAACGCCCTGGCGAATTAAGACCACCACCACCGCGCCTCCTAAAGGAAAACTTCCTTCAGCTGTCATATCAGGGAAATTTAAAATCCGAAAGGTTAAAAATAATCCTAATGCCATAATCGCCCAATAAAGGCCTTGCCCAATTCCTGAAACAATCATCTTACTTCCTCCTACTCACTAATTTCCGTAATATCTTTGGCTTCTTTTAGCACATCAGCACTAAAAGTAATGCCTAATTTCTCAGCGACAGCTTTGTTAATGGTTTTTTGACCTTCCGTTGAAGAGTAGACTGGAATGTCTTTTGGTTTTTTACCGTCTAAAATTTCAGCCACCATTTTACCTGTGTCGATACCAATTTGGTGTTGGTCAATTCCAATCGTCGCTAACCCACCTTGTTCCAACTGATCGGTGACCGAAGGGAAAATGGCTTTTTTTGCATCCATGGCTAATTGCACAACCGTATCTACCGCTGAAGCCACGGTGTTATCTTGTGGCAAGTAGATGCAATCATTTTCCGCTAAAGCTTTTTGGGCCACGGCTTTAATATCGTTGGTATTACTTACTACATAGTCATTCACAGTGATTCCAAGAGCAGCCGCCGAAGTTTTCGCGTCTTCGGCTTGAGCCTTAGAATTATCTTCATTGGAAGAATATAAAACGGCGATGTTTTTCACGTCAGGTAAAATTTCTTGGATGAACTTCATTTGTTCCCCCACCGCCGGACGCCCCGTAACCCCAGTGATTTGTCCTTCTGGTTTTTCTTCACTAGTGACTAGTCCTGCTTGCACGGGATAACTCACCGCCCCCATGACTAACGGCGTGTCTTTGGTTAAATTAGCCAAACCTTGGGCCGCTGGGGTAGCAATCCCCACCAACACATCAGACTTATTGACTAATTGTTGTCCCATGGTTTGAATTTTGCTTTGGTCAGCTTGGGGGTTCATGAGTAAAATTTCTACTTGATCTTTCCCGTAGCCAGCTTCCGCTAATCCATCCTCAATACCTTGCTCAATCGCATCTAAAGATGGATGGGTGACATATTGTAAAATCCCTACCACCGGTTTTGCAGCTGTCTCGCTATCCGTCCCACTCGCTTTTTTTGAGTCCGTGTAGACGCCGAAAAACAATAGGGCAAATAATAAAATCGTTACTAAGTATAATCCTTTTTCTTTCATCGTTATATCCTCCAATGGGTTCATTTTGATGCTTCATTGTCAACAAAAAAAGACTTCCCTAAACCTGGGAAGTCTCCACAAAAAAAGAAAATTCCCGCATAACATCTATGCGGGTTCACACTGAATTAACCGACATAGATACAAAATTTAGAAAATCTTTTCTAAACGTTGTATCTATGGAGAAACCATAAATACAACTATCTACGCCAGCTTTGCCATGTAAAAGTGCTGTTAGTTGATAGTCTCATTTAAGTTTCCTCCTCATTTGTTTTTTTACATCATAAGCCTAAAGGCAACTGACGTCAAGTAATTTTTAGAATATTTTTGCAGACAATTAAAAATGAATAACCAAAAGAAAGTCTTAACCTAGTCCAGCTCCTTAACGTTAGCCATGGGAAGCGCGTTGAGTTGTTCCATCCAATCTTTCGTTGCGCTAGTCTTTAACGTATAGCGATTCTCTTCTTTGCCTTTTTCGTAAAAGACACACGTCACGCTGTCATCAGCCAATTGATATTTTTCAATCGTCTCTTTAGCATCATAAACCAAAGGATAAACGTAAACTTGGTGATTTAAATCCCCCAGCGCTTTTTCATCCCCTAAAATTTCCCAAGCCTCTTTCGTTAACGTCCGCCCATTACGGAGGAAAATAACCGTTACCGCTTTTTGCTCTTTAACCGTCTGGGCTAACTCTGTTGTAGAAACAATCTTCACTTTCTCTTTCACCACTGGCGGGTACACAATGGCGTCTAACTGCGATTGGCGAATATTATTTTGAATCTGCGGAACAAAAAACAAGAAGAGGATTAAAGCAACGAGGACACTCACGGCAGTAATTCCCAACACTTGCCATTGTCGATTGGTTATTTCTTTTAAATCTTCTTTAAAATCGCTCCACCAGTTTGTCATCCATGCCATACGTTTACGTCCCCCTTATTGTTTTTATCTTACCAACTCCTTTAGCAAAAAACAAGCTCCCATCTCCTTAAGAATCTTTGAAGAAGTCGACTGTAAGGCCAAATGATAGCGTTTCCTTTTTCATTGTTCTTTAATAATGTTAAAATAAAAACGTAAGAGATCTATTTAAAGGAGGAAGATACGATGAGTACTATTGGCCGTTTTAAATCCCAAGAATTACGTAAAGATAACCCTTTGCTGTCCGCTTTAAAAGCGACCATTGAAAGTGCGTTTTACGGCAGTAATGTCACGAAAGTTCCTGATTTAGCTACCGCTTACCACAATGCTTACCACGCTCCCACCACTACCGTTACTGACATGCTGGTGAGTCAGGCCGAAGAATTAGGTTTACCAGCTGATGCAGTAGTCTTAGTCAATAACGACGGAAAAATTGTCGGCCGCACGGCTGCTGCCCGCCGCATCCTAGGACACCCCGGCGTAGACAGTGCCTATTATGCCGGTATTATGCGGGAGGCCGTTTATCAAAGTCTCCAAGAAGAGTTTTACCAAGGAGATGTGATTGTCGGCCTGTCGGAAGACTATAGTGTCAAAGCTCACTTAATGCTCCCTAAAGGGTATGAAAATAATTTTTATTCTTACTTGTTGAATTTCCAAATTGTCACCCCAGAAATAGAAAAACTTTACCAACGTACTCCTGAACTTACCGAAAATGATTTATTTATTTTCGCTAATCCCAATTGGTCCCACCCTGATTTTCCTAATGGTTTAGCTTTATTTGATCCGGAGCATAATGTCGCAGCCATCTTAGGCTTACGTTACTTTGGCGAATTGAAAAAAGCAACGTTAACCTTAGCTTGGGCTACGGCCCACCGTAATGGCTTTGTCGCCTGTCATGGGGGCATGAAACAATACGACCTTGGAAATAAGAAATTCACCATGGCCGCTTTTGGCTTATCCGGTTCTGGCAAGTCAACGATTACTTTAGCACAACACGATGACACGGTACCCGTGACAGTTTTACACGATGATGCTTTTGTCATTCACGAAGACACGGGGGCAACCACCGCTTTAGAGCCGGCTTATTTTGATAAAACGCAAGACTACCCAGCCGACTCCTCCGTTTTAGATTATTGCTTAACTGTCCAAAATGTCGGCGTAACCCTTGATGATCAAGGGCAAAAAATTATCGTGACAGAAGACATTCGCAATGGTAACGGCCGCACCATTAAGTCTCGCTACGTAACCCCAAATCGGGTGGACTATTTAGCCGAAAAAATTGACGCCGTCTTTTGGATTATGAAAGATGACTCCTTACCGCCGGTGGTAAAAGTTTCTGATCCGCAACTGGCCACCCTTTTTGGCGTAACCTTAGCGACGAAACGTTCTACTGCCGAAAACGTCGTGGGGGATGTCAATCTTGATAAATTGGTGATTGAACCTTTCGCTAACCCTTTCCGTTGCTATCCGCTACATGAAGACTACGCGGCCTTCCAAAAACTTTTTGCCAGCGGCGTGCGTTGCTATATTTTAAATACAGGCTACTTTAACGGACGCAAAGTGACGAAAGAAGAAACTTTAGGCAGTATTGAAAAAATTATGAGTGGTACTGCCAAATTTACCGACTTTGGGCCAATTCAACGTTTAAGTTATTTACCGTTAGAAAATCATCCGGTGCATTTTAATGATATTGGCTACATGAATAAGATTAAACAACGCTTAGTCGACCGCCTCGCTTTTATTAACGAGAAGAAAAAAAGCAATGATGGCTACGATGCTTTACCAAACGAAGCCAACGAATTTATGGAAATGATGATTTTAGATTTAGCCCAAGCGATGTCTGAGCAAATTTAAAGCATAGCACTCTTCCCCGCAAAACTTTGCGGGGATTTTTTAGGTTTCCTTTGCTATAATAGAAACGGAAAAGAAAAGGAGGGGTAACATGTCTTTTGACGGAACTTTTACCCATAGTATGGTCCACGAGTTACAAGCTTTACTTACTGGGGGCCGCTTATCAAAAATTCAACAACCTTACGAAATGGAAATTATTTTAACCATTCGTTCCCACGGGAAAAATCATAAATTATTATTATCCGCCCACCCCACTTATGCCCGGGTGCAAATCACGACGCTACCGTTTGATAATCCAGTGACGCCGCCTAATTTCACCATGATGCTCAGAAAATATTTAGAAGGCGGCATTTTAGAAAGTATTCAACAAGTAGATAACGACCGCGTCTTGCACTTTTACTTTAGTAAGCGCAATGAATTAGGGGATTTAGAAAACTTACTCTTAGTGGTGGAATTAATGGGCCGCCACTCCACCATTTTATTATTAAACAAAAACACCCAACAAATTTTAGACGCCATCAAGCACGTGGGACCTTCGCAAAATAGTTTCCGCCTGCTGCTGCCGGGGGCTACTTACCACACGCCACCTCTCCAAGACGTCCTCAATCCTTTTGTAGCCAGCGATGAAGAAATTTTTCACCTTTTGCAAACGGCAGAAACCTTAGATGCTCACTTTTTACAACAGCACTTCCAAGGCTTAGGCTTTGATACCGCAGCGGAACTTATTTATCGCCTGCAACAAAAGCCGGAAGCTAAAATGCAAACGTGGCGAGCGTTTTTCGCCGGCTTTGCTACACCTGTAGGCACTTTAAGCCAACAAAAAGGGAAAGAGTTCTTTAGTGCTCAACCATTTAAAAGTTTAACAACCATCGCGACTTATCCGACGTTAAGCACGTTACTAGACGCCTACTATGGTGATAAAGCCGAAAAAGATCGCGTCAAACAAATGGCTAGCAGTCTGTTAACAAAAATCACCAACGAGTTTAAGAAAAACCAAAAGAAATTGAAAAAATTACAACAAACTTTAGCAGACACGGAAAACGCTGAAGACTACCGTAGACGCGGCGAACTCCTGACTACCTTTTTACACGAAGTCCCTCGGGGCGTAAGTGAGGTCACCTTAAAAAATTATTACGAAGAAGATGCCCCCATTAAAATTGCGCTGCGGCTCGACTTAACTCCTAACCAAAATGCACAAAAGTATTTCCAAAAATATCAAAAAGCCAAAAATGCCATTAAAATGGTGGAAGCACAAATTGTCGACACCGAAAAAGAATTATCTTACTTACAATCGGTCTTAGATCAACTAGCTTTAGCGACTCCTTTAGAATTAGCAGGGATTAAAGAAGAATTGCAAGTCACGGGCTACGTCAAAGCACCAAAGAAAAAAATGCGCCAAAATTCAAACAAGCCTACTTTTCAACGTTTTATTGCTAGTAGCGGGGATACTATTTTAATCGGCCGCAACAACTTACAAAACGACCAGTTAACCTTAAAAACGGCGAAAAAAACCGATATCTGGCTCCACGTTAAAAATATTCCCGGTTCCCACGTGATTATTCAAAATCCTGACCCTAGTCCTGAGACTTTACAAGAAGCTGCCCAACTAGCTGCGTATTTTTCGAAGTACCGCTTAAGCTCTAACGTGCCGGTAGACTACGTAGCCGTCCGCTACGTCCATAAACCTAATGGCGCCAAACCCGGTTTTGTCATTTATGAGAATCAAAATACTTTATACGTCACCCCACAAGAAGAATTAGTCAACCAATTAAAAGCCAAATAAAAACCAAAAAGCTAGTCTTCATTTTCGTAAAAGAGAAATGAAGGCTAGCTTTTTACTTAAATTTTAATGGGCATCAGACCAAGCTTTAGGATCTTTTTTCCAGTCTAGTAAGGGTGCAAATTGCTCATGGTTAATATAGCCAGATTCTTTGGCTACCTCCAAGAGTTCACTGTAATTGGTAATCGTGACATAAGGCAAGCCGGCTGCTTCAAAGTTAGCGTACCCTTTCGGCAGTTGATAGGAGAAGATAGCGGCAACGCCTAAAACATCCGCCCCTTCTTTTTTCGCCGCGGCGCAAGCTTCTAAGACACTGCCCCCGGTGGAAATTAGATCTTCAATGACGACCATCTTTTGGTTAGGGGTGATGCGGCCTTCAATTTGATTGCCTTTACCGTGATCTTTCGGTTTAGAACGAATATAAACCATCGGCAAATCTAATAATTCTGCCACCCATGCAGCATGAGGAATCCCGGCGGTAGCAGTACCGGCAATCACTTCAACTTCCGGGAACTCTGTTTTAATTTTGTCGGCGAGTGCTTTGGCGATGTCACGGCGAACCGCTGGATAGCTCATAGTCATGCGGTTATCACAGTAGATTGGGGAGTGCAAGCCACTAGCCCAAGTAAAAGGTTCATCGGGAGCTAAAAAGACCGCTTTGATTTCTAATAAATGTTTGGCAATAACTTTACTCATGACTTTGACTCCATTCTTTTTTTATTATTTGATAGCTGGCATAAGGATCAGCTGCTTGGGTAATAGGACGACCCACAACAATGTAATTGGCACCTAATTCTCGAGCTTTTTGTGGGGTTACAGCGCGTTTTTGGTCCCCTACTGCACTGCCTGTAGGACGTATTCCTGGGGTTAAGCATAAAAATTGATTGCTCGTAGCTTCGTGAATGGTAGAAGCTTCTAAAGCCGAACACACCACGCCAGCTAACCCAGCTTTTTCTGCTAATTGGGCGTAATTTAGGACGCTCTCGGCTAAACTCGTATAAATCTGTTGTTCTTCTTGCATCTTCGTTTCTGAAGTTGAAGTCAGTTGGGTGACGGCGAATAACTTCGGCACTGCTGACCCATTTGCGCCATCGCTTAACCCTTGTAGGGCTGCTTCCATCATCTCTTGACCGCCAGCGGCATGAACATTGGTCAGATTCACTCCTAAACGGGCTAAGTTTCTCATGGCCCGCATCACTGTGTTAGGAATGTCGTGGAGTTTTAAATCCAAAAAGACATCGTGACCGGCAGCTTTTAAAGCCGTCACCACTTGGGGGCCGGCTTGATAAAAAAGTTCCATGCCAACTTTGACAAATAATTTTTCTTCTTGAGGAAAGCCAGTTAAAAATTTTTTCACCGCTGAACTATCGGGAAAGTCCAGCGCAATAATCGGTCTATTTTCCACGTGCTTCTTTCCTTTCTGCTTTTAATTGTTGACTTAATTCCTGTAAGCTAGTCACACCGTATTTAGCCATGGTTTCAGGTAAAGCCTTAGCTAATTGCGGACAAATTAACGGATTAGTAAAGTTTGAGGTCCCCACGGCCACCGCACTAGCCCCGGCAAAAAACATTTCTAAAATATCTTCAGTCGTGGCAATACCTCCCATGCCGATAATTGGCAAATCGCTGACCGCCGCTACTTGGGAGATTAAGCGAATCGCCACCGGTTTAATCGCCGGACCTGATAGGCCGCCTGTCTGATTGGCTAAAATAGGCTTGCGGGTCTTTAAATCAATTCGCATTCCTAAAAGAGTATTAATCATGGAAAAGCCATCCGCCCCAGCAGCTTCAATACTTTGGGCAATCGGGACAATGTCTGTCACATTAGGGGAAAGCTTCACATAAATTGGTAAATCGGTTACTGCCTTACATGCTTTCGTTAAACTGTAAGCCACGTCAGGATTCGTGCCAAAAGCAATCCCCCCATGACGCACATTAGGACAGGAAATGTTTAACTCAATGGCTTTAACGTTTTTGGCTTGACCAATTTTTTTACAGACTGCTACATAATCTTCTTCACAACTACCAGCCACGTTAGCAATCACTGGTAATTCGGGATAACGTTCTTGCAAGTAAGGCAGCTTTTCCTCTAAGACCACATCTAAGCCGGGATTTTGTAAACCAATGGCGTTTAACATACCAGAAGGAGTTTCGGCAATGCGAGGCGTAGGATTACCGAAACGAGCTTTGGGAGTCACGGCTTTAACGATAATTGCTCCTAGTTGATTGAGATCATAAAATTTCTCGTACTCTTCCCCAAAACCAAAGCAGCCGCTAGCCGGCATAATCGGATTTTTTAAGGTTAAGCCTGGTAAGTTCACTTGTAAAGGATTCATTAGATAACCACCTCCCCCGTATGAAAGACTGGTCCTTGATCACAAATTTTTTTACTTTGCGTTCCTGTAGGATCATTTTGTAAATGTGTCACACAGCCGTAACAAGCACCAATCCCACAAGCCATGCGAGATTCTAAAGAGACATAAGCACGGGGATGATCATGGAAAGTTCCATCCACCATTTGCAACAGGCCCTTAGCACCACAAGCATAGACGGCATCTGGTTGAATTTTAGCTAAAGCCGCCATAAAGAGTTGCCCCACATGCCCTTGTTGCCCATAAGAGCCATCATCGGTAGAGATGGCTAAATGGGGTGTTAAAGCGGCGAACTCTGCTTGGTAGTACATCACCTGAGCACTGGCATACCCTAAGAAAACATAAACGTTAGCGCCACGCTTAGTTAATTGCCGCGTCAGTTCATATAAAGGCGGAATCCCAATCCCACCACCAATCACAAAAATATTTTCTTTTGCCGTAACATTATCTACAGGGAAGCCGTGGCCTAAAGGTCCTAACGTATCTAAGACATCTCCAGCTTTTAAAGTGGTAAATCCTTTAGTGCCCGCTCCTTCTACGCGATAAATTAAACTGGCCGTTTTTTGGACGGTGTCATAGCGGGCAATACTAATCGGGCGGCGCAACAATAAATCACTAGCTTGCGGTTTCAAATGTAAAAATTGTCCAGGCTGTTGAATTTTTCCTAGCATGGCGCCCGTTAAATCAATTTGATAAATATTGGGAGCTAATTGCTTTTGCCCCAACACTTGTAAATTTTCTTGTTCCATGAGACCCTCCTTTAATATGTACAGGTGCGGTAGCTAAGTTTCCCTAACTACCGCCCTTTTAAGATTAAATTTTTACAACGCTTGAGTGGTAAAGCTTTGTGATTCTAAGACTTGTAAAATAGCTTCTGCCGTATCTAGTGAGGTAAAGAGGGGCACACCGTGTTCCACGGCTTCCCGCCGAATCAAGAAACCATCCCGGTGATCCCGCGTCCGATTTTTCGCAATAGTATTCACCACAACTTGTGCTTTATGGTGGCGAATCATATCGATGACGGTAGCTTCTTCACTACTTTGGGCGATTTTGCCGACTTTCTCCACGGTTAAACCATGTTGACTGAAGTATTCCGCGGTTCCGGCGGTGGCAATCAAACTATAACCGATTTCCTTAAAGCGTTTGGCTAAAGCTAACGCTTCTTCTTTACTATCATCAGAGATGGTGAAAAGCGCCGCACCAAAGGCTGGCAAGTGTAAACCGCTTGCTTCAAAAGCTTTGTAAAGAGCTTTATCCAAATTGGCATCACTCCCCATCACTTCACCAGTGGATTTCATTTCTGGCCCTAAGTACGTATCGACTTTCGAAAGCTTGGTAAAGGAGAAGACCGGTGCTTTCACGTGGACCAGTTTACTTTCAGGATAAAGGCCGTCTTGGTAACCAAGGTCGATTAATTTTTTCCCTAAGATACATTGGGTAGCAATTTGCGCCATGGGAATGCCGGTGACTTTACTTAAAAACGGCACCGTTCGAGAAGCGCGGGGATTGACTTCAATCACATACACTTCATCTTGGAAAATAACGAACTGGATATTCATTATCCCGATACAATTTAGACCTAGCGCTAATTTTTTCGTGTAATCGGCAATGGTGGCTTGAATTTTGGGGCTCAAGGTTTGTGGTGGGTAAACCGCCATGGAATCGCCGGAATGGACCCCTGCCCGTTCAATATGTTCCATAATCCCTGGAATAAGGACAGTTTCCCCATCACAAATGGCATCCACTTCACACTCTTTCCCTAAAAGGTAACGGTCCACTAAAACCGGGTGCTCTGGAGAAGCTTTAACGGCTTGAGTCATGTAACTTTCTAAGTCGGTTTGGTTGTCGACAATTTCCATCGCCCGTCCACCTAAGACATAACTTGGCCGGACTAAGACGGGGTAGCCAATTTCATTAGCAATGACGACTGCTTCCTCTTTACTGGTGGCTGTATTGCCTTTAGGTTGCGGGATATTTA
Organism: Enterococcus nangangensis; assembly: GCF_005405245.1. Classification (GTDB taxonomy): domain Bacteria; phylum Bacillota; class Bacilli; order Lactobacillales; family Enterococcaceae; genus Enterococcus_J; species Enterococcus_J nangangensis. The sequence continues at coordinate 60,870 of NZ_BJDR01000006.1, read as the reverse complement.
AACTTTGGAGCGCTTCTTCAAACAAGTGCCGATCTTCGGCGCGGTCTAAATCAGCCAGTTGTGTTCCTAAAATTTTTACGCCGTACTGACTTAAAGGTTCGGCTAAGTTAATGGCCGTTTGCCCGCCAAATTGGACGATAACCCCTAGTGGTTGTTCTAGTTCGATGACGTTTAAGACATCTTCCAAGGTCAAGGGTTCAAAGTACAGTTTGTCAGAGATGGAAAAGTCGGTGGAAACTGTTTCGGGATTAGAGTTCATAATGATGGCCTCGTAACCAGCTTTTTGAATTGCTTTAACCGAATGAACGGTGGCATAATCAAATTCCACCCCTTGACCGATGCGGATGGGGCCACTCCCTAAGACTAAAATGGAGGGCCGCTCCGATTTGACACTTTCATTTTCCATTTCATAGCTGGAGTAAAAATAAGGAGTTTGACTTTCAAATTCAGCAGCACAAGTATCCACCATTTTGTAAACTGGCGTAATTTGATGCTCTTCACGATAAGTACGTAAGCTAGCCGCATCCGTTTGCCACAATTCGGCGATTTTCACATCGGTAAAACCGTTTTGTTTGGCAATTTTTAAAAGTTCCGGATCATGTGGGTGTTGGGCTAACTCCCATTCTAATTCAACAATGTGGGACAATTTATCCAAGAAGAAAATGTCTACTTTCGTTAAATCGTGAAGTTCTTCCACCGTAAAGCCGCGGCGTAAAGCTTCAGCTAAGTAAAAGAGACGATCATCTTGAGCTTTCACCATTTTATCCATTAATTCATCGTCAGCTACTTCGGTTAGTTCATCGATTTCCACGTGAATAGTGCCGATTTCTAAAGAGCGTACTGCCTTAAGTAAAGATTCTTCGATGTTGCGACCAATGGCCATCACTTCACCGGTAGCTTTCATTTGTGTCCCTAATTTCCGTTCACCTTTTTCAAACTTATCAAAAGGCCAGCGAGGAATTTTCGCGACTACATAGTCTAAAGCTGGTTCAAACTCGGCATAGGTGGTGCCAGTTACCGGGTTTTTCATTTCATCTAAGGTTAACCCCACGGCAATTTTAGCGGCTAACTTGGCGATGGGATAACCCGTCGCTTTCGAAGCTAGGGCCGAAGAACGACTGACCCGCGGATTGACTTCAATCACATAGTAGTTAAAACTGTCTGGATCTAAAGCCAACTGGACGTTACAGCCGCCTTCGATTTTCAAGGCGCGAATAATTGCTAAGGAAGCATCCCGCAATAATTGGTACTCCACATCAGATAACGTTTGACTAGGAGCAAAGACGATGGAATCACCCGTATGAATTCCCACTGGATCAAAGTTTTCCATGTTACAAACCACAATCGCGTTGTCGTTTTTATCCCGCATTACTTCATATTCGATTTCTTTAAAACCGGCGATACTCCGTTCAATCAAGCATTGATGGACCGGGGATAATGTTAAACCGTTAGCCCCCACCACTTTCAATTCTTCGGCGTTGGCACACATGCCACCCCCGGTACCACCTAAAGTAAAGGCTGGGCGGACAATCACGGGATAACCAATTGTTTCAGCAAAAGCTAAGGCTTCTTCCACTGTATGAACGATTTCACTTTCAGGAATCGGTTGGTTTAAGTCTTCCATTAATTTTTTGAAAAGGTCGCGGTCTTCGGCTTGATCGATGGCGGAAAGCTTCGTCCCTAAAAGCTCGATATTTAATTCTTCTAGGATTCCTGTTTTCGCTAATTCCATCGCCATGTTTAATCCTGTTTGGCCCCCTAAAGTTGGGACGATGGCATCGGGGCGTTCTTTGCGCAAAATGCGGGAGACAAATTCTAAAGTAATGGGTTCAATGTAGACTTTGTCGGCGATTTCTTTATCCGTCATAATGGTAGCTGGATTGGAGTTCACCAACACCACTTCATATCCTTCTTCTTTTAAGGCCAGACAAGCTTGCGTCCCGGCGTAGTCAAATTCTGCCGCTTGACCGATAATAATGGGACCTGAGCCAATCACCATAATTTTATGCAAATCTGTACGTTTAGGCATGATGTTCCTCCTTAAAAGCATCCATTAATTCCATAAATTCATCAAACAAATCTAATGCGTCGTGGGGACCTGGAGCTGCATCCGGGTGAAATTGGACAGAAAAGGCCGGATATAATTTATGCCGCAAGCCTTCCACCGTGCCATCATTTAATTCCACGTGGGTAATTAATAAGTTAGCAGGATTAACGCTTTTTTCCGCAACAGCATAGCCGTGGTTTTGGGAAGTAAAGGCAATTTTCCCTGAGGCAATTTCTTTTACGGGGTGATTCAAGCCACGGTGACCAAATTTCATTTTGTATGTGTCACAGCCATTAGCTAGGGCAAAAAGTTGGTGACCTAAGCAAATGCCAAAGATCGGCACTTTCCCTTGAATTTTTTGAATCATTTGAATCGCTTCGGGTACATCTTTAGGATCTCCCGGGCCGTTAGTTAACATCACACCATCAGGATTCAATTCTAAAATAGCTTCAGCTGACGTGTCGTAAGGCATCACAGTCAGATTGCATTCCCGCTTAGAAAGTTCTCGTAAAATCGAGTGTTTCAAACCAAAGTCAATCACCACCACATTACGCCCGATACCAGGACTTGGGTAAGGCGTTTGGGTAGAGACTTGTTGGACTTGATTAATCGGTAAAACCGTCGCCCGCAATTGGTCAAAGGCGTGCTCAAAAACATCCTCGGGATCGACGATACTTGCTTTCATGGTGCCATGGGCGCGTAGTTTCCGCGTCAGTGCACGAGTATCAATACCGGCAATGCCGGGAATATTTTTCCGTTTTAAAAATTCATCTAAAGAAAGTTGAGCCCGCCAATTGCTAGGACGGCGCGCAAATTCTTTTACGACCACCGCTTTACACGTGGGCGCAATAGATTCATAGTCGTCGCGATTCACGCCGTAATTACCAATCATGGGATAAGTAAAGGTTAAAATTTGACCGTTATAGCTTTGGTCGGTGATACTTTCTTGGTAGCCGGTCATGGCGGTAGAAAAGACGATTTCCCCTACCACATCGCCGGCAGCCCCAAAGCCAACTCCTTCAAAAACCGTGCCATCTTCTAATATTAAGCGTCGTTTCACCACTATGCTTCCTCCTTATAAACCATTTGACCATCGACGAAAGTCATCATGGGTTGTCCGTAAATCTTACTACCGGTAAAGGGCGTGTTGTCCGCCATGGAAACATAGTCTGTATCTTTAATGGTTCTGCTGGTTGCTAAATCAATTAAAGTCAGATCAGCTGGTCGGCCGAGGTTTAAAGTCCCCGCATCTAAAGAAAAGATTGCGGCGGGTTTCACCGTTAGCCAGTCAACTAATTGTTGTAAAGTGAACACTCCGGTTTTAACAAATTTGGTATAAAGCAGACTAAAGGCCGTTTCAGAACCCGTAATGCCAAAAGGTGCTTTTAACATACTTTGATTTTTTTCTTCATGACCGTGAGGCGCGTGGTCGGTAGCGATACAGTCGATGGTCCCATCTAAAAGACCGTCAATTAAAGCTTGATGATCATCTGTTCCCCGTAATGGTGGGTTCATTTTAAAATAGCCGTGGTCTTTGGTGATATCTTCTTCATCCAGTAATAAATGATGGGGCGTCACTTCACACGTGACGTGAATGCCCGCATTTTTAGCATCGCGAATCACCCGCACACTTTCTTTGGTGGAAACATGGCAGACATGATAATGAACACCGGTGGCTTCTGCCAACATAATATCCCGCGCAATTTGGGAAGATTCCGTCACGCCTAAAATTCCCGGCAAGCCTAATTCTTTATTTTTGTGGCCTTCATGCATCACCCCGCCAAATAATAAGGAGTTGTCTTCCGTGTGGGCCACTAAGGCTAAACCGACTTCTGCTGCTTTTTTCATAGCCAGGTACATGGTGCCTGCCGTTTGCACTCCCACGCCATCATTGGTAAAAGCAAAAGCACCTAAAGCTTTTAAAGCTGCCATATCGACTAATTCTTCACTTTTTAACCCTGTAGTAATCGGCGCATATTGTAAGATCTTCACGACCCCGTCTTGTTTGTTACGCGCTAATACATCTTTTAAGCGTTCTGGTGTATCGGGTACGGGATTTAAATTAGGCATGGCACAAATCGTCGTGTACCCCCCACGAGCAGCTGCTTTAGAGCCGGTAGCAATTTTTTCTTTATAGGTAAAACCCGGTTCTCTTAAATGCACGTGGACGTCGACAAAACCTGGTGTTGCTAAATAATGATGCCCGTCAATAACTTCAGCAAAGTTTTCTTCAGGAAAACTCGTGCCAATCGCGTGAATGCGGCCATCTTTGAGCCATAACGCTCCGGGAATTAAAGTATTGTCTTTTTCCAACAGTTGAATATTTTTAATTAAGGTTTCCATCATGTGCCTCCTCTAAACTCCGACCACGGACAATGGCTTCTAAAATCGCCATCCGCATAAACATCCCATTGGTCATTTGGGTAAAAATTTTTGATTTAGGACTTTCCACAAGCGAACTGGCAATTTCCACATCGCGATTGACGGGTGCCGGGTGCATGATAATCCCTTGAGGTGCCATTTTTTCATAGCGCGCCGTCGTTAAGCCGAATTTTTCATGATATTCTTCTTTCGAAAAGGCGGCTTCGCTACTACTTGTGTGTCGTTCGTGTTGTACTCTTAACAGCATTAAAACATCCACCAGCCCTACCAGCTCATCCATCCCTAGATAAGTGCCGTATTCAGCAAATTCCGGTGTGAACCAGGCAACAGGTCCAGAAAAATAAAGTTCGGCGCCTAAGCGTTTTAACATTTGCATATTACTACGGGCTACTCGCGAGTGGCGTAAGTCACCGACAATGGCAACTTTTAAGCCCGCAAAATGACCGAAGCTTTCATAAATCGTCATGAGATCTAACAAACACTGACTAGGATGTTGCCCGGAACCATCACCACCATTGATAAGGCTAGCGGTAATCAGCGGACTTTGCAGTAGTTCATTGTAATACTCTTCTTCTTTGGCGCGGATGACTAGGACATCCACCCCAATAGCGTTAAAGGTTCCCACCGTATCGTACAAGCTTTCGCCTTTTTGGACGGAAGAAGTGGTGGCGTCAAACTCAATCACTTTCATATTCAATTTGTTTTCTGCTACTTCAAAGGAACGATGCGTCCGCGTGGAATTTTCAAAAAAGAGATTGGCAACAAAAATCTTTTCACAACTCGGGGTACTGGCGCCCCCTTTAAAGGCTTGTGCGCGATAAATAAGTTGCAGGACCTCTTCTTTACTTAAATCTTCCATACTGACTAAGTTTTTTAACGCTAATTTTTTTTCCATTGCCCTTTAGGCCTCCTCGCTTCTTGCTTGTTGCGGTAAGACTAAATTCATGATAATCCCCATAATGGCTGCTAAAGCCATGCCGGAAAATTTAAAGGAGCCAATTTCTAAGACTAAGCCTCCCACGCCGACAATTAAAATCACCGAAGCAATCAAGAGGTTACGTTTTTGATTTAAATCTACTTTGTGGTCAATTAAAATCCGTAAGCCAGATGAAGCGATGACGCCGAACAAGACAAAGCTAATCCCCGAAATTACTGGTTGCGGGATACTTAAAATCAAAGCGGAAACTTTCCCGATAAAACTTAAAGCCATGGCACACACCCCAGCGCCACCAATCACGTAGACACTGTGGACTCGCGTGATGGCTAAAACACCGATATTTTCGCCGTAAAGGGTCACTGGTGGCCCCCCAACCATCCCGGCGATAATTTGGCCGAAACCATCGCCTAAAAGGAGGCGGAACATCCCAGGTTTTTCAAAGAAGTTGCGCTTGGTTAGTTTATTAATCACCATCACATCGCCAATCATTTCCGTCATGGTGACAAAAGCAATGGGCGCCATCATGGTAATCGCGTCCCAATGCATTTTCATTTCATAAGTTTTTCCCATGATTTCAAAGTTAGGCAAGGAGAACCACGGCGCATCAAGGACTGCTTGGAAGTCCACAATGCCTACCGCTAAGGCGGTTAAGTAGCCGCAGATAATACCTAGTAAAATCGGAATCAAGCTGAAGAAACCTTTTAAATACATATTAAAGACGATAGTAAAAATTAACGTTGCTAAAGCGACTAAGACGTACTTCGGTGTGTAATCGCCGCTAGCGTTATTCATGGCCCCACTTGCTACGGAACCGGCTAGTCCTAAACCAATCACCATAATGACTGGTCCCACTACGATAGGCGGTAACACTTTATCCAACCAGCCGGAGCCAACTTTTTTGACAATTAAGGCGGTAATGATGTAAACCAGCCCCGTCGTTAAGGAACCTTGGGCAATCGCGCCGTAACCATCTGTCCCCATTAAAACTTGCATTGCCGTAATAAAGGCGAAGCTGGAACCAAGATAAGCCGGGACGCTGCGTTTGGTAATGAATAGGTAGACTAAAGTCGCTAAACCGGAAGAAAAGAGTGCCACCCCCGGATCTAAGCCCACCATAATCGGTACTAAAACCGTCGAACCAAACATACTGAAAAGATGTTGTAAAGATAAGCCTAACCACGGTCCTGGTTTTGGTTTATCGTGAATATCTAAAATTGCTTCTGGATTACGAAATTCTGCTGCCATCAATTTGCCACCTTTATCTTAGTCTTTAACGATTAAAATGCGATCTTGTCCGTCCCGCTCTTCCATTTCCACAATGATTTCTTCAGCTTGGGCGGAAGGAATGTTCTTGCCAATATAATCGGCGCGAATTGGTAATTCCCGATGTCCGCGATCCACGAGGACAGCTAAAGAAATTTTCTTTGGTCGACCAAAGTCCATCACCGCATCTAGAGCAGCACGAATTGTCCGGCCTGTGTAAAGAACATCATCTACCAAAAGCACGTGTTTATCTTTCACGGAAAAAGGCAGTTCCACCGGTGTTGTCGTATTAGTAGAGCCGTTTTTTTCTAAGTCATCCCGATACATGGTGACATCCAGTTCTCCCACCGGCACATCATAGCCTTCCAATTGTTTCAAACGTTCAGCTAAGCGATTAGCTAAGTAAACGCCGCGGGTTTTAATTCCTAAAATAACGATGTCTTGCACCCCTTTGTTCCGTTCAATAATTTCATAGGTAATCCGGGTTAACGCCCGTTTCATCGTTACTGCATCGACAACTTCTTTTTGCATTTTCTTTTCCTCCTTTTGGATATACAAAAAAACCTCCCAACCCTTTTGAGGTTAGGAGGAAAGTTGCTGTTATTTTAGACTACACCTAGTTTGTAGCCTAACACTTGCTAGGCGCACCTAGCACTTCCTTCTTAGCCTCACGGGACTAAATTAAAGGTTCTCGTATTCACTTGATGTAACTATACCTTTTTACCTTTAATTATGCAAGGCCTAAACGTAATTTTTCTAAAGTTGTTTGGAAAATTTCTGGCGCTGGAACTTCAAAGACCAGCTCTTCTCCTGTTGTTGGATGGGTAAAACCTAGTAGCTCGGCGTGTAAAAATTGGCCGTGGCCTTGCAAAGTTTTCTTCGGTCCATATAAAGGGTCGCCTGCTACCGGGTGATCAATATAGGCCATATGCACGCGAATTTGATGTGTGCGTCCAGTCTCTAATTCTACTAACGAGTATTGGTCAAAAGTTTCTAAGACGGTAAAGTGGGTCACCGCGTTTTTCCCTTCAGCGACAACAGCTTGTTTTTTGCGATCGACTTTCGAACGACCAATTGGCGCATTAATGGTCCCTTTCTCATGATCGAAAGTACCGTGGACAATGGCTAAGTACTTCCGCTTAGAGGTCTTTTCTTTTAATTGCGCTGCTAAACTTAAGTGGGCTTGATCATTTTTAGCCACCATTAAAAGGCCAGATGTATCTTTATCAATCCGGTGAACGATACCTGGACGAACGATATCATTAATGCTGGAAAGATTTTTCACATGATAAAGTAGCGCATTAACTAAAGTGCCTGTTGGATGTCCTGCTGAAGGATGAACCACCATGCCTTGGGGTTTATTCACCACTAAGACGTCCGTGTCTTCATAAACAATGGTCAACGGAATATTTTCTGGCTCTAAAGCTAGTTCTTGGATGCGCGGCGGCACCACTTGCACCACGTCCCCCACTTTACCCTTATAGTTGGCTTTCACCACCACCTGGTTGACCTTTATTAAATCTTCTTTTAACCACTGTTGCAACTGGGAACGGGTAATGCCTAAAAGCGGCGGCAAAAGTTTATCAATTCGTCCGGCGCTTTCTAAAGTAATTATTTTTTCTTCCAAGCGATTTTTCCTCCACTAAAAAAACTATCGTCGGTCTTTAAGACAAAGATAAAGACCACAATGACACCTACCACGAGACACATATCCGCCACGTTAAAAATCGGAAAGTTAATAAAATCAGCTTTAATCATATCCACCACATAGCCTAAACGCATGCGATCAATAAAGTTCCCAATAGCACCAGCTAAAATCAAAGCCAAACCGAGGCTGAACCAGACGCTTTTTTTGCCATAACGTAACAGACAATAAACAATAATCACGACAGCAACTACGGTAATCGCCGCAAAAAAGAGCATCTTTCCTTCCAATAAACTCCAAGCAGCTCCCGTATTTTGCAAATGGGTAAAGGAAATCACCCCAGGAATTACAGAAGTTTCTTCCCCGATAGCAATATGATCCACTGTTAAAAATTTGGTCCACTGATCAAGCGCCACTAATAGGCCGCTTAAAATAAAATAGATTGCTAACACATCTTCACTCTTTTCTAAATTTAATGTTCAAATCGCAAATCCCGTGGACGAATGATTCCCAGTAAGGTCCCATCACTCTCCCCATTTTTCGTAATTAAGACCGCTTCTAAAGGTTGCAGCTCCCGAAACCATTTTTCTACTTCGGCAATACTAGTATTTTCATGACAGAAGCGATAATTAGGAGTCTTTAAGGGATTTGCCAAAATATCTTGGGCGGTCTTTTTAGTAACATCTAAATGACCATCGGCACACTCTTGCGCCGCCCAAAAGCCGATACCTTGCACGGTAATCAAACCTAAGAATTGACCGCGGTTATAAATAGGGAATTGCGAATAATGCTTCTCGGCAATTTTCGCAAAAATATCTTGAACTGGGATATTTTTTTCAAACCCTGTCACGTGTTTACGAAAACGCGGTAAAACTTTTTCCGGCTCCATAATCGCTTGTTGGATTTCAGTCATCCGTTTTAAGGCCCACTCGTTGGGTTCGGCAATCACAAAATCTTCAGCAATTTTTTCATGAACAATGGCGTTTCGCAATTGGGCCATTTGTAACAAATCATTTTCATAAACTGCTACTGGCGAATTGCGCTGCCGTGACAAACGGCGGACCACTTCAGCAAAGCCCATATTGGCTGGGGCTTTTAATTCTTCTTTTAAAAATTTTTCTAAGCGATTAAAACTATTAATAAAACTTTCGGCTCGTTTTCCCAACTAGCGCTCCCCCTTTTTCAAAATAAAAAAGTGTTTCCGTAACAGGACAAAAATCACGATAACCATCACGACAATTACCGGTAATAACCACCAGAAAGCGGGAGTACCGGCAGTAAAAAGTAACAAGAGAAAAATCAAACCATAATATTTCAAAAAAATCGGATTTAAGCCGATGGTTAACATTTGATCCGTAGCAGTAATTTTATAATCTTGACTGGCGAGAAGGGATTGTTGCACGTAGAGGCGATCCCCGGCTTCAACTGTTACGGATTGCGTGTCCTGCACCTTGAGGCTAGCCACCTTCTTGCCATTATGGAAGAGGGCAATGGGCGTCCCATAGCCAAAGAAAAAGGACGGTCGTTTCACTTGAATATTCATAAAGTTAGCTCCTTGCTTACTTTGTCGATGCCATGTTGCTATTTCTTATCTTAACAAAAAAAACTGTGACAAAAAAGGATTTTCGTCACAGTTTTATTATTTAAAATAACCTTTGCGCTTTTCCGTCTGCTGTTACGTCCATGTTCAAAGCGTTGGGTACTTTCGGTAAGCCGGGCATAGTTAAAATATCTCCAGTTAAAGCCACAATAAAACCAGCACCAATTTTCGGCACAAACTCGCGAATCGTCACGGAAAAATCCGTCGGTCGTCCTAAACGTTTCGGATCATCGGAAAAAGAATATTGCGTTTTGGCCATACAAACGGGCAAGCGATCCCAGCCATACGCTTGGAAAACTTTCAATTGATTCCGCGCTTTTTTCCCTAAGATAATTTCTTTGCCGCCGTAAATCTTTTGGACGATAGCTTGCGCTTTTTCTTCCAAGCTGGCTTGCGGCGCATAAGGATGAGTGAAGTGATGAGGTGTATTATCCATTTCTTTTAATAAGGCTTGGGCTAATTCGATGCCTCCTGCCGGGCCGTTTTCCCAAACGCTAGTTAAAGCACAAGGCACGTGGCGCTTGTGACAGAGTTCTTTAAGACAAGTAATTTCAGCTTCTGTATCCGTGACAAATTGATTTATCGCCACCACCACTGGCAAGCCGTATTGTTGAATATTTTCAATGTGTTTGGCAAGATTAGCAAAGCCTTGCTGCAATGCTGTCACATCTTCATTTTTCAACTCTGTTTTTTTCAAACCACCGTGCATTTTTAAAGCCCGAATTGTCGCCACAATTACTACGGCATCTGGAACTTTGCCTAAAGTGGGAACTTTAATATCCAAAAATTTCTCACCACCAAGATCAGCACCAAAGCCGGCTTCGGTCACAGCGATGTCTGCGGTTTGCAAAGCAAGACGGGTAGCCATGACACTGTTACACCCGTGGGCAATGTTGGCAAAAGGACCGCCGTGGACAAAAGCGGGTGTACCATAAATCGTTTGGACTAAATTTGGTTTTAAGGCATCTTTTAAAATTAACGCTAAAGCACCTTCCACATGTAAATCCGCCACTGTTAAAGGTTCTCGTTGATAGTTATAGCCAAAGACAATCTGTCCTAAGCGTTTCTTTAAATCCTCCAAGCTGGTAGCTAAGCATAAAATCGCCATAATTTCTGAGGCTACCGTAATATCAAAACCATCTTCCCGCGGGATACCATTGACTGGCCCACCTAAGCCGATGGTGACTTGGCGCAAAGCCCGATCATTGACATCTAAAACACGTTTCCACAAAATGCGCCGGGGATCAATTTGCAGGGCATTGCCTTGTTGTAAATGATTATCAATCAAGGCGCTTAAGGCATTGTTGGCAGAAGTAATCGCGTGCATATCCCCCGTAAAGTGCAAATTAATATCTTCCATCGGGAGCACTTGCGCGTAGCCACCACCTGTCGCGCCACCTTTCATTCCCATCACCGGCCCCATGGAAGGTTCCCGTAAAGCGATGGCTGTTTTTTGCCCTAATTGGTTAAAAGCATCGCCCAAGCCAACGGTGACGGTGGACTTCCCTTCACCAGCAGCAGTAGGATTAATTGACGTCACCAAAATTAAATGGCCAAAAGGATTTTCGGCGGCACGAGCACAAGCATCGTAACTGACTTTAGCTTTGTAAGCGCCATAATTTTCTAAATTCTTAGGGGTAAAGCCTAAATCGGCCGCAATCTCTGTAATAGGTTTTAAAGTAGCCTCTTGCGAAATTTCAATATCCGTTAACACTTAATCTCCTCATTTCCGAACGTTAATTTTTAAAATTTAATTTTTGTTCATAAAATCATTATACAAAAAAATTCTTTTTTGCCTAGTAAAAAAGGCAAACTCTCCCAAAAGAATTCGCCTGATTAATCGACTAAAAAGTCAATTTTATTAATAATTTTAATTTTATCCTTCAACAAAGGATGGTTCGCTTGTTCCACAAGAAATCTTTGACTCGTGCGGCGTCCCATTAGTAAACAGTACTGCCGCTCTTTGACAGTAATAATTAGAATACCATTTTTGGCGACTTGTAACTGTTGAATTTCAGCCAAAGGTAGGTGCCGCCGATTCACTTTTAATAAGGCTTTTAAATACAACTCCTCTTCATTAAGAAAAAGTTGGCGTTTCAAACCTAGCCATAAAAAGACTGTGGCAATTCCCCAAATTACTAAGGAAAGCCAATACACGTACGTATTCTCTAAAGTCACAATCAGACCCACTAAATAAATGCCTAAAGTAAGCGACCAATAGATAATGCTTAAGGCTGGCTCTGGTTGAAATCGATATTGAAAAATGTCGCTCCCCTCCCTTAGAAATCATGCTATAATCATAGCACAACTTCGTAATTTGCAAAAGGAAGAAACAAGGAGTAACAATGCTTAAAGTATATATTGATGCAGCCACAAAAAGCCCTCAACTACCTAGCGGTGGCGGTATTTTAATCGTGGGGGAAAACTTGCACCAACAACTTAAAATTCCCTTAAATTGTCTCAACAACCATCAGGCGGAATTTGCTGTCTTCATCGCGGCCTTACGCTATCTAAAAAAAGAAGGCTACCAAGATGAAATTATTTTTCTTTATAGTGACAGTCGCACCATGTTGGAAGTTGTCGCCAAAAAGCACACGACTAATCCTGACTACCAACCCTATCTCGAAAAAATAAATTTTCTACTGCCGCATTTTCCAAAGCTCCAGTTGCAATGGCAAAATGATCGTCAACATGCCGGCGCCCACCACCTCGCTCAACAAGCTTTACACGCTGCAATTGCCAACTATCGCAAATAGTTGGCTTTTTTTCATCATAAAGATTGACATTTACTACTTCCTTTGTTAACTTAAATGCTAACAATTTAAAGAAAGGTGGTTATTTAGATGATTAAACGTTGGCAAAAGCTCTCTTTAATCCAGAGAATCTTAATTGGGATTCTCCTTGGGATACTCTTAGGATTGGCGGTGCCCCAATGGACCTGGCTTAGTATACTCGGCGAAATTTTTGTCGGCAGTCTAAAGGCCATCGCTCCTTTACTAGTCTTTTTCATTATTATGTCCTCTTTATCACGGCACGAAAAGGGTACGGAGACTCATATGACCTCCATTGTGATTCTTTATCTTTTAGCAACTTTTGTCGCAGCCCTTGCCGCCGTGGGAATTTTTTATCTCTTCCCCGTAAAAATCGTTTTACCGCAAGTCAGTGACCTGACGCAAGAAGCGCCGAAAGATTTAATGACCGTAGTCAAAAATATTTTCGTCAATGGTGTCGCAAACCCTATCGCAGCTTTAAGTGAGGGCAATTACTTAGCCTTACTTTTCTGGGGCAGTTTATTAGGACTCGCCTTACGGAATTTTTCCGAAACGACTAAAAAAGTGGTGACGGATATTTCCGGAGCAATTTCCCATGTGATTCAAGGAATTATTCAATTAGCACCGTTAGGGATTGTCGGCCTAGTTTATAACTCCGTCGTTTCCACTGGAGTTGATGGTCTTTTAGCATACGGCAAGTTGGTGATCATCGTTGTAGGTACGATGCTTTTCGTTTCTTTTGTCGTCTACCCTTTCATGGTAGCGGTGATGATTCGCGAAAATCCTTATCCTTTAACTTTTTACTGTTTTAAAGAAAGTGGCATCCCCGCCTTTTTCACCCGTAGTTCCGCGGTGAATATTCCTATTAATATGAACCTAGCGGAGAAATTAGGTTTAAACGAAAAATCTTACGCCCTCTCGATTCCCTTAGGAGCAGCGGCCAATAGCGGCGGGGCAGCTATTACAATTTCCCTTATGACTTTAGCTGCTGCCTATACCTTAGGAATGGAAATTCCTTTCCCCTTAGCTTTAATTTTATGTTTCTTAACGGCCATTTCGGCTACAGGAGCCAGCGGCATTGCTGGCGGCTCGCTACTGTTGATTCCTTTAGCTTGTAGCTTATTTGGGATCAGTAACGACATTGCCATGCAAGTCGTAGGTGTCGGTTTTATCATCGGCGTCATTCAAGACTCCGTGGAAACAGCCGTGAACTCGGCCTCTGATTTATTATTTACCGCTACTGCTGAATATCACGATTTGAAAAAAGCTGGCGTTAAAATTAGCGTCAAAGAACAAGTGGCTGCTGCTCAAGCACGCTTAAAAGAAACCGATGAAGAAGTGCTGATCGTAGCTGAAGCCGACAAAGATTAACCTTTTATTTTTCCAATAACTGATGGACTTCTTTTAAGTGCTGTTGCAGACTTAAAAGGAGTCCTTCTATTTTAGCTGTTTGCCGTTTTAATAACTCCAAACTATCTAAAGCATTGGGGTTCACATTGGTTGGGGAATATAAACGCTCCAAGCCACTATTTTGAAAAGCATCGGCTAAAGGTGCCACCAATTCTTGCGGCACTCGTACTTGCGTCCGCTCTTGTTGGGAGCCATCCGCCCCACGGTAATTATAATGAAATGTCTCCATCCCTGTTAAAGCACGGGGGCCAATCTCATAGCCCATCTCACTTTTGACAATCAGCTCCTCGTCTTGCAACCACTGATAAAACGTCCGTTGATTAAAACCTTCCCGGCGACAAATGGTAATTAATTTTTGCATAATAATTCCTCCTTTTATTTGTTCATTAAAAGATACGCAAAAAAACTAGCAAATATTTTTTTACCGCGAACTTTTCGGTAAAAATATTTACTAGTTTTATTTTTATGGGCGCTTTTGCCATTCTTTTTTTAAAATGCCGTATTTCACTGAGTCATAGTATTGCCCTTGCCAAAAGCGGACTTGACGAATTTGTGCTTCTTTTTGAAAGCCCAGCCGCTCTCCCAACAACATCATCCGCTGATTACCGGACCAAGTCGTAAAGCCTAACCGGCGAAAGTTTTGACTGGCAAATAAATAATCTACCCACAGTTTGGCCGCAGTGCTTCCATAGCCTTTGGACCAATAGGCCGAATCAAAAATACAAATCCCAAATTCTGGCCACTGCGCCAGCTCGCCATCTTCGTAGTGCCAGCTCACCTCACCAGCTACGTGACCATCAATAAAAATCACCGCTACCCGACTTTTAGCAAACCACGGAAAACATTTGGCTTGAAACTCCACCCAATTAAAAACAGGATCGTGAAAGTATGGACCATTCCAATCCATCCACTCTAAATGATCGCGATAACTCACTTCCCAAACTTCCCGCAACTCAGCTCGCGTGGGAAAACGAATTTCCAAGTTTAACTTTTCATCAACTAAATGCATGCGCTAACCTACCTCCATAAAGTATTGTGCCACTACTTGATAGGTTCCGTCATTGGGATTAGCTTCTTCTAGTTCACCGGCAGCATTCACGCGAAAAGTAGTAATTAAAGCTTGACGCGCACCACCATCAGCCGTTTGCGTAATCTCTACGTAAGCTAAGCCGTCCCGCATAACCTTATTGTAATTCCAAGGATTGCTGCCATCAGGTCGCAGCCCTGTTCCCTGTTGCAAACGGTGCTCCATGATCGCTGCAATCCAAGCTTGCAGTTGCGGTGTGGTTAACTTTGTCGTATCTACTTGGCGATTTTCATCGCTAACGGAATTAGTGGTGGTGGTCGTCGTTGTACTAGAACTAGTAGTAGTGGAGTCCAGTGTGCTACTGGAGCTCGTGGAACTGGTAGGTTCTTTAGCCCTACTGCTAGTAGTTAGCGTAGCACTGGTGGCTGTAGTGCTGCTGAGGGTGGTTGTTGCTGAGGTACTATTGGTAGTGGCGACTTCTGTTGGTTTAAAAATTTGCCACAGCAATGTTCCCAAGACAATGGCAAAAAGAGCTACTAACACCCACAAAATGACGGTTCCTTTATTTTTTTGATACTGAGGTTGTCGATATTTATCCTGACGCATTTAAATCCCTCTTTTCTTTTATTATTTATGTCCATGATAGCGATTTTTTCCTTCCTTGACAACTCTTCTAAGTCTCATCCACCTTAAGAAAGCCTAAAGGTCTTAGGCAAATAACCATTATCTTTTGTACTTTTAGTCAAACGTGGTATGCTAGTAAAGGAATTTCGTTATAAGATCTTCTTCTAGAAATTTTAGAAAGGAGGATGCGTAATGAAAAAAGAACAAAAATCTTTGATCTATCGAGTTGCCTTTGACACAGTAGGTAATTTCTTCATTGCTTATAATGCAAAACATCAAGCCAAGGGAATCACTGTTGAACAAGCCATTGCCAACTTAAAACAAACTGCCTAAGGAGCATGATAACCCACATGTTTAAATATCAGTTACGCGTCTAAAAAAGACGTTTTGCCGCAAAGAGCAAAACGTCTTTTTCATTTGTCTTTTTACACGGAAAGCTTCGTGGTAATCTTTAAATCAGCTTGCATCGTTTGAATAATTGCCCGCATCTGCTGATTCATCTCTTCTAGTAAAGGTAGACACTGACGGTGAGTTTGTTGGCTAATTTCTCCAGATAAAATTCTTTCCAAAGTTAACACGTTCACTTCATAGGGCCGCACCATCTCTAATAGCAAGTTGACTTTGTCCCGTTCCACCACATTGGGATATACTTTAACCGTTAAACGAATCTTTTGAATCCGCTGTAATAAGCGCTTTGTATTGTGGCGAATGGAAATCGCCAAAGAGTCGGCTAAAATTTTTTGTTGATACATCGAAACCTGTTGCTCTTCAATGTCCTTTAATGTTTGCGCCATGGAAACAAAAGCGACATTGTAAATGTTGACGCTGCTGACTAAGTGTAATGCTAAATCCATTTCTTCCACCTCTTTAATTATTTTCTAATTTAATTATAATGTACAGAAAATCCCGATGCAAGTTTTAAGCTATGGATAAAGCAAAAAATCGTTGGCCAACTCGCCAACGATTTTTATTTAGTCAGGACTATTTATTTTCAGCAATTTCCACAATCATTTTTTCCACTAAAGCGCCTGCTTCTTTTGGCAAAGCATGGAAGCCAGCTAATTGTTGCGCTTGTTCTTGAATAAAAGCTAAACGACTTTCCATGCGACTAGTTAACCGTTCTAAGTAAGCTTGGTCACTAAAATCGACCGTGTGGCCGGCTAGAGGCAAGTAACTTAAGTGGCTTAGATTACCAAAAGGTACAAACTCAGCGGCATTGGTGGCAATTTTTTCCACACTACCTAAAGTTTGTTCTTTCGTTACTTTTTCGCCATTGAAAAAGCCCGTGTTTAAAATGTAGCAAGCGGTCTTGCCCCCGGCAAATAAATTACGGAAGTCTTGATAGTCTTCCCCTAACGCATAACAACGGAAAGGATTAGCAAAAGGTTCCATGACTAACTTATCTAAGTTCGTACCTTTTGCTAAGTTTTCAGCGGTGGAACGTTTAGTGGCTAAAGTTGCGCCAAAGACCGCCGCTAAAACGGGATCGTCAATTTTTACCACGGGTGGCAAAGTATCATCTTTCATAATCCAAAAGACTGCATCGATTCTTTCCCCTAAATGATCCACTCGATTGTCCGTAACGTACCGACTTTTTACCGTCCGACCGTTGCCGTTACGAATATCTTCGGTCACTAAAACTTTTTGACCCTTTTCATCTAGCGTCACCCCGACATTTTGCACGGTTAAGAAATAATTCACCGCTGGATTGTCCATGGGATAGTCTTGGGTTTTATCAAAGTAAGCTGGTTCTAACGCCGTGGTGGCGCCTGTTTCTTTGTCAATAATAAACGCATCGTCGTGTAAAACCGTTACGTTATCTTTGCCTTTTTGTTTGGCTAAAGTAATGGTGGATTTCCCAGAACCAGATAACCCAAAAGCGGCCATCGTGAATTTTTTAGTGCCGAGATCATATTGCTTCATCCCGCCATGACAAGCAATGTAGCCGTTACGATGGGCAATCCCCCACGCTAAAGTCAAAGAAGATTTTTTGTATTCCCCAAAGTAACGTAAACCGAGGATTGCGGCAACATTATGTTCAGGATCAAAAAGCGCTAAACCCTGCGGAAAATCAGGATGCGTCCAGTCAGGATCGCCATAAACAAAGATGTCCCCTTCTGGATAAACTTTTGATTCAGCATACATTTTTTGATAAGTGTCATTCATGACTTGAAAATTTAACATCCAAGAATAAACATTCATGGCATATTTTTCTGGTAAAGTAAGATGAGCTTTCACCATGAAATCTTCTGCTAGGCCCACAACCGCATCCCCTTTTAAGAAAGGTTTCAAGCTGCTAGCAAAAACTGCTTCCCGTAGAATGCCTGCATAATAATTGCTATCAATCCCCGGTTGGCCGATAATCCGTCGCGCAGCAGCCGTCCGTCCGGTAATCGTGCCACTATTGGCTACTAGCACTTTTGCTCCTTCTGGCAAACCTAATTCTGTAGTGTGTAAGATGGGTAAATCGGAAGTGACCGTCCCGGGAGCTTTTTGCCCCCATTGGTACGCTTCAGCTAAAGTATTAACGGCCGTTACGTTGTTCCCATAGAAAAAAGTTTCTACTGTTGTCCGTATGTTGGAAAAAATAGAATTAGTAGGATGAATATCCTTTCTGGCAATAAAACTAGTGCTACTCATGAGCGTCCTCCTTCAAAATAGGCAAAATGAATAAGTGCTACGGAAAAGAAAGGGAATTTCTTTTCAATTTTATAAAAATAGCATACCACTTTTACGTTTTTAAAAAACTTAAATTACACATTTTTAATTTTTGAAATTTGTACACTTCTTTTTTAAAAATTAAAAATAATGATGACGGTTCCACTAATAGCAAGGGATTTTCTTCCACTCATAAGCTATTTTATGGAAAATCCTTCATGAAGCTCTATCATTTATTTTTAATTTTTATTTGCTAAACTACCTTTAATTAGAAAAAAAGGGGGGCGTGCCAGTGTCTACGGAATTTTCCGATTATGAGAATCTCTTGATTCAGTTAGCTGAAGATTATTATTTAGCTAATATTACCATCACTGATTTAACCGCCAAGTACGGCTTAAGCCGCTATAAAATTTTAAAATATTTAGATGATGCCAAAACGCGACAATTGGTAACCATTTCCATTTATAATCCCTACGCCCGCAACTATGACTTAGAAAATATCTTTGCGGAAAAATATAAAACGAAAGTCTTCATTTTAAAAGAGAGCGAAGACCTCGTCAAAGAAGACAGTAACTTTTGGCATTTTTGCGCCTTAAATATTCAAGCTTTAGTAGACCAAGGGAAAATTATCTCTCTTGCTTGGGGGGATTCCGTCTATAAAACCATAGATCAGTTTGCTACCAAGTTAAATGAAAAGTTAGTTTTTACCCAATTTATCGGGGAAATCGGCAAGTATAACTCCCTAGCCGGCTCTATGCGCTTAGTCCAAAAGGCGGCCAATCGCTATGAGTCCGACTATCTAACCCTAAGTGCTCCCCTTTACGTCTTAAACGATTTAGCGCGGGAGTTATTATCCATGGAACCGATTATCGCCAAAACATTGGATACCGCTCGCCACTCTGACGTTTTAATCTCAGGCATTGGTACAGTAAATTCCGTGGATTCCGTTTCTTCTTGGAAGCAACACAAACGCATTCTCTTTGGCTCATTAGATCACGCTGTTGGCTTCTTATATGGTCGCCCCTTCAACCTCCGCGGCGAATTTATTCAAACTGAACAAGACAAAACTTTCGGGTTAACTATCGAAGAAATTTTAAAAATTCCCGTGCGGGTTGGTGTTTGTAACTACAAGTTTAAAGCAGAAGCACTCTTAGGCGCCTTAAACGGTAACTTCTTCACCCATCTTTATTTAGACGAAAAATCTGCTTTAACCATTTTATCTTTAGCAAAAGACGATGAATAACCTTTGTCGGATTGAAATTTTTCCAGTTAGTTCATAATGATTTAACAATACTTCGTTAAAATGAAGGCAACAGGAAGAAAAAATGAAGGGATTGAAGAGGATGTATCAAGGGTTAAAAGCATTTTTTGCGGCGCATAAATTAGACGTTTCCACAATTTTCAAAAAGACGGGCTATATCTTTTCGTTAGATGACACGTACAAAGAGCACAGCGTTGAAGAAGTCACACCTAAAATGTTGGTGATTTTAGCAACAGCTACCGATAAATCAATTTTTGAAGTGCGGGATGAATTACTCGCCTTAGCTTAATTAAAAATAATAAAAAGCAGTTCCTTTTATGTTTTGGCCGCTACAAGTTTAACTTATGGTGGCACTACATGAATAGGAACTGCTTTTTTAATTTATTAATATTAATCGTCCGTTTCTTTTTTTAAAATTTCACCAGTAGCGTTTTCAATCTTGACCTCCACTTCTTGATTATCCTTTTTTACTTCAACTTCCCAATAGGTCAGACCCAATTTCTTTTCCACTTTCCAGGAAACAGCCTGTCCGCTAGATACGGCAGTTTGCGCAAGCTGCGTTATTTCCGCCTGACTCTTTAAGTCGGACAGTGTCAACTTCTCTTCGGCACGTTTCACACCGCCAGCTTCGTCTTGCTCTAAATTTTCTGCTTCTTTTTTGACAATCTCTTCAGTAGTAGCATTAAACTTCAGCTCGTACTCCTTTTCATCATCCAGGCCTTCAAACTCATAATAGTAAACACTGTGATCCGCATCCAACTTCAATTCTGCAATATCTACGTCAGGAAACTCTTTTTGGAAGATGGCAATAGCTTCGGAAAAGCTCAAAACAATGCCATTATCAGTGATATCCGCAGTAGCACCACTCGTTTGTGGTGCGCTACTCGAAGCAGTGGTCTCTGTTGTTGCAGTAGAACTGGTCGTAGGCAGCGTACTGCTACTGTTAGTCGTTTCACTATCTTTCGGTGGTGTCGAAGTACATGCACTCATTAAGCTGATACTAAACAAGAAGAGACTAATTGCGAGTATTTTTTTCATCATAAACTTCCTTTCTTTATCGTCTCTTTATCGTCCAATCCAATTGATTGACTGAGCAAGTTACAATTGCCCCTCTCTTGAAACAAAATTCCTTACTTCCAGTCTAACAGAGATTGGCTTTTTTCTCAGATTTATAGCTTGTCTATCAAAAATCAAGCTAGTTTTAGAATTACAGTGCTGAATCAATTACTCTACAGCGATTCTGCCTACTAGTAAAAAAGATTACTAACTCCCTTTTAGGAAAGCTAGTAATCTTTTTACAACTTCTTCTTAGCATACACAACTTTTTTTTGTGGGAACTAACGTGATTGTGCCATCTAAAGAATGCATCACGATGTACTCAGTATTAGGCTCTGGGCTTTTGTCCTCTTCTTCTGGTAAATTCAACACTACTGAATTCCCTTGTAATCTTGATTTTGTAATCAGCATAATTTATCTCTCCTTATTAGTTAAAAACAACTTACGTCTCTAAAATCTTCTCGGCAATATTATATCGTTAATCAAAAAAATAATTATAGATAGAACTATTTTATTTCTCCTAACTATAACTACAACCTAATTTCTTATCCATTTGAAATACAGAAATTTTTTTGTAATTTTCAGCAAGGTTTTTATTATCATTTTAGCATTTAATCTTTGATAATCTGTAATTTTTACTATTGATATAATGTAAGCAGTACGCTATGCTTAATTTAAAAAATTACGCATGGCGACTATCGTTACCTGCCATTAAATGGGAGCAAAATATTATTTTGGAGGGAGTAAAGTGAGTAATTTCTTTGCATTGGTTTTTTTGGTATCTTGTGTTGGGACATGGTTTTTTATTAAGAAACAAACTAATAGGAAAAAATTAAACGTCGGTATCGGATTAATATTAATCAGTATAGTATGTATTGGGCTGCTTGGAGGCTGCACTGCTAAGAGTAATGGTAAGGATGCGGCATCATCATCCTCTTCCACTACCATTTCTACATCGGAAGTAAAAAAGGAAAAGTTGACTTTAAAAGCGCCAGCTGAGGTTGAGGCTGGGACTAATAAAAAAGCTGAGATTACTGGCGTAACGCTACCAGGAGCTGTTGTTAGTATTGACTCTGGAAATTCTGTGACCGCCGATAAAAAAGGAAATTTCAAACTATCTTATGAAATTTCAGGTGAAGAATCTAAAGAACTAACCATCAATGCCAAATTGGCTGACGATAAAATTAGTTCCAAGATTTTGATTAAGCAAAATTCAGAAGTGGTTGCTCAACTTCAAGCTGAGGCTACAAAAAAAGCGGAAGAAGAAGCCGCTGCGCAAAAGGTAGCAGAAGAACAAGCTGCTGCACAAAAGGCAGCAGAAGAACAAGCCGCTGCACAAAAGGCAGCTGAAGAACAAGCCGCTGCACAAAAAGCAGCTGAAGAACAAGCCTCTGCACAAAAAGCATCTGAAGAACAAGCCGCTGCACAAAAAGCATCTGAAGAACAAGCCGCTGCCCAGACCACAAACAACGAACAAATCGTATACGTTGCTCCAGATTCTGGAAAAAAATATCACTTTAGTTCCACTTGTAGAGGATTAAGCAAGGCAAACTCTGTTGTTTCTATGACTTTATCTGAAGCTCAAGCTCAAGGATATACCCTCTGTGGCTGGGAAGATTAGTTTTTAAATCCGTTAACAACCAGTGAAACTAAGGACACCTTTAATTTGGAAATAAGTTATAAAATTTTTGTCCAAGGTTAAAGACCTTGCTAATTTACGAAAGTTTTTTGAAATTGAAAGGAAAAGTTGATTATTGGCCTGAAACCAGCATCAACTAAAAGGAGAAAAGCCATGAGAGCAAAATATAACACTCTGATTATTCCCTATTACCTTTCTGAGGTGCCATTATATTGTATTTAAAAAAGAGCAGACATGAAAGCTTGGCAGTTTGTTGCTGGCGGTGGCGAAGGCGATGAAATCCCCAAGATGGGCGCAAGTCGAGAGCTATCTGAAGAAACCGGGATTAGCGAAATTGATACGCGTTCAATGGAAACTTTAGATACCATAGGAACAGTTCCTAGTAATTTATTTGTACCCTTTAAAGAAGCTTGGAAAGATGGATTATACGTCATTCCAAGCTATACGTATGCCTATAAAATGACTCAGCTGAACGTAAAATTATCCCAAGAGCATTTGGAGTACCGCTGGGTTACCTTCGATCAAGCTATGGAATTGCTCCACTTTGATTTAGATAAAACAGCGCTGTGGGAATTAGATAAGCGTATAAAAAACGGCCTTTAAAGCTGACTCTGGCAAAATAAAATTGTGTGGATACCCTCACATGGGACATCAGTAAACGATTTGAAAAGATGGGATATTAAGACCACACATAACCGGTTACCATTAAGTTATGATTGCTATGAATAGAAACGAGGAATTAACTTGAAAAAATTAGCATTGTTGGGAATGACTGTTTTAACTGTTGCATCACTTGCAGCTTGTATGAGTGGGAATATTACGAGTCAAGATTTGCAAAAAAATGATTGGGAAACTGATAAGAAGGACGAATCGACTGGGATGAAAATGATGAGTTCTTTTACAGACAATGAAATGACTTTTTATTTTGACACAAGTGAAATGGAAACAAGCAACAGCAGTGGTCTAGAAGCTTTAGGTGAAGAGTTTGGTAAAAGTCTTTTGGAAAATATTAAATTTGAATTTGACTACACACTAGAAAAAAATGAATTAACGCTTAAAAGCGATGATGAAGGTTTACTTGATGTCGATAGTGCCTATACTGTCAAAAAAGATGGTAAAAAAATTATCCTCACACCTGTTGATAGTGACCAAGACGGCAAAATTATTCTAACGCCTGCACCATAACTATGACTCATGATAAATATCTTCCCCACTGCAATTTGTTGGTGCTCCTGCTAACGAATTGCAGTGTTTTTTTGTCATAGAAAAAGCCTGTCAACAGTAGCATTGTTGACAGGCTAACAAAGACAAATTTATTTTTTCGGTTCATCCTCATCGGTTTTCAGAATGGCCAAGAAGGCTTCTTGTGGTACTTCCACTGAACCGATTTGTTTCATCCGCTTTTTACCTTCTTTTTGTTTCTCTAACAGTTTGCGTTTCCGAGAAACGTCGCCGCCGTAACATTTAGCCAGAACGTTTTTCCGTAAAGCTTTAATATCAGAACGGGCGATAATTTTTTGACCGATGGCCGCTTGAATGGGTACTTCAAATTGTTGGCGAGGAATTAATTTTTTCAATTTCTCCACAATAACTTTCCCGCGTTCAAAAGCAAAGTCACGGTGGACGATAAAGCTTAAGGCGTCCACTCGTTCAGCGTTCAATAAGATATCCATTTTCACCAGCTTGCTAACGCGGTAGTCAGACATTTCGTAATCTAAAGAGGCATATCCTTTAGTGGAAGACTTCAATTTATCGAAAAAGTCATAGACAATTTCGGATAAAGGAATTTCGTAAACGACATTGACGCGATATTCATCGAGGTAATCCATGGTCACAAAATCCCCCCGTTTCCGTTGGGAAAGTTCCATCACGGCCCCCACGTATTCGTTGGGCACCATAATATGGGCTTTAACATAAGGTTCTTCCACCGATTGAATTGTCACAGGTTCTGGAAAATCAGCCGGATTGTCCACGACGATTTGACTGCCGTCAGTCTTGTTCACGTGATAGATTACAGAAGGTGCAGTGGTAATCAGTTCTAAATTGAACTCCCGCTCCAAGCGTTCTTGCACCACGTCCATGTGTAAGAGACCTAAAAAGCCACAACGGAAACCAAAACCTAATGCTTGCGACGTTTCTGGTTCGAATTGTAAAGCAGCATCGTTTAACTGTAATTTTTCTAAAGCTTCCCGCAAGTCGTTATACTTAGATGTTTCGATAGGATATAAGCCACAAAAGACCATCGGGTTCATTTTGCGATAACCTTCTAAAGCTTCGGTTGCCGGATTATTCGCTAAGGTAATCGTATCCCCGACGCGCGTATCTTGAACGGTCTTGATGGCGGCGGTAATGTAGCCCACGTCGCCTACCATCAAGTAATCTCGTTGAATGGCTTTAGGGGAGAAGACCCCTACTTCGGTTACTTCAAACTTTTTGCCGTTACTCATGAGCATAATCACATCGCCGGGCCGCACAATGCCATCCATCACCCGCACGTTTAAGACCACGCCACGATAACTATCATAGACGGAGTCAAAAATTAAAGCTTTCAAAGGGGCCGTCAAATCGCCAGTGGGTGCCGGAACAATCTCCACAATTTGTTCTAAAATCTCTTCAATCCCAATCCCAGCTTTCGCACTGGCTAAAACCGCTTCACTGGCGTCGATGCCAATGACATCTTCAATCTCTTGGCGCACTTTTTCTGGATCAGCCGCCGGTAAGTCAATTTTATTAATCACCGGGATAATTTCTAAATCGTTGTCTAAAGCCAAATAAACATTAGCTAGCGTTTGGGCTTCAATCCCTTGCGCTGCGTCCACCACGAGAACGGCGCCTTCACAAGCCGCCAAGGAGCGGGATACTTCATACGTAAAGTCCACGTGTCCTGGGGTGTCAATCAAATGAAAAATATACGTCTTACCGTCTTTAGCATTGTAGTGCAATTCGACAGCATTCAATTTAATGGTAATCCCCCGTTCTCTTTCTAAATCCATGGAGTCTAGGAGTTGTGCTTGCATTTCCCGTTGTGAAACGGTATTGGTTTTTTCTAAAATACGGTCAGCTAAAGTGGATTTTCCGTGGTCGATATGGGCGATGATGGAAAAATTCCGAATTAACTCTTGCCGTGCCTTTAATTCATCTATCTTCATTACGTTCCCTACTTTCAGTTAGTCAATAGTATTATAACAAGCAAAACTACACAAGGAAAGTCTTTTTCCCCTAAAGGATAGTTTGCCATTCGTTTCTTATTTTAAATGGTGCTATAATAAAAATAACTATTGAGATTGGAGTTGGAATTATGGAAGCCGACTACAAAAGTCAGCTGGTAATTAAGCAAGTCACGGAAAAAGACGTGAATCAATTTAACGAGTTATTGCGCTACGTTTTTCAAATTACTGATGATGAAATTGAAGAAAGTGGTTTTGAAACAAAACGCGAGCTCTTAAAGTCCAAACAGCCCATTTTAAAATTATCCGATGTTTTCGGCTGGTTTCAAGGCAATCAATTGGTCTCCCAAATCGCCATTTATCCTTGTGAAGTCAACATTCATGGCAAAATTTTTGCGATGGGGGGCATCACGGGTGTGGGCACCTATCCCGAGTTTGCCGGTCACGGTTTAATGAAAGACTTAATTCATTTAGCCCTGACGAAAATGCGAGCCAAAAAGCAATGGATTTCTTATCTTTATCCTTATTCCATTCCCTATTACCGCAATAAAGGTTGGGAAATTATGAGTGATAAAATTACTTTTAAATTGCGAGATACCCAGCTTCCTAAACCCATCACCTTGCCGGGCATTGTGGAACGGAAAAATGTTGACGATCCAGATGTGGATGATGTCTACCAACGTTTTGCCAAAGAAAATCATGGCGCCTTGATTCGCAATCAGTTTCACTGGGAAGAATATTGGCGCTATGAAAAAGAAGAAGAACGCACTGCGGCTATTTATTATGATGAAAATCATCAGCCGCAAGGAGTCTTGTTTTACTGGATTCGCGATGACATTTTCCACGTGCGGGAGATGTTTTATTTAAACCAAGAAGCTCGGAATGGTTTGTGGAACTTTATTAGCGCCCACTTTTCCATGGTTTACTGGGTGGAAGGTGATATTTATAAAAATGAACCCCTCGCTTTTCTCATTGAGGATTCCCAGTTTAAAGAAACGATTGAACCTTACTATATGGCGCGAATTGTCGACGTTGAAGAATTTTTAGCCCATTTTCCTTTTAATTACGCCCCAGGACTTCAGGCTTTTCATTTGGCCGTCACTGATCCTTTGGCTGAATGGAATCAGGATATTTTCGGACTGGAATGGGATGACACCGGAAAGCTTACCGTCACGCGGGGTAAAGCTTGCGGTGAGAAAGTCGCCTTGAATATTCAAACTTTAAGCTGTTTATTAATGAACTATCGTCGGGCGACTTACTTAGCTAAAATTGAACGCCTCCACACAGATGCCGGCACGTTAAAAACTTTAGAGCTGATTATCCCCGATACGGAAGCTTACTTTTCTGATTACTTTTAAAATGAATAACACGTCTCTTTTCTATGCTCATGAAACGCACAGGAAGAGACGTGTTGTTTTATTTTTGTAAACGAATAATTTGATCAATTGTGGTGAGCACGGCTTGCTCATCGTTGCTCCCCGTAATATAACGTGCAATTTCTTGTACCTCTGGAAAAGCATTACGCATCGCAAAACTAAAATCAGCTGCAGCCAATAATTCTAAATCATTTAAGCCATCGCCAAAAGCCATGGTTTCCGCCGGTGTCACCTTTAAAATTTTTTGGAGCTGGGCCACGGTCGTGCCTTTATGCACACCGTAGTTGGAAATATCGATCCACGCCGCTTCAGAAGCAACAATGTAGGCTTGCTCTTGAAAGTCCGCTAATTCTTTGACACTGGTGAAACAGCGCAACTGAGGATCAAAGACCGTAATTTTAACAAAATCCTCAGAGATGGTAGCCAGCTCTTCCACTGTGGTAACTCGCGTATAAGAACGACGTAATTTAGAGGCAATTTCTTCTGGCACCGAATTTTTAATCACGGCAGCATCAGGTGTACAAACGATAATCACGTGATCGTCGGCAATCTTTTCTAATTGGGTAATGATTTGTTGCCCCAAACTATTGGGTAAAAAGGATTCATAAACATATTGCCCTTGATGCTTGATTCGCGTGGCGCTGTCTCCTAAAATCCATAAATCACTAGCTAATTCTGGTCCAAAGAGTTCTTCCACGCGCTCGCATTGCTTCCCGGTACAAGGAGCAAAAATAATTCCTTGTTGAGCCATTAATCCTTGCACTTTTTGATAAAGCTTGCGGTCAAACGTTCCTTGACTGTTTAAAAACGTGCCATCTAAATCGCTGATTACTAATTTAATCATCCCGTCACCTCTTGTCGTTTTGTTTTGCTTACTTTAGTATAACGGGAAAAAGTTGGAAATGATAGCGCTAGCACGAGTGCGAATCATAAAAACATCTGCAAACTACACCTCAATGGCTCGCTCACAGATATTTTTTACTGTTTTTATTTTCTCAATCGTTGCGCAAGTTCTCTCAATGCTTTTTTATCCAAAGCAAAATGTAATAGCGCAGCTGCTTTATCGTAGGATATCCATTGATATACTGTGTCATTCTTAAAAATATTGACGTTCTCTTTTGGATTAGACAAGTCGTAAGCAAAACATTTTACCGGCAGCCTGTGGTGGTGATGGGTAGTTAATCTTCTTGATAGTCCAGGAGTACTAGTCTCCAAGGAGATTAAAGGGGTTAGAGGAAAGAAATTTTTAGGCAAACAAAATTCTTTAGCTAGTAAGCTTAAAGCGGCTTCTTCAGCACTTTCCCCAGCTTTCCCACTCCCCCTAACAAATTGCCAAAATCGCTGATTTTTTCGTTTCAAAATACTTACTTGTACTTGGTTATCTTCATCATACCGATAAGGGAGTACCAAAATAGTAAAGGGTGTCGTCATTTTTCACCTCATTTTTTTATCTCATAATGCTAGCTGAGACTGGCAAGATATTTAGTAAAGCCGGCTTGGGAAGTATTACTCCATTTAATTTGAATATCGGCAATCCCTGTTGTAGTCGGTGTTAAAACTTGCACACCAGTAGCAGTCAAAAGTGGTGCTAATGCCGGCATTTCCGCCGTAATTTTCAGCGCCACAAACGTATAATCTCGCGTTAAAAGCGCCAGACCAGCTGCCGCAGAGCTCACCTCACCCTTTTGATAATAAGGACCATAGAGAATCGTCTGCAGGGTATCAAAAGGATAAGACAATACTTCCTCGTTTTCTAGCAAGGTCACCACGTTAAAATAAATAAATTTTTTATCCGTCAGCAGCAGCACATTGCTATTATCGTTGGCAAAGAGTCGCAGGTATTCCTTAGTGCTGGCTTTCGTTACTGGAACATTCACCCAAACCCCTAACTTTTGCTGTTCAACGACCACACTTAAAATATTTTCAGTCGGTGCTAAGCTGGCTTGAATCTTACTAAGAACTTGGTCTTGCAGAAATAAATGTTGTCCTTCACTTAACTCCGCTGCGATTTTTCCCATCAACAGTAGCGCCAACTCATCAACTATTTTTTCGGTTGTAACCATTGCGCATCCTCCACTCTATTTTTTGATATTGGAGACCTTTTATTTAGTATACGCTTTCATCATTAAGTAAGCTAGCTCAATCAGCAGCCGAAAATAATTTTAAAAACAAAAAACCATCTGTAACGACTCAACAAGGAGTAGTACAGATGGCTCTTCATTTTTTTGTTAACGACGATTTCTTTCTACAGGTACACGAATCGGTTCGGGTTTAGTTTGCGCGGCTTTCAACCCCACCAAGAGTAACCCTGCTAAAGAAGCAACGCCTAACACTGTAACAATACTAGTGACAACCATTTGCATCTTCATCACCAACCTTTCTACCTTAAGTATAACAAGGATTTCTTTTTAAGGTGTTAATCTTGCTTGAAGATTTCTTTAAAGATTATTTAAGACGATTATTCCTCGTCTTCTGCAAGGGGTTCATTTTGGAAAACTAACTGATCTCCCAATAAAGTGACCGTTACTTTCGTCTTCGGTAAGACCCGACCGGCGATGATTTCTTTGGCCAATGGTGTTTCCAATTCTTTCGTTAAGAAGCGTTTCAATGGCCGCGCACCATAAGCTGGATCGTAAGCTTGTTCGGCAATCCACGTTTGTGCTTCCGGACTCAAGACTAATTCAATCTCTTGATTTTTCAAACGATCAGCAACTTGTTCCACTAATTTACCCACGATACCCTTGACGTTCTCGAGGCTTAACGGGGTAAATAAAATAGTGTCATCAATCCGGTTAAGAAATTCTGGTTTAAAGTGACCTTTCAACAGTTCCAGCACTTGCTCTTGGATATTTTCAGGAATTGTTCCTTCAGGGGTAACGCCCTCTAGTAGCAACTGCGAGCCGATATTAGAAGTCATAATCAAAACCGTGTTCTTAAAGTCTACTACGCGTCCTTTAGAATCCGTTAAACGACCATCATCTAAGACTTGTAGCAATAAATTGAAAACATCTGGATGGGCTTTTTCAATTTCATCCAGTAAGACGATGGTATATGGATTACGACGCACAGCTTCGGTTAATTGGCCGCCCTCTTCATACCCGACATAACCTGGAGGAGCTCCCACTAGCCGGGAAACGGCAAATTTTTCCATATACTCACTCATATCAATCCGCACCATGTGGTCTTCAGAATCAAATAAGTTTTCCGCTAAAGCTTTGGCGAGCTCCGTCTTCCCGACACCTGTTGGTCCTAAGAATAAGAAGGAACCTAATGGCCGGTGTGGATCTTGTAAGCCTGCTCTTGAGCGTAATACTGCATCGCTCACGGCATTGACGGCTTCGTCTTGACCAATTACCCGTTGATGCAAGGTTTCGTTTAGTTTTAAGAGTTTTTCCCGTTCGCCTTCGACTAGCTTGGTGACTGGAATCCCAGTTAAACGCCCAACGACTTCGGCAATTTCGTTTTCCGTGACGGATTCTTGCACCATCTTCAAGTCATCGCTTTGAGCTTTGGCTTCTAGTTCTTTTAATTCTTTTTCCAATTGTGGAATCGTCCCGTGGCGTAAAACAGCCGCTTTTTCTAAATCGTAATTATTTTCCGCATCTTCCAATTGACGCCGGGCTTGTTCAATGGCACTCCGTTTTTCAGAGAGTTTCCCAACTTCTTCTTTTTCGGTTTCCCATTGCATTTTTTTAGCGTTGGCTTCTTCTCGTAAATCAGCCAGCTCTTCTTGCAAATTAGCCAAACGTTTCTTCGAAGCGTCATCGGTTTCTTTTTTCAAGGCGGCTTCTTCGATTTCTAATTGCATTAAACGCCGCGTGACTTGGTCTAATTCGGTAGGCATGGAGTTCATTTCCACTTTAATGGTGGCACAAGCTTCATCCACTAAATCAATAGCTTTATCCGGTAAAAAACGATCCGTGATGTAGCGGTCCGATAAAGTAGCCGCAGCTACCAAAGCATTGTCGTGAATATTAACGCCATGATGGATTTCAAAACGTTCTTTTAACCCCCGCAAAATACTAATCGTATCTTCGACAGTCGGCTCTTGCACTAAAACTTTTTGAAAACGCCGCTCTAAAGCTTTATCTTTTTCCATGTATTGCCGATATTCATCTAAGGTGGTCGCTCCAATGAGGTGTAGTTCCCCACGTGCTAACATGGGTTTCAATAAGTTACCCGCATCCATCGAACCTTCTGTTTTCCCGGCACCCACAATGTTGTGAATTTCATCAATGAATAAAATAATTTGGCCGTCCGCTTTTTTGATTTCTTTTAAAACGGCTTTCAAACGTTCTTCAAATTCACCACGGAACTTAGCGCCCGCAATTAAAGAGCCCATATCTAAAGAAAAAATCGTTTTGCCTTTCAAATTATCCGGCACATCTTTTTTGACGATTCGCTGAGCTAGACCTTCCACAATGGCGGTTTTCCCTACCCCAGGTTCCCCAATTAAAACCGGATTATTTTTGGTTTTCCGCGAAAGAATTCGGATCACATCACGAATTTCTTCATCGCGCCCAATGATGGGATCTTGTTTACCGGCACGGACTTGTTGGACTAAGTCTACGCCGTATTTTTCTAACGCTTTGTATTGTTCTTCTTGATTTTGTGAGGTCACTTTTTCTCCTCCTCGCAGTGTTTCGATCTGACTTTGTAATTTTTTAGCAGTAAGTCCTTGGCGATTTAAATAAACGGTTAAGGGATAATTTTTCAAACTCATTAACGCAAGAATCACAATTTCCGTACTGAGATACTCATCGCCAAATTGATTTTTTAATTGTTCAGCTTCTTGTAATAAATGATAAAGATTTTGACTCATACTTTGACCATAGTTTACGTTACTGCCGTTAACCTGCGGATATTCATCCAACAAGCGGTCAATTTCTCCTTCAAAACTAGCCACTTCAATCCCACAATCTTGATATAAATTGCGACCGAAATGATTAGGCGTCATGAAGATTTTCCACAAATGGGCAATGTCAATTTCTTGATGGTGACGTGTCACCGCAATTTGCTGTGCTTGACCAATGGCTTCTTGCAACGTCGTAGTCATTTTTTCTGGATTCATTTTATCTACCTCCTTTAGCACTGTAACCATTATACTGCTAATGGTCAGAATTGGTCAAAAAGAAAGCCTTCAAAATCTCCGAAAGTTTGCTTGAAATTTTATTTTTAAAGTGTGCCCTCAATCCTATATTGTAAAGTAATTATGAATATGCTATCGTGTAAATAATAGAAAATATCTTGTAGCCTTTGTTTTTAAATATTTTTTTGAAAGGATTTCGCACCATGAAAAATAAAAAGAAAATTTTATGGCTCATTCCCTTACTCGTGTTAACTTCTGCCGTCCTACTTTTAAAAATAAAAACAGACAGCGAGAATCCTAACAACGAAGCTGCGAAAAGTCTAGCTACTTCAACTTCTGTCCCTAATTTAAGTCCGCAACCTTTAGCGACAGAAAATTCCGCAACTGAACCAGTCCCATAACTGGCGGCTTTGCTACTTTGACGCCTACAACCTTGGCTTTAGGCAAACAACTTTTGGCCGCTGATGCCCTGATGCCTGCCTATGCTTACGATCATATAAAGCAAGGCTTAACTTCCACCAAAAATAGCAACGCAGATTTAAATACTTATCTTGCAAAGGCGGATTGCAAGACGTGTTTCGTAGAACTTTTTAAAACAGAGCTAGCAAATACTGCGGCGACTGATTCTTTAAATCCATTAGTTTTAGCCCGTATTTTAGCACTTCCTGACTTTGACGAAAAAAGAGCTGAAATAACGGCTCTCGTAAAAAATACTAACGATGAATCTCTTTACGGCAGTTACCTCCGTGAGCTGAAATCTTAATCAAATCGCTACTGTAGAAAATTGGATTGCCGCAAAATAAAGAGCAGAGCCAAACTCCCAAAAAAGTTTGGCTCTGCTCTTTTTATGCCTTTACCCAATTAAAGTAACAATCTCCTGATACAACGTTTCAACATTTAATAAACCGTAATCTTTTTGGGTAATCGTCAACACTGGAATTTGTGGAAATTCTTTAGCTATATCTGCTTGGGCATACGCAAAAGCTGGCGTTAACAAAATGAGGTCAGCCTCTGGGCCATGCGTGGCAACTTCATTGGAAGTGTGGGTGATGACACTGATATCCTTTTGTTTTTCTTGCAGCAAGTTTACTAATTTTTGTTGTAAGAATTGCGTTTGCAACTGACCGCTAGCGGCAATGAAACTGACAACCATGTCAAAAATAATGACCTTCTTGTCCTGACTACTCCCCTTCGTCCTATTACCTTTTTCCATCTGCTTACTCCCTTTCACCTTTGAGAACAAGGAAGCCAAAAAAGTTTTGCTTTGGTTGCCTAAAATTTTATCCACCGAAACATCAAAGTAATGACTTAGTTTAAGCAATGTTTCTAAATCGAGATTACTTTCGTCTCGCTCCCATTTTGAAACGGCTTGCGGTGTAACGTTTAAAACTTGGGCTAAATCTTTTTGCGTTAACTTTTTGGCCATCCTTAATTCGCGAATATTTTTTCCTAGTGCTAACATCAGTCTACCTCCCCTGTTTGAACTTAAGCAATGAACTCTCTGTTGAACGTCCTAAAAAATGACTCAACTATTCGTTGAATCTTGTCTTAGCTTCAGTATAGAACATTACTGCCGATTAAACTATGCGCTTAATGCAAAAAAGTAGCACTGAAAAATTTCAGCACTACTTACTTTCGCTATCCTCTTCTTTGATTTCTTGCACTTCTTGTTTTAAACTACGGCGCTTACGATAAGCGGCAAAACCTAGCCCCAGTAAGAAAGGTAAGACGTAGGTAGCAAAGCGATACAAAAGTAAAGCGGAAATGGCCGCAACTTGTCCGACTAATGGACGGAACAATAACGTAAAGACAAATTCAAGTGAACCAAGTCCCGCCGGTGTGGGAATAATGCCGGCTAAAATCGAGGCAAAGGCTGTGTAAAAGAAGCATTCAAAAAAGCCCAGCGAGGCTGTTTCTCCTTGGAAAACTAACCAAGGAACGATAAACCAGAAAAATAATTTCCCCAAGTTTAACAAAATTAATTTGATTAAAATACTTCGATCTTGTAGCAGATGTAAAACCATTTCACGAATGGAGAAAACTTTGAGATTCAACTCATCGATGCGATCGCGCCACTTATCACTTTTAAACATTTTATTAGCCAGCATTGCAAAAAGTGTTTGCAACGTAATGCTTAAAGATAAAGCCAAGAGACCGGCGATAATTAGAAATGTCACCACAATTCCGGCAATTACGCCGGCAAATAAGCTGGGGGATTCTTGCAGCAGCTGAGGACCAAAGAAAATCAGACCCACGATGGAAAAGATAATTAAGGCTGCCTTGTAAAAAATCATCCGCAATGAGACTAAGCCAAAGCCTTTTGAAGAAGCGAGGCCTTTATCACGGTAATACAATACTTCAGCGACAATCGTTCCTGCCCCAAAGGTAATCACCCGCATGAACGCCGTGTAACAAGAACACCAAAAGCCGTCGTAAATGGAAAACTTTTTCACGGAGCGTTGAATCATGGTTTGAATATTCGCCCCTTCAATTAGCTGAAATAAAAGTCCGGCCCAAACAACCAGAAAAATAATAGCAAGATTCGTCTGCGCTAATTGTTGAAAAACACTTTCCATAGAGGTTCGCACGACATAAAAAATTACGCCAAAAATTACCACCACTAGTAAGACATTTAAGGCAAGTTTTAACTTTTTCTTCATATACCACCTTTGAAGACAAGCCACCACAACACGATTAAAAGCTCCAACATCCCTAGGGCAAAAGCAAGAGTGAAATAAATTTTGCGTGTTTTATGATGAAACAAACGACTGGCAATAAAACCACCTAAGCCGCCACCCAGCATCGCCAAGCCTAACAAGTGCGCTTCAGGTACCCGCCACCCGTGATGAATCGCGCGATATTTATCAAAACCCATTAAACAAAATAAAAAAAGATTGACTACTAATAGGTAGCCTAACAAAATATTTACCACGTTGTCTCCTCCTTTCTTTGTCTATCTTAGCCGTTATTCAAAAAAAATGCAAAAACCATTGTCGCCGTCTCCCTCCAAGCTTTGGCTTTTAGGAGCAGACAGCGCCAATGGTTTACTGATAGTAATTATTTAGCGTTTAATTCGGCAATTTTTACAATGACATCCGTCGCTTTTTCCATGGATTCTAAAGCAACATATTCAAAGCGACCGTGCATATTTTCACCACCAGCAAAAATATTTGGTGTAGGCAGACCCATTAAGGAAATCTTGGACCCATCTGTCCCGCCCCGTACTGGTTCGATAATTGGTTCAATGTCCAATTCAATCATGGCATTTTTCGCTAATTCCACAATGGACATATCTTTTTCAATAACTTCCCGCATGTTGTAGTATTGGTCCGCCATTTCCACATGGACGCGTTCTTGATCAAAGGAGGCATTTAATTTTTCAGCGACGTCTAAAATTTGTTGTTTCCGCGCTGCAAATTTTTCTTTATCGTGATCACGAATAATGTAGCTCATTTTTGCTTCTTCCACATTACCTTCCACGTGCATCAAATGGAAGAATCCTTCGTACCCTGCGGTTTTTTCTGGCACTTCGTCTTGTGGTAAGGCATTTTGGAAATCAACAGCTAATTGTAAAGCATTAATCATGGTATCCTTGGCTGTCCCTGGGTGGACATTTTTCCCTTGAATCGTAATGTTAGCATAAGCGGCAGAGAAAGTTTCATATTGTAATTCGCCGACTGGTCCGCCATCAATCGTATAAGCAAAGTCCACATCAAACTCTTCCACATCAAATTTATTAGCACCAACACCGATTTCTTCATCAGGACCAAAACCAACGCGAATTTCTCCGTGTTTAATTTCTGGATGTTGAATTAAATAATCCATCGCTGTCATAATTTCGGCAATCCCGGATTTGTCATCAGCTCCTAGTAACGTCGTGCCATCCGTGGTAATTAAAGTTTGCCCAGCATAATTTTTTAAATGCGGGAAGTCTTTCGTCGTTAAAACAAATTTTCCTTCAGCGTCCAATGGAATGTCTGATTGGCCATCGTAGTTTTCAACGATTTGTGGGTTAACATTTTCAGCGTTAAAGTCAGCCGTATCTAAATGGGCGATAAAGCCAATTTTCCGTGGTGCATGGTCGGTATTCGCTGGTAACGTACCAATGACATAGCCGTTATTTTCGTTGTAGAAAACATTTTGCAAGCCAATTTCTTCCATCTCTTTTTGTAAAATACGGGCGAAATCAATTTGCGTAGCTGTTGACGGCGTCGTCGTGCTGTTTCCATCTGAGCGAGTTTCAATTTTTACATACTTTAAAAAACGATCCAACAATTTTTCGTACATGGTACATCTCTCCTTTTGTGCTATTTATTTTATTGAAAAGAAAAAGGATTCGTATTGACCTTGGAGGCCACAATCGTTAGGTCCTCCTCCTTTTCTAACTGCCAAGAATTAAAAAGACGGACAAGCTTTTCTTTACAAAAGCTCTCAATATAATGGCCTGGATCAATCACTGTCAATCCTAGTGCTTCCATATCATGGGCCGTATGATAATAGACATCACCGGTAATATACACATCGGCGTGTTGCCTAATCGCATCGGGATAAAATTTTTCGCCACTCCCACCACAAATGGCAATACGTTGCACCATTTGTTGCGGGTCATTAGCGATTACTTTAACTGTCGGTACTGCAAAAGTCTTTTTCACCCGCTGAATAAAATCCGCAAGGGGGATTGGCGTTGCGAGATTCCCCACGCGGCCCAAGCCGTAGTTCTCCCGCTTACCTTCGTCTAAAAAAATATCTAAAACTGGTTCTTCATATGGATGATGTTGCCACACTGTTTCAACAACCATCGCCAACAATTCTTCTGGAAAACTCACTTCTAATTTTTCTTCAGGAACGGCGCTAGGCTGATTTTTAGTGCCACTAAAAGGTTTTGCTTCAACATTTGGCGTAAAATAACCAGTCCCTGCACTAGTAAAGGCACATCCTTGATACGCCCCAAGAACGCCTGCCCCAACATTAGCTAAAGCGTCCCGCAAAATTGTCGTGTGACTGGCTGGAACAAAGGTCTGTAGCTTATAGAATTTTTTCGTATGGGTCGGTGTTAAATAGTCTGTTTCTTGAATTTCCAAAGCTTCACAAAACCAGTCATTCAAACCGTTAGGAACGATATCTAAATTAGTATGGGCGACATAAACGGCAATCTGATGCTG
Source organism: Enterococcus nangangensis (assembly GCF_005405245.1). Lineage (GTDB taxonomy): Bacteria > Bacillota > Bacilli > Lactobacillales > Enterococcaceae > Enterococcus_J > Enterococcus_J nangangensis. The sequence continues at coordinate 23,756 of NZ_BJDR01000006.1, read as the reverse complement.
AATTAAATCCAAATACATTTTCGTTTGCGGATTGTCCGTCGTAATGGTTTTAGCTGGACGAAAAATTAAGGGGTGTTTGGCAAAAATTAAATCGACACCGGCAGCAATCGCTTCTGCCACCACTTGCGGCCGCACATCTAGGGTCACTAAGATTTTTTTTACAACAGCGTTACGATCCCCGATTTGTAAACCAATCGGATCACCTTCTTCCGCTAAAGATGGCGGACAATACGCTTCAAAACGTTCAATAAAATCAGCAACAATCACACCAGTACCTCCTTAATTAAAGCTAATTCTTGTTGGAAATACGTCACTTTCGCTGGCTCAACATCTTTTGCTGCTAATAACTGATTTAAAATGCGTTCTTTATTATGATATTCCCGCAGCCATTTTGCTTGAAAAACTTGATTTTCTTTAGCTTGTAACAAAATAGGACCAAAAAGGAGCTCAGCTGGCGTTAATAAAACTTGCGCCGGTACTTTTTCTGCCTTGATAATCTCATAAGTTTTATTGTTTTCCTCAAGAATTACCTCTTGAGTAATAACGTAATTTTCTGCTACTAACCACTCCCGCAGTAAATGTTCCCCAACATTAGCTTGTAAAATTAACGTCATGGCTGGCGTCAATTTTTCTTTTCCCGCTGCTAAAATATCGCGAATCAACTTGCCCCCCATCCCACAGATGGTGATGCACGTTAACTGGTCGCTTTCTTCAATTGCCTCTAAACCATCGGCTAAGCGGACGGTCACTTGCGCGGTCAATTTTCTTTTTTCGATTTGTTCAAGGGTTTGTTGATAAGGTCCAGGTACTACTTCGCCACAAACTGCTGCTGTAATTTGCCCTTTTAAAAGTAAATAACTAGCTAGGTAGCCATGGTCGGAGCCAATATCTCCTAAGCGGCTGTTTTTTGGAACCAAATCGGCCACCGCTTTTAAGCGCTTTGATAAGCTATATTCATTCATGCTTTTCCTCACCTCGTGTTCATTATACCAGTTATTTATGGTGGAGAAAAAGACGATTTTTCCTTCTTTTCCGTAACAAATTTCTCACAAATAAAAATTCACTTCCTGAAACTCGTAAAGGATAAAACTAGCGAGTCTCAGGAAGAAAAATTTATTTTCCTAATTCCACCGTTTGAATGGAGTTGCCAGGAATTTGTGGGGGAATCGACATGGTCATAATCGGCATCCCTTGTAAAGTGAAGCGGACAATCGCTCCGGTTTTGTAATCGTTTGCATCAAAACTCGCCGCAAACTGTTCTTCGCTAACATTCAGAATGACACCGTCATTAGCAAAAGACTTACTGATTTCTTCTGGATCATTGATGGCTTCAACGTCCGTCAACTTTAACTGTATGGAACCATCTGCACTCGTTGTCGCTTCTTCAGCTAACACACCAGTAAAAACACTAGCATCACTGGCCACTTCAGCGCTACTTGAGGCTGTCGTACTTTCTTGTGTGCTAGCTTTGTTTTCACCACAAGCGGAAAGGAATGTTAAAGTGGTTAAACTCAGCAAAATACCAAAGATTATTTTTTTCATCTTGCAAAACCTCCTTCTAGCTAAATTATCCAATAAGATAACTAGTAAGTCAATGCAATTTGAAAACATAACCCTTGGTATTATTGATTGTTTATTTATTTTTTTATAACACTTTAATTCATATTGCGTCGGTTGCGCCCTTCGATGTGGACTTCTTTAGTTAAGTAGCGTACCCGCTCCATTAATCGTTTGGCTTTTAAGGGTTCTTCCTCTCCTTTGTTATTGGTCGTCAGGTAAACCCGCTCCAAATCTTTCATGGCGATATTAGAAGAGATGAATACCGGCAATTGCTCTTGCATCCGATATTGCAAAATGACCCCCAGTACTTCATCCCGAATCCAACTAGAGAGAGTATCGGCCCCCAAGTCGTCTAACATGAGAATCGGAACTTTTTTTGCTTGTTGTAGTTGTTCATCTAACGTGCCCCGGCCAATTCCGCGTTTCATTTCACCAGCAAAAGCAGGAAAATGGACGACTAACGTCTCGTGGCCCCGCACGGCTAATTCATGAGCGATAGCACCTAAGAGGTAACTTTTTCCCACCCCAAAACTACCGGACAAATACAAGCCTTTATGAAAGTCGCGGGGATTTTCTTGATAGGCTTCCACAAAAGCCAAGGCTTGATCAATAGCAGGAGCTCGCTCTGGTGTCAACTCCAGTTGGTCAAAAGCTGCATTTTTGACGTCTTTAGGCATTTCAAAAGTGGAAACACGACGCATAATGGCTTGCTTTTCTTGTTGCGCTAAAAGTTCAGCCGTGGGTACATAACTCACATCAACAAAATGATGATTCAAAACTAATTGCGGTTTATAACCAGGAGCAATCATGGTCGTATCTTGGGTTAAATATTTCTTTTTTTCTTGGACAAACTCATAAAGTTTAGCATAGCTTTTCATGACTTCCTCTTCAGAAAGTTCATCAGCATGCTCTTGTAAAAAAGCTTGCACTTCATTATCTTGAAGCACATCTTCCATCAACTGCTGGTAGACGCCTGCTACGTGTCGTTGATCCATTAAATGGCGCAACGTTTTCCCCACATTTTCCATCTGCTCACCGGCTTTCCTTTAATTTTTCGATGCGTTTTAAAAAGGCTTCTTTGTCTTTTTCGTCCATCTCCGTTTCCGTCATGGGCTTATCTACCCAATCAGGCAACTCTTCTTTCGGCCGTTTGCGCTGAGGGCTATTATTATTCTTCCGCCCATAACGTTGTTCTTTAGATTGTTGGCTTTTCCCGATAAGTTCCTTAATTTTCACCATGGCATCTTCAGGTAGCTGAACTTTATTTTGCGCCCAATCATTGGCAATCGTATTGACGTAAGAAGCTTGCAGGCTAGCTTGATTTTGCTGGCGCAAGACATAATCAATTAAAATGTTTAAAACGCCATCACTCAAAGTACTGCGCCTGCGCAATTGCTCCAGTAAGTACCGTTCTTGATCCGCCACAAAGCCCCCTTTTTGCTTTTTAATAGCGGCTAAAAAGTCCATCGGGCTAATCTTTTCAATTGTTTGAATAAATTGTAACTCTGCTGCTGAAAACCCCTGTTGTCTCAACCCAGCAAACCGTTCTTCATTGGCGGGTACGCTTGGTTTTGCAGCGATGGTTTGTAACTTGGCATTAAAGTTTTTGGCGATGGCTTGTTTCAGTTTTTTTAAGTTAAGACCGTCATCATCGGCAGTCTCCACTAATAATTTGCCTAACGTAAAGTCATCATAGCCATAAAGGTCAGCCAATTGTACTAACTCCGTCCGTTCAAGCCCTGTTAATTGTTTGAGTTTTAAACCTTGCTTTGCTAATAAATCGGCTAAAAATAGCCAGTCGATTTTCGTTGCAGGCGGACGAACTTCTTGTACCTCTCCGATGGTGATGGGTAAAGGCTGGCTCATTTGAGCTTGTGATAAATCAAAACTCCCTTGAAAAGAAGTGGTAATTTCGATTTCTTCACTGTTAGAGGCACTAGTAGCCGTTTGTGTTAAGAAATACTGGGCCAACATTTGATAATCTTTTTCGCCAATTTTCCCTAAAAGTAAATGACTAAAAATATCGTCTTGTAAAAATTGCCGCGCACTAATTGGCGCCACCAATTGGTAATGATATTCATTTTTAGGCGTGACAAAACTCCGCAATAGCCCCAACGCTTCTAATTTATAGCGGGCTGTTAAAAAATTTTGCAGTCCTAAATCTAACCGCGTTAAAAGTTGAAAATGAGGCTGGGGATCTGTAAATTTGCTTTGAAAGGCAAAGAATTGATACAAACTCAAGGCAATACTTCCCACTAAAGGTAGGTAGAGGCCTTCCAGTACCTCTTGCTCTTGGGACGTCAAGGGTAATCCTTGCGTTACAAAAAAAGTTTGGCTAGGTTTTAAAACGTCTTCAGTCACCGTCATTCCTCATTTTTTTTCGCTTTTTGGACAATCTCTTGTAATTCCTTTAAGAAAACCGACATATCTTTAAACTGACGATAGACGCTGGCGAAACGAATGTAAGCAATCTCGTCTAAGTCCACCAATTCTTCCATCACGTATTCCCCAATCAAGGTACTGGAAACTTCATTTTCTCCCAGATTGCGAATTTTACTTTCAATTCGCGCGACTACGGCTTCCATCTGTTCTAAAGAAACCGGTCGTTTCTCAGCGGAACGGACGAGGCCCCGCAAGATTTTTTCCCGCTTAAACTCTTCCCGTTCGCCATTTTTTTTCACCACTAGTAGCGGAGCTACTTCAATGCGTTCAAAAGTGGTAAACCGAAAGCCACAGCTTTCACATTCCCGACGCCGACGAATCGCCTTACCATCGTCAGTGGAACGGCTATCAATAACTCGCGAGTTGGCATGATTACATCGTGGACAACGCATGGTCCTCACCTCTTTACTGTAATTTAAACTACTGTTAGTATAACAGATTCTAGCAGCTTTTTTAAAGAAACACCCTGACATTTGCTAAATTTTAGAAACTTTTACCTTAAACTATTTTTTGGCGGCAAATAAAAAATTGATGGAGCGAAAAAACTCCATCAATTCTTATTTCATAGCGCCCTTAAAGTCGCGAGCCGTTGGTTCACTTCTTCTGGTGTCCATTGTTGCTTTAAAACGTAGCGATTTTTCGGATGTTGACTGCAAGTTAAACAACAGCCCCCTAAGTGCCGGTACTCATTTTCTGCTGATGCTAAAATTTGGCGATTGCACTCAGGATTGGCGCAATTAATGTAGCGCTCACAAGGCGTGCCGTCAAACCAATCTCGCCCCACCACTGTTTTAGCCACGTGATTGATTTCCACACTTAATCGTTCATCAAAGACGTACATTTTCCCTTCCCATAAAGCACCTTGCACTTGCGGATCTTTCCCGTAAGCCGCAATCCCACCGTGGAGTTGGCCAACATCTGTGAAGCCTTCTCTTAAGAGCCAGCCGGAAAATTTTTCACAACGAATGCCCCCGGTACAATAGGTGACAATCTTTTTATCCATAAAGCGTTCTTTATGATCGCGAATCCATTGGGGCAGCTCACGAAAATTGCGAATTTCTGGGCGAACGGCCCCTTGAAAATGACCCAAATCGTATTCATAATCATTGCGGGCATCCAACACCACCGTCGCTGGATCCAATAAAGCTTCTTTAAAGGCCGCCGGCGTCAAATATTTTCCAGTTAAAGCTGTTGGATCTATGTCATCTGCTAAATTTAACGCCACCAACTCTTTGCGGGGACGAACGAACATCTTTTTAAAAACGTGGCTGGGACTTTCATCCACTTTAAAATAAGTCGCGGCAAAGCGGGAATCTTGATGTAAGTAATCCATATAAGCTTGCGTTTCGGCTACTGTCCCAGAGATCGTGCCGTTAATTCCTTCTGTCGCCACTAAAATACGACCTAATAAATGCAAATTTTTGCAAAAAGCTAAGTGTTCGTTGGCAAAAGCAACTGGATCAGGGATAGACGTGTAACAATAATAAAGTAAAACCCGATATTCCATTTTTGTAAGCTCCTTTCCTCGTCAAATCTTGATTGACCTAGTTAGTATAAAAGAAACGACAGACAAACGAAAAAAGGATGCTTGCTCACTACTTTGCAAGTGGTAAAAAAGGATAACTGAAAAAGCGCTAGGAGACGAAAGATTAACCTTTCGCCCCTTAGTGCTTTATTCATTCACGCTTAAAATTTTGATGCGCTAACCAGCGCTCAACTTGTTGATAGGTAGCTTGTGGTGTCCCATTATTGTCAATCACCACATCTCCTTTGGCGACTTTACTAGCTAGAGGCATTTGTTTTTGAATCCGATTGTGGGCCTCAATAGCCGACAAATTATTTCGCTGCATTAAACGCGTCACTTGGGTAGCCAAACTAACATTCACCACCATGACACTGTCGCAATACTGATCATAGTGACTTTCATATAATAAAGGAATGTCCAAAACTAAAAGTGGCAGCTCTTGTTTTTTAGCCTGGGCAATCGCTGTTAAAATTTCTTGCCGAATTGCTCCGTCCATTAACTGATTCAAACGCGTTAAGGCCGCATCATCGTGAAAAACGATTGCGCCTAAAGCCGAGCGATTCAATTGTCCGTCTGCTTGCAATATTTCGACGCCAAAAGCAGCAACTAACCGTTCTAAAGTTGGCGTTTTTGGAGCGACTACTTTGCGGGCCACTATATCAGCATCCACGACGGGAATCTTTTGTTGTAAAAAATAATTGGTGACCAACGACTTGCCAGAAGCAATGCCGCCGGTTAGTCCTAAAATAAAAGTCATGGCTAGCCCTTCAATACTTGGCAGTGGGGACAAAAATGGGTTCCGCGGCCCCCCACTTTTATTTTTTCAATCGCGGTTTGACAACGGGGACATGGCTCACCGGTCTTACCATAAACAGCCAGCTCCACTTGAAAATGACCCGCTTCCCCGACAGCATTATGATAAGAACGAATCGTCGTACCCCCACTAATAATAGCGCGACCTAAGACGTCCATAATAGCTTGGTGGAGTTTTTTAATTTCTGCATGGGTCAGCTTTTTAGCAGGGGTTAAAGGATGAATTTTACTTTCCCACAAGGCCTCATCCACATAAATATTCCCTAAACCCGTCACCACTTTTTGTTCTAGTAATAAAGGTTTGATTTCTTTACTACTTCGTTGCAGTGCCGCTTGAAAGGCGGGCAGGTCAAAAGTCTCTGGAAAAGGTTCCGGCCCTAATTTTAATATGCCGGGGTACACTGCTGCTTGGCCTTTCGGCACTAAGGACATCCGCCCAAATTTACGCACATCAAAGTAGCGTAATTCCCAGCCGTCCTTAAAGGTAAAGACAACATGCAAATGTTTAGTATGAGGCTCGCCAACTTTGGCCAGCCCGTATTTTCCTTCCATCCGCAAATGAGAAATCAGTTGATAATGGGTCAACTCAAAAATTAAATATTTGCCCCGGCGCTTAACATCGACAACTTCTTCTCCCACTAAGGCTTGGCAAAATTCCGCGACACTAGGCGTTTGAATAATTTTGTCCCAGTAAACTTGGACGTTTTCAATCACTTTTCCTTGGATTAAAGGAACCAAAGTTTTCCGTACTGTTTCTACTTCTGGTAATTCTGGCATCTTAACCGTCCTTTATTTCGCTTCATACCACGTTTTGCCCCAGTTACTTTCCGTAATTAAAGGAATACTGAGACTTACAGCTTGTTCCATGACTTCTTTGACTAAGGCGTCGAGTTTTTCAAGTTCACTTTCTGGCACCTCGAAAACTAATTCATCATGGACTTGTAGCAACATGGTCGCTTGCATTTTTTCGGCTGCTAACCGTTCGTTCATCCGAATCATGGCGATTTTAATAATATCGGCTGCACTACCTTGAATCGGCGTGTTAATGGCGGTCCGTTCTGCAAAACTGCGTAAGTTGTAATTGCGGGAATTAATATCTGGCAAATAGCGGCGTCGGTGATATAAGGTCTCCACGAAGCCTTCTTCCTTGGCTTGCCGCACAATATCTTCCATATACTTCTTAACCCCAGGATATTTTTCAAAATACGTATCAATATACTCTTGCGCTTGTTTACGACTAATCCCCAAATTTTGTGATAAACCGTAATCACTGATGCCGTAGACAATGCCAAAGTTCACGGCTTTGGCTTGACGCCGCATATTAGGGGTCACTTCGGCCTCCGGTGCTAAACCAAAGACCCGACGAGCGGTAGCCGCGTGGATATCTTCCCCAGCTAAAAAGGCTTGCCGTAAATGTTCATCATTAGAAATGTGCGCCAAGACGCGTAATTCAATTTGGGAGTAATCAGAAGAATACAATAACCAATCGGCCTTTCGCGGCACAAAAGCTTGGCGAATCTTCCGGCCTTCTTCCAAGCGAATCGGAATATTTTGTAAGTTAGGATCCACTGAACTGAGTCGGCCAGTTTGGGTCAAGGTTTGTTGGTAACGGGTGTGAATCTTGTGATCGGGGGCAATAACTTTTAGCAAGCCTTCCACGTAAGTCGATTGGATTTTGGCAATTTGCCGATAGGTTAAAATATCATCCACAATCGGCGCTTGCACCCGCAGCTGCTCTAAGACATCCACCGCTGTGGAATAGCCCGTTTTTGTTTTTTTAATGACTGGTAAACCCATTTTTTCAAAGAGAATCACCCCTAATTGTTTGGGGGAGTTTAAATTAAATTCTTCGCCGGCTTCTTGGTAAATTTTTTCCTCGATTTCTTTTAAACGCCCGCTGAATTCTACTTTCATTGCTTCAAGGCGACTGCTATCGACAGTAATTCCGGTAATTTCCATTTGTGCTAGGACTTGGGATAAAGGCAGTTCAATTTCATTGAAAAGTTCCACTTGTTGTTTCTCCACCAGCTCTTTAGCAAGCAGTGGTTGCAAGGTTTGTAAAGCTTTTAATTTGTGCACCAAATGTTGATGGAAAACTTCAGGGTCTTCCGGTAGCGCAATTTTAGCCCCTTTGCCATAGACCTCTTCATCGGTTTGAATATCTTGATAATCAAAAGTTGCGGCAATCGTCGCCAAATCGTTGGCATTGTCATTAGGATTCAATAAGTAACTCGCCAATAAAACATCCATCTCAATTCCAGCTAAATCGGCCCCGAGACGATGACTAGCTACAATAGTGCGCTTAGCATCAAAGACAATTTTTTTCTGCTGAGGATTACTTAAGAACTCTTGGAAAAATAAATCTTGTAGCAAACTTAAATCTTTTAAGACGTAGTATTTTTCTCCATGACCAAAAGCAAGACCGACAATTTCTGCTGTATGATAATTGTCAGCTAACATTTCAATGTAGAAGGTATTTTCGGTACCAAAAAGGTCTGGTGTGATTTCTGTGACAACTTCATACGCTAAAGGCGCAATTTCCGTTGCCGCCGTACTAGGGGCAATTTGTTGCAAGAAATTTTTGAAATCTAATTCTTGGTATAAAGGTATTAGCTTCTCAATATCAGGTCCAGTATAGGCGAGATCAGCTAAGGTAATCGTTAAAGGCGCTTCTTGGTTAATCGTCGCTAAGCGCTTCGACAACATTGCTTGCTCTTGGTCCCGTACTAAGTTTTCCTTCATCTTAGACGCCTTCAACTCGTCAAGGTGTTGATAGACACCTTCGACAGAACCGTATTGATTTAATAATTTAATCGCCGTCTTGGGTCCAACCCCTTGGACACCAGGGATATTATCGGAAGTATCGCCGGCTAATCCTTTTAAATCAATCATCTGCAGCGGCGTCAAACCATCATATTTTTCCGCAAAAGTAAGCGGTGTGTAACTTTCTAGCTCACTGACTCCTTTTTTAGTGACTTGCACGGTAATCTGGTCACTGGCTAATTGCGTTAAATCTTTATCACCGGAAATCACGACGACCTCAAAACCTTCAGCAGCTGCCTGGCGACTTAAGGTGCCGATAATGTCATCAGCTTCATAATTTTCCAATTGGTACTGAGCTAAACCGAGACCCGTCGTTAGCTCTTTAATAAAAGGAATTTGTTCTTTGAATTCCCCCGGTGTTTTTTCGCGACCAGCTTTGTACTCTTGGAAAAACGCCGTACGAAAAGTTGTCTTCCCCGCATCAAAGGCCACTAAAGCATGGGTAGGTTCTTCAGCTTTTAAAATATTTTCTAACATATTCTTAAAAGCATAAATTGCATTCGTATGGAGTCCATAATGATTTTTAAAGCGTTCCAAAGAATTATGCAAGGCAAAAAAAGCGCGGTAAGCCACACTATTGCCGTCAATCAATAATATTTTTTTCATAGTAAACTCCTTTAGCTCTCTTCTTTCTCCTCATTGTAACAAATCTTCACTGAAAAAGAAAAAAGAGTAGCTGCAAAATCTGCAGCTACTCGAAATTTCATTTAACTCCGACGACTTCCCGTCAAACGTAAGAGACTTAAGAACAAGTTAATGAAGTCTAAGTACAATTGTAAGGCCATAAAAATGGCGATACCGTTTTGATTCCCATAGCGTTGATAGTAAGCTTTAATTTTTTGGTGGTCGTAAGCCGTCAAAGCAGAAAAGACGACTAAAGCCAAACAAGAAATCAACATTTCCATTCCACTACTTCTAAAAATAAAAAGGTTCAAAGGAATCATAATGATTAAACCAATCAACAAGGCGCGAGCCGCAGAACCTAAACCGGTTAAATCTTTTTTAGTTACAGCGCCAAAAATTCCTAAACCCACAAACATAGCGCTAGCCCCGACAAAAGCTTGAACTACTGAACCCAACTCATACGCATAAAGCGTTACGGCAATCACCAGCCCGTTAATCAAAGAAAAAGCGACAAAGCCCGTCAAAGCCAGAGTAGGATTTTTTTGTCCTTTCATCCCTAAGACAATGACTAAAAGTAATTCCACCAGCCAAAGACCCGTAAACCCTAAAGGAAAATGATTGACGAAACTCACTAAGGCCGCTTGAAAGGGATTGGCCATTAATAAACCAAAACTCATAGCAGCACTCATTGCTAAACCTAAAGCCATCAATAAATAAATCTTGGCGAAATATTTATTCAGGGAACTCGTTTGTACTTCTTGCATTGAAATCGACTCCTTCATTCAAAATAGTTTGCGGCGGTTCCACCATCACCGTGGCGTCCAAAATACGCTCTTCCTTTTGATTATACCCTTCCACGTCAAAGGTCACAACCTCTTTCCGCTCGTCGATTTTAGTCAACTGGAAGGTCAAAGTAATCGTATCATAATGATAAACAGGTTTCATAAAGTTAATGGCAAAATTAACAATCCGGCTACCTGGCCCTGGCAAATGCTTCGAGATACCGGAAGTAATTAAGCCCATCAACAAAATAACGGGTACAAGGGGCCGCTCATAAACTGTCTCTGCGGCGTAGTCATGTTGAATATTTAACGGATTATTGTCATTGGTTAACCCTAAATACAACAACAATTGTCGATCCTCAATTTGTTCTGTTAAATTTAACGAATCTCCTACTTGGAGCTCGTGGATATTTTTACCAATTTTAATTTTATCCATCAAAGGCCCCCGCTTTTATAAAACGTTATGAGTAGTTGTAGATAATAAATTTTCGTAGGCCGCTTCAAATTTTTGCACGTCCCCAGCTCCCATAAAAATTGCTACAGCATCATGGTGATCTAAAAGGGGTGAAACATTGTCTTCTTTTAAGACCGTGCCCCCTTTTTTAATTTTTGCGCCTAAATCTTCAATTTTTACGTTACCGGATTTTTCCCGGGCACTGGAGAAAATGTCACACAAATAAATTTTATCTGCCAAATCCAAAGCTTCAGCAAAATCATCTAATAAAGCAATGGTCCGCGAGAAAGTATGGGGTTGGAAAACGGCGATGATTTCTTTATCGGGATACTTTTGCCGTGCGCCATCAATCGTCGCTTTAATTTCAGCTGGATGATGAGCATAATCGTCCACAATCACCATGTCAGCGACTTTCTTTTCAGAGAAGCGACGCTTGACTCCTTTAAAAGTCAACATTTCTTTGGCAACTAAGGCCATGTCTAATTTTTCAAAGTAAGCCACGGCAATCACACCTAAAGAATTTAAAATATTGTGTTGACCAAAGGCCGGTAAAACAAAATGGCCCACAAAGTCACTGCCATGATAAACATCAAAAGCAGAGCCTTCTGTTGTCCGCTCAATATTGGTAGCGTAAATGTCGTCAGTCTCCTTTAAACCATAGTAATAGACTGGCACGCCTGTTTTAATTTTCCGTAAATAAGGATCATCACCATAAGCAAAGATTCCTTTTTTCACTTGGTTAGCCATCGTTTGAAAGGCGTTAAAGACATCATCAATGTTGGTATAATAATCGGGATGATCAAAGTCGATGTTGGTGAAGATCGAGTAATCTGGAGAATACGCTAGGAAATGGCGGCGATATTCACACGCTTCAAAAGCAAAGAATTTAGCGTGAGGGTCACCATGACCCGTACCATCGCCAATTAAGTAACTCGTTGGTGCTACACCACTTAAAACGTGGGCTAAAAGACCGGTCGTCGAAGTTTTTCCGTGAGAACCACTAACGGAAATACTCGTATAAGGTTGAATAAACTTGCCAATGAAATCATGGTACCGAATAACGGGTACATTTAAATGATTGGCTTCTTCAATTTCTTCATGAGTATCTGGAAAAGCATTGCCGGCAATGACAATCATGTCTTGTTTAATATTATTAGCTGAAAAAGGCAACAAAGGAATTCCGGCTTTTTCTAAATCCCGTTGCGTAAAGAAGTACTTCTCAATATCGGAGCCTTGGACGCGGTAGCCTTTTTGGTGCAAAATCAAAGCAAGAGAGCTCATGCCCGTTCCTTTAATTCCTACAAAATGAAATAATTTGCTTTTATCCGTTACTAAAGTATCGATTGTTGTTTCGGTCATCTTTTTCCCTCTTCTTTGTAAATAACTTAGGTTTTTTGTTTAAACTACTTTGTGTATTATGATACATTTTAAAAAGAATTGCAACTAGAGTTTCTCGCAACTCCCATTTGTTAACATGAAAAGAGGACTGGCCACAATACATTGGGCCAATCCTTAAGCGTCAAGCTTAATCTTCAAAATAGCGATTGCGCAGCGGCTCTTGTTCCGTCTCATCCGCTAAAATACCGGCCAAAGAACGTTCCAAAGCGCTCTTTTTTTTGCCAAGCTCTGGCGACGTGACTGGCGGAGTAGCTACGAAGCTTTCTCGAGCTTGGGGTGTGGAGCTTTCCGTTTCTTCAGGAGCCGTTGTGAAGTTTAAATAACTTTCTGGTGCTTTTTTTAAGCTTTGGATAAGTTCACTTGCACTTATTTTCTTTTGATCTTCATCAGGAATTAAAGAAGCTGGTACGTACTTCGGCACAAAATAAGAACGACCGTTGTAACGATCAGTCGGTTTCGTAATTTTTGTTGTAGTGTGCTGGATTTTTGTCGGCCGACTATTCATTTGCATCCGCTCGTGTTGCGTCCGTTTCCCCCCTACTGGAAAGTTTCTTTTTTCAGGCACGCCATGGAAACGTTCTTGCCGCGTTGTAGCTGCGGGATTAGTTGCCCCTGTTGGCTCCATTTCGTTAGAAGCTGTAACGTTTTGTGTTTCTGCGGGGATAATTTCTTTTTCGTCAACTGTTTTTGGCTGAACTGTCTTCATGCTAGCATCGATATTAGAATCAGTAAATAAATGTAAGTCAGCTAAGAGTTCTTCTCGGGAATTCGTTAATTTTACGCCGGTTTCATCAGGGAAAGCCGGAAAACGAAAGTGGCGTTTCAAATCAGGATTATTCATTGCTTTCACCCACTTTAATTTAGTAGCTTTAGTGTAGCATAAAATTGTGAAAATTCCTATGAAAACTCGATGATTTCCCCATCGGCCCCCCAGCTTTCAGCGACTAAATAACCGTCTCGAGGTTTCAACTCCAATCCCGCTAGTAAGCTCACTAATTTTTCGTAGGGTAACGGACTTTCACCAGCAAAGTTTAATTCTGCAACTTCAACTTTTTGTTTTTTTAAGGCTGGATTTAAAAGATACAAAGCATAGCCGGAAGAATCGTAACGACAAATGCCTAATAATTCTTGCGAGTAAAATGGTACAAACTCCCCTCTTTGTAAAACTTGGATTTCTTTGCGCACCTTGATCCACTTTTGATAGCTATGGTACAGGTCTGGGTTAATATGCTCCCAAGGGAAAAACTTGCGATTATTGGGATCCGTCTCTCCCGTCACACCTGCTTCATCGCCATAATAAACACATGGCACTCCTGGCAACATAAACATCAAGCCACAAGCAAGGTTGACCAAGGCTGCTTCTTCTTTCAATTCTGTAAAAATACGCCGCGTATCGTGAGTACCAATATTATTGAGATTGTTCAATAAAACTTTCGGCGGATAATTTTCCTTCATAGTCATTAAAGACAAACTAGTGTTTTGTGCATTTTTTTGTTGCGTTAAAAAGTCGAGAATAATTTTGCGAAACGGATAGTTCATCACCCCATGAAGCAGTGGCTCTAAGATATATTGGCGACGTTTTCCGTAAGCAATTTTATTGGAGGCATCTTCCCAAACCTCTCCTAAAAGTACGCGATCTTGATAACTATCTAAATTGTGGCGAATGCCAGCAATAAACGTATCCGGCAATTCATCAGCTACATCTAAGCGCCAACCATCCACCTTTAAACGATTCCATTTACTTAAAACACTCTCGTAATCTCCATAAATGAATTCTTGAAAGGAACGCTGGTCTTTATTGACTTCAGGTAAGTCTTGAATCCCCCACCAAGATTTATAATTATCAGGATAATCCATAAAGGTAAACCACTCGTAATAAGGACTGGCCGGCGTTTGGTAAGCACCTGCTGTCGCCCCAAAGCGACCGTCATAATTAAAGTAGCGACTGTTACGTCCCACATGGGAAAAAACACCATCTAAAATGAGATACATTCCATTTTCGTGCAAAGCTTCTACTAGTTGGACAAAATCTTTTTCACTACCTAACATTTCATCTATTGCAAAGTAATCCGCCGTGTCGTAACGATGATTACTAGCAGCTTGAAAAATTGGATTTACATATACAACAGTCACCCCAAGTTTTTTTAAGTAAGGAATTTTTTGGCGGATTCCTTGCAAATTTCCTCCATAAAAATCCCAACGGATAATATCTCCATGCTGATTTTTGACATACAGGGGTTCATCGGTGGGGCGGCCATAAATAAAAATATTTTCTTTAGGATTAGTAATGGTCTTGTGCTCATTTCCATTAAAAAAACGATCCGGAAAAATTTGGTAAACGACGCCTTCTAAGTACCAAGCTGGAGCTGGATCATCTTTTTCATAGCAAGTGAGTTGATAAGGCTGAACCTCGTGCTCATTCAAATAAAGTTGGCCCACACCACCTCCGCTAGTGCCAGCACCATAGTATTGAATGCGCCTAATTCCTTGATTTTCTTGACTAATTTCAAAATAGTAAAAATACAGGCCTGGCTGACCTTTGATATGATATTCGCATGTATAGTGCTGCTCTTTCAACTTTTTCATAGGATATCGTTCTTGCCCATATTCAGCGTCAGGACCTTGCACGACTAATGTAGCCTGGCAGTTTTGAGGTAGCGCAATCGTAAAGGTTACCTGACTGTGAAGCGGCTGCGCGCCAAAGGGTCGTTTATAATAGCTGAGCCATGAATTATAATAACTTTCCTGCATTTTCTTTCCTCCTTACAAAAAAAGACTGTGACTTTGGTTAGCTCACAGTCCTTTTCCTTACAGCGCTGGTTCTTTTACCCTCTACTTGCTACTGTTTACTTTCAATATGCCAAATATCAGCTGCATAACTTTCAATTGTTCGATCAGATGAAAAGCGCGCCATACTCGCAATGTTTTGCAAGCTCATTTGGGTCCAATGTCGTTGATTTTGATAGTCAGCCTCAATTGCGGCTTGGGCTGCGACATAAGAGGCAAAGTCCCTTAAAACAAAATATTCATCATTGTAATTTAACAAGGATTCAAAGATGACGTGCCCTTCTTGTTGGATATTGGGAATTACGCCGTTGACAAAAGCATTCAAAACCTTCTGCAATACTGGATCTGCATGATAATAATCCATCGCACAATAATCCCCACGTTGGTAATAGCCATAAACTTCCGGCACAGTTAAACCAAAGAGATAAATATTTTCTTCTCCTACTGCATCGCGAATTTCAACATTAGCACCGTCTAGCGTTGCTAAAGTCAACGCTCCATTCAGCATCAATTTCATATTACTGGTGCCAGAAGCTTCCTTGGAGGCTAAAGAAATTTGTTCAGAAACATCTGCAGCAGGAATGATTACTTCAGCTAAAGAAACATTATAATTCTCTAAAAAGATAACTTTCAGCTTTCCTTGGAGAGTATCGTCATGATTGACTAAGTTAGCAACCTCATTGATGCATTTGATAATTGTCTTGGCATAGTCATAACTAGGCGCAGCTTTAGCCCCAAAAATAAAGACGCGTGGTACCATGGCTAACTGAGGATTTCCCTTTAAGTCTAAATAAAGTTTCACAATGTGCAAAAGATTTAACAATTGCCGCTTATAAGCGTGCAATCGTTTAATTTGAACATCAAAGATTGCATCAGGACTGACCCTAACGCCGGTTTTCTCGAGGATTAGTTGTCCTAATCGTTCTTTGTTGTGGCGTTTAGCTGCATGTAAAGCCTTTAAAACCTCATCATCTTCCCGATAAGCTTTCAGCAGCGCAATATCTTCAATATTTTTTCGCCAAGTAGTACCAATCGTCTCATCCAAAACCTGACTTAATGCGGGGTTAGCCAACTGAGACCAGCGGCGATGTGCAATGCCATTTGTTTTATTATTAAAACGTTCAGGATAAAGCAAATAAAAATCGTGAAGGACCACGTTTTTTAACAAGTCCGAGTGCAACTTAGCTACACCATTAGTACTATGAGAGCCAATAATTGCAAGATTAGCCATATGGACGACACCATCTTGAATAATTCGCGTATTACGGACTAATGTTGGCCCAACTTGCGGCGTTTTTTCTGCTACAAAACGAGCATCAATTTCTTGAATGATTTGATAAATGCGTGGTAAAAGAGACTGCACCATAAAGATGGGCCATTTTTCCAAGGCTTCTTGTAAAATAGTGTGGTTGGTGTAACTTAAAGTTTTCACCGTCAAATCCCAAGCTTTTTCCCAGGTTAACCCGTTGACATCTAGTAACAGACGCATCAATTCTGGCACACATAAAGCTGGATGGGTGTCGTTAATGTGAATGGCGACTTTACTAGGAAAGTCTTCAATTGGCAATCCTAAACTAGTGAAGTAATTATGGATACTTTGTAAGCCGGCTGAAACAAAAAAGTATTCTTGTTTCAAGCGCAATAAACGACCGGCTTCACTAGAATCGTCTGGGTATAAAACGGCGGTAATATCCTCTACTGCTTTTCGCTGCTCCACGGTTAAATATTTTCCTTCTTCCCGCAGAGGAATCTCTACTGACCACAAACGCATTTGATTAATAATGTCATTTTGGTAGCCGACAACTGGAGTATCGTAAGGAATCGCTCGTAAGATTTCTTGATTTTCATAAAGCGGCTGTAAACCACCACTGCCATCGGGAACTAAATATACTTCACCGCCAAAGCCTACTTCCACAGCTTTATTTTCCTTACGGACTTCCCAAACGTTACCACTGGTTAGCCAAGAATCAGGAAGCTCTACTTGGTAGCCGTCGACAAATTTTTGCTTGAATAACCCGTAGTTGTAACGAATCCCATTCCCATTCCCTGGCAGGCCACAAGAAGCTAATGAATCCATAAAACAAGAAGCTAACCGACCTAAACCACCATTCCCTAAAGCCATATCCGGCTCATAGTTGGCTAATTCATCTAAATCTAAATTCAAATCTTTTAAACCAGCCGCAACGGTGTCGTAGATTCCCAAGCTCAACAAGTTACTTTTTAGGAGTTTTCCTGGTAAAAATTCAATGGAAAAGTAATACGCTTGTTTACTCTGGTTTCTTTTTAATTGTTCCGTACTTTTTTGCCACGCTTTGGCGTAATAGGCGCGGGTTAAAATTCCTAAAGACATGTAAAATTCATAATTAGATGAGTCTTCCAAGGAAAGAGCAAAGCGTTCATGTAGTGTCCGTGTAAAGTCAGCAACAAATTTTTTCTTACTAAGTTTCATTTTTACTCCCTACCGCGATATTTTTTTAGGCAAACAGACTTTGGTAGAGCGTTAAATATTCTGTTGCTTTTTTCTCCCAACTAAAATCAGTGGTCATCGCTTGTTTTTGCATTTTTAAAATCGTTTCATGATCTTGCCAGCAAAGGTTCACAGCTTGCTGGTAGGCATAACGTAGCCCTTCTGGATTAAAATCTTTAAAACTAAAACCAGTACCTCTTTTAGTAATGGGACTGTATGGTTCTACAGTATCTTTAAGGCCACCTACTTCATGAACAATAGGCAACGTGCCATAGTGCATCGCAATCATTTGCGAAAGGCCACAAGGTTCAAAGGCGGAAGGCATTAAGAATAAATCACAACCGGCATAAATTTCTTGAGCACGGCGCAAATTAAAAGCAATGTCTGCTTTGAATTTACTTGGGTAACGGCCCTCATAATAGCGGAAGCCATTTTCAATTTCAGGCATTCCCGTGCCTAATAAGACAACCTGCACATCAGCACTCAATAGCTCATCCATCATACTCAGCATCAAACGGAACCCTTTTTGTTCTGTCAAACGGCTCACAATCCCAATTAAAGGAACTTGGGCGTCTTGTGGTAAGCCAAAGCTTTTTTGTAACTGGGCTTTTAGGCGTGCTTTGCCTGTTAAATCATCAACTGAGAAATGATCGGTTAAGTAAGGATCAGCAGCTGGATTGTACACTTGGTAGTCAATCCCATTTAAAATGCCGGAAAGCTTGCCGGAAACAGAGCGCAAGACACCATCCAGACCCCAACCAAAGGCCGGCGTCTGAATTTCTTCAGCATATGTGGGGCTAACTGTATTAACCGCATCAGCATACAGAATTCCCGCTTTCAAGAAATTAACAGCATCCCCCATTCTCAAGGTGCCATCGGTGTAGCGTTCCATGCCTACCCCAAAAAGCTCTGGTAAAACTTGTGGATCCATCGCTCCTTGAAATTCAATGTTATGAATTGTCAGGAGGGTTTTTATCTTTTGATACGCTTGTACCCAATGCCATTTTTCTTTTAAGAGGAAAGGAATCATCGCCGTATGGAAGTCATTGACGTGAATTACTTCAGGTAAAAAGTCGAACCGTTCCAACAACTGAACAACCGCTTGACAGAAGAAAGCCCAACGTTCACCATCATCGTAATAGCCGTAAAGCTCCCTTTGTCCGAAATAATCCTCGTTGTCTACGAAATAATAGGTTACCCCTTGCCGCACTAATTTTTTAATCCCCACGTATTGTCGACGCCAACCCACTTGAATGAAATCATAAAATAAATCTTCCATTGCAGCTTGAAACTCTGAGGGGATTTTTGTCAAATAAGGCAAGATAACCGCTACTTCATGGTCCTCAGCAGCCAATGCTTGCGGTAGCGCTCCAGCGACATCCCCTAAGCCACCAGTTTTAAAAAAGGGCGCACATTCAGCCGTTGCAAATAAAATTTTCATAGAGCCTCCGATAAAACTGTCGTAGGTGTCACTTGATTGGTGGTTACATTGGTTCCTTTAGCAATGACGAGGGGTGCATCCACGGTACCTTTAATTTTTACCCCCGGTGCTACAGTGACATTCTTATCTAAAATTGCATATTGAATTTCAGCGCCTACACCAATTTCACAACTAGCCATAATGATGGCATCCTTGATACTCACTTTTTTGGCGATAGTCACTCCGCGGGAAACTAAGGTATTCTCTACTTCACCTTCCACCCAGCAACCGGTGGCAAATTGCGCATTTTTTACTCGGCAAGCTGGCGCGTAGTAAGTAGGCACTTCATTTTTAATTTTCGTGTAAATTTTTTGATTGCTGTAAAGTAAGGCGTGGAATTTTTGCGAATCTAACATATCCATATTGGCCTGATAATACGCATCGACTGATGAAATATTACTAAGGTATCCAGTATATTCATAAGCTGAGCAACCGGCATCCGTCAAATGGTTTTTCAAAAGCTGAGCTAAGACATCTGTTTCATTATTAGCTTGCGCGTTTTTCAAAAAATCAATTAACCATTCCGCATCAGCAATAAAAATATCCATACATAAATTCATTTTTTCTGGATCTTGCGGTGCTTGATAATATAAATGGGCATCGGTGATGTGGTTATCTTGATCAAATTCAATAACTGTATCAAAATTGTCAATCATCTTCGGATCCACACGTTTATAAACAGCCGTTAACTTATTATGCTGTTTTTCATGTACGCGCTGAATAGCTTTTAAATCTACATTGCAAAGCATTTTGCTGCCCATAATCACCGCATATTGTGTCTTAGACTTTTCGATGAAGTCAATTAACGGGCTATAATACGGCTGACCCGCTTGGCGCATCCGGGCAAATTCTTGATAAAAGTACATAAAGTGGCGCGTTTTTAACGTGTCTAAGCTCCACTCTTTCCCTCCACGAATATGATCCATGACCGATTGCGTCTCACCTTCATTAAACACCATAAAAACCGATTCTAAATTGGCATTGGCTACCGCTGATAAAGGAAAATCAATTAACCGATATTTACAGTCAAAAGGTAAAGTGGCAATGGGGCGATTAGCCGTTAAAGGTTCCAACTCGTCATAGCGGTGAACATTGCCTAAAATGGCACACATTTTATTAGTCTTCATTTTTTTGCACTCCAATCACTTCAGCATTTCCAATTACCGCGATTTCTTCCGTTCCATCAATAACGGCATTATCCCCGATAATGGCATTTTCTCCCACGATTGCCCGTTGGATTGTGACATTTTTTCCAATAGTCGCACCAGCCATAATGAAGCTATCTTGAATCAAACTGCCCTCTTTTACTTGTACGTTACCGGAAAGCACTGAATGTTGAATCTTGCCTGCTACGTAACAGCCATCGACGATTAATGAATCTTGAACATCAGAGGTGGCAGTTAAGAAGTGGGGAGGAGCAATCTGGTTTTTAGAATAAATGCGCCACGTTTTATCGGTAATATCTAGCTCGTTGTCTAGTTGGATAAACTCCATGCTTGCCTCCCAAAGGCTATCAATCGTCCCGACATCTTTCCAGTAGCCAGAAAAACGATAAGCAAAGACGTTTTCACCACTTTCTAAGAAGAAAGGAATCACGTGTTTCCCAAAGTCCAGCATTTGATCATCTTTTGAATAAGAATTCATGAGAACAGAGCGTAGACGTCCCCAATCAAAAATATAAATCCCCATGGAAGCGAGATTACTTTTTGGTTCCGCAGGTTTTTCTTCAAATTCGATAATACGATCGTTTTCATCGGTATTCATAATCCCAAAGCGACTCGCTTCTTCCATTGGCACTTCAATCACGGCTACCGTCAAGCTGGCATTATTTTCTTGATGCTGCTGCAACATTTTTTCGTAATCCATTTTATAAATATGGTCGCCGGATAAAATCAAAACATACTCTGGATCCATTTGATCAATATAGGCGATATTTTGGAAAATAGCATGAGCAGTTCCTTCAAACCACTTCTCCCCTTCACTACTGGAATACGGTTGTAAAATCGTCACCCCAGTATCAATGCCATCTAGGCCCCAAGCAGAGCCATTACCAATATGAGAATTTAATCCTAACGGTTGATATTGCGTCACGACCCCGACATTACGGATGTTGGAGTTGGTACAGTTGCTTAAAGCAAAGTCAATGATGCGGTACCGCCCTCCAAAGGAAACAGCGGGTTTAGCAATATCTTTGGTTAGTTTTCCTAGCCGGGTTCCTTGGCCCCCGGCTAAAATCATTGCCAGCATTTCGGTTTTCATGTTACAGGAGAAAAATCTTTTAGACTTTTCTCATTCCTCCCTTCATTTTCGTTTTTTCAGCTTGTTTCAGTTGAATACTTGTTGGTTTTAAAATTAAAGCACCAAAAGCAGGCACTAATACACTAAGTTGATCAGGAAAATCTTTGAAAGTTTCGCCGGTGGTGGTCATGGGAGGATTGCCTTTTGTAAAGGTCCCGCCAAATTCTTCTTTTTCTGTATTTAAAATTTCTTGGTAAGTCCCACTATAAGGGACCCCTACTGTAAAGGCTTGTCTTTCGACAGGGGTAAAATTAAAAACAGCAATTAAAAAATCTTTTTTTCGTTTGCCATAGCGAACAAAACTTAAAACCGTTTCTTCCGTGTTATCAGCATCAATAATTTGTAACCCAGCTGCTTCATGGTCTAACTCGTATAAAGCAGGCTCATCTTTATAAAGTTGATTGAGAGTTTTAGAAAAAAAGAGCATCTTTTGATTTAAGTCATCTTCTAAATCGCGCCATTCCAATGCTTCTTGGAATTTCCATTCTAAAAACTGGCCCCATTCATTCCCCATGAAACTTAATTTTTTCCCTGGATGGCACATTAAGAAGGTGAAAAGATTGCGCAATTGTGCTTTTTGCCGATAACGGTCGCCCCACATCTTATGCATCAAAGACTTCTTGCCGTGGACTACTTCATCGTGGGACAAAGGTAAGAGATAGTTTTCGTTAAACGTGTACATAAAGGAAAAGGTCACTAAGTTAAAATTAAATTTGCGATAGATGGGATCCATTTCAAAGAAACGTAAAATATCATTCATCCACCCCATGTTCCACTTATAATCAAAACCTAAAGCACCACTTTCTAAAGGCCCCGTAATTTTAATTTGGTGCGTACTTTCTTCGGCAATCATTAACACATCTGGCTGATAAAGATGCGCCACCGCGTTTAATTTTTTTAAAAAGTGTAAGCCTTCGTAGTTTTCGTTACCGCCATCTTCATTAGGCGTCCAAGGACCTTGATCAAAGTCACGGTAAAGCATGTTGGAAACGGCATCCACCCGAATTCCATCTAAATGAAAAGTATCTAGCCAATACATCAGACTAGAGATTAAAAAACTCTGCACCTCGGGCTTACCTAGGTCAAAGTTTAAAGCACCCCAGCCAAAATTTTGGGCACGGTTAGGGTCCTCATATTCAAATTGCGCCGTCCCATCAAAATAAGGTAAGGTATCGGTGTTGGCACAAAAATGTCCTGGTACCCAGTCCATGAAAACACCAATATTGGCCAAATGGCATGCTTCTACAAAATCTTGAAAATCACTAACGCTACCGAAACGACTCGTTAAGGAGAAGTAACCGATACTCTGATAGCCCCAAGAAGCGTCTAATGGGTATTCCGTTAACGGCATAAATTCAATGTGGGTATAGCCTAAATCCTTCACATAAGGAATTAGCTGCTCTTTCAGTTCCTGCCAATTTAAAAAACTCCCGTCAGGATGCTGTTGCCAAGAGTTAGCGTGAACCTCATAAATATTTAGTGGCCGTTGAAAGGCATTGGAGCGTTTCTTGCGCCCACGCCACAAACCATCCCGCCACTTGCGTTTTTCCTCCTGGTAAACTACCGCAGCATTTCCCGGTCGTAACTCCATCACTTTGGCAAAAGGATCGATTTTAAACACTTCAGTTCCGTCGGCTTGGATAACCCGATACTTATAATAAGCACCAACCCCGGCAACTTTGCTAAAAATTTCCCAAATACCAAATTCATTTTTAACCAGCGGTACACCGTAATGCCAATCTGTGAAATCAGCCACTAGAAAAACTTCCTGAGCCCGAGGAGCCCAAACGCGAAAATAAAATCCCGACTCTTGTTCTTTTAAGCCTGCATGACAACCAAGATAACGATCGATGCGAAAGTTTTCCCCTGTAGTAAAAGTTCGGGCAGCTTCCCGAAGATTTTCCTGTTGTTTTTCATTTTCCAATCCGTCAAAACTCCTTTCACTTCTCACTGTCCCTGCCAACAGCTACGCTTTACTTCTCTCATTCATAATAACACATTTTTAATCTAAATCTCAAAATTTTAATTAAATATCAAATATTATTAAAACAAATATTCGAGGTAACCGTTTTCTTATTTATTGTAACGCTATTATACTTGATGTACCATTTGTGCAAACAATTCTCATCTGTTCAAAAAAATTCACAAATTTAATTTTTATTACTAGCCAGATCAAAAAATTAATGAAAGAAAAGTTGCGAAAAACATTTAAACTAGTTTCTTTACAAAATCGAGTAGGAGGTAGACGATTATTTCGCCTACCGACCTCTCACACCACCGTACGTACGGTTCCGTATACGGCG